>NZ_OEPW01000008.1:0-183612 GCF_900240235.1 Alistipes sp. cv1
GGTTCCACCTCTTCCCATTCCGAACAGAGAAGTTAAGCCCGTTCACGCCGATGGTACTGCAGTAACATGTGGGAGAGTAGGTAGCCGCCTCCTTAGAGTCCTCCGAGCATTCGGGGGACTCTTTTTTGTGCGGATATTGATAGGGGTAGTATCGGTCGTGGTGCGAGGGAACGAGCTTCGCTTCCGAACAGAAGGTGATTGCTTTTTGGTATCTTTTTGGTTCTTTTTTTGTTTTTTTTGTTTTTTTTTGTAAATATGCGTTTGGATATTGCTATTATCTTTATTATTATCGTCATATATATATCTTTATTATCTTATTAAATGTTCATGTATGAGTAAAGTTTCTTCATTATATACGGTAAGGGTAATTTGTGGATTTGCAGTCGTTTCGTTTAATCTTTCGACTAATGGAGAGTAGCTCTTTGATATGAAATGGATTGAAACGATGATCTTATATGATTTCATTATTTATTAATTTATTAGAATAATAGTTATGAAAAAGATGATTTTGTGTTCATTTGCCGTTGCGTCAGTTATTGGCACTTACCTGCTAAATGAAAGTACCACTTATGAAAGTCCGTGTCTATTAGCTAATGTAGAAGCATTGGCGCGAGACGAAGGTAACTCAGATCTTTACATAAGATCTTCGAATGGTTGTTATTATGAATTTTCAGGGCCGAAAAATTCAGAAATTACGGTTTCTGTCGAAGGGTAACGCTTACTTTAAAAACGGATAGAACGGGTAAGGCGTATTATTATTCGGCGAGTGGAGAGGTGCATTGTGCTGCAGGGGGAATGAGTTATGTACTCCGCAGAATTGCAGTGCGGGTCCATCCAAATAAGGCCGTAAAGCTGATATCATTTAACGTTTGGGGCTATTTTAGAATTGGAATTCATGAATAAAGTATTGTCTGTGAGTGTTGCATCCTTGGTTTCGTGCTTATTTTTATTTTCGTGTCAGATGCAATGTAATACATGTGAATTTCAGTCTATTACGATAGATCTGGACGAGCATACGGTTGAGTTGCAACGATTGTCTCTTATCAAAGATATCCGGATTGTAAGGCTGGAAACAAACGATAGCGTATTGGTCGGACGAATCGATAAAGTTCTGATTCATGACGGCAAGATATATATCGGTGATTTTTATGCCAGTCAATCTCTATTTATTTTTGACATGCAAGGCAAAGCAATCCGTAAAATCAGTCGGAAAGGTCGAGGGCCAGGAGAATACATTCAGCTACGTGATTTTTTTATCGACGACCAATCCGGTACGTTGAATTTGCTGACAAGGAATTCGTCGGAAATACTTTCGTTCGATCTGGACGGAACTTCCCTAATTTCTCAAACCGAATTGCCGAAAGAATTAGTTGCTATATGCCCTATGCGCGACGGTGTTGTTGGATATGCGGGGGGATATGCGCAAGATGGTTCTTATGAACTCTGGATATTGGATGAAAACTATAAAGTTGTGAGAGGGGATATTCCGATAAAAAAGGGATGGGAAAGCATGTATTATAACGATGCATATGCTTTTTCATCGTACGACGGTGTCGGTTATTTTCTTGCTCCGCGTGAGAATCTTATTTACAGTTGTTCAGAAAAGGGCGCGACTCCTTTGTTCCGATTGGATTTTGGAAAATACGGTTGGCCGGAACAAGTGAACCGTTTTGAGAAGTTACAACATCTGGACCCGAATGAAGCGAACGGATTTGTTCAGAAGATTAACTGTTTCCAGCAGACCGAACGTTATTGGATATTCTATTTCGTATTTGAAGGGCAACCTCGTTTGCTGGTATATGACAAACAAACGCGAGCGAGTCGGCTCTGCGAACCGGTCGTCAATGAGACAAAGTATTTTCTTCCTTTCGGTCGAATACGCGCAATTTCGCAGCAGGCTATCATTACAGAAATAAGTGCATTGAATATGAAACCGTTCGTGGATGGGAGAGATGAATATAACGATTTTGAAAAGGATTATCCCGAACAAACCGCACGATTGCGCCAAATCATCCCGTCTATCGAGGTCGACGATAATCCTTGTCTAATTATTTATCAATTAAATCCATAAAGTTCGGTTCTTTAGACAAGGGAACCGGATTGAACAGAAGGAATTTTTACTAAAGGTATCGCTGAGTCTGTATGATGTTGTAGGTATAACAATAAAGATTTTGGTGATTATAGCAGCGAAGTTCCCCCTTCCTATTTCGAACTGGGAAGTTAAGCCCGTTTACGCCGATGGTACTGCAGTAACATGTGGGAGAGTAGGTCGCCGCCTCTTAGAGTCGTCCTTCGAGTAATCGGGGGACTCTTTTTTGTGCGGGAGCGTAACGCAGGGGAGGATGAGGGGGGGGAAGAAACGGAGCGCTCCGCGCCTGTTCCGGACGGAACATGAAGAGAAAGCCCGCCTGACGATTCGAAGCCGGGATTGGTAGTTAATTGATTCCTTTTTGGTGAGGTTGCTTGTCCGTTACCGGGTTTGTTATTATTATTGCAATGATGTTATGTGTTATTTATTACCAATTATTTATTAAACTATCAAAACGTTATTGTTATGAAAAAAGCATTTATCTTTTGGGGAATCGCGGGCATTTTTACATTATTGGCTACGGGCGTCTATCTGAAAAACAGCGGACTTGGCGGTTGCGGTGATTTTTTATTGGCCAATGTCGAAGCGCTGACGCAAGATGAAAAACCGGAGCCGCCCAAAATGGGTTATAGAATAGTTTCTTATATTCTGGAGCCTCCTTGTTATGTAGCATTCCCTGGACTTAGTCCGACCGATCCGCCCCAACTCGTTAAGGGAAAGACTCCGGTGTGTATGTATGTCGAGGGGGGAGAACTTGCCGGATGTCCGGATTGTATGATCGGTTGATCGATTTCATAGCTTGTAGTCGATGAAAATCGCGAAAGTTTTGTGTTTGGTTATTGCGGTTTTTGCAGGAGTCGTTTCCTGCAAAAATCGCAATATGTATCGCCGGGCTTCGTCCGATTCGCTTACTCGGTTGTGGATCGAACCGAAAAAAGACGGAGTTTCCGGAGCCGAATTATTCGATTCGCTCCGTTTCGTTCAATTGGAGACCACCCCGGAATCGATGTTCGATTATGTGCGCTGCCTGAAATTGCTGAACGGCAAATTCTATTTACTCGACCGGATGGGAACGAAGTTGCTCTGTTTCGATCGAGACGGGAAATTTCTGAAAAAGTTCGAAGCGCGGGGGAACGGGCCCGACGAGTATTTCATGCTGTGTTTTCTCGCGGCCGATCCGGTCAGCAAGAAAATATTGGTCGCAGACGACGTCGTTCGCAAGATTTTTATTTTCGACGAATTTCTGAATCTCGAACATGTGGTTAAAGTCGATTTTACGCCGAAACAGGTGATCGCTTTCCGCGACGATATGATCCTGAGGTATGAAAACGACAACAAGGAACAGTATCAGGATTCGCTGCTGCGGGATTACGATTTGCACTGGATCGACCTGAAAGGAGACGTCGTCCAGGGCATGATAAGGAACCGGACGCCAAAATACGGTTTGTCGTTCCTGTCGGCCAGCGGTTATTTGGACAACGGGGATATTCTATACTATCCTACCTTGGGGGATACGGTTTACCGTGTCGCCGTGTCGGAACGTACCGTATCCCCGGCTTATATTATAGAGAGTGGGGACGAGGACGTGAAATTGCTGAACGACGAGCAGCGCCGGGAAATGGATCCCAATGCGGAATTGCCCGAATATGAGAAGCGAAACTATTTTTTTCCGGTGGAGTTTTTCAATGTCGGATCGCATATCTTGTTACGTTCCGGGATGGACGATATGTACCTTTATTCGAAAAATTCCGGAAATGCGATCCGGTACGATAAAACGCTTGAAAATATGAGCGGGGATCGTACTTTCGACTATTTGACCAGCATTATCTATGCGTGCGACGGGGATTGGTGTTACGGTCCGCATCATGCGATAACGCTGCAATATATGGCGAAAGATTACGGATTTTCGGGCAAATACAAGGCGATGATAGACAGTATGGAGACGGACGCCAATCTTTTTTTGGCATGTTTTAAGGTAAAGGATTTCTAGGATGTTGGCAAGATACTTTTTGCTGATCGTAGGGATGGGGCTGAGTATGGGAACCGGCTGCGATTCACGGAAAGGAGCCGAGTACCGGAAACTGGAATCGTTTATGGAGCAACGCATCGACTTGAGCCGGCTGTATGCGCCCGAAGATCTGGCGAAAAGTACCGTACGGATGCCCGGCCCCAAGATTGTCCACTACCTCGATTCTTCGGGTTGCGTCGGTTGCAAGTTGCAGAGCCTGCGGATGTGGAATGTGGTGCGAGGGCGTATGCGCGTTCCGGTCGTTCTGGTCGTTCACGTCCCGGATATGCAGGCGATCCATGCCCAGATGAAAATGATTCACTTTACGCTGCCTGTGCTCTACGATACGTTGGGATCTTTCGCCGCGACTTATCATATCGACCGGGAGGCTTACCATACGTTTTTATTAAACGGTCGTAATCAGCCTCGGGCCGTCGGCAATCCGATAGGGAGCGACAAAATCTGGCGTTTGTACGAATCGGCTATCCGCTCCGACGAGTGACTTCTTTCGTATGTAAGTGAAAACAACCGGCTTGCTGTCGCAGGACAGCAGGCCGGTTGTTTTGTGTGTATGTCCCGACTGCGCGATACGTTCCCGCAATGCTTTGGTTTTGGTTTCCTCGTCGTGCCGTTCGGCGTGTTCGGTTTCGATCACTTTGGCCGGGGCGAAACGTCCGTGAGTTTATTGTCCCCCGCAGCCAGGCTTTTCGGAAGGCTTTTTTGTATAGGAATTGATGAACCGGAGCGTTTACGATAAGCAATCACTTGCAGCCCGTAACGATAATAGTTCCTAATAAGTTCTTTTTTAGTGATAACGGTTTGTTGATAATGGTAATTATCGTTAATATTGTAATAAAGATTGTGTTCAATCTTGCCATTTATTGATTATTAAAATCAATTATCATGAAAGAAGTAATTCTATGTTCGTTTGCGGTCGTATTGGCTGCCGGTGCTTATTTACTAACAGCGGACAAAACCAGTGAGGGGGCACTTCTTTTATCAAATGTCGAGGCGTTAACGCGTGATGAAGGCGGACAGTATGAGTATCCGGACGGATATATGTATAGTTCCATTTGTGGCGTGCAAATCTCCAAAGGTAAAAAATGTAAGGTGGAGATTATAACCTGTCAGGGAGGAGGAAGTGGATGTAATTCAAAACGTTGCCCGACACACAAAAGTTAATTGAATTATTTGATAATGAACAGAACCAGAATCGAGATTTGGTTCTGTTCTTATATTTTATTTTAACGAAATGAAAAAGGCAAATAGTATTCTCTGGTTCAGCGTATTTGTTTTTATTGCTTGTTGCTCTAAAGTAAAAAATGAGGAAAACGTTAGGATAGACCGGACTATTATGTTTGATCGGTTTCCGGATTCTCTTATTGCTACGTCTGTTCGTTCAGTCGATTATATTTTGTTAGAAGATGTGAAAGAGTCTGCTTTCTCGGAAATTAATAAGCTCGTGATGAAAAACGGGAATATTTATATCGGGGATTTTCGGAATCATAAGATCGTTGTTTTCGATTTAGCCGGGAATTTTAAGTTCGCAATTGATCGTAAGGGAAGAGGGCCGCAGGAATATCTTGAAATTAAAAACTTTGCGGTCGACGATCATTCTATTTATGTCATAGACAATTATCGACATATACTTTATGTTTATGATTCCCGATCGGGGAAATATTTAAATAAGAAGAAATTACCCGTGGTAGTCTGGGATGTCGAGTGTTTTGATAACGGTGATTTTCTTTTTGCATTCGCACCATTACCCGGAGGCAGCCTGTCGGGTAAGCAATCACCGCACAGGCTTTTTGTTATGGATTCCAATTGCCGCATAAAACGCAGGTTGTTTACTTATTCCGAGGAAGATCCAATCGGCAAGCAAACCTATTTTTCGACAACGGAAGATCGCATTGTTTTTCATTCGTGCGGTTCCGATGTTTTCACTGTCTTTTCAAAAAATAATGCAGACACCATGTTCAATATTGCAGTCGATTTCGGGCCGAATAAAATTCCCCGGGATAGTCGTGGTGATATACACGCAATTAATGAGAATGGTTATCATTATCTTTATGGCACTCCTGTGATGTGTAGGGATTATATTGCATTGGAAGTCAGTATTGGTGATTTTTTAGATTGTTTTCTTTATGATGGAAAAAACGGAGGGATTACTGTGAATTCGGCGGAGAGCAGTTTTAAATGCTTATGGTTTCCGTTATGTAGTTATAATGATAAATATGTTTGTTTTCTTGCAGGAGACGATAGTTACAAAAGTTTGGTAGCGGATGGTTTTGAACGTGCGGAACCGGTCGTGGAAGAGCATCTTGTTAACGGCGGCGGAGTATTGGTTTTATACACGATGGGGACGATTCATAATTAATTTGTCGGTAATGACAATTATCGTTAATATTGTAGTGAAATCCGATTAATTTTGATATTTGTTCATGGTTAGGGACGGTTGCCGGAGAAAGTCAGTTCCGTATTCGTTGCGGTCGTATGGGGGTGTCGCCGCTAATGGTTGATTTGGGACAAGGCGAAAGGCGTTTTTTCAGGGTCATACGGCGGCCGTGATCGTTTTGTGGGATGGCGTTCGTAAAATAAGCTTATGGACACGCCCTGTAACGGAGTGGAAACGATTTCTTGCGTGAATGCGTAGGGGGTGGTTGATATATGAACGAATCCGAACGACGGAATGAAGACAAGGTTATTTTTGATAGTTGCATGTTTGTCATGTGTTATAGGGTGTCATGCCAAGGGAGGGGAGGATGGCGCTTCGGTTTCCTTCGTGCATGCGGATGTCCGGAATTTGTTTTCCGGTGAGGATCATTGCGTGCCCGATTCGTTGATTTTTTCGAAGAGTCGCGTGATTTTTTTCGAGACGACCGAGGGAGCTCTTTTAGGGGATATCAGTAAGGTATTCGTTTTCGAAGACCGGATCGCCGTTTATGATGATCGGAGTTGGAAAATATGCGTATTCGATACGGTAGGCCGGTTTTTGTTTTCGATCGACCGGAAAGGACGCGGTCCGGGCGAATACATAAAGATCCGGGATTGTTGTTTCGATTACGACAGGCGGCAATTCGTCGTTTATTCGGATGTGCCTTCCAAATTTATGCGGTTCGATTATAACGGCAAATTTATCGGCGAGGTACTGACAGACGAATTGTTTTTTCAGTTTGCCATTGCGAAGGATCGCTTGATCTGCATGGATATGCGGGCGCAAAACGGAGATGATTTTCTCGTTGAGTTGCCCAATGACGATCGGTCGTTGCGTCAAAAGAAGGTGCTGGATCTGCCGTTGATCGATCTCGGGCCGTTTTATCCGCCGGGAGCGTTGATACAGACCAGTACGAAACCCTATTTCGCACGGCGTTTTGCCAATACGATTTATCAATATGACGAAGGCGCCGTCGTTCCCCGTTACCGGATCGATTTCGGCAAATACAATCTGCCTGAATCTTTGCAAAAAGGCGATCGGCTGTCCGATCAGGAGTACTTGCAGCGGGGGTGGGATCGTGATTATGTCACCGGGTTGGCGAATATCAAAGAGAGTTCCGGGAAGCTGTATTTTTCGGTCAATAACCGGGGCTTTTGCGTGCTCGATACGCGGACGAACGAGGTGAAGGCTTTCCCGATGATCCTGGATACTCAAACTCAAATTCCGTGCAACGGAATGCTGCCGACGCAGGATATCGGAAATAAATATATTGCGTTTCTTCCGTCGGTGAATCAGGCGTCGTTGAAAATTTATGTCGAGCATGTCGCTAAGGGAGCGGCTCCTTGGTTTAAGGAAAAAATAGAGAGGATGAAAGAGGACGATAATCCGATCCTGTTCTTGTATGAGGTTCGTTGAATGGTCGATTTTTAACGATAAAAACAGGAAGCCCGTTGTCTCCACACAACGGGCTTCTTGTTTTGTAAATGTTTTTATCCCAGTTGCGCGATGCGCTCCTGCAACGCCTTGATTTTGGCTTCCGCGTCGTGCCGTTCGGCATGTTCGGTTTCGATCATTCTGGCCGGGGCGAAACGTCCGTGGGTTTATCGTCCCCTGGCCGGCCGACTGCCGGCAATCCTGTTTTTCGAAGGACTTTTTTACATAGGAATCGATGATCCCGGAACGTTTACGATAAGCAAATCGCCTGTAGCCTGTAACGATGATAGTTTCTAATAAGTTCTTTTTTAGTGATGACGGTTTGTCGATAATGGTAATTATCGTTAATATTGTAATGAAGATCGCGTTAATTTTGTTATTTATTGATTGTTAATTGTTATGAAAGAGCGATTTGTTCGTTTGCGGTCGCATGGGCTGCCGGCGCTTATTTGTTGGTTTCTGACAATACCGATCGAATTTTATTTCTTTCGGCCAATGTAGAAGCGTTGGCGAGCGGGGAAAGTGAGGACACTCCTTGCGGAGGTACTAAATCTGAAGCTACGGGAAACTGTAAGTCGGAGAATACGGTAAATTGTAAAGACTTGTCTGGTTGCAATTAAAGGGTAACAGCGGGAAAATCTGTTGAATACTAAAAGTCTGCCTTTTTCGGTTTTCTGTAAATTTATGGAAAATCGGATGGGCAGATTTTTGAGAAAGAGAGAATGTTATGTCGAAACTCATCCGTCTGTTTATATGTTTTGATAAACAGCCAATCTTATTAATTGGCATATTGTTGTTCCTCGTGGGATGCGATTCTCGGAAGAAGGTAGACTATGATGTACCCGTGTCTATTATAGATTACGAATCGTTAACAAGCCGAAATTTTGAACAGATTCCGGAGGATATTGTGTCTAAAATGGAGTTTGTTGCATTCGATACCGTTTCCGATGCTCTTTTCGGGCGGGTTGATAAAGTGAAATTTGTCGATAGTTCATTATTCATATTGGATCAACGATTGAATGCGATTCTGGAATTCGATCGATCCGGGAAATTTATTAGAAAATTCCAAAGAAAAGGCAGGGCCCTTTACGAATATTTACAAATAACCGATTTTGATATAGACAGGGAGTCCGGAGTATTGTATGTATTGGATTCACATACCGATAAGGTTAATTTGTACGATTCTGATTTTAATTTCATAGCGAGTCATACGTTGGATTTTGAGGCGGATATTCTCAAATCGGTAGGGGGAAAAATAATATTCGGATTAGCGTCCTGGAATAGCGGACGTGCGAAAGGATATAAGATCGGGCAAACGGATTCACAATGTAAAATGGAGAATCAAGTATTGTATTATGATGAATATATCGATCCCGCCTATGTGTTTTCATCTTATCGTTTTACGGATTGCGAACAGAATGTTGTTTATAATCAGCCTATTGATAATAATGCGTATGTGTTGAGTCGAGATTTGAATCTCAGACAGATAATTCGTTTCGATTTTGGAGCGTGCAATGTTCCCGATGAAAATAAAAAGGACGTAGAGTCTAAATTGGATAAATTCGAAAATTATTGTTTTATCAAGGATTATGTTGCTGTAAAAGGAGATTTAATCATCGGAAAGTTGAGAGATCATGGAAAATCGCGGTGTTTCATCGTTGATAGAAAAAATGGAATTAAATATGAGAGTCAACCGGTCGAGTTATTTTCAAACAGTTTGTTTACCGAATATGATGATCCGTTTATCTTTTCCTATTTCATGACCACGAATGTGAATCCGAAAGACGTGTCTTTACCCGATCATATTATTGATCATATTCATGCGGGAGGATGTGCTATCGGTATCCAACAATTGAAATAAAATATGAAAATTACACGGTGAATTATACTTTTGTTGGTAGGTTGCTTTTTAAGTTGTACCGTACCGTGAGAGAAAATATCACAAAGATGCAATCCAGAGAAAAAGGCTTATAAATCCATACATGTCGTATATATCGATGAATCCGGTGTTTTTGGTAGATTGAATACGCATATCCCACAGGATTTTCATTACCATAGTTTTTTACTGGATTCGACAAATCGGGTGACATTGGTTGGGAATCCAACGGCTAATGAAGATGTGCGGAAATTATTATATGAGAAAGTTTTTAATTTACAGTCTGCACGTTGACGTAGTGTAGAAGTCTTTTCGGAGATATTTTCCTGTATGGATGTTTTTTTTAAGATAACTTCATGTTTTAAAACGAGAGCCCGGAATCTTTCCGGGCTCTTTTCGTCTTGTGAAATTTTATTGTAACTGATCGATACGTTCCTTTAGCGCCTTGATTTTGGCTTCCGCGTCGTGCCGTTTGGCATGTTCGGTTTCGATCACTTTGGCCGGGGCGTTCTGTACGAAACGTTCGTTCGACAGTTTTTTCAGAACGGAGGCGAGAAATCCTTCCTGGTAGGCGAGGTCGGCCTTCAGCTTCTTGAGTTCTTCTTCCACATCGATGCTGCCGCCCAGCGGGACGAAATATTCGGTCGTTTTGACGATGAACGCGGCTGCGTCGGAACGCTTTTCGGCGATCTCCTCCACGCGGTTCAGGTTCGCCATTTTTTGCAGCAGCGGGTTGTATTCGCGATGATAATTGTCGTCCCCGATGACGTACAGTTCCAGCGCTTCCTTGTTCGGAATGTTGTGCTCCTTGCGGATGTTCCGCACGGACGAGACGGCCTCTTTGAGCTGTTCGATGCGTTCGAGCAGCGCCTGGTCGAACGGCTGCGGCGCGGGCAGCGCGGCGACCGTGATGCTTTCGCCGTCTTTGCGCGGAGCCATGTGCTGCCAGATTTCCTCGGTGATGAACGGCATGAACGGATGCAGCGTCCGGAGCAACCTGTCGAAGAACGCTTTCGTAGCGTCCATCGTCGCCCGGTCGGTCGGTTGCCGGTAGCCCGGTTTCACCATTTCAAGGTACCATCCGGAGAACTCGTCCCAGAACAGGCGGTACAGCTTCATCAACGCTTCCGAAATGCGGTATTCGGTAAAATCCTCTTCGATTTGGCCGAGCGTACGGTTCAGCATCGCGTCGAACCAGGATACGGCGAGCCGGTTGCTGTCGCTCTGCGCCAGCGAGTCGTCCACTTGCCAGCCGTTTACCAGCCGGTAAGCGTTCCATATCTTGTTGCCGAAGTTGCGTCCCTGTTCGCACAGCGCGTCGTCGAACAACAGGTCGTTGCCGGCCGCCGAGCACAGCAGCATCGCCAGCCGTACGCCGTCGGCCCCGTACTGTTCGATCAGGTCGAGCGGATCGGGCGAATTGCCGAGCGATTTGCTCATCTTGCGACGCAGTTTGTCGCGGACGATGCCGGTCAGGTAGACGTTCCTGAACGGCATTTCGCCCCGGTATTCGTATCCGGCGATGATCATCCGGGCGACCCAGAAGAACAGGATGTCGGGCCCGGTGACCAGGTCGTTGGTCGGGTAGTAGTATTTGATCTCCTCGTTTTCGGGGCGGTTGATGCCGTCGAACACCGAGATCGGCCATAGCCATGACGAAAACCACGTGTCGAGCACGTCGGGGTCGCGGCGTAGGTCGGTTGCCGTCAGCGAAGCGTCGCCGGTCTTTTCGCGGGCCAGCTTCAGCGCTTCTTCGGGCGTTTCGGCGACCACGTACCCCCCTTTGGGGAGGAAGTAGGCCGGGATCTGCTGGCCCCACCACAATTGCCGCGAGATGCACCAGTCCTTGACGTTCTCCATCCAGTAGCGGTACGTATTCTTGAATTTGGCCGGAACCAGCCGGATTTCGTCTTCCATGACCGCTTTGAGAGCCGGCTGGGCCAGTTCGGTCATCTTCAGAAACCACTGCATCGACAGCTTCGGCTCGATCGGCACGTTGGTGCGTTCCGAATATCCCACCTTGTTGGTATAGGCTTCGACCTTTTCGAGCAGGCCGGCGTCGGCGAGGTCTTTCTCGATCTGCCGGCGGACTTCGAAACGGTCCATGCCGGCGTAGCGTTCGCCGTGCTCGTTCAGCGTACCGTCATCGTTGAAAATGTCGATGATTTCGAGGTTGTATTTTTCGCCGAGCATGTAGTCGTTCACGTCGTGGGCCGGGGTCACTTTCAGCGCGCCGGTTCCGAATTCGATGTCGACGTACTCGTCGCGGATCACCGGAATCGAACGGTCGATGAGCGGCACCAGCACGCGCGCATCCTGCGGCAGATCCCGGTAGCGCGGGTCGTTCGGGTTGACGCACAGCGCCGTGTCGCCGAGGATCGTTTCCGGCCGCGTCGTGGCTACGACGACGTAACGCGACGTTCCTTCGATTTTGTAGCGCAGGTAGTACAGCTTCCCCTGCGATTCGCGGTAGATGACCTCTTCGTCGGAAAGGGCGGTCTGCGCGGCGGGGTCCCAGTTGACCATTCGTACGCCGCGGTAGATTTTACCTTTTTTATACAGGTCGACGAATACTTTGATGACGCTTTCGCTCAGCGCCGGGTCCATCGTGAATTTGGTACGCTCCCAGTCGCACGAAGCGCCGAGTTTGCGCAGTTGGTTCAGGATGATGCCGCCGTGTTTCTCTTTCCACTGCCAAGCGTGTTTTAAAAATTCTTCGCGGGTCAGCGAATTTTTATCGATTCCGTCGGCTTTGAGTTTCTGGACGACTTTGGCTTCGGTGGCGATCGACGCGTGGTCGGTTCCCGGAACCCAGCAGGCGTTTTTGCCCTGCATCCGGGCGCGGCGTACCAGCACGTCCTGTATGGTTTCGTTCAGCATGTGCCCCATGTGCAGCACTCCGGTCACGTTCGGCGGCGGGATGACGATCGTGTAGGGTTCCCTTCCGTCGGGCGTCGAGTGGAAAAAATTGTGGCGGATCCAGTAGTCGTACCACTTGGATTCGATCTGCTGCGGGGTGTATTTTGCACCGATTTCCATAAGTATTCCGAATTTTAGCATTAATCTCGCAAAAATAACAATTTTCCGGCAATTATTACAGGTTTGCCTTGGCCCAGGCGATCATCAGTTCGTTGCGGTCGGATTTCATCGCCCGCCGGTAGAGCCTGCGCACCGTATCGAGCCATGCCAGTCGGCGGTCGGAGTCGCTGTCGCCCACTTCGTCGCGGCCGCCGGCGGCTTTGTACTGTTCGCGCGTCGTGCTGCAAATGCGGGCGTAACGGCCCGTGCGGGGTTTCAGGTCGGCATCGGTCAGGGTCAGGTAAAACGCCAACTGTTCGGGGGTGCAGTGCCCGTCTGCCGGGAAGCGGGCGTTGTCGGCCACGTACACCGTCACGCCGTCCTTGAACACGTACGGTTCGTAGCGCCCGGGCCGCTCCATCGCTTCGTAAACGACGCCCCGCACCGGGAACTGCGCCCCCGACTGCCCGCGTATCCACCGCAGCAGCCGGTCGGTATATTCGAAACCGAGGCTTCCTTTGACTTCCAGGCAGGTCGTGGCAATCCACCGCGCCAGCCGCTCCGGCTCCGGATTCAGCAGATATACCCTGCCGGTTTTGGGGGCTCCGGTGCGAACGTCTCGGCCGGTACGGTATTCGTAAAGTCGAACGTTGAAACCCTCCCAGCCGGGCAGCGAGCGGGTTTCGCCGATCAATTTTTCGGCCATGTAGGCGCGGGACAGCAATTGCCTGCACCGTTCGGTCAGCGCGGGCAGACTGTCGCGCACCCACGCTTTCGGCAGCGGCCGGGCCGGACAGCAAGCGATGCCCGAAAATACGAGCAACAGGCTCAGAATGTAGCTTTTCACGATTCGTATCATTTTACGTCGTAAAGATAGCGATTTGCAATAATAGGGGCTGTTTTTTCGTTTCTATTTTGAAAAACTTTAAGATTGGCGGCTGTTTTGACCTGTGTCGAAAAGCGGGCGACGGCGCATTTCGCCGGGAACAGTTTGTTGATTTTAGTTAAAATGCACTATATTTGCGGATTAAACAGAGACGAAGATGAGTAAAAAATATAATAAGAAAGAGGACTTCGCAGGCATATCAGATATGCTCGAAGGCCGTCACCATGTAATCCCGATCATGGCGGGCGAAGATGGTGATATGGGAGAAAACGTAGTGATTCCGGAGGTGTTGCCGATTCTGACGTTGCGCAGTTCGGTGCTTTTCCCGGGGTCGATCACGCCGATTACGGTCGGCCGCGACAAGTCGATGAAACTGGTTCGCGAGGTGGAGAGCGGCGGAAGTATCCTCGGCGCCGTGCTGCAAAAGGAGTCGGAGGTCGAACAACCCGGCCCGGACGATTTGTACCGTGTCGGAACGGCGGCCCGCATCCTGAAAGTGCTCGAAATGCCGAACGGCAATCTGACCGTTATCCTGCACGGACTGGACAAGATCGAAATCCGCGATTTCATCATGACGGAGCCTTATTTCAGGGCTTCGGTCGCTCCGCTGAAGGATTCGATTCCCGAGCCGACGAACATCGAGTTCGAGGCGCTGGTCGATTCGATCAAGGACGTCGCGCTGAATATTATCAATATTTCGCCGCAGATGCCCAAAGAGGCGACTTTTGCGATCAAGAATATCGATAACAAACGCGGGACGATCAACTTCATCTGTTCGAACATGGATCTGCCCGACGCCGACCGCCAGCGTTTGCTGGAGGCTCCGGGCCTGCTGGCGCGTGCGCGCCGGCTGTTGGAGATACTGGTGCGCGAGCAGCAGATCGCCGAGCTGAAAAACGAAATCCAGGGTAAGGTGAAGCAGAACATCGATCAGCAGCAGCGCGAGTATTTCTTGCAGCAGCAGATCCGCACGATCCAGGACGAGCTGGGCGGCGATCCGGCCGACAAGGATCTGGACGACCTGCATGAACGCGCCGCGAAGAAGCGTTGGAAGCCGGAGGTGAAGGAGCTGTTTTTCAAAGAGTTGTCCAAACTCGAACGGATGAACCCGGCGGTGGCCGAATATTCGGTGCAACTCAATTACCTGCAACTGATGCTCGACCTGCCGTGGGACACCTATACGAAGGATAACCTCGACCTCGCCCATGCGAAAAAACGGCTCGACAACGACCATTTCGGGCTCGACGAAGTGAAAGACCGGATTCTGGAGCACCTGGCCGTAATCAAGCTCAAAGGCGACCTGAAATCGCCGATCCTGTGTCTGTACGGTCCTCCGGGGGTCGGTAAGACTTCGCTCGGCAAGTCGGTGGCGGCTGCGCTGAAGCGCAAGTTCGGGCGTATCTCGCTCGGCGGCCTGCACGACGAGGCCGAGATCCGCGGGCACCGCAAAACGTATATCGGCGCAATGCCGGGGCGGATCATTCAGACGATCAAGCGCGCCGGCTCGTCGAACCCGGTGATTATCCTCGACGAGATCGACAAAGTGACCGTCAGCAACCACGGCGACCCGTCGTCGGCGCTGCTCGAAGTGCTCGATCCGGAACAGAACACGACGTTCCACGACAACTACCTCGATACGGAGTACGACCTGTCGAAAGTGCTGTTCATCGCAACGGCCAACAACGTAGCGAACATCCCGGCGCCGCTGCGCGACCGGATGGAGATGATCAATATTCCGGGCTATATCCTGGAGGATAAGATACAGATTGCCCGCAAGCACCTGATCCCGAAGCAGCTCGAGGCGCACGGCGTCCCGGCCAAGCAGTTCAGGATGGGGCCGAAGGTGATCGAGAAGGTGATCGGCGAGTATACCCGCGAATCGGGCGTGCGCGCGCTGGACAAGAACATCGCGAAGATCGTCCGCACGCGTGCGAAGAACATCGGTTTCGACGAACAGTTCAAGCCGGAGGTGACGGCTGCCGACGTGGAGAAAATCCTCGGCGTGCCGCGTTTCCAGAGGGAGGAGTATGAGGTCGGCGGCATTGTCGGCGTCGTGACGGGGCTGGCTTGGACGGAGGTCGGCGGCGATATCCTGTATATCGAGTCGATCCTGACGCCGGGCAAGGGCGCCCTGACGATGACGGGCAACCTCGGCGACGTGATGAAAGAGTCGGCCACGATCGCGCTGCAATGGGTCAAGGCCCACAGCCGGGAGCTGGGGATCGATCCGGAGATGTTCAGCAAATACGACGTGCACATCCACGTGCCGGAGGGAGCGATTCCGAAGGACGGGCCGAGCGCCGGTATCACGATGGTGACTTCGCTCGTATCGACTTTCACCGGCCACAAGGTCAAGGAGCGCGTCGCGATGACGGGCGAGACGACCCTCCGGGGCCGCGTGATGCCCGTCGGCGGGATCAAGGAGAAAATCCTCGCCGCCAAGCGCGCCGGTATCCACGAGATCATCCTCAGCGAGGATAACCGCAAAGATATTTCGGAGATCAAACCCGAGTACCTCGGCGGCCTGAAGTTCAATTATGTGAAGACCAACAGCGACGTGCTGAAATTGGCGGTGATGTGATGCGGGTAGTGGTGGGCCTCTCCGGAGGCGTCGATTCGAGCGTGGCGGCCTACCTGCTCAAGGAGCAGGGATACGATGTGGTGGGGCTTTTCATGCGCAACTGGAAGGATACGACCGGGACGCTCGAAGGCGATTGCCCGTGGTACGACGACCACATGTTCGCCGAACTGGTGGCCAAGCGGCTCGACATCCCGTTTCATCTGATCGACCTGAGCGATGAATACCGCCGCCGCGTCGTGGACTATATGTTTGCCGAGTACGGCCGGGGACGGACGCCGAACCCGGACGTGCTTTGCAACCGCGAAATCAAGTTCGACGCCTTCCTGAAAGCGGCGCTTGACCTGGGGGCCGATTACGTGGCTACGGGTCACTACTGTCGCCGCGAGGACGTCGAGATCGACGGGCGCACGGTGCACCGTCTGCTGGCGGGCAGCGACCCGAACAAAGACCAGAGTTATTTCTTGTGTCAGTTGACCCAGCGGCAGCTTTCGCGCGCGCTGTTTCCGATCGGACACCTGCTGAAGCCGGAGGTTCGGCGGATCGCCGCCGAACAGCACCTGGCTACGGCGGCCCGCAAGGATTCGCAGGGCATCTGTTTCGTCGGCAAGGTCGATCTGCCGGTGTTCCTGCAACAGTGGTTGGAGGCCCGCGAGGGCGATATCGTCGAGGTGCCGGCCTCGTGGGACGGCTACCGTCCGCTGGCCGACGGCGCGACGCTCGATGAGTTGGCTGCGCCGTACGCGTACCGCGAGACGGACGGAACGTGCGTCGGACGGCATCGCGGGGCGCATTTCTTCACGATCGGGCAGCGCAAGGGCCTGAACGTCGGAGGTAAGCCGGAGCCGTTGTTCGTGATTGCGACGGACGTGGAGCGCAACGTGCTGTACGTCGGCCAGGGACAGCGACATCCGGGACTTTACCGGCGCGGGTTGCGCATTCTGCCGGACGAGATGCACTGGGTACGTCCCGACCGGGCGTTGCAGCCGGGCGCGAGCGCGCGGTTCCGGATGCGGATACGCTACCGGCAGCCGTTGCAGGACGGCGTGCTGCATGTGACGCCCGAGGGCGGGTATATCGTGTTCGACGAGCCGCAGCGCGGCGTTACGGCCGGGCAGTTCGCCTCGTGGTACGACGGCGAGGAATTGATCGGATCGGGGGTGATTCATTGTTAAGGCAAGTGCGGCCTGCGGATGCGGGCCGGGTAAAACGGAGCGGGGAGCGTCCCAAAACGCTCCCCGCTCCGTTTTGTTATTCGGCTTTAAGCTCGTCTTTTTCGGCTCTCCGGGCGTCGTACAGGGCGTTCAGCAGGCCCAGCCTTTTTTGACGCCGGATTGCAGGACGCTGAGCAGGTCGGCGTCCGGACGAGCGTTTCCGACCCCTAAAAATTACCCGAAAACTTCATCTTTTGAATAAAAAATGCGATATTTGTCATTCGGTTTAATTCTATAAATAAGAGATTATGTTAAGCGGAGGTAGAACGAAAATTGCAGAGCTGTTGAAATCAACGGCGTTCGGTACGGAAGTAGTCGTCAAAGGCTGGGTCAGAACCAAACGCGGAAATAAAAACGTAGCTTTCATCGCCGTCAACGACGGATCGATCATCCATAATATCCAGGTCGTAGCCGACGTAGCCAAATTCGACGAAAACCTCCTCAAGGAGATCACCACCGGCAGTTGCGTCAAAGTCGCCGGCACGCTGGTCGAATCGCTCGGCTCCGGCCAGCCCGTCGAAATACAGGCTTCGTCGATCGAGATCTACGGCACAGCCGATCCCGAAACGTACCCGTTGCAGAAGAAAGGCCATTCGCTCGAATTCTTGCGCGAAATAGCCTACCTGCGCCCGCGTACCAACACTTTCGGTGCCGTGCTCCGTATCCGCCATGCGATGGCTTACGCGATCCACAAATATTTCAACGACCACGGATTTTTCTACCTGCATACGCCGCTGATCACCGGCAGCGACGCCGAAGGCGCCGGAGCGATGTTCGGCGTCACTACGCTCGACCTGAACGATGTGCCCAAAACCCCGGAAGGCGCGGTCGATTACAGCCAGGATTTTTTCGGGAAACCCTGCAACCTGACCGTCTCCGGCCAGCTCGAAGGCGAACTCGGCGCGCTGGCCCTGTCGCAGATCTATACGTTCGGCCCGACGTTCCGAGCCGAAAACTCGAACACCCCGCGCCACCTGGCCGAGTTCTGGATGATCGAGCCGGAAGTCGCTTTCTTCGAGTTGGAAGACAACATGGAACTGGCCGAGGACTTTTTGAAGTACCTGATCCGCTATGCCCTCGATAACTGTCAGGACGACCTGCAGTTCCTCGCCAAAATGTACGACGCGGAGCTGATCGACCGCCTGAAGTTCGTCGTCGAAAACGATTTCGTCCGCCTCGACTATACCGAGGGGATCGATATCCTGGTCAGAAGCGGCGTGAAGTTCGAATTCCCGGTCAGTTGGGGACTCGACCTGCAGAGCGAGCACGAACGTTACCTGGTCGAACGGCATTTCAAGAAACCGGTCATCTTGATTAACTACCCGAAGGAGATCAAAGCGTTCTACATGAAGCAGAACGACGACGGCAAGACCGTTCGCGCGATGGACGTGCTGTTCCCGAAGATCGGCGAGATCATCGGCGGGTCGCAGCGCGAGGAGAACCTCGACAAACTGCGCCGGCGCATCGAAGAGGTCGGCGTACCCGAGAAAGATATCTGGTGGTACCTCGATACCCGCCGATGGGGAAGCGCTCCGCACAGCGGTTTCGGCCTCGGCTTCGAGCGGCTGCTGCTGTTCGTGACCGGAATGGGTAACATCCGCGATGTGATTCCGTTCCCCCGGACGCCGAAGAACGCGGAGTTTTAGTCCGGGTTAAATTCTTGCACACGGGACGGCGGTTTCAGGATATAAGATAAGTCTTATCCTGTTATAAAGTCCCCTTTCTGCGGGCTGCCTTTCAATAGATTTATAATTATCTTTGTAATTATACAGAAGATACGTAAATCTATTGAATCAGTTATTGAAAATTGAAAAGCTATGTCCAATCTTAATCAACGCCAAGTTCAAAAATTGCTCCAGAAGCTGTCGCCGCAGCAGATCCAGATGATCAAACTGCTGGAGCTTCCGGCCCTGCAACTCGAGCAGCGCATCAAGCAGGAAATCGAGGAGAATCCCGTACTCGAAGAAGAACCGTCCGAAGATCAGGAAGAGGAGCAGCCCAAGGAGGTATCCGTCGAAGAATATTTCGCCGAAGACGATACTCCACGCTACAAGTATCACGCCAACAACTACTCTCCCGACGACCAGAAACGTCCCGTTTACCTGACCGAAGGTATGTCGCTGCACGAGTACCTGATCGAACAGCTCGGATTCAAAAATCTGTCCGAACGCGAGATGACGTTGGCCAAATACATGGTCGGCAGCATCGACGACGACGGATATTTGCGTCGAAACCTGTCATCCATTTCGGACGACATCGCCTTTAGTCTCGGCATCGAAACTTCCGAGGAGGAGCTCGAACGCATCCTGCGGGTGATCCACCAGTTGGAGCCGGTGGGGATCGGTTCGCGCAACCTGCAGGAGTGCCTGTTGCTGCAAATGAACGCGCGCGAGGAGCTGTCGGAATCCGAAAAGCTGGCCCGGAAAATCCTGACCAACTACTTCGACGAATTTACGAAAAAACACTACGAAAAGCTGATGACGCGGCTGTCGGTCGGCGAAGACGAGTTCCGCGACGCGATCGAGGAGATCGTGCACCTGTCGCCGAAGCCGGGTAATCTGTACAGCGACGGCAAAAGTTCGGCCCAGCCCTATATTATGCCCGATTTTACGCTCGACTACCAGAACGGTATTTTCGAGCTGAGCCTGAATTCGTCGAACATTCCCGATCTGAAAGTGAATCGCCGTTACATGGAGATGATCCGCAGCATGAGCGCCGGCAGCGGCCAAAGCGCCGAGCAGAACAAGGAGGCGATCCAGTTCGTCAAGAATAAGATCGATTCGGCGAAGTGGTTCATCTCGGCGATCAAGCAGCGGCACGACACGCTGATGCGGACGATGCAGGCGATTCTCGACTACCAACGCGAATTTTTCGTCGACGGCGACCAGTCGAAGCTGCGGCCGATGATCCTCAAGGACATCGCCGACGCTACGGGGCTCGACGTTTCGACCATTTCGCGCGTGGTGAATAGCAAATACGTGCAGACGCAGTTCGGTATCCTGTCGCTCAAACAGTTGTTTTCCGAAGCGATGCAGACCGACAGCGGCGAGGAAGTGTCGTCGTACGAGATCAAGAACATCCTCTCTGAGTGCATCGACAAGGAGAACAAGCGCAAGCCGTTGACCGACGAGACACTGATGGATATCCTGAACGACAAGGGATACCGCATCGCGCGCCGCACGGTGGCCAAATACCGCGAGATGCTGGGGATTCCGGTCGCCCGGTTGCGCAGGCAGTTGTAGGCGGACGCCGTACCGCCGCGCCGGCTGCGGAATTCTGCCCTCCGGGAGCACCGTTCCCCGATATTTGTGCTATCTTTGTTTCCGAAAACCGGGAAAGTCATGGAATATTCCGTATGGAACCGTTTGAGCCGCGGTATTTCGGCGCTGATGCATCCTTTCGTCATTCCGACGTGGGCGGTACTACTGATGCTGTACGGGCCGACGGTGATGGTCAACATGCCGCCGCGGGTGAAGTTTTTCCTGCTGGGCATCGTGGCGCTCAATACGCTGCTGCTGCCGGCTTTTTCCATCGGGGTGCTGCGGTGGTTCCGTGTGATTCCCGACTGGTCGTTGCAGGATCAGAAAACGCGGATGCTGCCGATGGGAATCGTCGCCGTTTGTTACCTGATGTGCATCGTGGCGATGTCCAACATGCTGTTCGCATTCCTGATCACCCGTTTTCTGATCGCCGCGCTGTGTTGCGTCGCCTTCGCGTTTTTCGTGAACCTGTATTGGAAAATCAGCCTGCATATGACTGCCGCGGGCGGTCTGCTCGGTATGCTCGCCGTGGTGTGTTACGCCGGGTTGGCCAATCTCCAGCAGGCGCTCGTCGGATGCCTGCTGCTGGCCGGCTTGCTCGGGAGCGCCCGTCTGCGGCTGGGCAGCCACAATTTGGCCCAGGTCGCCGCCGGAGCCGGCGGCGGAGCGGTTATCTCGGTGGTCGTTATTCTTTTTTTCTGATTTCGAAAAAAATTGCGGATCGCTTGTCGGCGTTTTGTATGTTTGGTTTTCGAAAAAAACTTATCTTTGTTAACAATACGATTAACCTAACAAGATAAGTATGAGAAAATCAATTTTACTCGCTGCTGCACTGCTATTCGGAACCGCCGGTTTTGCCCAATGGCAGCCGGTCGGGGACAAGATCAAAACTCCGTGGGCCGACCAAGTCGATCCGCAGAATCCGCTGCCGGAATACCCGCGTCCGCTGATGGAGCGTGACCGGTGGCAGAACCTGAACGGGCTGTGGGATTACGCCATCGTTCCGGTCGGCGCGCAGCCGGAAAAGTACGACGGAAAAATTTTGGTGCCGTTCGCCGTCGAATCGAGTCTTTCGGGCGTTCAGAAGCGTCTCGGCGGAGAGAACGAACTATGGTATTCGCGCGAGTTCGCCGTGCCTGCTAAATGGGCCGGGGAGCGGGTGCTGTTGCATTTCGGGGCCGTGGACTGGAAAACGGACGTATGGGTCAACGACGTCCTGGTCGGTCGGCATACGGGCGGTTATACCCCGTTTACGTTCGATATTACCGCCGCGCTGAATAAGAAAGGAACCAATACGCTGAAGGTAAAAGTTTGGGATCCGACCGACGTCGGTTACCAACCGCGCGGTAAGCAGGTGAATAATCCCAGCGGGATCTGGTATACGCCCGTCAGCGGGATATGGCAGACCGTATGGCTCGAACCGGTGCCTGCGAAGTACATCGCCGGGATTCGCACCACGCCCGATATCGACCGGAAGACCCTGCGCGTGGAGGTCGACGCCGCTGCCGCGCAGGTTTCCGATATGGTAGAGGTGACCGTGCTGGACGGAGGAAAAGAGATTGCCCGGGCGAAGGCAGTGAACGGCGTTCCGGTGGAGGTCGCGATGCCGGCGGACATGAAACTGTGGAGCCCCGACTCCCCGTTCCTGTACGACCTGAAGGTCGCGCTCGTTTCAGACGGCAAGGAGGTCGATCGAGTGGACAGCTATACAGCGATGCGTAAGTATTCGACCGCCCGCGATGCCGACGGAATCATGCGGCTGCAACTCAATAACAAGGATATTTTCCATTTCGGCCCGCTCGACCAGGGCTGGTGGCCCGACGGCCTGTATACGGCCGCGACCGACGAAGCGCTCGAATACGATGTGATCAAGACGAAAGACTTCGGATTCAACATGATCCGCAAGCACGTCAAGGTGGAGCCGGCTCGTTGGTATACTTTTTGCGATCGTCACGGGATCATGGTATGGCAGGACATGCCCAGCGGCGACGGCGGTCCGCAGTGGCAGATGAAGCAGTATTTCGACGGGGCCGAATGGAAACGCGGCGCGGAATCGGAGGCCAACTACCGCAAGGAGTGGAAAGAGATCATGGACTACCTCTATTCGAATCCCTGTATTGCCGTGTGGGTTCCGTTCAACGAAGCGTGGGGACAGTTCAAAACGCACGAGATCGCCGAATGGACCAAAACCTACGATCCGACCCGGTCGGTGAATTCGGCCAGCGGCGGAAACCACTACACCTCCTGCGGCGATATCCTCGACCTGCATAATTATCCGCAGCCCGAGCTGTACCTGTACGACACGAAGCGCGTGACGGCGCTCGGCGAGTACGGCGGTATCGGGTATGCCGTCGACGGGCATCTGTGGGTGCCCGACCGCAATTGGGGATACGTGCAGTTCAAGAGCCCGGAAGAGGTGACCGACGCCTACCTCAAATATACCGGTATGCTGAAGGATATGATAAAACGCGGATTTTCGGCCGGCGTCTATACGCAGACCAGCGACGTCGAGATCGAGGTGAACGGGCTGATGACCTACGACCGGAAGCTGATCAAGGTGGACGAGGCGAAAATCAGCGCGCTGAACAAAGCGATCTGTAAATCGTTGGACAAGTAAACAAAAAAAGAAACGGAGTGCACAATAAACGGTGCGTCCTTTTCGTTCTACTACCGAGTTTTAGATAGTAAAAACAAGGTGGTCTTATTCAAAAAATGCGGCGGGTATGGGATCCTGCCGCATTTTTTATCCGGGAGGCCGGGAAAGAGATGCCGTTCCGCCGACCGGACGTTTTGTCCGGATATGCGTGCCGAAACGGCAGTTTGGCGAGAAACCGGAAAATGTGGCACGTATTTTGGTAATTCATAAATACGACAGAGGGATTCTAAAAAGGGTTTATAAACCCGAAACGATCCGGATGCAAAGATTGGCACAGAGTTTGAAGTATAATACATCGAAGGAAAGAAGTAAAGTGGACAAGCAACAAGGTTTCTTCATTTATTTAAGTTTGGGTTAGTAGTTTAGGGATAATTCCCCGGAAAAGAGGCAACCGCGACGGTTCCCTCTTTTTTGTTTTTGCGATTCCTTACAAACGCTACGGGGGAGCGAACGATCGTTTGCTCCCCCGTAGGTTCGACCGGTATGATTCGGGCTTTTGTCTATATTATATCATTTTATCGGTCGGTCGAAAAAATAGTCTGTTCCGTAGGTGGCTTTTTAACGGCAAGACGCCGTGTGAAACACACGGCGTCTTGTTCGGTATCGGAAAATGTTTCCCGTCCTATTTCTTGTGGAGACGGATCGCGCGGATGTACAGCGGGGTTCCGTTGATGTTGTTGATATCGAAACGCAGCCGGTCTCCCTTTTTGCCCGCATTCGGGAAGTTCTGCAATACCTGGGCCTTGCCTGCGGTCAGGTCGAACGTGATGGACTTCCAGTCGTTTGAGGCCGGAATCGACAGGTTGGGGATCGATCCGCCCGCTGCGATCTGCAGGAACAGTTCGAGACTGGCGCTCTTCGCGCATTTGTATTCGAACGATAGGTAATTCTCGTCGGCTGCGATGTCGCGGGTCAGCGACGCCGTGAAAATATACGGGTCGTCCGGTTTCCCTGCTTCGGGTTCGGACGGTTCGTACAGGTAGCTGTAACCGGTTTCGTAGCTGAAATAATCCGTAAGGTCTTCGAAACGCCCCAGTTGGTTGGCGGATTCGGTCTGCAGTCCCAGGAAGAGGGCTGCGGCCAGCGTGGATTCTTCGGCGTTGCGCGCCCGGATATGCAGGTTCCGGAGTTCGAGCTCGGTTCCGGCCCCGTCGCCGATCACGAGCCGGAAACGGGAGCCTATCCCGCCCCATGCGGCCTCGGCGATCTGCTGGCCGAGGTCGAACGAATAGGTCGTCCATTGCGATGCCGCGGAGAGCGGTTTGATCTTATAGACGGTCTGCGTTATATCGTCCAGGACGATTGCCAGCGAAATCGCCTTGCCGCTTTTGTATTCGAACGTGAGCACCTTGTCCGATATGCCGTCGGCGACCCGCTGGGTCGTGAACGATGCGTCGGCGCCCGTGGCGGTCAGTTTGTAGGTATAGCCGGTCGTAGGCGACGAGGCTTCCTCCTCTACGGTCAGGTTGTTGCTGTCCTTGATATAAAAATATCCTTTCGGGAAGTTCGGATCGTCGTCTACGTCTTCGCCGTTCATCCGGATCTGAGCGAAACGGGAACGGATTTCGTCGACCGTGCCGATCTTCAGGTAGACGTCGTATTCGAAGACGAGTCCTTTGGTGATGGCGAAAGTCCGCAGCGGCGCGAAATAGGAGCAACTGCCGCCGGTCGGACCGGACGAACCGCCGTTGAAACGGTAGTTGGTCGATAACGGCGATCCGGGCGAGTAAACGCCGATGCCCCATTGCGAGTCGTCCACGTAAGCGGCCCAGTGTTCGTCGCGGGTATGCTTTTCGTTCGGCCAGCCCGGAACGACCGTGGTCAGCGCGGCATTGGTCCACGGACTGTCGCCCTTGTAATATACCAGGTTCTTCAGGGCATAGTCTACGAAGACGGCCGGAACTTCCTGTTCGGTAGCCGGATGGTCGGTCGCGTCCGCCCCCGTGTTGCGGAACGTATAGTGAATGTGGGCCACGTCGCCGTCGAGTGTGATTTTTTCTTCCATCTGACATTCGGTCAGCAGCTTGCCGGAAGCCCAGTGCACCGGAACCGAAACGATTTCCAAGCTGGAGCTGGTGATATTCTGCGACAGGATTTCCGGTTTCTGACCGCGCCATCCGCCGCCCTGAATCGGGTTCCACACCCAATCCTTACCGTCCCATTTGCTGCCGTCCGCTTCTCCGTAATAGGATTGCTGGACGAAACGTCCTTCGTCGGCATGGTTCAGTAGGTTGCGCTTGGTATTTACTTCCGAGAAGTGGAAGATCGATCCGCCGTGGGTCAGGTCGATACCCAGTTGGACGACTCCGTTGTTGAGGTAGGTCGCGTTCTGCATACCCGCTTCCGGCCACGCTTCCACCGGCGTGGCGGTGCCGGTTACGGCTTCCGATTGCTTGCCGTTGTCGTATACGGCCGCTACCGAGAACGTATATTCGGTTCCGTTGGTCAGTCCGGTCGCCTCGTATCCGGTCGTGTCGGCCTTGACGGTGGCGCTTCCGTTTCCGGGCGTCCAGCTTACGGCGTATTCTTTCAATCCTTCGACGTTCTTGGGAGCTTTCCACGAAAGGTTCGCTTTTTTATCGGGCGCCGTGATTACCAGTCCGGTCGGAGCAGCCGAGAACGGCGTGCCCTGTTCGACGAGGGCGTTCGACTTTTTGCCGTCGTCGTATGCGGCCGCTACCGAGAACGTATACTGGGTTCCGTTGGTCAGTCCGGTCGCCGTATAGGTGGTCGTGCCGGCCGCTACGGTAGCGCTTCCGTTTCCGGGCGTCCAGCTTACGGCGTATTCTTTCAGTCCCTCGCCGTTTTCGGGTGCCTGCCAAGAAAGGGTGATTTCTTTATCCCACGGGGTTACGACCAGGTCGGTCGGTTCCGGTTTGACCGATGCGGCCGGAGTGCCCTGCTTGGTCACCACTTCCGATTTTTGCCCGTTGTTGTACACGGCGGCGATGGAGAAGGTATAGGCGGTTCCGTTGGTCAGTCCGGTGGCGGTGTACAGCGTCGTTCCCGCCTGGACGGTCGCCTGCCCGTCTCCCGGTGTCCAGGTAATGGAGTACTCCTTGAGATTCTCGCTTTCCGGCGCGGTCCAGCTCAGCGTGACGCTACCGTCGCCCGCCTGTACGGCCGCATTGGTCGGCGCCGGCGTCGGATACGACGCGTCGGCATTGTCTTTCTTGCACGACATAAACATCAACGCCGGCAATAACAGTAGCAAAGTACTGACTTTGAAAAATTTTTTCATAGATGGAAAAATTTAGTTTAAAAATCAAATAAAATTGCGTTGTGGTTTGTCGGGGTCGGACCATTCCACAGGAACAGCTCCAACGGTTAAGTTGTAAACAAATGTAGAATAAATTTCCGAATTTCGTCTTATCCGGAGTCGAATTTCGTACGATTCGGGGCAGGATTCTTCCTGCGGGCTTGCCCGGTGCGGCGAAGACTGTGGCGGCGCGGAACGGATTGTCGTAAAGTAGGAGAGGGGTTACCGTCTCGAAAACAGCCACTTCAGCATTTGCAGCAGGATCAGGATCGAGGTGGCGATCAGGATGAAGTGTCCGTAACCGTTGTCGCGGTCGAACACGATCAGGACGATCGATCCGATGAAGAGTCCGATCAGCATGATGACGTAGGCGATCCGGCGACTGACCATTCGGATGGTTTTGATAAACAGCGTGTTGTCGTCGAGGATGACGTCGTGTTTGATTTTGCCTTCTTTCAGTTTGTAGAGGATCTCGCTGACGTCGTTCGGGAAATCCCGGATGAAACTGACGTAATTGTTCAGCGTGTCGTAGATTTCGGAGGCGATGCGGCGCGGCGAATATTTTCCCTTGACGACTTCTTTGGCGTAGGGGACGATGACCGGCGCCAGCGCCAGCGACGGATCGAGCGACGTGGCGAATTTTTCGAGTGTGGCCAACGCCTTGATCAGCATAAAGATGCCCGACGGAATTTGCAATTTGTACTTGACGATGATGTCGACGCAGTTCTGGATCGCTCCGGCGAAGTTGATCGTTTCTATCGGGATGCCGGTATACTGCATCATCATCTGGTGGATTTCGAATTTCAGTTCTTCGCGGTGTTCGAAGAATTTCTTACCGCACAGCGTGACCAGCGCATGCGAAATCGTGTCGCTGTTGCGCGAGACGAAGCCGATGGCGAAATCGGCCAGGAAGTCGAGGTCGCGGGGCGTGAGCGCCCCGACCATCCCGAAGTCGATGAAGCCGATGACGTTGCCTTCCATCACGAAGATATTGCCCGGATGCGGGTCGGCGTGGAAGAATCCGTGCTTCAGGATCATCGTGAGCAGGGCGTCGGCGCCGTTGCGGGCGATTTGCGACAGGTCGAGTCCCGCCGCCTGCAACGCCCCGAGGTCGTCGGGCGGAATGCCGTGGATCTTCTCCATCACGAGCAGCTTTTTCGTGCAGTGCTGCGTATGGACGACGGGAATGTGCACCGACGGGTTGTCCTTGAACATGATCCGGAAGCGGTTGATATTCGACGCTTCGATCGTGTAGTCCAATTCTTTGAGGATCGTGGCCGAAAATTCGTCGATCAGGCCGGTGATGTTCATCGCGGCCAGTTCCGGGTACTGCTTCGCGAAGCGTTTGGACAGGTATTTCAGCAGGTAAATGTCCAGTTTGATCTTGTTCTCGACGAAGGGACGTTGGATTTTGACGACCACCTCGTCGCCGGACAACAGGCGTCCCTGATAGACCTGCCCGATCGAGGCGGCGGCCAGCGGCAGCCGGTCGAATTCGCTGAAAACCTGTTCGAGCGGAGCGTTCAGCTCTTTTTCGATCAGCGCGATGGCGTATTCGCTGTCGAACGGGACGGCGCGGGACTGCAGTTTTTTGAGTTCGATCCGGAATTTCTCCGAAACCATATCCGGGCGGTCGGCCAGGATCTGCCCGAATTTGACGAACGTGGGGCCGAGATCTTCGATGGTCATCCGGATCCGTTCCGGAGTCGTGTGGACGATTTTGTGGACTTTGCGGCGCCGTTTTCCGAAACGGGTGTGCGCGAACAACTCCCCGAACGAATGCTTGATCAGGATTCCCATGATCTGGAAAGCCCGGTTCATCTGCAGGAACGATATGTAGATGCTGACGATTTTCATAACGTTTTATTGTTGAGCGTCCTGTTTAGTTCTTCGAGCGTGCGGTTCAGTCGATCCATCTTCTCGATCAGCTCGCGGTTGTCCGCCGCGGGCGGTTCCGCGTCGCGGGTCTGCGCGAACAACTGCCGCAGCAGCAGTTCGTCCTTCAGCGATTCGGCCATCCGCAGCAGGCTCTCCGCGATGTGCTCGCTGCGCTGCGGGTCGGCGTCCATCTTTTCCGAAATGATTTTCGAAACTTTGTCGACGAAAAGATCCCTTTCCGACAGTCCGATCGTGAGGATCAGTCGCATGATGTTGCTGTACAGTGCTTTCATCGTATCGTAATCACAGTGCAATATTACGTATAATTTGCCGGAAAATGCAAGATGTTTGCCAATTCCGCCGTAAATTTGTCATAACGAAGACCGCCGGCCGCACTTCGCGGGGCGAATCTCCTCCGCCGGGCGCAACGGGAACCGCCCCGGCATGACAATTGCTGGATAAGATGCAGATTGCGTAGATTTTATACGGTCCGTATACGGAGATCGGATCGCGCGGCGTTTTTTTAACAGAGGCATACCGAAATAATAATGCGTGTTATGAAAAAGATTGTTTTGATCGTTTTGTTGACGTTGCTGGGCGGCGGATTGTCCGCGCAGACGAATTCCCGCAAAGCGGCCCGACAGGTCGAGAAAGCGCGCCGGGCCGCGATGGACAGCGTGTTGCACCTCGGTGCGGTGCAGGCTTTGGAAAGCGGCGCTTTCGTAGTCGAAGTCGACCGGCTTATTTTCAAACGGGGGCGTACGGCCAGCGTCAGTTCGAATACGAATTTCGTTTCCCGCGACGGCGACGAGGCGTTCGTGCAGATAGCCTTCAATACGGTGCTGGCCGGGCCGAACGGCGTGGGCGGCATTACGGTGCGCGGAAACGTGTCGGATGTCACCGTCCGGACGGACAAAAAAGGATATCTCTACTACGGGATGAACGTTCAGGGGATCGGGATCTCCGCGCGGGTCGATATCATGCTGATTCCGGGCGCCGACCGCGCCAGCGTGACCGTCGATCCGAATTACAGCAGCAACCGGATTACGATGGAAGGAAGGGTGCTTCCCTCTGTCGATTCGAGGGTCTTTAAGGGACGTTTTCACTAATAAAGGCGTTTCCGGAAAATCCGCCGCCCCGCGCCAGTCAGAAATCCTGATTGGCGCGGGGCGGCGTGCATGGTGCGGAATGTTACCGTTCCGGCGGGTAGTCCGACAGGATGCCGCTCGTATGGCGGAATTGCTGGAAAACGAGCGGGTCGCCGGCGAATCGGGCCGAAAGTTCTTCCCGGACGGCGTCGTCGTGGACGCCCGGAATCAGCGTCGTGCGGAACCGGTAGTCGATCCCGCTGTTGCGCAGCAGGTCGATCGACCGTTGCACGTTGTCCATCTGGCGGTCGGTGACGGCCGGATAGATTTTCGCGTAGTGTTCGCGGTCGGGGATCGTTTTGATATCCATGGCCACGCAGTCGACCAGTCCCATGTCGATCAGGGCGGACAATAGTTCCGTATTCGTCCCGTTGGTATCGAGCTTGATCCGGTATCCGAGCCTTTTGACTCTCTCCAGAAAGCCGGTCAGTCCGGGGTGCAGGGTCGGCTCGCCGCCGGTTACGACGACTCCTTCGATCCACTCCCTGCGCCGCCGCAGGTAGTCGAGAATGACCGTTTCGGACAGATCGGGTAGGTGATCGGTCAGCGAAGGGAGTACCAGCGACGGGTTGTGGCAGTAGTCGCACCGGAAATTGCATCCTTTGGTGAATACGACGGCCGAAAGTACTCCCTCCCAATCGATCAGACTCTGTTTGACAAAACCTCCGATTCGCATGTCAGATCGCTGTTTCGTGGACGATCCGGCGGTCGAACAGCTTGCGGTCGGCGAACTCCTCCCGTTTCCCGTCGTTCCACTGGCTTACCGGGCGCATGTATCCGACGATACGGCTGTATACTTCCGCCTTCCCGCCGCATTTGGGACAGACGAAATGTTCGCCGGACAGGTAGCCGTGCGAAGGACAGATGCTGAACGACGGCGACAGCGTGATGTAGGGCAGCCGGAACCGGCCGGTCACGCGGCGCACCATGTCTCGGGCGGCTGCGGGCGATACGGCGCTTTCGCCGGTGAAGACGTGGAACACCGTTCCCCCGGTGTACAACGCTTGTAGCGGATCCTGCATTTCGAGCGCTTCGTACAGGTCGTCGGTAAAGTTTACCGGCAGGTGGGTCGAATTGGTGTAGTAAGGCTTGGCGCCTTTCAGCAGTCGGTCGGCTTGGTTCGCCGTGATGATATCCGGATAACGCTTGGTATCGAGCATCGCGAACCGGTAGGCGGTGCTTTCGGCCGGAGTGGCTTCGAGGTTGTAGATATTGCCGGTTTCCTCCTGGAATACGGCCAGCACGTCCCGCATGAAGCGCATCGTTTTTTGGGCGAATGCCGCGCCCTCTTCGGTGGCGATTCCGACGCCGAGGAAGTTCAGACAGCATTCGTTCATCCCGTTGATGCCGATCGTCGAGAAGTGGTTTTTCCAATAGCAGCCGAAACGGTCGTGGATGTGGCGCAGGTAGAATTTCGAATAGGGATAGAGTCCCTTTTCGGTGTAGCGCTCGATGACCTTGCGTTTGGTTTCGAGGCTTTCGCGGGCCAGCTCCATCAGGTGGCGCAGCCGTTCGAAAAACGACTTCTCGGACCCCGATTCGTAACCGAGTCGCGGCAGGTTGATCGTCACGACGCCGACCGACCCGGTCAGCGGGTTCGACGCGAACAGTCCGCCGCCGCGCTTGATTAGTTCCCGTTTGTCGAGCCGCAGCCGGCAGCACATGCTGCGCACGTCGTCGGGTTTCATGTCCGAGTTGACGAAGTTCGAGAAGTAGGGGATGCCGTACTTGGCGGTCATCTGCCAGATGCCGTCGTAATCGGGATTTTCCCAATCGAAATCGGGCGTGATGTTGTAGGTCGGGATCGGGAACGAGAACAGGCTGCCCGCCGCGTCCCCTTCGTACATCACCTCGGCGAAGGCCTTGTTGAGCAGCGTCATTTCGGGCTGAAAATCGCCGTAGGTCTCCTCTTTTACTTCGCCGCCGCAAACCACCGGCTCGTTTTTCAGGAAGTCGGGGACGGTCAGATCCATCGTGATGTTCGTGAACGGGGTCTGGAAACCGACCCGCGTCGGAACGTTCAGGTTGAACAGGAATTCCTGCAAGCACTGTTTGACCTGCGCGTAGTCGAGCCCGTCGTAGCGGACGTAGGGCGCGAGGAAGGTGTCGAAATTCGAGAAAGCCTGCGCGCCGGCCGCTTCGCCCTGCATCGTGTAGAAGAAGTTGACGATCTGTCCGAGCGCTGTCCGCAGGTGCCGGGCCGGCGCGCTCTGCGCTTTGCCTTCGACTCCTTTGAACCCGGTCGTCAATAGGTCTTTCAGATCCCAGCCGACGCAGTAGACGCTCAGGAAGCCCAAGTCGTGGATGTGCATAGCTCCGCTTTTGTGCGCGTCGGCGACCTCTTCGGAATAGAGCCGGCCGAGCCAGTACTGCGAAGTAATCATCGTCGAAATGTGCTGGTTGAGGCCTTGCAGCGAGTAGGCCGAATTGGCGCTTTCCTTGACCCGCCAGTCGTCCTGCGACAGGTAGTCGTCCATCACGTCGAGGTTCGAAAACAGCTCTTTCGATTCGCGGAGCTGTTCGTGCTGCCGACGGTAGAGCATGTAGTTTTTCAGCAGCGCGAAATCGCCGCGACGGTACAGCGCCTGTTCGACGGCGTCCTGCACCTGTTCGACGTGCGGCGTCTGTTCGGCGCTGTTTTTTTCGAGCGAGGCCACCACTTCGCTGCACAGCCGGCGGGCTTCTTTGCGGTTCGGCACACCGGAGGCCCGCATGGCCTTGAAGATCGCCTGTTCGATTTTCTCCGGACTGAACGGGGCGATCTCGCCCGTCCGTTTTACGATTTGCCGTAAATGAGTCTGTCCATTCATCTTGTTTGAATTTTAAACAGTTAAACAATAAGATAAAATGGTAACTCCGGGAGGATAAAAGATATCGGGCCGCGTACGGAGGGCCCCGACATTCGATCGCTCTTCACCCGAAAGCTACAATGCAATTCATCCGGCAGGTCTTCTGACTTGTTCCGGGTCGCGCGCCTTCCCATCGGGTAAACCGACAGTGGCATTCGGGTTTGCGCGGCCTTTGGCAGGAACTTACAGCTACGGGGATAGTTCCCGACTTTCACGGGATTCCCTTTTGATCTCCTGCCGGGCGAGACGCCCGGCATCGAGAACCGAATGTTTTCACAAACATAGCGAATCGTTTCGACGGAAAACATTTTCGGCGGAATACTTATCAACAACTTATAAACCTATTCGATTAAACGGTTGGCTGTCATCGCCGAAAGCGACGAGGAAAGACGGTATGCAAAAAGGCCGCTCGCCCGAAACGGCGAACGGCCCTGAAAGAGATCCCGGAAACGGGCGGAAACTATTTTTTCACCAGTTTGCAGGGATAGTGCGCTTTGTATTTCCCTTTGGTCATCGCGGCCAGTTTGCTTTTCAGCAGAGTTCGGCGCAGCGGCGACACGTGGTCGATGAACAGTTTGCCGTCCAGGTGGTCGTACTCGTGCTGGATGACCCGCGCCGCGAAACCTTCGAACTCCTCGTCGTGCTCAACGAAATTTTCGTCCGCGTAGCGGATCCTGATCCGCGACGGCCTTTCGACCCGTTCGTTGATTCCCGGCAGGCTCAAACATCCTTCGTCGAACGGAACGGCGTCGCCGGAGCGTTCGTAGATGTGCGCGTTGATAAAGGCTTTTTTAAAACCGGCCAGGCTCGGATCCTTGTCGGCGTTCACCGAAGCGTCGACCACGAAGATCCGGATGTTGCGGCCCACCTGCGGGGCGGCCAGTCCGACTCCGTCGGCTTCGTACATGGTTTCCCACAGGTTTTCGAGAAATTTGTCCAGTTCCGGATAATCTTTGGCGATGTCTTCGGATTCTTTGCGCAAAACCGCCGAACCGTAAATATAAATCGGAAGTAACATATCGTTCGTTTGCTGTTTTTAATCCTGTTATACCAGATGCCGGATCAGTTCCGTCCGGTCTCCGGGAAGCAGGTCGATCATCGGGATTTCGATCAGCGTGTAGCATCCCGGTTTCTGCAACATAGAAGCCCGCGCCGAGGAGACCAGTATCTGGGCCGTAAGCGCCGGATTGTTGATCTTCATATTGAATTCGAACAGTTGGTTCTGCGTTTTGCCCGAAACGCCCTTGCGCGTCAGGTTGACGCCATGTCCCATGTCCAGCAGCGCGTCCACGCTCTGCACCCGCATCACGTGCGTCTCGTCGTGTACGAAATAGGCGTCTTTTTTGATCGCGTCGGCCACCTTGTCGAAATCGTAGCCCTCTTTCAGCTCGATGTAAACCATCCTCCGGTGAATGCCCGTCCCGGTCGGAATCGTCATCGACAACGCGGCTTTAACCCCGTCGATCGCCTTGACGGCTACGGTGTGACCCATGCTCATGCCGGGGCCGAAGTTCGTGTAAGTAATCCCTTTCGGGGCGCAGGCTTCGAGCAGAGCGCGCACCACCGAGTCGCTGCCCGGGTCCCAGCCGGCCGACATGATCGAAACGGCGCCGTGCTGCGCGGCCGCCTTGCCGAGCGTCGCGTGCTGTTCGGCGACCTGCGTATGGATGTCGAAACTGTCCACCGTGTTGATCCCTTTCTCGAGCAATTTCAGCGCGAAGCTCTGTACGCTGCGGCTCGGCGTGCAGAGGATCGCCACGTCGACTTTGCCGAGCGATTCGATTTCGGTGGCTACCGTATAGTTTTTCAGTTCTTCGGGCACGTTCGCGGCGTCGCGGCGAATGATACCGGCGATTTCGAAGTCTTCGGCCGCCTGCAACGCCTCGAGGACGTATTTTCCAATGTTGCCATATCCGACGATGGCTGCTCTGATCTTTTTCATCTTCTATTGTGTTATTTATTTGTTAAATGATTGTCCCGCGAATCGAGGTATCCTTGCAGGATGATCGTTGCGCTGATGCGGTCGACCAGCCCTTTGTCCTCGCGGCGGCGTTTTTTCGGAACGCCGCCGTCGATCATCGCCCGTAGCGCCAGCCTCGAGGTGAACCGCTCGTCGAACAGTTCGATCCGCATCGCAGGCATCTCTTTGCGCAGCTTCTCGACGAACGGGCGGATGTAGGTATAGGACTCCGACGGCAACCCGTCCATCTGCAGCGGCATGCCGATTACGATCGCGTCCACCGCGTTGGCCGCGGCGTAGCTCTTGACGTAGTCCATCAGCGTATGGGTCGGAACGGTGTCGAGGGCGTTGGCGATGATCTGCAACGGGTCGGTCACGGCAAGGCCCGTCCGTTTGCGTCCGTAATCGATAGCCAGTATTCTCCCCATATGCGACGATAATCCGTTGAATGATCCGATTGCTGCGTCCGGCCGCCTTGCCCGCAACGTTTCCATGGGACTCTCCCGGGGGCGTTTGGTGATTCCCTGGTAGATATCCGGCTGGTTTATAGCTTGATCCGCAGACGGACTAGCGGGCGACAGACGGCATGAAACGCGCGTTATTCTGTGCAAAGTTAAGAAAAAAACTTATCTTTGTTTTGCATTCTGGAGATTATGTGTTTTCCGGACGATCCCGCTGCGATCGCAATAAGGAAACCGCGAGGCGGACGAAAGACGCGTGAAAATGCAATTAAGGGTATCGGTTTAAAAAAGAAGATGAGCGTATGATGACGTTACAGGAAGTTATAGTGGAGTCGCATGACGATTTTCCGATATGGTCGTCCGTCGTCGTCGGTTTCGATGACGACAAAAGTTTGGTCGTGTTGCTCGAACACGACGATTACGACGAGCCGGACTATGCTTACAAGGTTTATGCGACCGTCGATAAGCGCGACGCGATGGGAATGGCCCGGCGTCTGAACGTTTCGTTGACCGATTTGCCGGCAATCATTTTTAAACGGTACGGCGAAGCTTCGAACGTATTTGTACCTTCCGAGGTGGAAGCTACTTTTAAAGACATCCTGGATTTTATCCTCGATTGCGGCGTCCGCTATCGTTTGAAGAGAGAAGATAAATCGTGAAAGGCCGTTTGCAGCCCGGCGTTGCCGCACGGACGTTTCCGCTTTTCGCCGGCAGTTTCTTTTTTATTCGTATTTGTCCGTTAAATCTCTTATATATAGTCGGATGCAATATTTCTTGCGGAGAACTTCTTTTGGAAATCTCCGAATAAAAACATATACTTGCACTCCGTATGTTTAAATTTAACCGACTCTTTTTTTGATATGAAGAAACCAGGTTTTCCGGTATGGCTGTTCGCATTGCTGTCGTTCGGCAGTTTGTATGCGCAGGACGGGAACGTTTTGCCGGCGGGCATTCCGACCGACGGGGTGCATATCCGCGACCCGTTCGTGCTGGCCGATTCGTCGGACGGGACTTACTATATGTACGGGACGACCCGCGGAGACGGGTTCGACGTTTTTTCGAGCCGCGATCTGGAGACTTGGCAGGGGCCCCGCGCAATTTTTCAGCGGACTCCTGATTTTTGGGGCGATCAATGTTTCTGGGCGGCCGAGTGCCATGCTTATAAGGGCAAATATTATTTGTTCGCGACGGTGCGCGGTGCGGCAGACAGTCTGCTCGGAACGGCTGTTTTCGTTGCGGACAGTCCGAAAGGCCCTTTTCGCGAGCACAGCAAGGGACGCTTGACGCCGCGAACGTGGCAGGCGCTCGACGGGACGCTGTACGTCGATGGGAAGGGGAATCCGTGGATGGTTTTCTGCCACGAATGGACGCAATTGGGCGACGGAACGGTGGAAGCCGTCCGGTTGAGCCGCGACCTGAAGAAAGCCGTCGGAAAACCGGCGACGCTGTTCCGCGCGTCGTCCGCGCCGTGGGTCAGGCCGCATACGCCGGGCAATTACGTGACCGACGGACCGTTCCTATACCGGAACCGGAAAGGCGAACTGCTGATGCTGTGGTCGTCGTTCGGCGACCGTGGGTACGCGATCGGGGTGGCCCGTTCGCAGAGCGGCGAGGTTGCCGGGCCGTGGTTGCAGATGCCCGAGGCGCTCTTCGCGCGCGACGGAGGGCACGGAATGTTGTTCCGTACGTTCGACGGAGAACTGTTGCTGAGCATCCACCGGCCGAACGTGCCGCCCGACGAGCGTCCGCGCTTTTTCCGGGTGGAAGAGAAGGCCGACGGATCGCTCTGCCTGGTCGAAAAGCAGGCGGAATAAACCGATGAAAAAATAATCCATTTACGATAATGACACAGGAAGAACTTTTTAAAAAGCTGGTTGCTCACAGCAAGGAGTACGGGTTTATTTTCCCGTCGAGCGAAATATACGACGGTCTGAGCGCCGTATACGATTACGGGCAGCAAGGCGTGGAGTTGAAAAACAACATCAAGCGTTACTGGTGGGAGTCGATGGTGCGGCTGCACGACAATATCGTCGGGATCGACTCGGCGATCTTCATGCACCCGAAGATATGGGAAGCGTCGGGACATGTCGGGGCGTTCAACGATCCGCTGATCGACAATCGCGATTCGAAGAAGCGTTACCGCGCCGACGTGCTGATCGAGGATTTCATCGCCAAACAGGACGAGAAGATCGCCAAAGAGGTCGAAAAGGCCCGTAAGCGTTTCGGCGAAGCGTTCGACGAGGCGAAATTTCTCGAGACGAACCCGCGCGTAATCGAACACAAGGCCAAACGCGACGCCGTGCACAGCCGGATGGTCGCCGCGCTGAACGACAACAACCTGGAAGAACTGCGCCAGATCATCGTCGATAGCGAGATCGTTTGTCCGATCTCCGGTACGCGCAATTGGACGGAAGTGCGCCAGTTCAACCTGATGTTCGAAACGAAGATGGGGTCGGTCAGCGAGGGCGCCAACACGATCTACCTGCGGCCCGAAACGGCACAGGGTATTTTCGTCAATTTCCTGAACGTGCAGAAGACCGGCCGGATGAAAATTCCGTTCGGGATCGCACAGATCGGTAAGGCGTTCCGCAACGAGATCGTCGCTCGGCAGTTCATTTTTCGTATGCGCGAGTTCGAACAGATGGAGATGCAGTTTTTCGTGCGTCCCGGCGAGGAACTCGAGTGGTTCAAAAAGTGGAAGGCGACGCGCATGAGTTGGCACCGCGCGCTCGGTTTCGGCGACGAGCACTACCGTTTCCACGACCACGACAAGCTGGCCCACTATGCCAATGCCGCGACCGACGTCGAATACGAATTTCCGTTCGGATTCAAAGAGGTGGAGGGAATCCATTCGCGCACCGATTTCGACCTTGGCAACCATCAGAAGTTCTCCGGCAAGAAGATTCAGTATTTCGATACCGAGACCGGCGAAAGTTATGTGCCTTACGTGGTCGAAACGTCGATCGGCGTCGACCGGATGGTGTTGCAGGTGCTGTCCGCTTCGTACGAGGAGCAGCAGCTCGAAGGCGGCGAGAGCCGTATCGTGATGCATATTCCGGCGGCGCTGGCTCCGGTCAAGGCCGCCGTGCTGCCGCTGGTCAAAAAGGACGGTTTGCCCGAAGTGGCCCGCGATATACAACATGCGCTCAAATGCGATTTCAACGTACAGTACGACGAGAAAGACAGTATCGGCAAGCGTTACCGTCGTCAGGATGCGATCGGAACCCCGTTCTGCATTACGGTCGACCACCGGACGCTCGAAGACAAGACGGTGACCGTGCGGCACCGCGATTCGATGGAACAGCAACGCGTCGCGATTGCCGATCTGTCCGGCATGATCGCCGAGGAGACCGGTTTCCGGAAACTTTTCGCCAAGCTGTGTTAATCGGGTAAATACCCGCAGGAACGAGAGGCTGCCCCGCGAGAGGCAGCCTTCGCTGTTTGCGGGTTTCGAAAAGATACGTATCTTGCATCGGAAAAGGATGCGCAAAAAAACGGTTTATGAAAGGAACTGCACTTTTCCCGGGGTCGTTCGATCCCTTTACGTTGGGACATAAATTCGTCGTAGATCAGGGGCTCGAACTTTTCGACCGCATCGTGATCGCCATCGGCGTCAACAGCGAGAAGGCGGGGTTGCTGACCCCCGACAACAGGGCGCGACTGATCCGCGACCTGTACCGCGGCGAACCGCGGATCGAGGTGCGGATCTACACCGAGCTGACCGGGCAGTTGTGCCGACAGTTGGGTGTCAAGACGATTCTCCGAGGGTTGCGCAATACGGTCGATTTCGAGTACGAGCGGAACATCATGCAGGTCAACCGGGCGCTGTTTCCGGAGATCAACACCGTGCTGCTGTTCACCCCGGCCGATTACGTGGCCATCTCGTCGAGCGTGATTCGCGAGCTGCTCGCTTTCGGCGGCGACCCGACCCCGCTGATGCCGGAAAACATCGATATTAAGAATTATATGTAATTGTTTGAACCGATAAAATACTGGAAAATATGGAATTTACTGCGGAACTCATCGCCGGTTTCCTCGGCGGGGAAATCGTTGGCGATCCGAAAGCCGTCGTCACCTCGCTGGCCAAGATCGAGGAGGGCAAACCCGGAACTCTCGCTTTTTTGTCGAACCCGAAGTACGAACACTATATCTACGATACCCAGGCGAGCATCGTGATTGTCAACAGATCGTTCGAGCCGACGGCTCCGGTAGCGGCGACGATGGTGAAGGTAGAGGATGCCTATTCGTGCTTTGCGAAGTTGCTCGAACTTTATGTCGCCAACAAACCTCAGAAGACGGGTGTCAGTCCGCTGGCGTCGGTCGATCCGTCCGCCGCGGTCGGAGAGGGGGCTTACATCGGCGCCTATGCGGTGATCGAACAGGGCGTAAAGACCGGTAAGAATTGCAAAATATATCCGCAGGTATATCTCGGCGACGGGGTGCGGCTCGGCGACAACGTGACGCTGTATCCGGGCGTCAGGATTTACGAAGCCTGCGTTATCGGCAACAATGTGACGATCCACGCCGGATCGGTGATCGGCGCCGACGGTTTCGGTTTCGCCCCGGACGAAAAGGGCGAATTCCACAAAATTCCGCAAATCGGCAACGTGCGGATCGAGGACGATGTCGAGATCGGAGCCAATACTTGTATCGATCGCGCTACGATGGGTTCGACCGTGATTCATAAGGGCGTCAAACTCGACAACCTGATCCAGATCGGCCACAATGTGACGGTCGGGGCCAATACGGTGGCCGCGTCGCAGGTCGGCGTAGCGGGTTCGTCGAAAGTGGGCGCCGGGTGTATGCTGGGCGGACAGGTCGGCATCGCCGGACATCTGACCGTCGGCGACGGCGTGAAATTGGCTTCCAAGTCGGGGATTTCGAACAGCATTCCCGACGGGGAGACTTACATGGGGAACCCGGCGATGCCCGGTATCAAATACCACCGTTCGCACGCCGTGTTCCGCAACCTGCCCGATCTGAGTTATAAGGTGAGACAGCTCGAAAAAGAACTTGAAAAACTGAAAGCGCAGCTTTCGGCAGAATAATTGCGGAGGATCGTTCGGTGGACGGCAGGGTGATTATGGGCATCGACCCCGGAACCAACACGACCGGTTACGGCGTGATCCGTACCGAGGGCAATGCGCTCTCGTGCATCGTGCTGGGCGATATCGACCTGCACCGGATCGGCGATCCGTACCAAAAGCTGAAGTATATTTTCGAGCGGGTCGGGGCGCTGATCGACCAGTACCGTCCGGACGAAGTGGCGCTCGAATCGCCGTTTTTCGGCGAAAACGTACAGAGTATGCTGAAGCTGGGACGGGCGCAGGGAGTGGCGATGGCCGCCGCGCTGAGCCGTGGCGTGACGGTGTCGGAATACGCCCCGCGCCGGATCAAGCAGGCGATTACCGGTCAGGGCGCCGCGTCGAAGGAACAGGTCGCGATAATTCTCAAAAAACTGCTGCGATTGGAGGAGCTGCCGCGGCGTCTCGACGCGACCGACGGACTCGCCGTCGCCGTTTGCCACTTTTTCCAGTCCGCTCCGGTGCCGACGCTCGAAAGTCGCTGTCGGAAAAAGGCGCTCGGCGGCGGTCCCGCTTCCGTAAGTTGGGAGCGTTTTATTTCCGATCATCCGGAACGGGTCAAAAAGTGATTGTAGAACGGAATAATTCCGAAAGCATATGAAAAAATATTTGATTTCATCGATCGTAGCTGCGGCCGTGTTGTGTTCGTGCGCGCAGCCGAAACAGCAGACCGGTTATCGGATCGCCGGCGAGATCGCCGGCGTTGCCGGAAAAGTATACCTGACCGTATTCGAAGGCAAGCTGCCGCGGGTGATCGACTCGGCCGAAGTAAAAAACGGGGCGTTCGAATTTTCGGGCGACTGCGCGGTGCCGATTTTTGCCGCCGTCGAAACTCCGGACGTTCCGTTGGTGCGGTTTTTCCTCGAAAATAGCCCGATGATCCGGATCGTCGGCGCGGCCGACCGGCCGCAGGATATCCGGGTGACGGGTTCGGCGACGGAAGACCTTTACCGGCAGTTCCTCGGGCAGGCCGATTCCGTCGCGAAATTGCTGGACAGCGATTCGGTGAAGCTGTCCAGTACGCGGATCGCCTTCGATCTGGAGAAACAAAGGGATAGTCTCGGCCGGGTATTCGTCCGGAAGCATTCCGGCAGCGTGGCGGCGGCTTATGTGCTGTTTCGCGGCCTTTCGTACGAGATGTCTGCGAAGGAGATCCGTCAGGCGCTGGACGGGCTGACCCCGCCGGCCAGCGCTTCGGTTTATGCGGAGCTGCTCGAAAAGATGGCCGCTGCGCTGGCGAGAACCGAACCGGGGCAAAAATATGTCGATATTTCGGTTCCGGATACGGCTGGGATGGAGTTGCCGTTGTCGCGGTTTGTCGGCGAGGGAAAATACGTGTTGCTCGATTTCTGGGCTTCGTGGTGTCCGCCTTGCCGTGCGGAGATTCCCAACCTCGTGACGGCTTATAAAGAATTTCATTCGAAAGGTTTCGAGATTTACGCGGTATCGCTCGACAAAAACAGAAAGGCGTGGCTGGACGGCATCAAAATGTTTAAAATGGATTGGCCGCAGGTTGGCACCCTGAAATTCTGGGAGAGCGCCGCAGCCGAAACCTACGGGGTTCGTTCGATTCCGTCGAACGTGTTGATTGGCCCGGATGGGACGATCCTGGCCCGTAACCTGATGGGAAGCGCGCTTTTGCAGAAGTTGGGGGAATTGCTGGTGCCGCAGCCTTCAAAAAGCGCTGCCGCTTCCGAAAACTCCGCCCCTGCGAATTAATGCGGGAGTCCGTTCCCCGTATTGAAATGAATGTTCCCGATTTCCGGGGTTTTCATAAGTTCTTGAGGAAAAAATTTGTAAGGAATAATTTTTTGCTTATCTTTGCACTCGCAAAAGGGAAAGGCTCCGTAGCTTAACTGAATAGAGCACTTGACTACGGATCAAGAGGTTACAGGTTTGAATCCTGTCGGAGTCACTGATTGCAAACGGCTTGTCGGAAACGACAGGTCGTTTTTTATTGTTGTTTCGGGTGGATTTCGGGGTATTTTGAAAGGATTTTGTAAACGAAAGTGTAAACCGGAAATCGACATGACTACAACGGTCGGAGTCGTGTTATACACCTCACACTCGCTAACGGGAAGCATCCTCTGATGCTGAGATTAACCAAAGCAGGGAAACGGAAGTATATCAGCCTGCATTTATCGTTCGCCCCGCAATTTTGAACCGCGGCCAAGAGTCGTCCGCGCCGTCACTATCCCGGTCGGGAAAAGATTGTCGCATTGATCGAGCGGAAGATCAGGGAATACGAGAAACAAATCGTCGACTTCAAAACCAACGAGCGGAGCGATACGCTGCACATGTGTCGCATGTCGACAATCCGTGCCTCTTTTTATTCTCCTTTCAAATCGTCTTCGTCGAGGCGTACCGTGATTTTCATCGGCTTCCCGTCTCTGACGATATCCAGTTTTCTCGTAAGACTTTCCTTGATTTTAACTGCATTATCGAACGATAAGTCTTTTAGGGTAAATCCGTTTATCGCAACAATTTCATCTCCCTTTTGCAAGCCGGCCTCCTTGTAATGATTGTTCTTGACATAATCGGGCATCATCGTGACGATTCGTCTCCCGTCCAAGGTCGTGTCTACTGAAAAATAGAATCTTCCGGAAAAATTATTGAAAATTCGGCTGAAGTTCCTGATCGGCTGCAATCCGACCTGCCGTGAATCGAAGTCAAAAAATACATTAAACCTTTTCAGAAAATTCAAACCGATGATCCCTCGTGCATAAGCGCTTAATTGCGTAGCGAATTCATCCGTATAGATGCGCATTGAATCGATCTTAAAACCATCGAAAGCGATTGCATTGACGTCATAACGACTCCGATAGCCACCTCCATGACCGCGATTTATCAGAACGGCATCCTCTCTTTTCCTGAAAAACTCGATCTCTTTCGCAGACGGGAGCAATACGAAGTCCTGCGCCATGCCGGTATCGATCAAATAAGGATAGTCGATTGTCACCGTATCTCCGGTCGCGCTTTTAACGGTCAACGGAAACTGTATATGGACCGTGTTCATGCTTCCTCGCTCGTTGACAAAAGGGAGCCAGTAACAGTCGGCGGGTCTCCGGAACTTTTCGGCTTCGTGTATCTCCAGATAATTATGCTCGAAATTAAGTTCCCAGACATGGGTCGAATCGTTATCGGGAAAGCCGACCGTTCCCTGTAAATCCTCGGTCGAACCGTATTTTTGATTCCGGATCAGAAGATAATTATAAACCAGATCGACATTCGAAATAGCCGCTCTCGTCGGCTTCTTATGAATCGCCTGCCGGAATGAGGAGCTTTCCGAAGTTTCCCATGCCGTGTGAGGTGAAAAACACACGTGATCGGGTTTGTCGCTCCACGCCGGCAAAGGATGAGTCGCGCAAAATGAGGAATCCAGGATCAGATAGCCGTTGGTAGCGCCGGTATCGAACAAGAAACGTCCCGTAATCGTGTCGTTGAACGCAACGGGAATGATGATTGCTCTTTTTTCTTTTTCAAAGAAATAGGTTCTTCGGGATCGGGGCCCGACTTCACAGCCCGACAGCAACAGTACCGCGGCAGAAACCAGTAGTTCCAAGCAAAGGGAATTTCTCATATTAGAAAATATTGAACGAACAATTGCCTCTTCTGTTTTTCAGAAGGGGCTGTTCTGCCGTTTGCCCCGACTTATCGAGCCGGACATTTGCTTTAAATGTTAGCGATTTTATTTTAAATTCTGAACGGTTTCGTCTAACCGTTTGATGAATAAACATTTAACGGAGTATCTGAAAAGTAATGGTAACGACTAGGAAACCGTGCGATTTTCAGCGTTTTGCGGTGTTTTACTATCAAATAACTCTTTCAGGTGCAAAGATACGACAAATCTTTGATATAGTATCCAATACAAACAGTATTCGCCATTTTTTGCCTTTCGATATATACCTATTTGCTTATGCCGTTATTTTTTGCAGATTTGGATAAAAAAGGAAAGGCAAAATTCAGGAAGCATTGAAATTCTTTACTTTAGTTAGTGCAAAAATCGAATAATTTATTGTAACTTTGCAGCGGATTCGGTGTGCATATAATACCATCCCAATTAAGATAAGTCGCAACATATATAGTGGTTTTCAATATGATTATGAACAATTGTACAATATTAACAGGTAAAAACACCGTTAATATTGCATATCATAAACCTTGGTAATTTTTCCACATTCAAATCTAATTAATTCGATTTGAATGTCATTGTCTTTGTAATCCGGCATGCTATTTCAGGCTTGTCGAGAGATTTTTTGTGCTATAAAATCAAGAAACATTCAAAAGATAAAAGGAAAAATTCAAATGGAAAAAATCAGAAATTGGAAACAAGATTTCTATACAATATGGGCGGGGCAAGCTGTGTCCCTGATAACAAGTGGGGTTCTTCAAATGGCCATCATCTGGCATCTGACAAATACAACAGGGTCTGCGATGGTGTTGTCAATGGCGACCTTGGTTGGGTTTCTACCTCAAGCGGTTTTAGGTTCTGCAATCGGAGTACTTGTTGACCGCTGGAACCGGAAAATGGTCATGATTGGTGCAGATGTCATCATAGCTTGTGCTGGACTGGTACTTACCGTAATTTCCCTGTCAGCGGAACTACCTGTATGGATAGTAATGCTCATCCTCTTCATTAGAAGCGTTGGCACTGCATTCCATTCCCCTGCGTTAAGTGCGGTAACACCTCTTTTAGTGCCTGAAGAACAGTTAGTCAAATGTGCCGGCTACACCCAGTCCATCCAATCGGCAAGTTTCATCCTAAGTCCGGCAATTGCCGCTTTTCTCTATGCAAAATGGGGGTTGAATTCTGCGGTTGCCCTTGACGTATTCGGAGCAATAATTGCCTGTATCACTGTTGCAATGGTTCACATCCCAAAACAACCGATTGAAGCGCTGCAGCAAGAAAACTTTTTCACCGAACTGCGCATTGGCTATAACGCAATACGACAAAATAAAGCTCTTTTCACATTGCTTTGGATAGGAGCAATCAATATGTTCATTTATATGCCAATCAATGCGCTATTTCCGCTGATGAGTATGAATTATTTCGAGGGAAGTACCTTGCATGCTTCCGTGGTGGAAATTGTTTTTGCAGTTGGTATGTTGTTGGGCGGACTTCTATTGGGCGCATGGGGAGGTTTCAAAAAGCGCATGGCAAATATCATCGGCTCTATCTTTCTTATGGGAGTGTCATTGACTGTTTCCGGCTTGCTACCAACCAATGGTTTTATGATATTTGCGATATGTTGTACGTTGATGGGCTTTTCTGCCCCATTCTATAATGGAGTACAGACCGCGCTATTTCAAGAACAGATACAACCCGAGTATTTAGGGCGTGTTTTCGGACTTCTTGGCAGCATCATGTCGTTTGCCATGCCGCTTGGGTTGGTAGTGTCGGGTGCATTTGCAGACCAAATCGGGGTAAACCGTTGGTTTTTGTTCTCAGGTATGGCTATTCTGCTTCTCGCTATAATAGCCTTATGTCTTCCACAACTTAGAAAGGTCGACAATCAAAAACAAAAATCATGATTTATGAAACGTAACTAAATCTAAACAGCAATAAGCCTCTGATAGGGAAATACGATTATCGGAGGCTTATTGCAATCTGTTTTAACTACTTATGTAATTCCTCTACTTTTCCTTTGTGGTTGAATTGGCTGTCGTATGCTCTGCCGTAGCCTGTCGAACTGTTCCCTGAACCATTCGCCTATGGGCTGGCGGTTGATTACGAGTGTCAGTTTAGACTTGTCCGCAGGGTCTTTCACCACTTGAAAGCCTGCTCTTTCTGTCGTAAAACTCCGATTATGTTCCTCCGAATAAAGTTTGCCCTCGTATATCAAAGGCTTACCATAAGTCAATGTCGTGGTCTGCCTTTCATTGAACCCGACAAGGCGGCACAGGCTCTCTATTCTCATAATTTCCTTTGCCATAGGAAACCATGCACACAGCTTTTCGATAATGCGTTTCAAACCTGATACTTCATCTTTGTGTCTGACACTTTTTTCCGCCATCTCCTTACGGTGATTCTGCTGTATTTCCAACAACTGGCGGTTGTGCTCGGTTTGCATCGTGTGTATGCGGTTTTGCAGTATCTCAATGGTTTCCTCATGGGTGGCAACTTCCCGATACAGGGCGGTGTTCTCCCTTTCCAAAGTCTTGACCTTGTTGCTCCCGAAAAGAGAACCGACACTTTCAGCTATGTTGGTCGCTGCGGTGGTGGCTGCACCTTTCAGTTTCTCGGTCTGTACCTCTTTCTTGGCTTGTCTGAGTTCCTGTTCGGTTTCGGTTTTCTGCTCCTGTAACCGCTTGTTTTCTGCATCAAGGGCAGCGTTCTTTTTCTGTATGTCCCGATAATACTGTGTCGTGGTGGTGTGCCGTGCTTCGGAACCTCGCACACCTCGCTGTAATCCGTATTTAGCCATAACCCTTGCATAATTGTCGTGGTACGCAATCAAGGTCTGACGGTTGAACAGGTCATCGGCACACAAACGGACGGTATTTGCTTTCTTGTGATACTTCCGTTTGCCGTCTTCCTGCTCTTTCTTGGCTTTGCGCCTTTCACCTGTCACGATGGGAACAATGGCTGCATGGATATGCGGTGTCTTCTCGTCCATGTGAAGATGGGCGGCAACCACGTTCTCCCTGCCGAATGTGGCTTGCAGCCATTGGATGCTGTCGCTGCACCATTCGTCAAGTCTTCCGTTTTCCTGTATGTCCATCATGTCCTCATGTGTTCCCGACAGAACCACTCGGACTACACGGACTTGGTCATGTGTAATCTTCCGCTTGATGCCTGCCGTGTTCAGCCTGTGGGCAATCGCTTCATCCCTGCCATGAACGCCATCGGGGTATTCTATAAGTACCCTGTTCAGATGCGTTCTTGTCGGGTCTGCGTTTTTAGGTATGATTCTTCTCTCTATATGGTCGGATTGTACGGTGTCCGATGAACCTTTTGCTTTCTTTATGTCCAATGAAAAATATCCCATGTAGTTTGATTTTTACGGTTATTGTTATGAGTGTATTCTCTGCCTGTGGCATTGGCTCTCAGGGTTTCCAAAGGGATTTCCCTTTGGCTCGATAGGGAGTTTTTAGCATTACCGTGTAATGCGTGAAGAAAACGCCCTATTGAGCTATGGTATTTCTGTCTAAATACCCTTGGGAAAGCGAACCTGTTCCCCTCTATATTTTCAGCCCTTTCTTTTTCGGTGGCTGCATCATCCGCCTTGCGGATTGTACTTGCTTCTCCTCCTTTATCGGCTCTGTCGATTGGGACAAGAGTTTTTTGCACAGGTACTCGTTCAAGTCATTATACCCTGCATAGTGAACCGACATATCCTGCAAGCGGTCACCCAACATCCGTTGCAGGTTGGCGTATGCGTTCCGTCCTGCTGTGTCATTGTCAAGGAAACAGCCGATTCGGGTATAGGTTGCCAATATGCTTTCCGCTTTCGAGAGGTTGGAAACGGAGTTGAGAATGACGTAATCCTGTGCATTCAATCGTGGGTGTTGCGGATTGTTCTTTACTCGGATGGTCAGGAACGAGAGATAATCCATGAAGCCCTCGAAAAGATAACAGACGGTTCGTGGCTCTTTTTGCTGTCGGATATGGGTGATGTCCTTCGGGGCGACACATCCCTTGAAGTATCTATTACGCACTTCATACCCTCTTGCCATATTCGGGAAGCCGATGGCGAAATAGGGTTTGTCGGCATTCTCAAACCGCAGTTCCTTACACTCCCTTTTGGCGAGTTCAATGTCTATCCCCCTTTCTTGCAGATAGGCAATGAGCGCAGGTGATGACAGCTCGCCAACTCTTAATACCCGATAAGTGCGGTTGTCGGATTGCTGCTTGCCAAAAGAAAACGATGCAGGGCGGATGTATGGTGTCCGTTCCTCTATGCGCTTCAACAGGCAGGTTACATCTTCCGTATGGTAGAGTTCCGCTGCCAATGCGATGATGTTACCGCCCTTGCCAAGTCCAAAATCGTACCATTTGTTGAGTTCTGTGTTTACCTTGAAAGATGCGTCCGTTTCCTCTCTCAGCGGTGATTTGTACCAAAAGCTGCTGCCCTGTTGCTTGACGGGCGTGTAACCCAAACTTTGCAGATAGTCTGCGATTCTGATTTGTTTAACTTCTTGTATGTTCATGATATTCTATAGATTTGATGATGATTGTAAAAACGTTGATTTGTTGAATGGCTTATATAACACATTTATTTACAGAAAGATATTTGCTCAACATCTTCTCAACAAACCACTCGCCAAAAGAGAAATCAACAATCGGGTGCTGTTCCTCTCTCAACTTCTCTTTTCGATTGTTGAGATTTTGTTGAGAGTGTATATTGTTTATTGTCAGCATAGTTATATCCTTATTCATCAATTCAACAAAAAAAAGAATGATATTACAGGGATTCAAGTTGTTCCCTCGTGACAGAATAGAAACGACCGACCCGTTTTACAGGCTCATACCGACACTCCCGATTGTAGTTGAATTGGTAGGTGGTATAGGTCAGTCCGTTGGGTGCAGGCGTAAGTTTCCAACACTCCTGCAACACCTTTCGGACTTGGTGCTTCTCCACTTTTACCTGCGAGTGTACCAGCAACAGAAGAATGTCGTTGTAGCAGAACGAGAATGTGTCCGTGCCGACACTATCCATGATGTCAAGTATCAGCTCGTGCATCTCTATCTCCAGTCGGTTACGGTTGCTGCGGATTATCTTCTGCAAGGCTTCGGTATGCAACAGCGATGGAGCAAACCACATACGGCTTTCCTTTTCGGTGGATAGTGTTCTGTGTTGCAGGAAATGAAGAAAGGCGGGTATCTCCGCTTTCAGCTTTTGCAGGAAGTCGGTATCATCAGACTGCAAGCGGTCTATCTTGCGTACCCAATAGCGTGTTTCCCCTGCATCAATGATTACAGGCAAGTACTCGTTGTTGGAGCATAGCACGAACTTGGCGAAAAACGCTATCTCGTCACGGTCTTTGCCTTTGGCTTCCACCTTGTAGGAAAGTGTGGTGCTTAGGTTCTTCAACCGCTCGCTGTCCTCCCTACGGTTGAGCAGCACCTCGTCCACCACGATAAGCAGTTTGCCGGCCCAGTCGGAATTGAATTGGCTACGGAAATCCTCGTTGGTGTTAAAGGTTACATTGTTCTGAAATAGGAGTTTTAGAAAATTCAGAAATGTGCTTTTGCCTGTGTTGCGTTCCTCTGATACCAACAGCAGGATAGGCAGCTTTTGAATGGGGTACAAGTAGAGCAGTTGTAGGTAGTCCATGCCCAACTCGTATTGCTCCCCGAAGATGTGACCTACCAAAGATTGGATATGCGAGAAATCGCCCTCTTTAGGTTGGTGGTCTATCGGTTCATAGAGGTTAAGGAACTTGCCGACCACGGGATGGTAGCCGATGTGTTCGGGTACGGTGCAGAAGCCGTCATACTTGGGAACGCTGCCGATGTAGTCCTTGCCGTAGTCTTGGCGCAGGGTTTCGTTGTTCCATGCTATGCGTTTCCTTACATACCCTCCGTTCAGTTTGGGCTGCTCCACAATCTTGTAAAGCGTAGTCCCCACTCGGATGAATTCCTCCTTTGCCATGCCACCATCCGATGGCGGTCTGTGGCTGTCTTGTTGTTTGTTAGCTGACATAATCAAATGGTTTTAAGTTTGAAAAATACCAGCTACAAAAGTATAAGCATTTATCGGATAAGTTGTTACGCAAAACGCGGCAGAACGGTGACAAATAGCCCCCGAAGAAAAAACTTTCAATGGTTTGGAACGGAAGTCGGGCAGGACAGACGAAAAAACTCCCAAAAAACGAATGTGGGGATTACGCTTTTCGGGAGAAAAAATTGGAGTTCCTGTTGATATGTCGGTCAGATTATATGCTGACACGCTGGCTTGATTACTCTATTCGTGACTGAATGAATGGATTCCGTCAGTCGTGCAACCAATTCAGCTACGAGAAGTATTCGGCTTTGGCTATGCCGTTGGTGTTCAGCGAAAAGAAGATGCTTGTTTTCTCTTTTCGCAAGTACAGTCTTTCAAGAACGGCATTGCGCACCTGCTTCGCACTGTATGTGCCGATACGGAACGCAAGGGCGATTATCGTTTCAAGGCTGTAAACCTCCATGCTGCACTTGTCGGACAGTCGGATGGTATGCCTTATCTCACACTCATTCAGAATGCCGTTCTTGCAGAGTGTCTTTATCCCTGCCCTGATAGTCGGGGCGGTTACATTGAACAACTCGCAAAGCTCCCACTCACTCATGGCGGTTGCCTGTATATCTTTCGGCATAACTACATTGCCGAACTCGTTCATTGTTATGATGTTTCTTTCCTCTTTCATTATCGTTTGATTTAAGGGTTACTGAATGGCATTGCAAATGTTCTTTTCCATATCCTCCAGTTTGTGCGACAATGTTTCCATATCCTGACTAATCTTTTGGGCTGTGATTTTTGCGTAAATTTGGGTCGTTTTTATGTTGGTATGTCCCAAAAGTCGGCTGACGGTTTCAATGGGTACTCCGTTGGATAACAGCACAGTGGTCGCTGCCGAATGTCTTGAGCAATGATAGGTCAAGTGGACTTTTATACCGCACAACTTGGCAATGGCTTTCAGCTTCTTGTTGCAAGTCGTGTTACTCGGCATGGGGAATACTTTATTATCTCTTGTCATACCCCTGTACTTCTCTATTATCTTTCGGGGAACATCCAACAATCGGATATTGGATTCCGTGTTAGTTTTCTTTCTTCGGGTGATAATCCACAGATTTCCGTCAAAGAATGTTTGCAGGTTGTCTTCCGTAAGGTTCTTGACATCGGAATATGCCAAACCTGTAAAGGTGGAGAACAGAAATAAATCCCTGACAAGCTCGTGTGTCTTGTCGGGCATATCGGTGTTCATCATTGTGTGTATCTCCTCTCTCGTAATATACCCTCTGTCCACGCTTTCGGGAGAGTTGATGTACCCTGCAAAGGGATTGAACGGCAGACGACCGTCATTCCTCGCTATGGAAATAATGTGTTTCAGCACAATCATGTAGCCCCAAATGGTATTGGTGCGGCATTTTTTCTCAGTACGCAGGAAATACTCGAAGTCGTTGATGAACGAGAGGTTCAACTCTTTTAACGGAATATCTTCACGCTTGTAGGTATGGGGTAGGAACTCACGGATGTGCTTGCAGACGGTAACATAACGTCGGAATGTTCCTTTTGCCCTGCTGTGTCCCACTTTCTTGGCAAATTCGCTGTTGTGTTGTTCAAACAGTTTTAGCAAGGTTTCCTGTTTGATACCGATGCCGAGATAGGCATCTTTCAACTTGGCAGCAGTGACATAACCGTCCGTCTGCATCAACTCTTGATAACGGCGGTTTATCTCCACTCTGATTTTGTCAACGGCACGGTTGATTCTTTGCGCTTCGGCACTCTTACCCGAAGCACGGTTGTTCTTCACGTCCCACAGGCGCAAGGGAACATCCATCTTGCAACTGAACTGCTTAATCTCTCCGTCCACCGTAATGCGACACATCAAAGGCAGGTTGCCGTTGGGTTTCTCACTGCCTTTCTTCACGTAGAACAATACCTTAAATGTACTTCTCATAACTCACTTTTTTTTGGTTACAAAATTAATTCATAGTGAGTTACCGACAGATACGACACATAACGCCAAACGATGCAAAATTTAGGTTTCGCAAGAAATTTGCATCATCGCACGGGTAATGATAAAGTAACTGAACTTTTGCTGCGTTTGTCCATATTCTGTCTCTTCTTGGCTTTTGAACAAGAGAAAAATATAGCGTAACGAACGCTTTTTCAGTCTGTTCGCTACGCTTTACTCAAATTTGCTATTCCGTTAGGTGTTTATTTTAGGAAAAACGTTGAGAAAAACTTTTTCCGCTTTTGCGCGCGTTTATTTGTTTGCCTTATTATTTGACTATCGGTGTGTAATACGCATTGTCAGTCAGATAGATGTAGGATGCGCTCGTCGGCAAGGCATCCGGCTCGGAGCCGTACGGGAAACCGCTTTGCCGAAACCGGTTTTTCTTCTCCGTTTACCTTAAGTTAACAAAAGGCAAGTCGAATTTCAATCGATTTTTATTTCGAATTGATCGTAATCCGCGACGCGCCAAGCGTATTTGGCCGTACGTTTCGATAATGCGAATAAAGGAGAGAATGTCCGCACGTAAATGGTTTTACCGTCCGGCATGAACTCGAGGATGCGCAACCAACAGTCCCCGCCATTCCCATTCCAGTCGCCGTCCCCGTTCTGCGAATTGAACATCATTTGAGGGATATTGCGACCGTCCGCGGCCTTGTCTACGCGATAAGCGGCCGTACTTCGGTAATCGATGCTGTCGGAGGAATCGATCTTAGGCGGCGTTCCCGTATGTCCGCACAGTACCAGCGAGATGTTTTTCGAGGGGTAGATCAGTTTGTCCCACACTTCCTGCGCCCAGTTTCGCGGCGTCAATTTATAACTTTCCTGCTTGATACGTTCTCCCGAGGTGCCCAGGAACGAATGCGTGAGAACGATGACTTTGTGATTGCGGAATTTTTCGGATTCGATCAGTTGACGGGCCCAATCCAACGCTTCGTCGCGGGGAGCGAATTCAAAAGCTATTACCAGGATATCGCCCCATGTTTTGTTATGAAATTCAAATGCCGCGTTTTCCATGGTGTTTATCCCCTGATAATTGCAGCCCGTGGCGACGAGCGAATTGGCGAAACACGAATTGCGTTCGGGATAGACGTACTCGGGCATGGATGAATAGCGGTTTTCCGCCGCGACGTACCCTACGTCGTGATTGCCCTGGGCGATGATATAAGGTATTTTGCCGTCCAGACGGGCCAGTCCTCTCGATACGGATTCCCATTGTTGACGGGAGGTCTGATCCCCATTGTAGGGATTGGGAACTCCTCCGCTCGTGAGCAGGTTGTTTTGCTCCACCATATCCCCCGTAAACAGGGCGGCTGCGATGCGTAAGCGTTCTGTATTTTGGGCGATCCATGCGGTCTGCAATTCGAACAAGGGCTGATTGGCGGCGAATTTGGTGTAACTCTGAGGATCCGGAACCATAATCATGGTAAAAGAACCGCTGTCTTTCAGAGTAGGGTACACAGGGATTTGCGGTTCACCCAACGGCCCTTGTGCGGACAGTCGTGCGGCAAAAAGCAATGCGAGAATGATATAAACCGATCGTTTCATGGGATAAACATTTTATACAAATATACGGTTAAATTATTTGCCGCACGTTAATAATAAATGAAAAAACGGAAAAATCGAGCGCCGTAAAAGCCGGAGCCCGGTGTTGAGTCTGCCGATCCGATGAAATCGTTCCGCTGTTCGGGCGAAGGAGGTGGAGAATATTCATTTGCCCGGGAGGTTTTGGAAGGCATTGGGGGCGTCTCGAAAATAAAATTGCATTCCGATGTGGCGGCATTATCGCCAAATCGTTTATATTTGTGATGTCAATCAGAGAATATGCCGAACCTTTACGTCATAGCGGGGTGCAACGGGGCGGGGAAAACGACTGCTTCTTACGCCGTTCTGCCCGAAATGCTGGAGTGTAAGGAATTCGTCAACGCGGACGAAATTGCGAAAGGGCTGTCCCCTTTCAATCCGGGTAGCGTTGCGATCGAGGCGGGACGGCTGATGCTCCGGAGAATCCATGAGCTGATCGACCACGGCGTCGATTTTGCGTTCGAAACGACTTTGGCTACGCGTTCGTATGCGAGTCTGATCCGAACCGCTCAAAGCAAGGGATATTATGTGTCGCTGGTCTATTTTTGGCTGAATTCGCCGGAACTGGCCGTCGGCAGGGTACAGATGCGGGTGGAAGCGGGAGGGCATAACATCGATCAGAAAGTCGTTCGGAGGCGGTATCGCAGCGGAATTAAGAATCTGTTCGATATTTATATTCCCGTTTGCGACTACTGGATCTTGCTGGACAATTCCCGCCCGCCTTCTAAAGTGATCGCCAAAGGCAATCGGGATAAAACAAAATCGATCGTTGAAACGTTAATATATAAAACGCTGAAGAATTATGAGTGACATAGAAGTCCAGCAAATGGAAGAAAACATACTGAGGGGCGTAGCCCTTGCGTATGAACGGCTCGTAGAGCAGAAGAAAAAAGAGGACGGAGAACTCGTTTTCGCGCGTGAAGACGGCAAGATCGTGAAAGTCAAAGCGAAGGATTTACAATAGAGGCTAATCTCCAATGTGCCCCGGCCGGAACAGGCCGGGGTTTCTTTTTTGCGGCGTGACGGCGGTACGGATCGCTTTACGGTTAACCGTACGTCGGAATAAATGCTATTTTTGCAGCAAAATCTGAGGTATGAATGCAAAAGCCAAAGGTTATCTGCTGGGAACCGTCGCCGCGGCGACGTACGGTATGAACCCGCTGTTCGCCCTCCCGCTTTATAAAGCCGGTATGGATCCCGATTCGGTGCTGTTTTTCAGGTATCTTTTCGCGATCCCGATTCTGGGCGTTATGCTTAAGGCCCGCGGGCGCGATTTCGGGCTGCGCCGCCGGGAAGTGTTGCCGCTGATCGTCCTGGGCCTGCTGGTGGCCCTCTCTTCGCTGACCCTGTTCCTGAGCTATAACTACATGGACGCAGGCATAGCCTCTACGCTGCTGTTCGTCTATCCGATTTTCGTGGCGCTGATTATGGCCTTCTGGTTTCGGGAGAAGCTTTCCATGCGGACGGCGTTGTGTATCCTGCTGGCACTGGGCGGCATCGCGCTGCTTTACGAAAGCGGCGACGGCGCGACGCTCGATCTTACGGGGACGATCCTGGTGATGGTTTCGGCGCTCTCTTATGCGATCTATATCGTCGGGGTGAACCGCCCGGCGCTGAAATCCGTCGCGACGCTCAAAGTGACCTTTTACGTCTTGCTGTTCGGGCTGTCGCTGTTCTTCGTCCGGCTGGACTTCGGCAGCGCCGTCAGCGTTCCGGATCGCTGGTATTTATGGGGGAATCTTGTCGCCCTGGCCGTTTTCCCGACAGCGATATCGTTTCTTTGTACGACCCGCGCCATCCAATACATCGGTTCGACTCCCACGGCTATTCTGGGAGCTCTCGAACCCGTGACGGCCGTATTTTTCGGCGTGGCGGTTTTCGGGGAGTCCCTGACTCTGCGGATCGGGTGCGGAATTTTACTGATTATCGTGGCCGTGAGTCTTATCGTCGCGGGGAACAGGATCGCGTCTTACCTCGTGCGTTTCCGCAAGTTGTTCCCGCGGCTGCCTCTGAATCGGAAAGGTTGCCGTAATGCCGGGAAATAACCGTTTGTCCGGATGGCGCGCGACGGGATGCAGATTCGCAGACGACGAATCCGGCCGGCTGTCCGGGCATCTCGTTCGCAAAAGGAATCCTAAATACCTCCGATTACGGAGACGGCTCCGTATTTGATGATTTCGAACAGGGCGGAACTGGCGCAACCCTCTAATATCGAACGGTATCTTTTCGAAAATTGTTTGAACTTCAGTTTGCTGCGGCTGTGTACGACCTCTTCGAGCGGAGCCCTGATCGCCTCGGGGATTTCGTCTTCGTCTTCGTTGATCTGGCAATAGTAAGCCTCGCACAGGGCGTCGAAGTCGATTTGGGCGAATATGCAATCGAAGTCTTCGATGATATACCGGTTATTCAGATCCAGCACCGCCTGGCGCAGTCTGCGGTAATCGTCCTGTGAAAAGCTGTCGTCCGCTTCGAAGGCGATGTTTACGATATCGCTCTGTTTCAGGTCGAAACGCCGGTCTTTTTGCAGTTTGACCAGGGTGTTTTTAATGAAGTGGGTCGCTTTTCTGATATCGACCGCTTCGTTGTCCTTGTTGATGGAAAGGAATTCGAGGGCCTTGATGACGCTTTGTTTTTCGGCATGGATCCGGAGCAAAAGGGTTTTCAGGTTCCGGCACATCTTTTTGGCTTCGGGAGCGTTGGAAAGAATCTCGATGATCCAGCAGGGGATTCCGTCGTACGTGTAGCGATACAGCCTGAGGTACTGCGCGCTCCATTGGTCTTTCAGCAGGACTTCCGTCGCGCCGGCCGGCAGGCGCCGGAAGTCGGACGCGCGTTTGGCATGTTCTTCGACGATTACGATGGATTGACCGGACTGCACCCAGTATTTTCGAATCTCATGCAGGGAACCGCAGGCCGTAGAGCCGTATAGATAGAGTTTGGCTAGGGCGGGACCCGCGTCGGAAAACGAAGCGCGTACGTTTCCCCCTTTGGCGTCGTTTATCCGCACCTCGTGCCCGAAATGGAAATCGAGCAACTGCCGGTACGCGCTTCCGTTCTCCGGGTTCAGCCGATCGGGTTGAATCCGGTAAGCGCTTTTCACCTCGAATTTTCCCAGAATGCCGCCGTCCGAATAAAAACGGTTCGCGCACCGTTTCAGGCAGGCGATCTGGTCTTTGTAAAAAGACGGGGGCCGGCTGAACCGCAGGGCATGTCTGGCGTTGCAGAACGTATTTTCGCCTACGCAGTAATAATACTCCTGGAAATGCCTGCCCTGCATGGCTCCGAAATGCCGGATGTATTCCCTGCCTTCCGTATCGGGGGACACGAAGTACGGCTTGCGCAATTTGCCGGACTTATGCAGAAAAAGCCTGCAATCGGTAATCGGATACTGGACGGTAATATTCATAGCCTTTCATCGGTTCATAGAAAAAAAGAGGATAAAATCCTCTTTTTGCAGGGCAAAACAAAATAGTTTTGATCTTTTTTAATTTTAATTGCACTCATTCTTTGAAGAATGAAAACGGACATCCTTTCGTATCATGTAAACTCCACGCGCCGTATTTAAATTTCCGACCGCCCCGACAACTTATGCTTTCATAAGCTGGAATTTTCATTCATTTAAATCAAAAACGCCGTACGGTCCGCTTCGACATTTACACTTCGGTCGATACAAAACAACGTCTTGACAAATATAGTTTTTTTATTTGAAAAAAATAATATCGGGAATAAAATATTTCGTGCGCTGCGATCCGGGAGTTCGGCGGTCGTCGCGTTTACGGCCAATGTCTTCTGCCGAGTGGCGTACTGTCGGCGGGAACGCTTGTCCGCAGCGGCGGGGATTGCCGCCGTTGCGGGCGTTTTCAACCGATTCCCTGAAATTCGAACGGGGCCGCGTCGCGGAACCGTTCCGCGGCGTTTCCCGCATAGGTTTTCCCGGAGACCAGATCCAGCATTTTGACCGGCGCTCCCGGCACGAAATCGACGTCCCTGAAATCGACCCAGAACACGTTCGGATAGAGGGTCGATTCGAAGAAGTACGTCAGGTTCTTTTGATCCGAGACGGTTCTCCAGCGGGTAGACGAGATGTTCGGCTCGTTCGGCGTGCTGATCCCCAGCGGGACGGACGTATTGCGGATCACGCTGAATACGGAGGCCAGGGCCGTGCGCGTGTCTTCGGTTTTCGGGATGGCGTTGATGTAGAACGAGGCGCGCACGAAACGGTCGGCCGCCCGGTTGGTTCCGGGCAGGAAGACGGTGCCGCCGATGGTTTTCCAGTAGTCGTCGAGGGCCAACTGCTGTTCGAAGACCGGCGAGTTCGTCATCACCTGGTACGACTTGCTGTGGTGGACGATCAGTTTCCCGCCGATGTATTCGAAGATCGCGTTGTCCCCGCCGGCGTCCGAGACGGAGAGGTGCAGCGTAGCCATCCGGGAGCCGTCCGGCATCAGGTCGGACGCCACGTCGAAGTCGTCCTTCGCCAGCGCTTCGACCGCTTCGTCCACGGTGGCGAAGTTGTCCAGCACGTACTGTGTCCAGGCGGCGACCGAGAGCCCCGGTTTCCGGCCGTCGCGGGCCGGGTATTCCGACTCGGCGAGCCACAGCAGGTTGGCTACGAGTCCTTTTTCATTCATGCCGTCGGTGGTGCAGATGTCGTAGGCCGACGTGATCACGCTGCCGTATTTGGAGACCCATTTCAGCGAATTGCTTCCGGCCTGGCCGTTTCGCTCCATGCCGCGCGGGAAGATCCACAGGTTGCTGCGGGGGTCTTCCTTCCAGTCCATCGTGCGTCCGGTCACTACCGTCCGGTTCGTTCCTTCGTAAACGACGCGGGTGCATGCGTCCGCGTATTCGGGCCCGCCGGCTGCCAGGAGCAGCCCCGTGCCGAGTAAGATTGTGTATGCTTTCATAAATTTTCGGTTCGATTCGGGGCGTACGTGCGGTACGCCCGTCGTAACCGAAGCAAGAAACGAGCCAGCGCCGGCGCCGCGCGGCGCCGGGAGAAATTATTTTTTGTCCGTTTTGCGGAATCCGGCGATGCGTTGGGTTTGCAGTTCGCAATTCTTGCGGGCGAGTTGCGACAGGGCGAAATAGATTTCGTCTGTTTCGCGGCGGCAGTCTTCGCTCAGGTCGTTGATCGCTTCGAGCGTTTCGTCCGACGTTCTCTCCAGTTTTTTTACCCGGCAGTGCAACTGGTTGAGTTCGGCGGCGATGTTTCCGTTCAGCAGGAAGGCCCGCATCGAGACGAACGCCCGCATGACCCTGATGTTCATGTCGATGGCTGTGTCGCTGTTCAGCACTCCCGAGAGCATGGCCAGTCCCTGTTCGGTGAATGCGTTCGGTAATTTGCGCGTGCCTCCCCAACTTGATGTCACAATTTGTGATTTCAAGCTGTCGAACTCTTCTTGAGTTATCTGGAACATGAAATCGGGCGGGAACCGTTTGGCGTTCCGTTTTACCGATTGGTTCAGTGCGCTGGTGCTGACCTGGTACAGTTCGGCCAGATCGAAATCGAGCATGACTTGTTGTCCTCGGATTTCGTAGATTTTGTTTTTGATAGTTTCTAATTCCATAAGCTTGGGTATTATGCTTCTACAAAGTTAGCGGTTGTGGTTGGTTTTCAATGGGGAAAAGAATCGTTTTTGCAGAAATAGTAGCGTAAATCGGCGTTATTATAACAAATAAGGAATAAAAAAGATGCCGGACCGTTTCGAATCGCGGTTTTTTTCGTAAATTTATGAAACTGCCTAAGCCGGACGTGGACCGAAATGCGAAGATTTTTCGTACTTATCCAATTCTCGTACTCTGCCGGGTTTGCCAGAATTCGCGGGCAGAGTGGGCAACCGATCATTCCGGCGGATTGTTGCCTTGGCGCGGATCGTCCTGATCCGCGCCTTTTTAATTATATGATCCGCAACCATTGCCTTCGATTTTATGTATATTTATTATACGTGTATAAATAAAAACAATTCTTGTGCAAAGATATTTTGAAATATATCGTTATATTTGTACGTAAGTTGTATTGCTTTTAGAAAAAAGACGTATCTTTGCGCCCTTAAAAATTTGACCTATGTTTAGGAAAGTCTTGAATGACAAGATAGGTAATTTACTTGTATATCTTGCGCAAAACATAAGTGACTTGTCTATGACGAAGGCATTGAAGTTACTTTACATTATTGACGAGACTTCAATGAAAGAAAGCGGTGTGCCTGTAACGTGGCTGGAATATAAGGTGTGGGAGAAAGGTCCGGTCGCGCAAGAGATATATGATGAGATCAGAGATGATGTTTTAGGGAATAATAAAAATATATCTTTACATAAATATATAGGTATAAAAACGGCAAAAAATCCGGTTAATTCGACTTGCGCGGATGCAAGGTATATCAAAGCGAAAAGGAGTTTTGACGACAGTGAGTTTACCGATTACGAGATGTCTTTGATAGAAGGTATCGTAGCGAAATATAAATCGTATACCGTTCAGCAATTGATAGATCTGTTGCATACGGATAATTCTTTGTGGTCTCAGCAGGTAAAGAAGAATAAATTGGATTTCAAGTTGCAGGGAGGACGTTCCAATTATTCCATTCCGTTGAATGATTTATTAAAATCCAAAGAAGAGAAACAGCAGGTGTATATGTCTGCTTACGAATCTCTTTTGTTCGAGGAATCCATTGCGAAGTAATTAATTTTGTCAGACATGGTCTTTGAGGCGGGATGCATCGTACACATCAAGAATTATCAATTCGAGGACGGCAACGGTCAGAAGGATAAGTTTTTATTGGTCGTAGCCGTAGATAGCGAGCATCTGACATTTATCAGAACATTGACTACGTCGAAGCAAAAATTGCCTGATAATAAGGTACGTCACGGTTGCTGTAACAGTGTGGACCATGTGTTTTCATTTTATATTTTTGAACAGGGCAGGGAGATCTGCAAAAACAAATATTCTTTTCCGAAGCATACGTTCGTTTATTATCAAAATAATGTTTTGGAACTTTCGATGACCGATTTCCTTGCGAGGCGGTACGATATGGAAATAAAAGGTGTATTGTCCGACAGCGAATACAGAAGATTTATAAAGTGTATGAAGAATAGCAAAGACATCAAACGGGGAATTAAGGCGAAAATAAACGATTTGGTTTCAGTTTAATGATTTTAGGAGGTCTGTTTTTAAATAGTCGTTTCTCTAAAAAATCCTTTCGATAGATTATCCGGCTTTTTTGTTAAAATAAAAACAGGGGTTGATTGTCAACTCCTGTTTTGTGTGTTTATACTTGCGTTTATTCTTTCGGCGGATAGTTCATCGGGGCGAAAAACTCGTCGAGGGTGAGGTTGTAGAATTTGCAGAATATCGAAAGCGATACTACGGACGGAACGTAACTGCCATTCTCGAAATGAGGAATATCCAGTTTTGTATTTTCGACGACATACTCTTGTGAGTGTTTATGACTGTTTCGCAAATCTTTCATTCGCTGAATAATCATGCCGGTTAGTATTTCGTCTGTCCTTTTGGGCTTCCTGGTTTTCATAAATACAAAAAAATGGGAATAGTCCCATTTTTATGCTGTAAATATTTACATTATAAAATCTTGTTTTGTATATTTGCCACAACGACTTAAATTTTAAATGCAGAAATTATGCTAAATTTGCGATATCAGAATACGGCTTAGACCGTAGCGTAAAATTGTAAAGGTTAAGACAAACCTTTATGCCGGCGGTAAACATAGGAACTGTTGTAGATAAAATGTAACACTGCGACAGGTTTAGTGTGGCGTAAACTTTGTCTGAAACCTGAGTCATGCCCCGGTACGAGTTACCGGGGCGGGGCTTGGGCGTAAGGGCAATTACCACACATGGCTTCCTATGGCCGACCGTCGGAAAATTGCACCTGCGTCCTTGCCTTTTTTTGTGCCTTGTCCGAACGGGCTTCCCTCTCTCAAACCATACTTACAAAGCTGCCGCTTTGTCCGCCGCGCGGACTTTCTCCCTGCGGTCGAAAGTCCTTATTGAGCGGTGCGGCGGGGCCTTCGGCGCTCGGACTGCCGTTTTTGTAAAAACGGCGCAAAAACTTTCCGGAGAAACTGCGTTTCTCATGGAGCGCGCCGGGCGGCGGTCTTTCTTCCGGTCGAATATCCTGTTACCCTCTTTCAAATCTTATAAACCGAAAAACGATGAATCCCCGAAATCTGGAAACTTGCTGCGAATTTATCGGGCGGCACTTCAACGTCCGTTCCGAAGACGTTCCGCGCCGGATACTCCGCATACTCCGCGTCCGGCACGGCGACCGCCCCGACCTGAGCCGGCCCCGTTTCGCCCCGGTGCGCGAACTGATGGACCGCTTGCTCGCGCGTTACGGCCGTCGCTTCGGCGTGACCGTCGAGGTGCTCGGCCCCGACGACTACTGCCGTTTGCTGCGGTCGGAGGAGTGCGCGTCATGCGCGTACCGCTTCACCGAGTACCTGTTCGACGGCCGCCGCCGGATCGTCTACCTGCAGGAGTGCGACTACCTCGGCATGATCGTCACCTTCCTCGACTATGTCGATGCCGTTCTGCGCTCGCGCCGGCTTTTCCGCCGCCCCGTCCGCAACATCCGGCTGTTCGCCTTCCACGCCTATCCGCCGCGCTTCACGGTGCTCGAAAACCGTTACCGGGACGGCAGTCCGTTTGTCCGGATCGGCGACAGCTACGCGATGCACTATCCCGGCGAACTGGTGCTGTTCCGCACGATCCTCGGCAGTCATCTCCCCGACCTGCCGTCCCAAAACGCCCGGAGTCGGGGCCTGCGCCATGCGTAGCCGGGAGACGGCTCTCGGGGCTACGATCCGGTTCTTCGAGCGGTACGCCGGGATCGACCGGGCCGGTAAGACCCATAGACCAAGCGGGCCGGGCCTGCCGGACGGCGGGGTGGGGGTCTTGCCGGACGCGGTTCCCGACCGCCTGCTCGGGGCGTGGATCGCGGATGACGTGTGCGCCTGCGAAGCCTTTTTCATCGAAGGCAAGACGAAGTCGGAACCGTGCGGGCTGCCGGAGCGGGGCGCGCTGCCCGTGTTCGCATTCGCATACGCCTGCGGACTCTATTTCGCCCGGGGCGGGAGGCTGGCGGACGTTCCCGAACCGGGCAGGCCGGAGGTGTGGCTGCTGTTCCTGCAATTCCAGACGGTGCTGCGCCTGGTGCGCGCCGCCCGGATTCGCGGGGTGTCTCCGCCGCCGGTGGACGTGTTCGGTTTCGAGCGGTATCCCGAGACGGTGCGGCGGCTGAAAGCCTGTGTCGAGGGGGCTGCGACGGACGCGCGCGGCTGAAGGGCCGGCGCAGCTCGGCGCGTCGTCCGGGGCGGTCTTCGCCCCGGAGCCGGACGCGCGTTTTCGCCGGAGAGAGTCTCGCGTCGCCCAGCGCGGCCGCCGGGCCGGAATCGATCTCCGGACCGAGTCAGAGCGTCCTGTGAGCCGGATTCTGAAAAACGCGATTTCTGTCCGGGGATGCAGGACGGTACTGTTTTTGATGTCGTTCGGGATAAGTCGCTGAAATTGTCTGAAACGGACAAAAAACAACGATTATAACAAAAATTTGTCTATTTTTGGACACGGTAAGAACTCAAAACCAACCAGGAGAAGATGAAATAGACATACATTGAGGTGACTCGATTGCTGTATCTGGTACTGAAAATCGCCAAATTCATTCTACGCACAGATAACAGGAGAGACTCGTGCATACGTGAGTATAGCACGGATTCTGCTTGTTTTTGTGTAGGGCGTTTGGCGATGCCTCAGTACGGAGCTTGCGGGTTCCGTGCTTTTTTTTGTTTTTGGTCCAAGGGGGTGTGTCCGGGGGCGGTTTCGGGTTATAAGTGGACGATATAGAATTAGTTATAATAGTTGTTTAACGAATAATCAGTGAGTTATGGTTGTGCTGAAACATGGTGAGTTGTATCTATTCTCTTCCACGGAGGAACCCTATGAGGACGCTTTCGGCGTTTTCGAGTGTATCGACGGCGGATATATCCTGCTTCGGGTGATGTTCAACGGCCGGGGAATGTCGCGGAACTGCTGGCTGCCGGACGCATACCGGATCGTCCGGCAGGCGACTCCGAAAGAAACGGGTTTGTTTCAGGAGATTGTCGTTCGTATCTCTCGCGGCCTGGATTTCTTGAAGGTCATGAGTCCCGAGACCTACCAGTTGCAATTGATCGTCAGCGAATTGTTTTCCCGGCAGGATGCCGAGGGAGGAGGACGGGCCGTGCAGTAAAAAAACGTATGCGGACGCCGGCGATCCGGTGTCCGCATACGGGCGCGCCCGGTGCGACGGGGTTACATCCGGAACGTGTCCGGGTCGAGTCCCGAACTTTCGCATTTTATGTGCGTGATGAAATTCATCTCCTGCGAGCTGAGTTCGAAGTCGAACAGTTGCGCGTTCTCGACGATCCGCGACGGCGTGATGGACTTCGGCAGCGGCAGGATGCCCCGTTGTAGGTGCCATCTGAGGACGATCTGCGACACGCTCTTGCGGTGCTTGGCCGCGAGCACGTCCAGTTCGACGCTTTCGAACAGTCGTCCCTGGGCCAACGGGCCCCACGCCTCGACGAGAATGTCCCGCGCCCGACAGTACTCGACCGTTTCGTCCTGGGGCATACCCGGGTGCAGTTCGATCTGATCGACCATCGGCGCGATGTCGGCCTTTTCGAGCAGCGCGTCCAGGTGGCGCGGCTTGAAGTTGCTGACGCCGATGGCGCGCACGCGCCCTTCCCTGTATAGTTTTTCCATCGCCCGCCACGTTTCGCGGTTCAGTTGCTGCCAGTCGTCGTCGTGCTTTCTCGGGATCGGCCAGTGGATCAGGTACAGGTCGAGGTAGTCCAGTTCCAGGTCGGACAGGGTTTTGTCGAATGCGTGCAGCGTCGTTTCGTAGCCCTGCGCGCTGTTCCACACCTTGCTGGTTATGAACAGCTCTTTGCGGTCGGTGCCGCACTTGCAGATGGCTTTGCCGACGCTCTTTTCGTTGCCGTAGACGGCAGCCGTGTCGATATGCCGGTAACCCGCATGGACGGCCTCGATGACCGAACTGACGGCCGTTTCGCCGTCCGGCGTCAGGTAGGTGCCGAAACCGACGCAGGGTATTTGCACGCCGTTGCTCAGCGTAAACGTGTCTTTCAGCGATTTGAATGATTCTTTCGGTGATTTCATAATGCGTTGTATTTAGTCTGTTCCCCCGTTTTTTCTGCATAACCCGTGCCGTTCCGGACGGTCGCGCCCGATTTCCGCCGGACGGCTTTTCCCTTCGTGTTTCCGGCCGGGCTTTCGCCTGCGTTTCTTCGCGCCGGCGTCCGGCGGTTCTGCGCTTTACCGGGCGGTTTCAGTCGTTTGCGCGTCCGGCGGTCGCTTTTCCGCGGCGGTCAGACGGGCAGCGTGATCGTGAACCGGCTGCCGTGCCCGATCTGGCTCTCGACGCCGATCGTGCCGCCGTGCGCCTCGACGAACTCTTTCGAGATAGCCAGTCCGAGGCCGCTGCCCTGCACTTTCGTGCCCGGCACGCGGAAGTAACGGTCGAAGATGCTCTTGTGGTAGCGCGGGTCGATGCCGCGTCCGAAGTCCTGCACGAAAATATCGACCTTGTTGTCGCGCTGCGCCGCGCCGACGATGATCCGCGCCCCTTCGGGCGAGTGGTGGATCGCGTTCGACAGCAGGTTCGTGACCACCCAGGCGATTTTTTCGCTGTCGATGAACAGCTTCGCGATCTTTTCGGGGTATTCGACTTCGACGAAACAGCCGAAACGTTCGGCCAGCACTCGCGTCGCCGCCACCGCGTAGTCGATCAGTTCGATCGGTTTGGTGACCTTCGGCATCAGTTGCAGCTTGCCCGTCTCGATCTGGGTCAGGTTCAGCAGCTCGCCGGTGATGCCGAGCAGCCGGTCGCTGTTTTCGCGGATGCTCTGCGCGAGGGCTTTCTGCTCGTCGTTCAGCGGCCCGAGCCGGCTGTCTTCGAGCAGGTGCAGGCTCATCATGATCGACGCGATCGGGGTTTTCATCTCGTGCGAGACGGTCGAGATGAAATTCGTTTTGGCGGAATCGATCTCCTTGTATTTGGTGATGTTGTTCAGGATAATCATATTGCCGATGAAACTTTTCTTCTTTTCGCCGACCGGCGTGACGTACAGCGGGATGTTTTCCATTTGGAAATAGCTCTCCTTGTTGTCGGCGTAGATTTTCAGCGGCTCCTTATTCGGGTCGTCCGAGTAGAGTTCGCGGATCAGCCGCCGCAGCAGGTCGTTGTTGAGCGCCACTTCCGTCGCGTTGCGGCCGACGGCCTCTTCGGGCTTCAGATTCAGGATCGTGAACGCTTCGTCGTTCATGAACAGGATCTTTTTATCCGGGTCGAGACCGATGATCGGTTCGTGCAGGCTGTTGACGACCGCTTCGATTCGCTTTTTGGCCATCATCAGGTCGTCCAACGTGCTGCGCTGGTATTCCGACAGTTTTTCGGCCATGTTGTTGAACGATTCGGCTACGGCGCGGAACTCCTTGTTGCGGCTGAAGTCGAGACGTTTGTCGTAGTGGAAATTCGCGATTTCCATAATCCCTTTTTTGAGTTCGCGGATCGGCCGGACGACGGCTTGCGGGAAGCGGATCAGCAGCACGAAGGCGATCAGCGCGCACAGGATCGCGCTGACGGCGATCCGCAACATAGCGTCCTCGGCGGTCGTCCCGGCCAGGCGGCTCTTTTCGCGGATGGCCGTCATGTTCAGATCCATGATCTTGTACAGGTCGCTGCGGATCTCCAGGATCTTGTCCAGCGTGACCGAATCCGACAGTTTGTCGATCTTCGAGCTCAGGTTGTCCGTCACGCGGAATTCGTCCGATTCGGTGATATTCCTGCGTTGCAACGCGAGGTTATCCAGCAGTTCGGTCATCGACGTCGAGTCGAAGGTCAGGCTGTCGAGCGCCGTCATCATGCTGCGGGCGTAGTGCAGCGAGTTGTAATTGTCGGTCAGGATGTTCCCGGAGGCCCGCGACAGGTCGAGAATATAGCCTACGGACTGGATGCCCAGCAGCAGGATCATGGCGAACAGCGCGCCGATGCCCAGCGTCAGTCTTCGTTGAATCAGCATATCAGGATAATATTACGAGGTCGATACTCAGTCGATACAGTTTGTTGAGCAGACGCCGGAAAAAGAAAGCCGTCCTTACCAGCGAAAGTAGCGTAAATTTCGGTTGGGCGATGCACACCGTACTGATTTTTTGTTTGGAGCACACGTCCATGATGCTTTCGATCACGCGGTCGGAATGCACCTGCAACACTTCGCCGCCCAGTTCCGACGCCAGTTTGAAGTTGTTGATCAGGTAACGCTGGTTGGCCAGCGGGATGCGGTCGGCGCTTTCGCGCGGAGTTTGCACGTAGAGTACGGCGAATCTGGCGTTGTAACGCGTGGCCAGCCGGGCGGTCTTGCGGATCACGCGGCGCGGCCCTTTGTCGCCGCTGTCGATTACCGCGAGGAATTTTTCGTGGCGCACGCCGAGGTTTTCGGATACTTCGTTCTCGACTTTCTTTTCGACGCGCAGCGCGACTTCTTTCAGCGCCAGTTCGCGCAGTTGCAGGATGTTCTCCTCTTTGAAAAAGTTGTCCAGCGCGACCTGCACTTTCTCCGGCTTGTAGATTTTGCCGTCTTTCAGCCGTTTGATCAGCTCTTCGGCCGTCAAGTCGATGTTCACTACTTCGTCGGCCATCGCCAGCACGCTGTCCGGGATGCGTTCGCGGATTTCGATGCCCGAGACGCGCTGCACCTCTTCGTTGAGGCTTTCGATGTGCTGGATGTTCACGGCGCTGATGACGCTGATCCCGGCTTCGAGGATTTGCAGCACGTCCTGCCACCGTTTGGCGTGCTCGCTGCCCTCGATGTTCGTGTGGGCCAGCTCGTCGACGATGACGATCTCCGGATGGGTGTTCAGGATGCCCTGCAGATCCATCTCTTCGAGTTCTTTGCCTTTGTAGAACAGTTTGCGACGCGCAATGACGGGAAGCCCCGACACCAGGGCTTCGGTGTCGGGACGTCCGTGCGTTTCGATATAGCCGATCTTCACATCCACGCCCACTTCGAGCAGTTGGTGTGCCTCTTGCAGCATCCGGTAAGACTTGCCTACGCCGGCGATCATACCGATGTAGATTTTGAATTTGCCCCGGTGCGAACGCTTGATCAGATCGAGGAAGTGCTGTACGCTCTGTTTTTGATCCATAAATTAATCCAGCATAATTGAGAATCCGCCTACAAAGTTAACATCATCTTTGGCCGGATTCCATATCAGCCGCGTAAAAATCGGCAGAGAGAACGAGTCCGAGAAACGGATCGCCTTGGTCGCTCCGACCGTGACGTTGCAAACTGCGAATCCGGAAGTGCCGTACATATTCTCGGTGGCCCACGGCGTAAATCCTACCGCTGCGATCATGTCCACGCTTTTGACTGCGAACGGATACGAAATTTCCGCATAGGTCGAGTAGTTCTGCCGTCCTTCGTCGTCGCGGTCGGCGCCGAACAGCATCGTGTTCCAGGCCAGCGTCAGCGGGAAACGTTCGCCGAAACAGTAAGCTCCTCCCACTTCGATCATGTGCGGCGAGTCGGCGCCGAAACGGAAGTATTTTTCGGTGTAACGTTCCGATGAGGGCGTCCAGTAATAGTCGGTCAGCGAGAGGGTCAGTCCGCCCAATGTGTAGGCGGCCGTCAGGTCGGCTTCCTTGTAGTCCCCGGTAAAGTCGGCCGATCCCCATGCGGTCAGCGAGAAATCGCCCGCCGTCATGCCGAGCGTCGGTTGTATGCTGGCGTTGGCGTTGTACGAGCCGCGCCAGATGTAGCTGCTGACGAAATCGGCTCCGACTTTGACCCGTACGCCTTTTTCCTGAGCCATTGCGCAGTCTGCGAGCAGCATTCCGGTCAGTACGGCAAATAAAACGATTGCGGTTTTAAATTTGTTTTTCATGGTCGATTTGTTTTAAAAGTCGGGTTGTTTTTAAATTGTTTTTAATTCGAATGGTTTGCCGGAAGTCTCACAGCGTGCCCGTTTCAGATGCGGCCGCCGGTTTCAGCCGGTCGAGGGCTACGTTCAGTTGCAGTACGTTTACCTTCTCGGTTCCGAAAAGACCCAGCCAGGGTTTTTGGATCGTCTGCCGGATCAGTTCCCTGACGGTCTGCTCGGAAAGTCCGCGGGCTTCGGCCACGCGCCGCGCCTGTACGTAGGCTCCGGCCGGGGAGATGTCCGGATCGAGTCCGCTGCCGCTGGCGGTGACCATCTCGGAAGGCACGTCCTGCCGCAGCAGGTACGGGTGAAAGGTCAGGAAGGTGTCGATGCGGGCTTTTACTTCATCGAGGTATTCGGGGTTGGTCGTAGCCTTGTTGCTGCCGCCCGAACCGCTCCCGTTGTACTCGACCGCCGAAGGACGGCCCCAGAAATAGGTCGCTTTCGTAAACGATTGTCCGACGTTTGCCGCTCCGACGATTCGGCCGTTTTCGGTAACGACGGCCGCCCGGCCGCCGTTCGGCCCGGCTATGCTGCCGACTCCCCACAGGATCAGGACGTAACCCACGCCCAGCAGCGCGCAGAACGCGAGCGTTATTTTGATGGATTTCCAGAATGTTTTCATGATTTTCTTTTTTACGGGTTAGAAAAATACGCTGATCAGCAGGTCGATCAGTTTGATTCCGACGAACGGGACGAGCACGCCGCCCAGGCCGTAGATGAACAGGTTGCGCCGCAGCAGCGCCGATGCGCCGATCGGTTTGTACCGCACGCCGCGCAGGGCCAGCGGAATCAGCAGCGGGATGATGACCGCGTTGAAGATTACGGCCGACAGGATCGCGCTTTGCGGCGAGTGCAGGTGCATGACGTTCAGCGCTTCGAGCGATGGGATCGAGGCGATGAACAGTGCCGGGACGATTGCGAAGTATTTGGCTACGTCGTTGGCGATGCTGAATGTCGTCAGCGTGCCGCGCGTCATCAGCAGTTGTTTGCCGATCTCGACGATCTCGATCAGTTTGGTCGGGTCGTTGTCCAGATCGACCATGTTGCCGGCTTCTTTGGCAGCCTGCGTGCCGCTGTTCATCGCTACGCCCACGTCGGCTTGCGCCAGCGCCGGCGCGTCGTTCGTGCCGTCGCCCATCATGGCGACCAGCTTGCCGCTCTGCTGCTCGCGGCGGATGTACTCCATTTTGTCTTCGGGTTTGGCTTCGGCGATGAAGTCGTCCACGCCGGCCTTTTCGGCGATGTATTTTGCCGTCAGCGGGTTGTCGCCGGTAACCATGACGGTCTTGACGCCCATCTTGCGCAGGCGTTCGAACCGTTCGCGGATGCCCGTCTTGATGATGTCCTGCAGTTCGATGACGCCGATCACCCGTTCGTTTTCCGATACGACCAGCGGCGTTCCGCCGTTTTCCGAGATCAGCGTGACGAGTTTCATGATTTCGTCGTCGAACCGATTTCCGGCCCCCTCGACGATCCGGCGGATCGATTCGAAAGCGCCTTTGCGGATTCGCCGGCCGTCGGCCAGGTCTACGCCTGAACATTTCGTCTCGGCGGAGAAACGGATCATCCGCGCGCCGATCGTGCTCAGTTCGTGCACGCGGCGGCCCTGTTCGCGCCCCAGTTCGATGATCGATTTCCCCTCGGGCGTTTCGTCGGACAGCGACGAGTACATGCAGGCCTCGACGAACCGACCCATATCCATCTCCGGTGCCGGGTAGAATTTGGTCGCCTTGCGGTTGCCGATGGTGATGGTTCCCGTTTTGTCGAGCAGCAGCGTGTCGATGTCGCCGGCCGTTTCGACGGCCTTGCCCGATTTGGTGATGACGTTCGCACGCAGCGCCCGGTCCATTCCGGCGATTCCGATCGCCGACAGCAGTCCTCCGATCGTGGTCGGGATCAGGCAGACGAACAGCGAAATGAACGCGGCGATCGTGATGTTGGCCCCCACGTAGTCGGCGAAGGGTTTCAGCGTGGCGCAAACGATCACGAATACCAACGTGAACCCGGCCAGCAGGATCGTCAGCGCGATTTCGTTCGGCGTTTTCTGCCGCGAAGCGCCTTCGACGAGCGAAATCATTTTGTCCAGGAAACTTTCGCCCGGCATGGCGGTCACCCGGACGCGGATGCGGTCGGACAGCACTTTCGTACCGCCCGTGACGGAGCTTTTGTCGCCGCCGGCCTCGCGGATTACCGGCGCGCTTTCGCCGGTAATGGCGCTTTCGTCGATCGAGGCGAGCCCCTCGATGATCTCGCCGTCGGCCGGGACGATGTCGCCCGCCTCACATTCGAAGATATCGTTTTTTTTCAGCGCGTTGCTGCTGACGATACGAACGGTATTGCCGTTGACCAGTTTGGCCGGGGTCTCCTCGCGCGTTTTGCGCAGCGAATCGGCCTGCGCTTTGCCGCGCGCTTCGGCGATCGCCTCTGCGAAATTGGCGAACAGCAGCGTAATGAACAGCACGACGAAAACGACGAGGTTGTATCCGAACGACCCCTGGGTCGTATCCCCCGAAATGAGGATGTAGAACAGCAGGACGAACATGACGGCCGTGACGATCTCGACGGTGAACATGATCGGGTTTTTAATCATCGTCCTCGGATCGAGTTTGCGTACCGATGCACCGAGACTCTCTTTGATGAGCTGTTTATCGAACAGCGAATTGGACTTATTCATGGTTTTCAATCGTTTATTTGCTTAAATAATCGGCGATCGGACCCAGCGCCTGCGCCGGGAAAAATGCCAGGGCGGCCACGATGACGATCACGGCGAAGGTCATCAGCGCGAAGGTTGCCGTATCGGTTTTCAGTGTTCCGGTGCTTTCGGGTATGTATTTTTTCGAAGCCAGCAGTCCGGCGATCGCCACTTGTCCGACGATCGGGAAGTAGCGGCCGAGGATCAACACGATCCCGCAGGTGATGTTCCAGAACGGCGTGTTGTCGCTGAGTCCCTCGAAACCGGAGCCGTTATTGGCTGCGCAAGAGGTATACTCGTAGAGCATTTCGCTGAATCCGTGAAACGACGGATTGTTGAGCCAAGCGCCGGCCAGTTCCGGATTTTGCGCCGCCAGGTGGGAGGCCAGCGCCGTGCCGACCAGGATAATCAATGGATGCATCAGTACGACCATCGTCGCGATCTTCATCTCCCGCGCTTCGATCTTCTTACCGAGAAATTCCGGCGTGCGGCCGACCATCAGCCCGCTGATAAAGACGGCGATGATGATGAAGGCGTAATAGTTCATAAAGCCGACGCCCACGCCGCCGAACCAGCAGTTGATCTGCATGTTCAGCATTTGCAGCATACCGCTCAGCGGGGTCTGGCTGTCGTGCATGCTGTTGACCGAGCCGTTCGACGTGACCGTCGTGGTCATGCCCCACATCGCTGATGCGGCCGACCCGATCCGGATCTCCTTGCCCTCCATGCTGCCCATATCCTGCCGGATCTCCATAGCTGCGATTTGTTTGCTGCCGCCCATCTCCTGGTCGACCGACACGGCGATCCCGACCACGTAGGCGAACAGCATCACGCCGAAGATGCTCCAGGCCAGCTTACGGCGTTTCAGGTAGAAGCCCAGCGCGAAGACCATCGCCATCGGAATGATCAGGATCGACCAACATTCCAGAATATTCGTGAAAGCGTTCGGGTTTTCGAGCGGATGGGCCGAATTGACGCCGAAGTAGCCGCCGCCGTTCGTGCCGAGTTGTTTGATCGGGACGATCGCGGCGGTCGGGCCCTGGGAGATCGTCTGTTCGGTTCCTTCGAGGGTCGTCAGCGTTTGTTTGCCGTCGAAGGTCATCGGCGTGCCGTTCAGGATCAGCAGGATGCCGACCAGCAGCGACAGCGGCATCAGGATACGGGTCGTGCTTTTGACGAGGTAGACCCAGAAGTTTCCGATCGTCCGGGTCGTTTTCGCGGCCATCGCCCGGAAAACGCCGGCCAGCGCCGCCATGCCGCAGGCGGCTGTGATGAACTGGAACAGCATGATGACGAACAGTTGCGTGAAATAGGTCAGTCCGGTTTCGCCGCTGTAATGCTGCAGGTTGCAGTTCACCAGGAAGCTGATGCAGGTATTGAACGCCTGGTCGGGCGTTTGGCCCGGGTTGCCGTCCGGGTTCAGCGGCAGGACGCCTTGGGCCACGAGCAGAATCATGCCCCACAGGAACCAGAACAGATTGACGGTCAGCAGGGCCCGGAGGAACTGTTTCCAGTTCATCTCCTCGTGGGGATTGATGCCGGAAAAACGGTAAATCCACCGTTCGACCGGAGCCATGAAGTCGAGCGGCGTTTTTTCTCCCTTATATACTTTTGCGATGTAGCGTCCGAGCGGGTAACTGAGCGCGATCAGCAGCGCCAGTTGCAAGACGACGCCTGAAATTTCCGTATTCATTTACTTTTAAGGATTGGTTTCGTTAAAATTGTTCGGGTCTGACCAAGACATACATCAGGTAGCCGAAGATCAGGATGCTGAGGATAAACAGTACTGTAAACATGGTCGTCGTTTTTAGATTTTGTCGAACAGGCCGATACATTTGAAGAAAAAGCAGAAGCAGAGACCGCCTGCCGCACACAGTAACAGAAACATCAAAATTTCATTCATACTCGATTGATTTTAGTAATTCGTATTCGTGCCGTTTTAAAGCGAACCGGATGCCGTTTCTTTGAGCGTTGTATGTATTGTTTTGATATGTAGTTGTTTATGGTTAGGAGTCGTCCGGATGCGTATTAGAGAACCCTACCGAAATGAAAGGGTGCGCTTTCCAAAACGGAAGGATTTTCAGGGAAGCTGCGCACGTTCGCCGCCGTTCCCGGATGCGGAAAACGGTGTTTCGGCAGCAGGATTGCACCGTATTTGCAGGTCTTTCCGGAAACGGGCGTTCCGGCGTACCGGGCAGGTGCCGGGAAACGATAGTATTTGATTAAATTATAATTATATAAAAATTATTGATTTGATTTATATTTAAATGCATATTATCTTTGTCTCAAGAAAAAAGAAAACGAATAACCATCTAAAAAATAAAAATTATGAAAACGTTGGATTATCTTCATCTCGAAGCCGGGGCTGCCGGTAAAGTAGTTGTATCGCTTCAGCAGTTGCTGGCCGATTTTCAGGTTCATTACATGAATCTCAGGGGTTTTCACTGGAACATCAAAGGACACGGATTTTTCGTGCTGCATGCGAAGTTCGAGGAGCTGTACGACGATGCGGCCGAAAAAGTGGACCAGATCGCCGAACGCATCCTTCAGCTCGGCGGAGTGCCTTCGAATAAGTTCAGCGAGTATCTTAAAGTGGCGAAGATCGCCGAAGTGGATCATGTTTCCTGCGGCGGGGAGGCCCTCGAACACATACTCGATACTTACGGGTATCTGATCGGGGAGGAGCGCAAGGCGTTGTCGGTTGCTTCGCAGGCCGGAGACGAAGTGACGGTTTCCATGCTGACCGATTACCTGGCCGAACAGGAGAAAATGGTCTGGATGCTCACCGCATACGCTGCCGGCAAGTCTTCCTGCTCCGGGAAATAGTTTCCGGATCGACGAAATAAACAGCGGGACGGGAAATTCAGATTTCCCGTCCCGCTGTTTTTGGAAAGCCTCCGCCGTTCGATCCGGATCGAACGGCGGAGGATATTTTCAGGTATTTACAATCCGTATTCGTCGATTTTGCGGTAGAGCGTCGTAACGCCGATTCCCAGCAGGCGGGCCGTTTCGGTTTTGTTGCCGCCGGTGTAGCTGAGTATTTTGGCGATGTGTTGTTTTTCGATCGCGTCGAGCGAGGTCGGCGGAGCGTCGTTCCCGTCGGAGCCGTTTTCACGTTGGAATTCGATCGGCAGATCCCCCACGCGCAGCGTCGTGCCTTCGGCCATAATCATGCTGCGCTCGACGACGTTCCGCAGTTCGCGCACGTTACCGCGCCAGGCGTGCCGTTTCAGCAGGTCGAGATAACCGGGATCGACGGCGTCGATCTTTTTTCCCATTTTTCCGGCGAAAATACCGGCAAAATGGCGGACGTACTCGTCGATGTCGGAGGGCCGCTCCTGAAGCGACGGCAGCCGGATCTGGAAAACCGACAGCCGGTAGTAGAGGTCTTCGCGGAAATTGCCCGTCCGGATCTCTTCGGGCAGGTCGCGGTTCGTCGCGGCGATTACGCGCATATCGACCTTTCGCGGTTTGGTCTCCCCGATTTTCAGGAATTCGCCGCTTTCGAGTACTCGTAACAATTTGGCTTGCAGATCTATCGGCATCTCGCCGATTTCGTCGAGGAAGATCGTGCCGCCGTCGGCCTCCTCGAACAGTCCTTTTTTGTCTTTGGCGGCGCCGGTGAAGGCTCCGGCCCGGTGGCCGAACAGTTCGCTTTCGAGCAGATCTTTGGCGAATGCCGAGCAGTTGACCGCCACGAACGCTTTCCCCCTGCGGCCGCCTTCCCGGTGGATGGCCTGTGCGAAAACCTCTTTGCCGGTGCCCGTTTCGCCGGTGAGCAGTACCGAGGTGTCTGTGGCCGCGACCTTGCGGGCCAATTCAACGGCGTCTCGCATCGCTTTCGACGAGCCGATGACCGCCTCGAACGACGGAGCCGTTTCCGGCTGCCGTCCGGCGGCGGATTTCCGTTGCGCTTTGGCTTTTTCCATCGCGCGGCTCAGCAACGGGATGATCTTCGGATTGTCGTCGCCTTTGGTGATGTAGTCGAACGCGCCGTTCTTGATCGCCTGCACGCCGTCCGGAATGTTGCCGTAGGCGGTCAGCAGGATCACTTCGGCATCGGGCGCGATCGCCTTGATCCGGCCGACCAGGTCGACTCCGTTGCCGTCCGGCAGTTTGACGTCGCACAACACGACCTCGGGGCGCGTGCGTTCCAGTTGGCGGAGTCCCGCCGCACAGTTTTCGGCCTGAATCACTTCGTATCCTTCCAGGCCGATGATGCGCGCCAGCAGGCCGCGCAACTGCCGTTCGTCGTCGATGATAAGTACCTTGTCCATATGCCGGATCGGATTTATTTTTTCGCAAAGGTAAAAAAAAGGAGGAACTATTTTCCGGCCGGAATCCGTTGGCGCGCATTTAGAGTCGTTCGTTTTTATTAATACGTTGATATGTAGTGTTATATGCTGAAATGAAATCCGGCGGGGCGATTCCGGAGGCTCCGGTATGTCCGGCGCTCGGGCTGCGATCCTCCGGATTCCGGTTGCCGGACCGCCGAAAAAAGTGGCCGTCACAGACTTAATAATTCGAAAAAACGCCGTACATTTACGAAATTTTTAGGTCGACTTTAAACATCTTTAACCTATGTCAGTAAACAAAGAAATCAAAAAAGTCATTGTGCTCGGCTCGGGAGCATTGAAAATCGGACAGGCGGGAGAATTCGATTACTCCGGTTCGCAGGCGTTGAAGGCGCTGAAAGCCGAAGGAATTTCAACGGTGTTGATCAACCCGAACATCGCTACGATCCAGACTTCGGACGGAGTCGCCGATCGGGTTTATTTCCTGCCCGTAACTCCTTATTTTGTCGAGGAGATTATCAAAAAAGAGCGTCCCGACGGCATTTTACTGGCATTCGGCGGACAGACGGCGCTGAACTGCGGAACGGAATTATTCCTCAGCGGCACGTTGGAGAAATACGGCGTGCAGGTGCTCGGAACGTCGGTCGAAGCGATCATGACGACCGAAGACCGCGACTTGTTCGTAAAGAAACTGAACCAGATCGAAGTCAAGACCCCGGTCAGCCAGGCTGTCGAAAGCATGGAGGCGGCCATCGAGGCGGCCAACCGGATCGGGTTCCCGGTGATGGTACGTTCGGCCTATGCGCTGGGCGGCCTGGGCAGCGGCATATGCAGCAACCTCGATGAGTTCAGGACGCTGTGCGAAAGCTCGTTCGCCTATTCGAAGCAAATACTGGTCGAGGAGTCGCTGAAGGGATGGAAGGAGATCGAATTCGAAGTGATCCGCGATAAGAACGACCACTGCTTCACGGTGGCCAGTATGGAGAACTTCGATCCGCTGGGAATCCACACCGGCGAGAGCATTGTGGTGGCCCCGACCTGTTCGCTGGACGACCAGGAACTGGCCTTGTTGCAGGAACTTTCCAAAAAGGTGATCCGCCACATCGGGATCGTCGGCGAATGCAATATCCAGTACGCGTTCAACTCCGAGACGGACGACTACCGCGTGATCGAGGTGAACGCCCGGCTGAGCCGTTCGTCGGCGCTGGCGTCGAAGGCTACGGGCTATCCGCTGGCGTTCGTGGCGGCCAAACTGGCCCTGGGCTATACGCTCGACCAGATCGGCGAGATGGGAACGCCGAATTCGGCTTACGTGGCCCCGTCGCTCGACTACCTGATCTGCAAAATCCCGCGTTGGGACCTGAGCAAGTTCGCCGGCGTTTCGCGCCAGATCGGATCGAGCATGAAGTCCGTCGGCGAGATCATGTCGATCGGCCAGTCGTTCGAGGAGATCATCCAGAAAGGACTGCGGATGATCGGGCAGGGGATGCACGGATTCGTCGGCAACCGCGACCTGGAATTCGGTAACCTCGAAGAAGAACTGTCGCATCCGACCGACCTGCGTATCTTCGCGATCGCCAAGGCGTTCGAAGAAGGTTATTCGATCGATCGGATCTACAACCTGACCAAGATCGACCCCTGGTTCCTCGGCAAACTGAAAAATATCCACGACTATTCGCTCGTGCTGAGCAAGTACGATAAGATCGAAGACGTGCCCGCGGCCGTACTGCAAGAAGCCAAGCGGCTCGGTTTTTCGGACTTCCAGATCGCCCGCTTCGTCGAAGACCCGGACGGCAATATCGAGAAGGAGTCGCTGCGCGTCCGCGCCGTCCGCAAGAAGAACAATGTGCTGCCGTCGGTCAAAAGGATCAATACGGTTGCTTCGGAAAATCCCGAGCTGACCAACTACCTCTATGTGACTTACGACGGGACGGAGCACCAGGTTCCTTATTTCAAGAATGAAAAATCGGTCGTCGTGCTCGGTTCGGGCGCTTACCGGATCGGCAGTTCGGTCGAGTTCGACTGGTGCTCGGTGAATGCCGTGCAGACGGCCCGCAAGCTGGGTTACAAGTCGATCATGATCAACTATAACCCCGAGACCGTTTCGACCGACTACGATATGTGCGACCGGCTCTATTTCGACGAACTGTCGTTCGAACGGGTGCTGGACGTACTCGACCTGGAGATGCCTAAAGGCGTGATCGTTTCGGTGGGCGGACAGATCCCGAACAACCTCGCGATCCGGCTGCACCGCCAGGATATTCCGGTGCTCGGCACGTCTCCGCTGTCGATCGACCGCGCTGAAAACCGCCACAAGTTCTCGAGTATGCTCGACCAGTTGGGCATCGACCAGCCGGCCTGGAAAGAGCTTTCGCACATGGATGAAGTGTACGACTTCGTCGGCAAGGTAGGCTATCCGGTGCTGGTGCGTCCGTCGTATGTGCTTTCGGGCGCGGCGATGAACGTATGCTACAACGCCGAGGAACTGGAGACGTTCCTGAAGCTGGCGGCCAAAGTGTCGAAAGAGTATCCGGTGGTCGTGTCGCAGTTCTTGCAGAACGCCAAGGAGATCGAATTCGACGCCGTGGCGCACAACGGCGAAGTGGTCGAATACGCGATTTCGGAACATGTCGAATTCGCCGGCGTCCACTCGGGGGACGCCACGCTGGTATTCCCGGCGCAGAAGATCTACTTCGAAACCGCCCGCCGCATCAAGAAGATCGGTCGCAAGATCGCCAAAGAGCTGAACATCAGCGGCCCGTTCAATATCCAGTTCCTTGCGAAGAACAACGACGTGAAGGTGATCGAATGTAACCTGCGCGCGTCGCGCAGCTTCCCGTTCGTGTCGAAGGTGCTGAAACGCAACTTCATCGAGACCGCGACGCGGATCATGCTCGACACTTCGTACGAAAAACCGGACAACACGAATTTCGATATCGACTGGATCGGCGTGAAGGCGTCGCAGTTCTCGTTCTCGCGGTTGCACAATGCCGACCCGGTGCTCGGCGTGGATATGTCGTCGACCGGCGAAGTGGGTTGCATCGGCGACGATTTCAGCGAAGCGCTGCTGACGTCGATGATTTCGGTCGGGTACAGTATTCCGAAAAAGGCCGTGATGGTCTCCTCGGGCGACACCCGTTCGAAGGTGGACTTGCTGGACGCCTGCAAGATGCTGCAGGACAACGGCTACGAGATCTATGCGACCGGCGGAACGGAGAAATTCCTCGCCGAGCACGGCGTGAAGGCCGCATGTGTGAGCTGGCCGGACGAAGGGAAGGCGGACAACGTGATCCATATGATTTCCGCGCATAAATTCGACCTGGTCATCAACATCCCGAAGAACCACTCGCACCGCGAGCTGACCAACGGCTACAAGATCCGCCGCGGCGCGATCGACCACAACATTCCGTTGATTACCAACGCCCGTCTCGCGAGCGCCTTCATCGAGGCTTTCTGCGAAATGAAGGAGAAGGATATTCAGATCAAGAGCTGGCAGGAATATAAGTTGTAATCCTTCCCCGTTTCCGTACCGAGACGTTTAAACGGGGGAATGCGGGGATTTCTTTTAGAATGGTGCAACAAGTCAATTACCGACTTGTTGCGCTTTTCTTTTTGTGATGAGGTAACGAATAGGCAATAGTTCTGTTCTAAATTACAGTCGCTATGCGGATGCAACGCACGTTCGGTTATCCCGGCGGATCATTCTTCCGAAAGGGAGAAGCGACCGGTCAATGCTCCTGGAAATAAAGGGTGCAGGCTTCCGGACGGTCGGTGTTGATGATGTCGATGCCGAGTTCGCGGAACGTTTCCCAGGCGTTGACGGTGTCCGGAGACCCCCAAAACCGGATAGGTTTCCCCGTTTTGTGGGACTTCGCCACCAGACTTTCGATTACCTGCCGGTCTTCGGCGGAGAGCGTGTCTGCACCCCCTTTCCATTTCGAGTAGCGGAAAAACGGCTCGCTGATGAAAGCCACCCGTTCGAGCTGCTGCGGCGTATAGTCCACGTCGATGAATCCGTCGAAAGAAATAAAGCGGGGATACTCCCCGAAAGCCTCAGGGTCGGGCCGACTGCCCGAGATCACGATCCTCACAGCGTACGGATTTACCGAAGGATCGAACACTTCGGGATGTCTTTTCAACTTGGCGATCAGCCGGTCAATGGTCGGGTGCAGCGGAGTTTTCAGGTCGATCATCAGCGTGAGCACCTGCTCCGAACCTCGCCAGGGGCGTCCTTCGTTTTGCCCGAATAAAAAGATCAGCGGTTCGAGATACATTTCATCGAGCGAAAGCGCCGAATCGAGTTCGTGAGGATCGTGCGCCACCAGCAAGCCATCGGAAGCAGGAGCCGCATAAATATCCGCCTCGATGGTATGCACCTGCTGGGAATAAGCGCGGTAAAAAGGAATATTTTTCTGGTAATCGTTGTGGGAATGGATAAGTACCGTTTGCTTCCCGGAATAAGACGAACATAAGAAGGCCATGAAAAATATCAGTCCTGCTCGACCGAAAAAAACGGAACGGGTATTCGAAAATTTGCGAAGCATAGGAGTCGTTTTGATAATTAATATATGGTTTACAAGAGCAAAGATAGAAATTAATAATATGCAATGCCGTGAAAAACAAGCGCAGGCCGTCTTTTTTCGTTTGCCGGAGAATGAAAATCACCGGTAGCTCCGGGGATCGGGAACGAATCGCTATCTTTGTGCCGAACGGCAGGGATATGGAAGAATTTATCAAAAAAATGCGGGAAGCGTACCCGGTTTCGGACGGTGCGTTGCAGTTGTTTCTGCGGCATACCGAGCGCGTCACGCTGCCGAAGGGACACCTGTTGATCCGCGACGGCGTGGTCGAAAAGTACAGCTATTTCATCGTGCGGGGATTCGCGCGCGGATTCCTGTATCGGGACGGGAAGGATGCGACGATCTGGTTTGCGACCGCCGGCATGTCGCTGTTGTCGATGAACGCCTACCTGTTTCGCTCGTCCGGATACGAGAACGTCGAACTGCTCGAAGAGTGCGACCTGCTGAAAATTTCGAACGAGACGCTCGACGGGCTTTTCGAGAAGGAGGTCGAACTGGCCAACTGGGGCCGGCGGATGTCCGACCGCATCATCCTGCGGATGGAACGGCTGTTCGTCGAGCGTTATTTCCTGACGGCGGCCGAACGTTACCGGCTGCTGGTCGAACGCGAGCCGGAAATTCTGCAAAAAGCTCCGTTGCGGGATATCGCCTCTTACCTCGGCATTTCGCAGGTTTCCCTGAGTCGGATCCGCGCCGGCGTACAATAGATTCCCCCGAAAGTTCGTTTTTAACATTTGTTAACCGGAAACGAAAATTTTTTACGGACTTTTGCGGCCTGTAAGATCAATCGGGTGATTCGTATGAAACAATTCAAAGGCATTCTGCTGGCGATGATCTCGTCGGCGACGTTCGGGATGATTCCGCTGTTCGCACTTCCTGTGATCCGCGGCGGCATGGGGGTCGATTCGGTGATGTTTTACCGCTTTGCGCTGTCGTCCGCGGTGGTCGGAGCCTATCTGCTGCTCCGGCGGGCGGACCTGCGCGTTACGCTCCGGGAATTCGGCGTGCTATTCGGATTGGGGGCGCTGTACGCTTTCACGTCGCTGCTGCTGACGATCGCTTACCTGTATATTCCGAGCGGGGTCGCCACGACGATCCATTTCCTGTATCCGCTGCTGGTCGCCGCGATCATGGCGTTGTTTTTCAAAGACCGGATTTCGGTGTCCGTGATGGTCGCCGCGCTTGCGGCCGTCGCCGGCGTGTGGCTGCTTTCGGGCGGAACGGATGCCGCGGTCGGGATGAAGGGGCTGACACTGGCGCTCGCGACCGTAGCTACGTACGCCGTTTACATCGTCGGCGTCAACAAATCGTGCGTGCAGCATATGAAGGGACTCAAAATGGTGTTTTTCATCCTGCTTTCGGCAACGATAATTTTCGCCGGGAACCTGTTCGTAAAAGGGGAAATTCCCGAATCCATTCCAGACTGGTCGGCTGCCGTCCACCTGATTTTGTTGGCTCTGATTCCCACTTTGGTATCCGATTTGACGTTGGTGTTGGCCGTACAGCGGATCGGTTCGACGACGACCGCGATTCTCGGTTGTCTCGAACCGTTGACCGCCGTCGCGCTCGGGATTTTTTTCCTCGGCGAACGTTTCGTCGCGGAACAGTTCGCCGGCGTCGCGCTGATCGTGGCAGCGGTCGTGACGGTGATTCTCGGCGGCCGGCCGGGGCGGTTCTCCGTCCGGCGGCTGATTCCGGACTTTTTGTCGAATTTTTATAAAGCGAGGTGATATGATAAAACTGATTCGGATAACCGACGGACAGGACAGCCGTCTGGAACACTTGGTTCCCCTCTACGAAGAGGCGTTCTGCAGCAGCGAGCGGCGTACCGTCGGGCAGCTCCGGCGGATGATCGGCGCGACGCCTGCGATGCATTTCAATATGATCGAGTCGGACGGCGAGCTTTGCGGCCTGTTCGTCTACTGGGATATGGGCGAGTTTTACTACCTCGAACACCTGGCCGTGGCGCCGCATATGCGGAACCGTAAAATCGGACAGCAGGTGCTCGAGCACGTGGAGACCTCGCTGCCCGGAATCCGGCTGCTCGAAGTGGAGCCGGCCGAGGACGAGCTGACCGCCCGGCGCGTCGCTTTTTACCGGCGCAACGGCTACCGGATCGTCGATCGGAGCTACGTGCAGCCGTCCTACGAAAATTTCGGCGATGCCGCTCCGCTGTGGATCATGGGCAACGATACGCCCGAACGGTTGCCCGAATTTATCGAACGGATTAAAAAAGATGTGTACCGCGACCCGCTGGCGCGCTGATCCTCCGATTCGCCGACCGGGCCAGATATCCCTACGTTATCCGGGCTCGTTTCTTTTTTCGCTGTCCGGGTCGCAGAAAGCCGTTCTTTTCGGTTGCGGGCATAAAAAAACGTCCTCCGGCAGAGGACGTTTTTAGGGTTATCGGCGAATCGCTTAGAATTTCCAGCCTACGGTCAGCGAGAATACGCGGTTGGTCATTTTGTTCAGTTCCTCGTTGCCGCCGCTAAAGTCTTCCTTGAATTCATCCGTCGCGATGTCGGTGACCGGGATATTGTAACGGGCGTCGATGACCAGACCTTGTTCGAACGTGTAGGAGATGCCTACCGGGATCGAGAAGTCGGTCGATTTGAAATAATGCTTCGTGTCTTCGGTATTCCAGGAGCCGCCGTCGACTTTTGCCCTGTATTTGCCGCTGAGCAGGAAGCCCGGCTGGATACCCGCTTTCAGCGCCAGTCCGTTGGTGACGTAGAAGTTGGCCAGGATCGGAATATTCAGGTAGTTCAGCCGGTTGTTGAATTTGAGTTTGTGTTCGGAGCCGAGCGCGCCTTGGGTGATTTCGGCGCTGGAACCCTGGCGCGAATACAAAACGTCCAGCGAAACGGCGAACCATTTGGCCGCCCGGTATTCGGCGAAAGCGCCGATCACCAGCGCGGGTTTCGTGCCGGAGAGGTGATTGATGTCGTCGAGACCGTCGGGATGCAGGTCCGTAACGTTTATTCCGACTTTGGGTCCGAACGTGAAAGGTTTCTGAGCCGAAACGGCGCCGGCAGCGATCGCCGCTACGAGCAAAAAGACGATTTTTTTCATAAAGTTGTGTTTGAGTGGTTTGTAAAGTTTGTAAATAGCAGTTTAATAATGTCTGTCAGGGCCGGCGAACTATCGCAGTGCCTTGTGTTTTCTGTCCGGAGAAGTTCATTACGATACAAATTAAAAGGTTATTCGTGGAAATTCCAAAAATAAACCTCGTTGTCCGTGTAAATTAGCGTAACCGGCGGTACGGGTTTTGCGTTCGGTGGGATTCTTTGGATAGGCGTTTTCCCGGGGAGCGACGAGGGTATGCGTCTGAATATTTGGAATGGGAAAATATTTAATTACTTTTGCGGTTTCTTTCGGCGGATTCCGGTTGCCGTTTCCGTAAACGATCCGTATCGCGCCGCCGGACCGGTATTTTTCCCGTGGGAACGTCCGGATAAAAAGAGTGGAGGACGCTTTTAATGAATTACTAAATATTATTTCAAAGATGATGAAAACGAAATTGTTTACGGCCGTATTGGCCTGCCTGAGCGTTGCGATGCTTTTTTCCGGTTGTAAGGACGATAAGAACGATGATGCCGTTCACGCCTATGTCATGCGCGCGGCCATTACCGAAGCCGGCGATCTCGACGCGCTGACCGTCACGCTGATCAACAGCGAATTGGAGAGCATGTGCAATCAGGTCGGAACGAAGATTTTGACCGAATCGGAAGCCCGGGAGATGTTCGATCTGATGGTAAAACAGATCGAAAAATCTATGGAAAGTATTGATTTCGGCGATATTACCAAGCCGGTAGGCTTCACCGTTACGCTGAATTACCAGAACGACGGCAAAGTCGCTTTTTCCAAAACGTTTACGGTCGATCCTAAATAACGGCGGACGAAACGATCCGTGCTTCGGCGCGGCTACGGGGCAGCCTTCTGCCGGTGCGTTTATCGATCGATGCGTGCCGGAGGAAGGCTGTCCTGTCGTATCCGGAGGTGGCGTGTCTGTTTTTTATTCCGGCCGGATTGGTAGATTCCGTTTCAATCGCTATCTTTACAAAATTCGTCCGGGGAGACTGCCGGCGAACGATCCGAATCTGAAAATACGGAAGTTATGAGAATACGAAAAGGTGCTGTCGCGGTCGGGATACTGACGCTGGCCGGGATCACGCTTTGTTTCGGCGGAAGTCCGAAATGCGACGCGGCCGGCCGCGAAAGCCGCAGCGGGAAAAAACAACCGGCCGGGGTGGAAGTTCTCGGCGATCCGAAGTTCGAAAAGGGGCTGGCCGTATCGCCGCTGTGGCCCGAAATCGTGCAGCAGAACGGCGGGGTCGAAAAGACCAATACGGATACGATCCGTTTCGGGCGGGGCGACGCCGATCCTGTCTGGCAAATGGCCCAGTGGGCCAGCAAGTACGATCTGGGCGGAACCGTTCCGGTCGAAGGGCGGGACGGCGTTACGTACGCCAATCCCGGCAAGAAGGTCACCCGCTTTGCCGACGGTACGCTGCTGCTCGACATTACGACGAGTACCGAATACGAAGCCCCGCGTACCGGCAGCGACGCGTGGCCGCACCTGCTGATCCAGCAGGATTTCGAGAACCGTCCGAACGTCGGCCGGATCAGCCGTCTCGATTTCACGATGGAGCTGCGGATCGTCCATTGCGACAAAAAGATGACCGATGCCGAATTCAACGAGAGCCTGCATACGGCCCAGTCGCCGTTCTATTTTTTTATGCGCAACGTGAATCCCGATTCGCCGGATTACCAACTCTCGCTGTGGGTCGGCGTCCCGTCGTTCGATTACCGTTACCCGCGGCTCGACTCCACGGAGTACGTGCAGTGGGATATCGGCACGGCGACTTATATTTACGCCATTCCGCCCCGCACGATCTGGGGGGACGTTTCTTTCCACGATTTGAAGTGGCATCGTGCCCGGCTCGACCTGTTGCCGCTGATCCGGCAGGGCGTTGCCGCGATGAAGGACAAAGGACAGTTTCTGCATACCGACCTCGACGATCTGGAACTGATGGGGATGAATTTCGGATGGGAAGTTCCCGGAACTTTCGATGCGGGGCTGATGGTGCGGAACCTGAGCGTCCGGGCCGTCGAATGACCTGATTTTAACGAATACGAGTGAAACGATGAAAAATACTTGTTACGGATTCGTGCTGGCGGCCGTGCTGGCGCTGTGTAGTGCGGCAGCGTACGGCGAGGCTCCCCGTTGGGAGACCCTCTCCGGAAAGTGGCAAACCGGAGCCTCCGGGATCGTTCCGGAAGCGGGGGAACAACCTTGCCTGCTGGTCGACCGCAGCGGCCTCTGGGATTGCGAATGGTTTAACCTGAGCGTGAACTTCAGGTTGTCGGACGTCTGTGCCGGCGCCGGATTCGGCGTTGCGCTGCACATTGAAAACAAAGATGACTACCATTTACTGCGGATCACTCCCGCGGCGGGTTATACGGCTCTCCAGACGCTTCGCTGGCAGTACGGTAATTTCCGCATGTGGCAGGAGGCTCATTTTCCCGTTTTGCAGCCGGAGCGGGAGTATAATCTTTCCATCGTCCGGGCTCCGGTCGTCGACCGGGAGGACTGGCGGCCGTGGAAGATCGTCGTTACCGACAACGCCGACGGAACGGTGTTGCTCAAAATCGGAATCGAAAACCATATGCCGGCTTTCGGCCTGGGCGTTACCGGGCTCTATGCGGCGTGCGATGCGGTGACGTTCACGGATTACAGCCTGGATCGTCCCGTGCCCGAGAACCTGGCGGGGAACCTGCGGTTGCCGATGGTTTTCAGCGACGGGATGGTGCTGCAACGCGGACGCCGCGTTCCGGTCTGGGGCCGGGCCGCCGCCGGCGCGTCGGTCAGGCTGACTTTCGCGGGAAAAAGTTACAAGACGCGGGCCGACAGCGCAGGCGACTGGAAGATACTGCTCAGGCCGCTCGCGGCCGACACCGGGCTGGTGATGCGGGTCGTTTCGGGAAAGGATACCGCGACGCTCCGCGACGTGGCTGTGGGCGAGGTGTGGTTCGCTTCTGGACAGTCCAACATGGAGATGAAAGTGTGGGAGAGCAATGTGCCGATGGTTAGCGATCCGGATATCCGCCTGTTCGTCCCATTCCAGTGGTCGTCGCAGGAGCCGGTGTTTACGGCCGGAGGACGGTGGCAGAAGGCGGACTCGGAAGGCGTGCCGCGCTGGTCGGCGGTCTCCTACGCATTCGCGCAGGAACTGAAAGAGCGTCTGGGCGTGCCGGTCGGCGTCATCGGCGCTTATTTCGGCGGGACGGCCATCGAGAGTTGGATGCCGCGTTCCGAGTTGGTCGAAGATCCGGTTACCAAACCGATCCACGACCGCTTCGTGCAGTCGATCCATCAGCTCGAAAACGGCCTGCCGGTGGAGGAGCGTTTCCCGTGGTGCTGGGATGTGGCGGGGCAGCGGCATACGCCGGGAGATCTGTTCAACGGCATGGTCGCGCCGCTGATCCCGTACGGAATCAGCGGAATTCTGTGGTATCAGGGCGAATCCAGCGCATCCAAAGCCCGGCAGTACGGACATCTTTTCCCGATGCTGGTCGATTCTTGGCGCGAGCGGTGGGGCGATCCCGCTCTGAAATTTTATTTCGTCCAACTGGCCGGCTACGACGGCCGGGAGTCGGGTTCGGAGATCGAATCCGCCTGGCCGCATTTACGGGATGTGCAGCGCCGCCTGCTCGACCGCAGGGAGAATACCGGTATGGTGGTAGCCTTTCATCTGGGCGATTCGCTCAATATTCACCCGCCTTATAAAAAGGAGGTGGGCGCCCGCCTGGCGAATCTGGCTTTGCACGACGTGTACGGCTTTAAAGATATCGTGCGTAGCAGTCCGCTGCTCGACGGGGTGGAATACCGGGACGGTGCGGCCGTGCTGACTTTCCGCGAGACCGCGGACGGACTCTCTTCGGGAGACGGCAAGCCGCTTTCCGGTTTTTCGGTCGCCGGCGAAGACCGGCGTTTCCACCCGGCTACGGCTACGGTCGATCCGGACGGGGTCGGCGTGACCGTCCGTTCGGAGGCGGTGCCGTCTCCGGTCGCCGTGCGTTACGGATGGGCTAACTTTACGCGGGAAGCGAACCTGGTCAACAGCGCGGGGCTACCCGCGGCGCCTTTCCGCACCGACGAATGGCCGCTGCCGACCGACGACGATTTGTAGGAGGCGCACCGACGATTCCGGTTCGTGGGATACGGACCCGGTGAGTCGGGTTTTCAAGCTATATTTCTGTTTCTGGCCGCTTTTATACCTGAGAAATTTTAGGTGTGGCAATTTTTATTACTTTTAACCGTTGGAATTTGGTAAACGGATATCCGGGTCCTTGCGGCCTGCAATTATGAAGAAGCGGCTGTGTATTTTATTTTTTCTCATCGGTTGGTTTCCATCGGTTTATGGACAGCGATCCGATAACGGCAATTACGTTCTGTTGCTGAATTCCGCTTCGTTCGGCGAAGCATGGTCGGATGTCCTGTACCGGTCGTTGGTGGAGGAGGTCAGACAACAAGGGGTGCGCGTCGATACCGAGGAGCTGCTCGTCCCGATGATGAAGACGCCCGAGGACGCCCGAGCCAAACGGGAGATGCTGCTCGCCAAATATCCCGTTCCGCCCCGGGCGGTCATCTATATCGGCGATCCCGGCTGGCTCGTTTGCCGTCCCCTGTTCGACAGGGAGTGGAAGGAAGTGCCGACGGTGATCTGCTATTCGCGCGATTCGATGCCTGCTTCGATCGAGGATTTGCTCGGCGGAAACCTCGACAGCCGTACGGCGGTGCCGGCTTCGGAGATTGCCGAAGGATATAACCTGACCATCCTCAAACAGCCCTCTTTTATCCGGGAAACGATCGAGATGATGCGGCAGTTGCAGCCCGGAATGAATACCGTGGCCCTGATTTCGGATCATCGCTACATCAGCCTCCGCATCCGGGAAGAGGTGCGGCAGACGGTAAAGAAATATTTCCCGGATCTGGCGTTCGAATCGCTCAGCACGCCGGAATTGACGACCGGACAGTTGCTCGATACGCTTTCGGGTTTCGACGATAAAAAAGGGATTATCTACTACTCCTGGTTCGTTACCCAGAACCGGCATGAATACCTGGACGATCACGTGCAGCGGGTGATCTTCGGGCTGGCCCACACGCCGATTTTTACGCTGACCGACCGGGATCACGAGGAGGGTAGCTTCGCGGGCGGATATTACATTCCGGCGATCGAGTTCAGTCGGGTGGCCAGCGCCGTTATCCGGGAAATTCTCGAAGGAAAGCCGGCCCGCGACATCTCTTGGCGAGACGGCGGCGCTCCGGCGGCTTACCTCGACTATCACCACCTCGTACACCAAGGGGTCGATCCGGCCCTGTTTCCGAAAGACGCCGTATATACGCAGGTTCCTCCGGGCTTTTTCCAGAAATACAAATTTCACTTGGTCGTTCTGGGAGCGCTGCTTTTGTTGCTGGTATCGGCGGTCGTGATGAGGTTGCGCTGGTTCATGCAGCGGCAGCGGCAGCAGAACCGCGAGTTCCAACTGCTCTCGCAATACAGGAAGCTGGTCGACAATATGCCGGTGATCTATCTGCGCAAGCGGATCGCCGGCGGATCGTCCGGTTCCGATTTCGAGTTTCTTGATGTGAATCCCGCCTTTGAGCAGGTATTCGGATGTACACGCCGGCAGATCCTGGGCAAACGGCTGAGCGAAGCGTTGTCCTGCCGCGACAAACTCTCCTGTCTGGCGGAGACCGAACAGACGGTTCATTCGTTCGTCGTAGACGGTGCGAAGGGGCTGCGCTATTACGACAAGCTGGTGTTCAGCAGCAGCGAAGCGGGGATTAAGGACGTATTTTGTATCGACCGTACCGAAGAGCACCTGGCCCTGGCGCGGATGGAACGGCACCGCGCCGAGCAGGAGGAGCTGAATGAAAAGTATAAACTGGTGCTGCAGGCGACCGGATTGACTCCCTGGACGTGGGACGTCGGGGGAGGGCTGGTCGACTGCGATCTCTCTTATACGTCCGGGATGGAGGATCATTCCGGCGAGCACTTGATCGTCTCGGACGAACAGTACTATGCGATGATCCATCCCGACGACCGGGAGCGGATGCGCGCCGCTTACGCCGACTTGCTGGCCGGCCGGAACGACATCCTGCAACAGGAGTACCGGGTGATCTACGTGCAGAGCGGCTACCAGTGGGCGAAGAGTTTCGCCGTCATCCGCGAGCGCGACGCTTCGGGGAGCCCGGTGCAACTGGTCGGCGCTTCGCTACAGATCGACGTGCAGAAACGACTCGAACAGGATCTGCGCGAGGCCAAAGAGAAAGCCGAAGAGTCGAATCGCTTGAAATCGGCTTTCCTGGCCAATATGAGCCACGAAATTCGGACGCCGCTGAATGCGATTGTCGGTTTCTCGAGCGTGCTGGCCGATACGGAGAACGAAGAGGAGAAACGGGGGTATATTTCGATCATCGAAAACAACAACGAACTGTTGCTCCAGTTGATCGGCGATATCCTCGACCTGTCTAAGATCGAGGCCGGAACGCTCGAATTCACCGAGTCGGACGTTGATCTGCGGGAAATGTTTTCCGGGATCGAACAGAGCATCCGGCTGCGGATTCCGGACGGTCATCCGGTGGATGTGCGGTTCGAAGAGCCGGAGAGCGATTACCGGATCCGCACCGACCCGAACCGGTTGATGCAGGTCGTGACCAATTTCATGACCAATGCGATCAAATTCACGGCCGAAGGAAACATCCGTTTCGGTTACCGGGATCGGAACGACGGGGAATTGTATTTCTATGTTTCGGATACCGGATGCGGAATTCCGCCGGAGAAGCAGCGGGACGTGTTCGGTCGCTTCGTCAAACTCGACGCGTTTGCCCAGGGGACGGGTCTCGGGCTTTCGATCTGCGAAACGATCGTTTCGAAGTTGGGCGGGCGGATCGGCGTCGAGTCCGTGCCGGACGAAGGTTCCACCTTCTGGTTTACACTGCCTCTCCGTCCCGTCGGCAAAGCGTTTTTATAACGGATTTGCACGGGGAAGCTTTTCGTCCCCCTCGGAAAACGCTACGGTTTTCTGCAAATAAAATCGGAACCGGGGAAAACCCGATTCCGATCCGTATGATCGCCGAAGCCCGGTCGAGGAGTCGTGCGATGCGCGTATGCCTACAGCCGCTTATCGTCTGCCGTATCCGCCTCCGCCGCGGTTGTAACCTCCGCCGCGATTATAGCCGTCGTTGCTTCTTTCGGTTTTCGGCCGGGCGATGTTCACACCGATGACTTTGCCTTCGAACTCCGTGTCGTTCAACGCTTCGATGGCCTTCCGGCCTTCGGCGTCATTGGGCATTTCGACAAAACCGAACCCGCGCGAGCGACCGGTTTCGCGATCCATGATGATGCTGGCGGAAGATACTTCTCCGTATTCCGCGAATAAATTCAGTAAACTGTCGTCTTTCGTAGCGAAGTTCAGGTGTGAAACGTAAATATTCATTTTTTTCTGTTTTTGTGAGTGAATCGTATCGTTATTTTGTCAATGTGATGTTTATCGCATTCATGCCCCGTGCGCTCCGCTCCGTCTCGAAAGTAACGGTGTTGCCTTCCGAGATGCCCGCGGGCGCAGACGAAACATGGAAGAAATACTTCTCGCCGGACGTGAGATCCTTGATAAAGCCGTATCCCTTCCCTTCGTTGAAATGCTCGACCCGGCCTCTCTGTATCTCCGGTTCGGAGTCGTCTTTCTTGGGAACGGCAATGACGATGTCTTCCAGCTTGACCGCTTCTTTCTTGCGTTCTTCGGGCGGTACGTCGGTGAAATTGCCGTTCTCGTCCACATAAGCGATCATGTCGTCGAACGAACTGGTGCCGGTCGCCTGGCGTTCTTCCTTGCGTTTCTGCTTTTCGAGGCGTTTGGCCTGCTTTTTCTTTTCGTTTTCTCTTTTCCCAAATGATTGTGATCCTGCCATTAATATATTTTAAAGTTAATAAAACGATTAAGCGGTGTGACGCACTGTCGCCAGTTTTCTGCCGGTCAGTTTCTGAATGTCTTTTACCATTACCTGCTCGTCGCTGGTGCAAAACGTAAGGGCTCTTCCCGTATGTCCTGCGCGGCCGGTGCGCCCGATGCGGTGTACGTAGGTTTCGGCTACGTCGGGCAGATCGTAGTTGATTACCAGGTTGAGTTCATGGATGTCGATGCCCCGCGCAGCGATGTCGGTGGCCACCATGACTTTGATTTTTCCCGATTTGAAGTCGCTCAGGGCCCGTTGTCGCTGTCCTTGGGATTTGTTTCCGTGGATCGCTTCGCTCTGGATGCCGGCTTTCTTCAGGGTGCGCGAGATGTTGTCCGCGCCGTGTTTCGTCCGCGAAAATACCAGTACCGATTGGTCGGACTCTTTTTTAAGCACCGATATCAGCAGGCCTTTTTTCTCGGGTTTCTCGACGAAATAGACGCATTGGTCGACCGTATCGACCGTCGAGGAAACGGGAGTCACTTCCACCCGTACCGGATCGTGCAGGATAGACCCCGACAACGCGACGATATCCTTGGGCATCGTAGCCGAGAAAAAGAGCGTTTGACGTTTCGCCGGCAGCACTTTCAGCAGCCGCCTGATATCGGCGATGAATCCCATGTCGAGCATCCTGTCCGCCTCGTCCAGTACGAAATGCGTCAGGGCGTCTAACTTCACCTCTCCCTGTGCGATCAGGTCGAGCAACCGTCCGGGGGTGGCGATCAGGATATCCACGCCCTGCCGTAGTTTTTCCGTTTGCGGATTCTGCTTCACGCCGCCGAATATCGCCGTGTGTTTCAGACCGGTGTATTTGCCGTAATCGGTGAAGCAATCGCCGATCTGCAGGGCAAGCTCGCGCGTAGGAGTCAGAATCAGCGATCTGATTGCGCGGCACTCTTTTTTCCCGTGCGATCTTCCTCGCCGGTCGCGGCGGCTCGCGCCGGGCTCGATTACCGAAGATCGTTCGTCCCGGGCGCTGTCTTCCGACAGCATTTGCAGGATGGGAATGGCGAATGCCGCCGTTTTTCCCGTACCCGTCTGGGCGATTCCGAAAATATCTTTTCCCCGGAGGACAACCGGGATGGCCTGTTCCTGAATAGGGGTCGGCTCGTTATATCCTTTTTCGCAGACCGCTTTCAAGATCGGTTCTGCAATGTTCAGTTCGTTGAATGTCATACTAAATTCCGCATTCGCGGACGTTTTTAAAAGTTGATGCCGCTCAAAAAGCGGCTTTGGAAAGGAAGAAGTCCGTTTTCAGCTTTTCGACTACTTCCCTGACGCTCCTGATCTTGTCGGAAAGATAAGCGTTGCCGCCGGCAAAGGCATAGCCTTTTTTCATATTGCCTTTGGCTGCATTGTAGAGCGCTTTGATGATACAATACGGACTTCTGGTGTAGTCGCACGTTTTGATGCAATGGAACGGGCAGGAGCGGGGTTTCTCCTTCCCCTCGGCCACATTCCGGATGAACTCCCCGTCGAAAGCGCGTCCGGGCATCCCTACCGGGCTCTGAATGATGCGTATGTCTTCGCGATGGGCGTTCAGATATACTTTTTTGAATTCGACCGACGCGTCGCACTCTTCGGTCGGAACGAAGATGGAGCCCATCTGTACCGCCGATGCCCCCAACGCCATAAACCGCGCGATGTCTTCGCCGGTCGCTATTCCGCCCGCCGCGATGACCGGAATGTTTTTTCGGCCGGCATAGCTCCGGGCCACTTCGACCACTTCCGGGATCAGATGCTCCAGCGAGTAGTGCTCGTCTTCGATCTGCTCCTTTTTGAAACCCAGGTGCCCTCCGGCTTTCGGCCCTTCCACGACGATCGCGTCCGGGAGATACCCGTAATTGGCCGACCATTTTTCGCAAATCAGTCGCGCCGCCCGGGAAGAAGAGACGATCGGAACGAGCTGCGTCCGGCTCCCCTCGGTCAGATAACCCGGCAGATCGAGCGGAAGACCGGCCCCTGCGAAGATCACGTCCGCATTTTCCGAGACGGCCGTGCGTACCATGTCGGAAAAATTGGAGAGCGCGACCATGATGTTGATCCCGATCACTCCGTAAGTCTTTTCGCGGGCTTTGCGGATCTCCTGCCGCAGCCCGTATATGCACTTCTCGGAATAGCTTCCTTTGTAGCCGGGATAGAGCAGCCCCAGCCCGGCTGCCGATATGACTCCGACGCCCCCTTCGTTCGCGACGGCCGAAGCCAATCCGTTGAGCGATACGCCCACGCCCATACCGCCTTGTACGATGGGCAGTTTGATTTCGTACTTGCCGATGAAAAATGATTTCATTTCCGTAATACCGTTGAAATTTGACATATGCCGTCTTCAGTCCTGGTAACAAACCTACTCGGGCAGTTGATTGCCGAAACAAAGAAAGCTTATAAAGGTCGATTTCAACGATGAAAGAAGCCGGACGGAACTGTCCGGGAAAATGCAAAGAAGATAAAGATCAGAATGAACTCGCGTTGTTTACTCGACAAAGGTAATATTATTTTTTCATTTATGCTAATTTCTGCATAGATAACGGGATTTCACGCATTTTATTTCGAATGCGGTCCGTCGCCGGGTATCCGCGGCATTCCGGCGGCGCCGGAAACGGGGCGTCGCGTTCCTCTCCGGCGGCGAGAACGGCTTTGGGCCGCTGCGGCTTTGTGATCCCGTTCGAAAATTTCGTTCTGTTTTGTTTTCGAATGCTTTTATTTGTTATTTTTGGCTGGAATATATCGTCTGAAATTATATAATATACGGATGCAACGAGTCGTCGATACTTTCAAAAAAATAGGATATAGGCAGAATGTATAGCGATATGGATGGGAACGGCTGACAAAGTTATTTTATCGGTTGTCGTAATCGGACGATTCCGCTCGAAACGCCAGCGTAGATTCTCGTCTGATTTTATTATTTTTTTGAACGACGTTCGATGCTTTAGCGTATTCAAACAGATCAGGTGGAAAATTGTTAACTTTTAAATTATGCGTTATTTATCTTTATCTCTTCTTTTTTTACTCTCCGTTTGCTCGTGTTCGAAAGACAGACCCACTTTGGAATGGGCTCTCCGATGCGCGGGGCCTAACCGCGGAGAAATGGAAAAGGTGTTGGCTCATTACAGTCGAAAAAGCGAGGACAGTCTGAAGCTCCGTGCGGCCGAGTTTCTGATTAAAAACATGCCGGGGCATTATTCGCTCGATCCGGCGATCGTCAATGCGTTTTGCGATCAGGTCGATTCGATTCTGGCGACTCCTCTGGATACTTCTTTGCTCGAACTCGCAAAAACGAATCTGAAAGAAGCCGATGATCAGGATTGGGCCGGATTCAAAGTGAAGGCTATGGAGGCGGTTTCCAAGCGGTTCCCCGTAAAACCGTCTTCCAGCCAATCGGACATCCGGATACTCAAAGCGGACTATCTGATTCGAAACATCGAAAACGCTTTTGAAACTTGGGCGAATGCGCCCTGGGCCGCTCATCTTACGTTTGACGATTTTTGCGAATATATTCTTCCTTACAAAGCCGCGCCGGCTTTTCAGGCGGATAACTGGAAAGACGAATGCTGTGAATTGGCCGATCGGTTGTACGACCTGACCGATCTGAGAGCCGGAAGATTTACCTGTCATTCTCCGCATTGGGCGGCGCTGAATATAAATCAGGGACTGAACTCCCATTTGAAAACGACGTTGCCCTATGCGTATACGGGACTGCCGATCCTCCGGATGTCTACTTTTCTGAAGATGCATTTGTCCAATTGCACGGATAAAGGGATTGTCGTTAAGGCGGTTTTGCAAAGCAAAGGCATTCCCGTGGCTGTCGATTTTACCCCTCAGTGGCCGACTCAGGCCCAGGGACATTCCTGGAATGTCATTCAGGTCTCCAATAACGGGCGTTTCGAAGAGTTCGTTCCGTTGGACACGGATCCGGGAACGCCTCACCGTCCCGGAGAGATGATGGCTAAAGTCTACCGCCAATGCTATGCGCTCAATCCGGTTTTTATCCGGTTGAACAATAGCGGGGAGGCGGTTCCTTCGTCTCTCAGTACCGTGACGATAAAAGATGTTACCGCCGAATATGTGTCTACGCAAGACGTCCGGATCAGGATCGATCCCGCACTAAAAAAGAGGAATAAGTACGCTTATGTGGCGGTTTTTGACAATCGGAATTGGGTCCCGGTCGGATTCGGAGAGGTCGGCGGATCGGAAGCGGTTTTCGAAGCTATCGGACGCGACATCGCCTATCTTCCGGTGTATTGCTCCGACGGGGAGAAAATCACGCCGCTGTCGTACCCTTTTACGGTTGACGCCTACGGCAAGGTAGACCTGCTGATTCCCGATACCGTAAACCGCGAATCGTTTAAATTGCTGCGGAAATATCCGTATTACCACGCGATGACGACAGTGACCAAAAGGTTGATATCCGGTAAAATACAGGCTGCCAATCGGCCGGATTTCAGCGATGTCGTTACGATTCACGAATTTACGGAGGCTCAGTCGGCCGGCGAGGTGCGGATTCCTGCGGAAACTCCGAAATACCGGTATTGGCGTTATTTTTCTTCTCTTGCCGGATTTAACAACATGGCCGAACTGCTGTTCCACCCCCCCGGTTCGAATCGTTCCCTGAGAGGAACGATTATCGGAACGCCGGGCTCCTACCTCGACGATCCCCGACGAACCAGGGAGGCCGTGTTCGACGGCGATCCTTTCACGTTCTTTGACTCTACCGATCCCAATAACAGTTGGGCCGGGATGGATTTCGGCGAACCGGTTTCGATCGGCAGCGTAGAGTATGCTTTTCGCAGCGACGACAACAACATCCGCATCGGCGATGTTTATGAACTGTTCTATTGGAAAGATGAATCCGGCTGGGAATCGCTCGGTAAAAAAAAGGCGGAGAACATGAATTTGTATTACGACAACATACCGTCCCATGCGCTTTTGCTGTTGAGGGACCATACCCGGGGGAAAGAAGAGCGTATTTTCACCCTTGAAAACGGCGAACAGGTGTGGTGGTGATTCCGTGCTCCTGCGGAAAACGGCCGGAAGCGGTCTCCCGAACCGGTCGTATGTCAAAAGCGTGTAAATTTTATACGCCTTATGTTATTTCGACATTCCGTCCCGTACCTGTTTTTCCGTGATGCGCACCGTGTTCCCGTCGATCCGGTAATTGAAGTCCGGTACGGTATTTTGCAACGTAAGCAGCACGTTGTCCAGCGTCGGGCCTTCTTCGAAGGCGGCCGTGAAGTTCCCTTCCAGTTCCAGTTCGGCCGCCAGGTCGATTTTCACGCCGAAAAATCCGGAGATGATATAAAGCACGTGTTCGAGCGGCGTGTCTTCGAATCGCAACTGCGACATCCATTGCGGCAGTTCGCCGTCGACGATCCGGTGCACGGTGACGCGCTGCGACCGGTTGTCCATCCGGATGTGCGTATTGTCTGCCAGGCGATAGGTTTGCCCGCCGCAGAAGGCGTCGAGGGAGCCTTCCGCTACGACGATTTCGCAGGCTGCGCTGTCGCAGTAGGCCTTGACGTTGAATTGGGCTTCCGTCGCCACGGCGGTCATGTTTTCCGTTTTCACCGTGAACGGCTGCTGTACGGAGGCCTTCACGATGAAATACGCCTCTCCGTCGAGGTAAACCGTGCGTTTCGATCCAAAATCGTCGCAGTATCCGATGCTGCTGCCGCTGTTTATCCATGCCTGCGAACCGTCGGGCAGAATGATGTGTTTTTGCGTTCCGCGCTCCGTCGATTCGGTCACGTCGGACAGGACGGTCACGTCGAAATGTTCGCTGAGGCGTTGATTCAGCAGGTATAAGATCGTCGCGGCGGCGATCAGTGCCGGAACTGCCGCCGCGGCGATGCGCAGGGCCGTTCTTTTTCGCGACCGGGAGCGTTCTACGCCGGCGCCTCGCGCCGCGCCGGTCATTTCCCGGTACGAGTCCAGTACTTTGCGGCTCGGGGCCGGATCGAACCGGACTTCTCTTTCGAACGCTTTTTCCAGGGCCTCGTATTTCTCTTTCCGGTGGCCGTCGCCGGCAAGCCAGGCGCGGAACTGCTCCTGGGTATGTTCGTCGGGATGCTCTTCGCCGAGGTACAGGTCGATGATCTCCTGGATCGTTTTTTGCGGGTCGGTGCTCATAAATACAGTCGTTCGGATATGCTGGAGTATCTATTTGAATTATTTTTTGAAATCGTATTGCGGAACGGGTATGCCGGACGGAGCGTACGACCGTTATGATTATAATACAATCAAAGAGCTGTTTTATACAAAAGTAGAATCGGATTCATCCGAACGGCGCGTTGTTCTGGTTTTTACGATGCATGGGGCGATCCCCGGCCGGTTGCGGCGGGAATTGACTATTTGAGCGTGCGCTTGATTTTTTTCAGGGCTTGCGACAGGTGGTTCGCGACATTGTGTTTGGACGTATCAAGGTGCTGCGCGATCTCTTCGTGCGAGAGGTTCTGCTGCCGGCTCATTTCGAATATTTTCCGGCGCATCGGAGGCATGTTCTTGACGGCCAGCTCTATGAGTAGTTCTTTTTCCTGCGCGATCAACAGGTCTTCGCCTGTCAGAAGATCCTGTTCGCCGGGGTCCTGCATTTTCTGGTATTTCTCGAAAACCCGCTGGCGTTTGAACAAATTGACCACCGCATTCCGTGCGATCGTATAGAGTAGGGTACGGATATTTTTGGAAGGGTCCAACTCGGCCCGCCTCTCCCACAGGGTCATAAATACGTGCTGCGCGATTTCCTCGGCTTCTTCGCGGGAGCGCAACAATTTATATAGAAAGTTCTCGATCGGGCCCCGGTAATGCAGGTATACGGTCTTGTAGGCCTCGTGATCCCCGTCGCGGAGCGCTTCGAGCAGTTCCACCGTAACGGGCCCGTTTTCGCGGGATGTTCGTTCGGTCGATTCCCGATCTTTATTATCAGAGGCGTTCCAGGTTAAATCTTTATTCATTCCTGCGATAGGTGATTTTATATTTATTCCGCAAATATGGTAATAATAATTAACATTTTGAAATTCGTGCGGTCATGCTTCCCCGCGTCCGGCCGTAAAACGGCGGGGTTGCGATCCCGCTGTATTCCGGTTTCTTTTTCTGCGTATCCGAGCCGTTCCCGTCCGACCGTTCTGCCGGACGGGAGTTGCGATATGCGTTTCGGCGGACATGATAAACGGTAGATCGCGGCCTTGTCGTTTTCGCATTTCGAAACGGCGAGAACGGTCTCGGAAAATTGTTTCGGAATCGGAGTTTGAGAATAGGTTTTGTTGCGTAATTGGTTGATAAAAAGGCGTAAACGTATCTATATATTGCCCCCGAATGGTTGTATTATGAGTGTATGAAAAATTGATCGGACATGGAACCGAACTTGAAACATCCGGACATATGTCGGAACTGCCGATTCGACGACCGTGATTGCGATGTTTGATTTTCGATCGAAATAACCGATTGTGTGAAACTCTAATTAATTTACTTTTTATCATGAAAACATTCAATTATTTTTTTGCAGCGTTTTTGAGTTTAGGCATACTTGCCTCGTGTTCCAAAGACACCGACCCGGGCGGCCCGTCCGCTCCCGCCGGAGAGAAGCACGTCGTAATCTCCATGGGCGGCGTCCAGACGAAAGCGGCCGGCCCGGTGGATCCGCTTTTGAAGACGGCCGACGTGGACAACATCGCCATTTTCGTAACGAACTCGGCGGGTACGATTTTGAAAAAAGTAGAGGTCGACAAAGACCTGACAGCCGATTCGGATTGGGACAAGCTGACCGATGTGGGACTCCTCATTCCGAATGTGGGAACCGAAGCCTCCGACCTGGCCGTTTACGGCAATTATAAAAAAGGATCGGAAACTTACGTTACCGGCGGGGTGGGCGACAAAGTGACCGTTGCGGCCGCTTACAGCCAGCAACAAGGTTCCAAAGTGCTTTTTGCCGGGACAGGGGCGCTGTCGGCATTCGACGTGAACGTAGAGAATGTGAACGACGAGAACGTGTATACGTTTACCGGCACCGTTACGATCAAATCGGTGATGGCCCGTATCCAGGTTAAAAAGGTATCCTTCGTCGAGAGCGGAAGCGAAACGGTGACCAACACTTCCAACGGAAAATCGGCTCTCGTAGAGTGGGAAGGTCTGACCGGCGATCTGCTGGGAGTTTACTTCAACAACTTCTACAAGCAATACAACGGAGCAGCCGTGGCTGCGTCGCTGATGACCAATACGACCGCTTTCGAAAGAGCGACCGAGGGTAAATGGCTTTTCGGCTCGGACGCCGCCCAAACGGACGAAGCGACCTATGCAAGCTATAACCAGTGGAGCTCCGGCGCGTATGCGGCTTACGACCTGGACGAATTCAACGATCCGACCGATCCCGACGCCAAGAAGTGTTTCGCGTTCAACTTCTTCCCCGGACAGACTCCGTATCTGCACTTCAGCCTGGCCAATGTATCGGCTACCGACATTACGAGCGACGACGAAGACGCCTACAATCCGAGATTGCTGCCGCTGTCCAAGTTTGCCAACGTGGTGAATTATACGACCGCCTCGGGGAACGTAACGTTCGAAGCGGGTAAGATCTACAATGTGAACATCGAGATCAAACCTCAGTTCATGCACACCGATCTCAATCCGGTCGCGTATAACATCACCCTTACCATTACTATCGCCGACTGGCAGGAAGAGAACATCGATCCCGAGTTCCAGCAGTTGTAGTAATCCTTTAATTGAATGCGGGGGGAGGACGGGCCTCCCCCCTTTTTACGAAAAAGATACAGCTAATCGACCTAGTGAAATGAAAGGATACAATTACATAATTGTCCTGTTTTGGGTTTTTGCACTATCGGGGTGTATCCGTGACGACGGCTCCGGATTGGACTGCGAGCGTACGCGGATATCGTTTTACTATTACGGCGACGTTCCGGGACAATGCCGCTTCCTCGAAAAATCGGACAACGTGACCCTGTTCGTCTACGACAGCGACGGAAACCTGGTCGCGAGGCGCACCAAAAGCGGCGCCGACTTACAGGCACACAAGGGTGTGAACCTGAATCTGCCCGATGGAAATTACTCCCTGGTGGCATGGACGAACCTGACCGACGGGACGGAAATACACGATGCCGAGCAACTGTCGAAGGCCGTGCTGGGATCGGCCGCGTACTATGCGGGAGATCCCATTATACACCATGAAAACGACCGGGTGTACTTCGCGACCAAAAAGATAACGGTCGTGCAAAGTCAGTTCAGGGACGAAGAATTGCTGTTCGATCAGGCACACATTCCGCTGCACGTGCATGTTACGGGGGCGGCGGCGCCCGCCACCCGCGCAACGGCGCCGATCGAGGTGGATATCGTGAACCTGCATCCGCAGATGGGTTTCGACGGAGCGAGCGCCTCGGCTCTGAAAAGCGTTTACCGCGCTCAGCTCGCATACGATGCGGAAACGGGGGACTACGTTGCACGCGTAAACGCCTTTCGTTTTTTGAACGATAACGACATACGGCTAAAACTGTCGAACAGCGGCGGCGAGATTTGCTATAAAACCGTCGAACTGGCGGATTTTATGAACGAGCACGCTATCTCCGTCGAAGACAAGGACGAGGCGGAAATAGCCATACGCTTCCGGTTTAACAATACTTCGGTAGAAGTCGCTCCCTGGGAGGAAGAGGACATCGATCCGATACAAAAATAGGAATCCATGCAAAAGTATAAGATAGCCAGAATCATTCTGTTGTTCGCCGTCTCCGTGCAGATGCTGTCGTGCAGCAAGACCGCCGGGGACGATCCGGCGGGAATGGACGCCAGCCTGGCATTGTCCCTTCTTACCCGCAACGGAAACGGCGATCTCGCCCTCACCGGCGAAGACGAATTTACCAGTCTGGCCGTGTACATATTCAACCATGACAACGGCGATCTGGAATTTTCCGAGTTGGTAACGGATTTTACGCCGGAATCGGCTGCGAACAGCTATGTCCGGTCGGTCAGGGTGACCAAAGACAAGAAAGCGATCTATGCCGTCGCCAACTATGCCGGAAAAAACTTTACGGCGAACGGACAGGCGGTGACCATCGACGAGAATACGCCCAAATCGACGCTCGATGCGCTGGAAATAGTTTCCTCGTCTTTCTCGGCGGATGACATCGCAATGATCGGCAAAACGGCGACGACGATGTCGGGAACTGCCGTCAACGCTTCGGTCGAAATGGAGAGACTCGTCGGACGCGTCGACATGCATGTTTTCAAGTCGGCGGAATTGACGGACGACCTCGTGGAACTGACCTCGATCGAATTCCGTAACCAGGTCGTTCGCAGCAACGTTCAGTATCAGAGCAAGGCGATGCCGGGAGGCGATATTCGCCGGACGGAGACCTATACGCCCGCTACGGCGGGATACCTCGACGTGGTTCCGGACGATGCGGACTATGCGGCGCTGAAACCGTCCGACGCCGAAAAGTCGTTTTACAGTTATCAGAATATTTCCGGCGAAGAAGATCCGTCGGGAGCCGCGCCGGACGACGCGTCTACCCCGTACCTGTTGGTGAATGTGAAAGTCAACGGGGCCCCGGTAACCTATCGCGGCGATCTGAAGAATACCGCGGGATTTTACGACTTGGAACGCAACCGGATTTACCGGGTCAAAGCGGTTGTCGGAGCGCCGAACGACCTGTTGTTCCTGCGCGTGGACGTCCTGAAATGGGACACGGAGCTTTCTTCGATTACTTACGACGAACTCGCGTTCGCCTTTTCGGGAGTGGATTACGGAGCGAATTACGGACAGGTTTCGCAGTCCGCCCCGGCTACCTACGATTTTAAGCTCACGGCTCCCGACGGAGCGGTATGGGCGGCCAACCTGACCAACGGGCACGATTTCAAGCTGCTGTCCGAAGGCGGCTACGTTTCGCAGGGGATAACCCGGGCCGATTCCTACTCGGTACGGATCGTGCCGGCCAAGAGTTTTACCCCGAACGTCGAACGCGAGACGCAGTTCTATATCTCGATCGACGGTAAAAAAGCGAAGATCAATCCCGATAACGCGGGAGGCAGCTTCGCCGAAGGCCGGAAATACCCGGGAACCGAAACCGACATTCTGATCAAACAAATACAATAATAGAGTCATGATTTCAAAGCATATCATACGATCGATCTTTTCGCTGGCCGTCCTGCTCTTCGCCGCATCGTGCCAGAAAGATCCGGACGGCTCCGCCCCGGACGGCAATAACCTGACGCTTCAGGTCTTGCTGCCGGTAGAGGGGGGGACGAAGGCGACCGAAGACGGCGAGAAGGCGCTGAACGAAAATAAGATTTCGACCCTCGACGTATTTATCTACAAAGAGGGAGAAGACGCCTGCGCCCATTACCAACGCATCGTGCCGGTCGACGGAATGACCCGGTACGGCATTTCGAAGAACCGGAGCGCATTCGCGGAAAATACCGGGTATTCGGTTTATGTCGTGGCGAATGCGGGTACGGCCGCCGCAGGGGCGATGTCCCTCGCGGAGCTGAAAGCGGCGGTCGTTGCTCAGGCTCTGAATCCCGATGCGGTGCAGACCGATCTGCTGATGGACGGTAAGTCGATCGCGACGGTACTCAACGACGGTACGAAAGCCAATAAGAACATCGACGTGTCGCTCAAAAGGGGCGTTGCCAAGATCCGGGTGAACCTCAGTTACGGCGCCGATTACCAGCCGGCGGGACAGGTGACCAAAAAACTGGTCAACTACGCGTCCGACGCCAGGGTGCTGGAAACCGGGGACGTTCATACGCCCGCGCTGGCGACTACCGCATCCTATACGGGCGCCGACCTGGTGTCGGGCGAGCCGAACCAGATCATCCTTTATTCGTATGCCAACGACTGGAACGCCGCGGTGGCCGATGAGACTTTCATCTACCTGAACGTGCCTATAAAGAAGGCGTCCGCGACGGAAAGCAGCTATTACAAGATCCCCGTGAACTACCGCCTTTCGGCCGACGGGGGCGACCCGGCTCACCTTTACAAACTCCGCCGCAACTACATTTACAATATTAAGGCGCATATCGACGGCGACGGGGGAGCCAGCGCTCCGGAAGCCGTCCTGTTGGAAAACGTTGATTATCAGGTGGTGGACTGGACGACCAATAACATCGAAGTGTGGATCAAAAACATCATGTACCTCTACATCGACGAGCAGGACATCGTGATGAACAACATAGATACCTATGTTACGGGATTCCAATCCTCTTCGGACAATGTGGAGGTGCGGAACCTGAAAGTTTTCGTCGAAGGCGCCGAGGTTTCCTCGACGGGGGTGAGCGTTACGCGCGATCCGTTCGTGCACAACGGGGCGATTACGATTTACAGCCCGATTCCGGACAATTTCGTTCCGAGGGTGATTACGTTCGACGTGGAGAACGGCGACCACATCGTCCAGAGCGTCCGGGTTACGCAGTATCCGCCGATCTGGATCGGCCATATCTTGTCGCAGGACGTGGACGGGAACAAAAACCGAAACATGTATACGGTCAATATCAAACAGGCCGACCTGCGAACGATTCCGATGCCCGACGTTCCGACCAGGGGCAGTTGGGGAGACGCCCACATCCGCGGGTATTACCAGGAGCTGACCGGAAAACTGTATACCGGTCCCCATCCTTACAATCCGGTGAACGACGGCCGCCAGGAAATGGCGTACGGTTATTGCCAGGTAGGCTATCCCGCTCTGGATAAGAACGGTTATACCGATCCTTCCGCGAGTAACCGGTGGATGATCTCTCCGAACTTCATGTTCGCGTCGAGAGTGTCGTCTTCGACCGATCGGGTCGATTTCTGGGCCGCCGTGAGCCGGTGCAAGAACTACTCCGAGACCGATACGGACGGAGTGACCTATAAAAACTGGCGCATGCCGACCTATGCCGAGATGCTGTTGCTCGATGTCCTGCAAAATGTGAGCAAATGCGAAATCAAGGACATTACCGACAGACACCGCTACTGGACGGCCGATCCGGCGAGCAATGCGGCGTTCCGTATCCTCAATCCGTCCGGGGGTACCGACGGGGAGAGTGCCAGCAGTGCGGAAGTGCGATGCGTAAGGGATATAGACCGTCCGTTGTAGCCTTTTTAACGACAAATGAAATAATTAAGGTAAAGTGATGAAAACAAGATTTTATAAATTGTCGCTGCCGTTTTTGCTGATCGCGGTTCTCGCTTCCTGCATGAAGTCCGAAACGGAACCGGTTTCCATGCCGGTAAGCGGGGAGGCCGATCTGGAATTTTCTTATTCGGTTCCCGATTATACGGTCGTTCGTACCAAATCGGCCGAGAGTACGGTAAACGATATCAGTCTACTGCAATTCGATGCCGACGGCCGGTTCCTCGGCCGCTCGGTCGCATCCGACCTGCAGGGCGGTACGTTCAAGGCGAAGGTGTCGGGCAGTACGCGTATCGTGCATTTCATAGCCAATTACGACTGGAGCGCGTTCGACGAGCGGGGCTCGCTCGGCAAAGACGAGAGAACCCTCGTGCCGGATCTCGAATCGGATACCTGGGTGCTGTGGGACCGCAAGACCGTCGATAATTTCAATGCTCCCCCGCAGGTGAGGCTGCTGCGCAACCAAGCCAAGGTGACCGTAGAGATCGACCAGAATCTGCTGGATCTGATGGCCCAGGGGCAACGCGAGCAGTTTACCGTCGAAGGGTTCGCGCTTTATAACTATGCGACCCGCGGAACGATCGCTCCGTTCAGTCCGGGCATTGCGGAACCGTTCGAGTGGTCGGCCGACCGGGCCACCGTTCCGGCCGATGCGGGCATGTGCGCCGATAAACCGACGACGCTGGATCTCGAGCCTAAATACATGTTCGAGAGCGACAACGGCTACAATGACGAGACTTTCGTGATACTTCACGCCGGCGGCGATTATAAAAAGTATTACAAAATCGAGTTGATCGACAGCGAACTCAATCTTTATCCGATCGTTCGCAATACCCATTTCAGGATAAGGATCATGGACTATATCCCGGGAAATATCGGTTCCGGAAGCGTTGAAAGCGCGATCGACGCGCCGCCGATCAACAACATTTACGCGGAGATCATCAAAGAATCTCCCGAGATATCGGACGGTTCCGACCGGCTGACGGTCAATCCGATCGTCAATATCCTTACCAATCCGGGGGACGGTTCCGCGACGCAGCGGCTCGAACTCGACGTCAAGTATGAGAAGAGCAACGTCGTGACCAACGGCGATATCCGCAACCCGCTGGTGCTGTCCGACGAGGAAGGGATACTGAGCAACCTGTACGTCGACCGGGGTTCGGGTAAGGTGTACGCCGACGTCCGGGTCGTCGACGAAGGTTTCAAAAAGGCGGAAATCCGTATTTCCGCCGGCGCCCTGTCGAGGATCGTGACCGTCATTTCATGCGAGAAGTTTACGTTCGACCCGGTGGGGATGCCTTCCGGCGTCAGCAGAGGCGATTCGAAAACGCTTACGTTCGACATTTCCGACGATATTCCGGCCGCCTATTTCCCGCTGCGATGCGTAATTACGGCCCGGAATTTGGAGCCGACCAATGCGAGCCGGAACAGCCTGCAGATCGAATCGAACCCGGACGGCAGCATCAGCTATATTTATATGGCGACCGGAGCGGGACAGCAGACCGTCGATTTCCAGAATTCGAGGGATCATGGCGGCGAATTGGTGACTATCGAGAACCCGATCTTCAAAACCGCGTATGTCGGGCCTGCGCTGACGCTCGTATCGATCAACGGACACCATTCCGCTTATCTGCAAAACTGCGTGGGATACGGCATCGGTCAGGAGGCGCTGATAACCTTCTATATGTCCGAAGACGCGTTCGCGCGGCAAGATCTCGTGTTGTTTTACACGCCGAGCCTGGCTCCGTCGGACATGACCGGGTTCAGCGACGACGGCGGCGGATACTACTATTACACTCCGGCCAAACCGGGATTGCAGACGGTGAGCTTCAAGGTGACCGCGATCGATCTCGAAGAGGCTACGACGACCCGGACGGTACAGTTGTACCATGACGATCCGAATGTGTACACTACGTTGACCTATGAGTATTACCTGGTAAGCACGGAGTTCCTGCGCAGGCAATTCAAGCGGGCGAACCATGCGACGAACCTGGGTAACGGCAAGGAATTGTACGTGGTGAGCGCTTTCGCGCTGAGGCACGACAACCACGATCCGAATAACCAGGGCAAGACGGGTAAGATCGAAGCGGAAGAGATCGGCAGCGGGCTCGCACACGGATGGCGCCAGTGGTATATGATTCCCGGGACGCGTCTCGATCACCTGATGCTGTTCGAGATCCATGAAAGCAGCGACCGCAGGGCTACGCGTACGTTGAAGAGGATCATGCGGGAACCGTCCAGCACGATTACGCTGCGCGCAGAGTAACGACGAACGCAACCTCTGTTTATCAGTATTCACAAAGCCGGCCGTCCGCGGGGCGGCCGGTCCATAAACGAAAGAAAAGTCATGATGAAAAAAGTTATTCTTCTGCTCGCCTTTGCCGCGATGACGGCTTCGACCGGCGCTCAGAAAGTCGCTGTGAAGAACAATGTCGTTTACGACGTACTGGCGACGCCGAACCTCGGCGTCGAGCTGGGGCTGGGACGGGCGACGACCCTCGATATATCGGGTAATTACAATCCGTTCGAGAAGAACGACGGCAAAATGTTCAAGCACTGGCTGGTGCAGCCCGAGTTCCGTTACTGGTTGTGCGAACGTTTCAACGGGCACTTTTTCGGCGTACACCTGCTCGGCGGAGAGTACAATATTTCGAAGGTGAAACTGCCGTTCGGCCTGGCCCGGGACGGTAAGGAACACCGTTACGACGGCTGGTACGTCGGAGGCGGATTCAGTTACGGTTACCAGTGGATGCTCGCGCGGAAGTGGAGCATCGAGGCCACCGTCGGCGTCGGATACGTCCGTTTCGACTACGACAAGTACGGGTGCCGCGACTGTAGTCCCCGGCTCGAATCCGGAACCAAAAACTATTTCGGCCCGACCAAGTTGGGCGTTAACCTGATATTCATAATTAACTGATATAATCCGAACGTCTGATGAAAAGATCGCTAATTATAATCTTGTCCCTGTTTTTCGCAGCCGACCTTTGGGCTGCGGCGCCGGGAACATGGACCGTAGAGAATACAAAGGTGCGTAAGGTAAACGAAGAGGTGGAGGTGTCGTTCGATGTGAATATCGAAAAGTTGCGTCCGAACTATCGGGTCGTGATGACGCCCGTGCTCTACAACGGGGCCGACAGGCTGGCGCTCGAGCAGATCGTCGTAACCGGCAACCGGCGCAGCCTGTACGATACCCGCAATAGAGCGACCGGCGGCAAAGGCTATGTCTTAAAAAGAAAGGATACTCCTGCGAAGGTCGGCTATAAAGCGCTCGTTCCGTATCAATCCTGGATGAATACGGTGTCGCTGTCGCTCGGCGAAACCGTGGTCGGGTGTTGCTCCGAAGATACGAAACCGGCCCGGACGCTCGCCGCGGACAAGCTGCTCTATTACGAGATCGTGCCGGCTTACAACAGCGAGCCGCTCGAATACCGGCTCACCGAACTCGAAAAATATTCCCTGGAGAATCCGTTTCTGCATCCTGTCGAGGATTATCCCAACCGTTACGACATCCTGTTCAACGAACGCGACAAAGGGACGGCCGTAATCCGGTTTACCGTAGGGTCGCACGTAATCGATATGGATATTCCCGGCAACAAGGAGTTGCTCGGCGCAGTGGGGAAAGCGTTCCAGCTTATCCACGAAGATCCGAATGCGTCGCTCAAACGGATCATGATAGCCGGATACGCTTCGCCGGAAGGTACGCTGGCCGGCAACACGGCGCTCGCGCAAAGGCGTGCGGAGTCGTTCCGGGATTACCTGCTGAAGAACCTCGACATGCCGCGCGACGAGAGCCTGTTCGAACTTTACAACGGGCGCGAGGATTGGGACGGTTTGCGTAAAATGGTCGCCGAGTCGGATATGGAGTACCGGCAGGAGGTGCTCGACATCATCGATGCCTACGCCATCGAGCAGGAAGAGCGCAAGACCAAATTGAAACAGCTTGCCGACGGAAAGCCGTATGCCTACATGCTGAAGAATTTTTATCCTGCCCTGCGGAATGCCGGATATTTGCAGGTCTACTACGACATCGACCGGACGGCTTCCGTCGCTACGGCGGTTACGGACGAGCACGGCCGCACCACGTGGATTGACCCGGACAGTCCTGAAAACATCGGGGTTACGCGGATCAACAGGGCTATGCGGCACATGGTCGAAGGAGACTACGAAGCCGCTTTGAAAGAACTGGAAGGTCAGCAGGAGAATCCTGCGGCATTCAACTACATAGGCGTATGCTACATGATGAAAGGGGATTACGACACGGCCGAAAAATTTCTCCGGAAAGCCGAAGCCGCCGGCGATCCGTACGCATCGGTCAATCTCGAACACATCGGGCAGGCCAAAAGAATCGAATTTTAGAGTTTTACCGAAGGAGGTTTCAGGCATTGCCTGAAAACGGGGGATACCCGCTGCATTTGCGGCGGGTATCTTTTTTGTATTGGTCTTCCGTTGGTATAAATTTTAGGAATGACCGATCGGACAACCGGACGTTGAAAAAAATTGCAAATAATTTTCATTCCGATTAACCATGTCGGAATTTTTTTTGTTTACATTTGTGTCTGACATCATAGTCAGATAGTGTTGGTGAAATATTGTTTTGTTATGAAACACAATAGAATAGGTCTTGATGTGGGTTCCACGACGCTCAAGGTCGTCGTATTGGACGACCACGACAACATTTGTTTTTCGACCTATGTTCGTCACAATGCCCGTATTCGGGAAACTCTTTCCGTCGTCTTTTCGGAGCTGGGCGAGCGGTTCGGGGACGAATTGTTCGGTTTGACGATTACCGGTTCGGTCGGGCTGGGCATCGCGGAGCGCACGCAGATCCCTTTCGTTCAGGAGGTCGTGGCTTCGACGGCCTATGTCCGGCGTTACCATCCGCAGGCGACGACCCTCATCGACATCGGCGGCGAGGACGCCAAAGTCGTTTTTCTGAAAGGCGAAACGCCGGACATGCGCATGAACAGCAATTGCGCCGGCGGTACGGGGGCCTTTATCGACCAGATGGCGCTCCTGCTCGACACGACGCCCGCCGGACTCGACCGTCTGGCGCAGCGGGCCGTCCGCATTCATCCGATTGCCTCGCGGTGCGGCGTTTTCGCCAAAACGGACATCCAGAACCTGTTGGCCAAAAACGTGAGCCGGGAGGAGATCGCCGCTTCGATTTTCCACGCCGTGGCGGTGCAGACCGTCGTAACGCTGTCGCATGGCTGCGACATCGAGGCTCCGGTACTTTTTTGCGGCGGGCCGTTGGCATTCCTCCCGTCGTTGCGTAAGGCGTTTGCGGAGTACCTGCATCTGGACGGAACGCAAACGATCTGCCCCGCCGACGCCCAACTGTTGCCGGCATGGGGTACGGCGCTCTCCGGAACCGATGCTTCGCTTCGCGCGGCGGACGAATGGCTCGCTGTCATCGCCGCGAATACGACGCGGGGCGACCGCACGTACAAGGCGCTTCCCGCCATCTTCGAAAATGAAGAAGCGCATACCGCTTGGCGGCGGCAGCGGAACACCGGGACTTTTCGCTCCGTGCCGATTCCGCCGGGCCGGATCGGGATAACGCTCGGCATCGACTCCGGTTCCACGACGACGAAGATCGCGGCGTTCGACGACCGGCAGCAACTGCTTTTCACCCACTATGCGCCCAACAACGGCAACCCGATCGCTGCGGTCGGGCAGGGATTGCGCGAGTTGCTCGCTGCCTGCCGGACGGCGGGCGCCGATCCGGTCGTGGAGGGCAGTTGCGTAACGGGCTACGGCGAGGATCTCATCAAAGCGGCCTTCGGACTCGACGCGGGCGTCATCGAGACCATCGCGCATTACCTTGCCGCCAAAGAGATAACGCCCGACGTGTCGTTTATCCTCGATATCGGCGGACAAGACATGAAGGCCATTTTCGTCGAGCACGGCGCCGTAACGCGCATGGAGATCAACGAAGCTTGTTCGTCGGGCTGCGGTTCGTTCATCGAGACCTTCGCCCGGAGCCTCGGCTCCGGGGTCGGGGAGTTCGCGGCGCAGGCGTGCACCGCCTCCCATCCCTGCGACCTGGGGACGCGCTGCACCGTTTTTATGAACTCCCGCGTGAAGCAGATGCTGCGCGAGGGAGCTTCGATGGCCGATATCGCCGCCGGGCTTTCTTACTCGGTCGTAAAGAACTGCCTTTACAAAGTGCTGAAGCTCCGTTCGGCCGACGAGATGGGCGGCCGGATCGTCGTGCAGGGCGGCACGATGCGCAACGACGCCGTGGTGCGGGCTTTCGAACGGCTGACCGGGCGCGAGGTTTTCCGCAGCGACCGTCCGGAGATGATGGGCGCTTTCGGCTGCGCGCTCTATGCCGGAAGGCTTCGGTCGTCCGGCGTGTCCCTCGGACAACTGCTCGAAACGGCTTCCTGCACTTCGGACATGCTGCAATGCCGCGGCTGCGAGAACCGATGCATGGTGACGCGCTATCGTTTCTCAGGCGGCAACACCTACTATTCGGGAAACAAGTGCGAGCGTCATTTTTCCAACAAGGGTTCCTGCGACGTGCAGGGCGAAAACGCTTATGCCGAGAAATTGCGCCTGCTTTTCGACCGCTCCGGTCTCCGGGAAGGGCGTCCGGTCGTCGGCATTCCCCGTTGCTTGAATACCTACGAGGAGTATCCTTTCTGGCATACGTTGCTCAGCGACTGCGGTATTTCCGTCGTGCTGTCCGACCCTTCGAACATGCGAACCTACGAACATAACGTGCGCCGCGTGATGTCCGACAACATCTGTTTTCCGGCCAAACTCGTCCATGCCCATATCAGCGATCTCGTCGAAAAGGGCGTAGACCGCATTCTGATGCCTTATGTCGTATACGAACAACCGGACGGCAAAGAGATCAACAGTTACAGTTGTCCGATCGTGGCCGGGTATTCGGATGTCGTGCGGAGCGTCGACAATCTTTCGATCCCGCTCGACTCGCCGACCGTTTCGTTCCGTAACGAAAAGCGACTCTACCGCCAGTGCTCCGACTATCTCGTTTCGCTGGGCGTAGCGCGCCGGAAGATCCGGACGGCTTTCCGGCGGGCGCTCGACGAACAGCGCGCTTTTGCTCGGCAGCTTAGGGAGCTTAACGGCGGGATTCTGCGCCGCAGCCGCGATGCGGGCCGGCTGACGCTTCTCGTAGCCGGCCGGCCCTACCATGCCGATCCGCTCATCCAGCATAAAATCGCGGAGATGGTCGCGGGGATGGGCGTCGACGTCATTACGGACGATATCGTGCGCGGCGAAAATATTTCGACCGCCGACACTCATTATGTGGCGCAATGGGCCTACGCCAACCGCATTCTCCGGGCTGCCGCATGGGCGAGCCGGCAGGATCGGAACGTGCAGTTCGTCGAACTGACCTCTTTCGGCTGCGGCCCGGACGCTCTGCTGACCGACGAAGTGCGCGACCTGTTGGGACGGCACGGGAAAAGCCTCACGCTGCTGAAAATCGACGACGTGAGCAATACCGGGTCGCTGAAGTTGCGTATCCGCTCGCTGATCGAGAGCCTGAAACTCGGGCACGCTTCGCAGGCCGCGCCGCGGCCGTTCGTGACGACGCCCGATTTCGGCGAGCGGGACCGCAAGCGGAAAATCCTCGTTCCGTTCTTTACGCCGTTTATTTCGCCGCTTATTCCGGCGCTGCTGAAACGTGCCGGATACGAAGCCGAGAACCTGCCCATGAGTACGCAAGCCTCGGTAGAATCGGGATTGCGGTATGCCAACAACGAAATCTGTTATCCGGCGACGCTGATCGTGGGCGACATCGTGAACGCGCTCCAGTCGGGCCGGCACGACCCGACCGAAACGGCCGTGGCCATCACCCAGACCGGCGGACAATGCCGCGCCAGCAACTACATCGCCCTGATCCGCAAAGGGCTCGTCAATGCCGGTTTCGCCGACGTGCCGGTTATATCCGTATCGCCGGGCAGCGGTCTGCAAACGACCCAGCCGGGGTTCCGTATTCCGTGGCTGCGCGTGTTTCGCGGTGCCATCGGAGCCGTTCTGTTCACCGATTGCCTGGCGCGCCTCTATTACGCTACGGCCGTGCGCGAAACCGAGCCCGGCGAAGCGGCCTCGCTGCGCGACTGGTATCTGGAAGACGCGAAAATGATTCTGGAATCCGAATCCGAAAGCAATATTCTGGATGCCTTTGCCGAAACGCTGGGCTTCGCCGTTGAAGCGTTTTCCCGCAAATGCCGTCCCATCGAACGGCCGAAGGTCGGTATCGTGGGTGAGATATTCCTAAAATTCAATCCTTTCGCCCAAAAAGGATTGATCGATTGGCTGACCGATCGTCGGATCGAAGCGGTATCGCCCATATTGACCGATTTTTTCATGCAGGGGTTCGTCAACCGCGAAATCCGAAATCGTTCGGGACTGGATTCCTCGCGGATTCCCGGCTGGCTGCTTCGGCAAGGAGCCGGGCGTATGCAACGGCTCATCGGTCGTTTCAACGGCATCGCTTCGAAATTTCCCTACTTTCAACCGATCGGCAACGTGTATGAGAGTGCCGAAGCGGCTTCCGAGGTCATATCGCTGAACGCGCAGTTCGGCGAGGGGTGGCTGCTGCCCGGCGAGGTGGCGATGTTCGCCCGGCACGGCGTTCGGAACGTCGTCAGCCTGCAACCGTTCGGCTGCATCGCCAATCACATCGTCTCGAAGGGCGTGGAGAAACGCATACGCGGGCTTTACCCGCAGATGAACCTGCTGTCGCTCGACTTCGACGGAAGCGTTAGCGACGTGAATATTATGAACCGGCTTTTACTTTTTGTCAATAACCTTGAAAACTAACTTTGCTATGAAACCTGCGGGAAATATCGAACAGAACGTCATCGCGTGCGCCCACCGGCTTTTCATCGAAAAAGGGTACGTCAATACCAGCATGAGCGACATCGCGGCGGCGGTAGGCATTACGCGTCCGGCGTTGCATTACTACTTCCGGACCAAGGAGCGGCTCTTCCGGGCGATCTACGGCGACATCCTACAGGAAGTGATTCCGCGCATCCATGATATTCTGATACGCGATATTCCTTTTATGGAACGGCTCGACCGAATTATCGACGAATACGTCGCTCTGTTTCTGAACAATCCCGATCTGCCGTATTTCATGATAGGGGAGATTCAACGCGACGTGAATCATCTTATAGAAGCAGCCCGGGAACTGAAGATCGACAAGTATATCCTCGATATCCAGAATGCGCTCAAAACGGCGATGCGGGAAGGAATCCTCCGTCCCGTCCCGTCCCGGATCGTTTTTCTGACGCTCTATTCGCAACTGACCTTCCCGTTCCTGATGAAAAATCTGGTGACGACGCTGCTGCTCGAAGACAAAGAGCAGTTCTCCGTCTTCATACGGGAATGGAAACGCAACGTCCTGTCGCAAATGGCCTGTTTGCTGTGTCCGCAAGACGAAAACGGCGACGTATAGTTCGGACGATGCAGACGGAAACGGATCAATCCGCCCGGCGCGGCAAACGGCGGAGATGCAGACGGATGATTCGTCACCGGTATTCCTGCGAACAGGCGGACCGAGAGTCCGTTCCCTTCGATAGCATGTTCTTTCGAGTTTGCGAAGATACGTCATGTTTGCGGTTCATTTTGCGATTCCTCGATTGAAAACGCTATTGTCTCGACGCAGCGATTCGCGGTCAAGGAATGGGGAGTACGGGGATCAGGTTGACGTACATCCTGCCCAGTACCACGGGAGCGTCCAGCATAACGACGTCGATCCGGGCGATGATGCACCCAACGGGTTTGACGGTCGTCTCACCCCGCGGATCGAACGTAATTTCTGGAAGAGCCCGTTTCCTGTATTTGGTATCGGGATCGGCCGGAAGTTTCGAGCCGGAAAACACCGTATTTCCGATGGGGGATCGGCGCCTATCGAATGAATGCTCGTCACTCTAAACCTATGAAAAAACGATAAACAAAAGCGGAAACAGAATGCCTGCCACCAGCTCGATTCCTCCCCGGCCCCAAAGGCCCTTGCCGCCATGCACCATCACGAGGCCCGTTAGCGTAATCAGTACGAGCGATCCGGCGAACACGTCGGAAAACACGGTCCACCAGCGGCCCGGATTGTAATGCAGACGGTTCATAACGCTCAACAGCGGACGCTTTTTAACCGATTCGTAGACGGCCTCGCCGGTACGCATGTCGACCACCAGCGACGACCCGCCTCGGATAAACGCTTTCATATGGGTTGAATCCGGAAAATAGTGCTTCGTGTATGCTGTGGCCTCGCCCAGCGGCTCGAGCATCGACAACACGTAATTCTTCGTGTAGTCGTGTTCGCTTTTCGGGAACGTTCCTTCGGTACGGAAGCGGTGTTGGCGGATCGCGTATTCGGCGTTGAAGTCGTGTTTATGGTTGAGCGTAAATCCCGATATCGCGTAGATCAGCACGATCCCCCCGAAAAAGAATGACAAGTCGCGGTGCACCGCACGGCTCCAGCGCCGGATGTGGGACATGATTTTGCGTTCGGGCATAATTACTGAATTTCGTACCCATCCGCTTCGATATAATAAACGGAAAGGTAGTTTTTACCCTCTTTCTTGTTACGTTCGGCTATGCGCGCGCGGTATTTGTCGAGCCGCGTTTGTAACCGACCGAAATCGGCCTGGGCTGTTTCTTGCTCGGCGGCAGCGGCGCTCTCGCACCGTTCGGCGGCCTGGTCGGCCCACTGCTGTAGGTAATCCTCGTCGATGCGCTGCTCCATGATGCGGCCTTCGACGCGAACGATCGCATGTACCGCCCCGGCATCGAACATACCGATCGATTCCCCGGACTCGATGCGTAGTGTTTTCGTCGAATCGTCCCCGGTCAGGAACAACTTGCGACCGCATTTTTTACAGATCGTTTTGCAGAATCCTTCGACGACTACGCTATCGCCTATCCTGTCGCCGGCTACGGCGAGCAGGCTGTCTACCGTCATAGGTACGGCTTCGGCTGTTTTCGTATTCGATCCCGAACCGCAACCGGCCATATACATGGCTGCCAAAAACAGTAAAATCGCGTAACTAAAAAACTTTTTCATATTCGTGTTTTCAATTTCAATATTCGATTCTGATTTTTATCGGGCCTCCGGATACCGTCCGTATCCCGTCAGAATGCCGAGCGACAGCCCTGCGAAACAACGGTTGCCCGCTCCGCCGGCATGGATGAGTCGGAAAGCCCCGGCCACAAATCCCCTCAATCCGCTCGTCTTCCGCAGTGCGAAATCATAGTCTACCGTTATGCCGCAAATGGTCAGCGCTCGGCCGAAATAGGCATACTCCGGGTCGATAACCCCGGTTTGCAAATCGGACTTCCCTGCGGTGTTGACCGTGAGCGAACGGCTGGGAACTGCGGCATAGGCGGCTGCTATATTTGCCCGGAGCTGGTGCGCCGCGCCGCGAACGAGCGGCATACCGGCCGATAGTTCGGCGCCGGCACGCGACGCGGCCAATGAAGATGCGGGCAGCACGTAACGATTTTCAAAATCGCCGTACCGTAGTTCGGCACCGACATGCCACCGGTAGCCGTTACTGCCGTCCAGCCGGTAATAACGCCACCGGGCGCCCGCTTCGTCGCGCGAAGTCCGGTATTTGACCGCGCTAAAAATCGTTCTCCAGTAGCTCGTAAATGAACCGTTGGGATTTTGTACGGTGACCGATTCTTGTAAGAACTCGTTGGCCCGGCCCGTCTTCGAGACATAGTGCAATTCGAACGCATGAAGCCCCTGCGGGCGTTCCAGCAGGCCTTTGATAGCCCCGCTCCATATCGTTTCGCCGTAATCGCCCGGACTCGCCTGATTCTGTCCTTCGACGCGGTCGCGCCGAACGGTCGCCGACGCCCGCACTATCAGCGAAAATCCGCCGGAACCGTAACGGTACTGCGCTTCGCCTCCGTAATAATTCGCCATAAAGCGGCGGGAAAACGAAAGCAAGTCGGGCTCGTCGTATTCACCCATCCCTTTGAATGCGTAATAGGGATACTTATCGTAATTGTCCGACTCTTTGCAAACGGGCTTGAGCATCTTTTCTTTGGCAAAACGGTACGACCCGTTCACCCCGACCGTACTGCGCGGCGACAGTTCAACGGCTATGCCTGGGCGAACGGCCAAATCGAGCGACTGCGTCCGCGTCCGAGGGTCGGATGAACGGGAAAAGTCGCCGGTGCTGTAATCCAGTGCCGCGCCGACCCACCACCGCCGGCCAATCCGGTGCGATGAGGCCTTCACATGAAAATCGACTGTCTGCTCTTGGTAGCGACTTGCAACGGCACTACCCGCCGAATAGGGATTGCCGTTATACGGATCGCGGATGTCGGCCCAGGCCCGGTTGCGGTGCCATTTCTGTGTGAAATCGAATGCGCCCCACAGGTGTAGTCCTTTCAGCGACAGATAGCTGTCGGAATGAAATCCGGCGGACAGCGCCTCTGCGGCCTGTTGCGGACGACGGTACGCACCCGACTCGGAAGTCGCTCCGAGCCGGGTTGTCCCGTAATCGGGCATCGGACGGACGCCCAAAGCCGCCGGATTGGTTGAACCGAGCCAAAGATTACGCTCTTCGAGCAGCATACGCTCGGGAGTCGTTCCCGACGGAACGCACCATGTCCCGTCGGGCCAAAGGGTCTGTCCCCCGAGGCTCAACGAAGCAACCAGCAACCATATGCACATTCCGATCCGTTTCATCCCATTCTTTTCGTTTGGATGCTACTTATTCAGTACGGGTTTGTCGTATTGCCTCGGCACGAGAAAAGCGGGTGTACCGTCTACCGACGTCGAAACGACGAAATCGGCTCCCGAGTTATTCGTATCCTGGAGCACTTTGCGGCCGTCGGTTGCGGTATAAGCCACCTTGCGCTCGGCAATCACCGGCACCTCACGACCGAGGACGGCGGCCGAAGCGTCGAGCTCCGCATGCATGACCGGATTAGCGTCTTCCGCCTTGTATTGCTGTACGGCATCGATGATGATGCCGTTAGGAATCTTTAGGAACACGTTCGACGACGAACTGCCCGGCTCCGGAAGCTTTTCCATAGATGCGATCTCGGCGTCCGTGGCGCGGAATAGGATGACCGACATGGTAGCCATACCGAATACGCGGGCGCCGGCAATTGCCTTGTAGACGATCTCCATGTTTGGAACTGCCGTATTGTCCTGCGACATGTCCGAATCGGCATAATAGGTTTCGAAATCGGCGCCTGTTAGATCGATGTCCATCGGACGCTCTTCGGTAACGAAATTAGCGGCGCTCTGGGCGACGACGACACTCTCACCGGGGGCGAGCGGGTGTTCGGAACCCGAGCCGGGGAAACGGGCTGCCGTATTGACGAACACGGCATCCTTATACTGTTCGTAGAACGGATTGGTTACGGCCGCAGTGTTCGTATTGCCCCACAGGTAGGCCAGGCAAAGGCCGTCGAGGTAAACCGTTTCGGACGAATTGTTGAAAATCTCCCAGTACCGGTCGTTGAGGAACGTTTTGCCGGCTGTCGTTTTCGTACCGTTCGAATAGATCTTGCTGATCACCAGGCTGCCCTTGACTGCCCAATTCAGCGTTACTTCGTGCGTTTTGGCCGCATCCTCGTCGGTGAGCAGGTTGACAGACAGCGACAGGCCGCTCAGCACGACCTCGTTCTTCAGATCGTCACCCAGTCCAGGGGCCAGTTCCTTGAACTGGGCGGCTGTCAGCGTTTTTGACACGGAAAGGTCGTACACGCCCTGCATGATGTAAGTGAACGTCGCTATGCCGTCTTTCGCCTCGGTTGTATAGATCGTACCGGAATTGCGGTCTTTGAGTGTTACCTCTCCCTCGAAACGAGCCGAGGAGGAGAAGCCATCCGGATAGTTTATCCGGAATTCAGTTGACTCGATGCCCTTGAAATCCTCGTCCTTCTTACAGGACGTAAATGCCGCGAAAACCGCGAGCAGCATCAACGTAATTTGGGGTAATCTTTTCATTTTCATTGTTTTTTTTATTGTTAATTGTGATTTTCAGAAACTTGCATTTATTTCGAATCCGTATGAGAACAGGTTCGAATTGCGCTCGACGAGCGTCGTCGAGATCGAACTCTTGTGCCACGGTTGCTTGAAGAACACGTTGTTGACATAGAACGAGAAGCCAAGACCGTTGCCGACTTCTTTGGTCACGCGCAGATTGACCGACCACAGCGGCGGCCATGTTTCAGGCAAGTTGCTGATCTGCGATTTGTAGATCTGATCCTTGACCATAAACCCCTCGAAACGAGCCTCGGGATCGGCGAGCTGCGCCGCGGTAAAGGGTACGTAGACCGTCGCCCCGGGATGATTCCGGTCGACCGTCACGTATCCCACCGGAACCTCGGGAATGTTGATCGTCCGGTTGTACTCGTAGAAAATGGCCTGCACGGTAGCCGATACGACGAAACGGATCGACGGAATGTGTTGCACGATCCGTAGTGCCGTGCTGTAACGCCGATCGACCGAGGTCGACGATCCTTCCGGGTAAACAACCATCGTCTTTTGCTCGATCGTCGTGCTACCGACGGGCGTATTGTAGACTTTGTTCGACGAGTTGTTTCGCGTGACGATATAAGAACCGTTCAGGTAGAAGCTCGTGCCGGTCGCCTCAATCCGTCCCAGTTCGAAATCGTACTCGATCCCCCGGCTGACCGAACGACGGCAGTTGCCCGGACGATCGATACGGTGCAGTACCGTATCGATCGAAGTGGGATTTTGGGGATCGTATGCGAGCTTCCCGTCCTCGACGGACACCGCCGAAGAGGCCCAGCGTGCCACTGTCGGCGCGATCCACTCGTCGGTCAGTGTTCCGAACCCGTCGTTCACGCGTTCGTGGAAAGCCGTCACCGAGAACCGCATCCCGTTGTGCAGCGTTACGTCGGCACCTGCTTCGAACTTGCGGTTTTTCATCGGTTTCAGCTGCTCGTTGGTCAGATCGTAGACCCGGGTCGTATAAACGACATAGGGAGTCCCGTCGATCGTCGCACTGATATTCTGCATGTCAAGATATCCAGGATCGGGATAGAGGTACAGCAAACCCGGCATTTTGGCTGAAATGCCGTAACCGAAACGAAACCGCAGTCCCCTGGTAGGCAGGTAGGCGGCATTGATCCGGGGCATCACACTCGACAAACTTTCCGTTCTACCGGGTTGCGCCAGTGTCCAACGCAGACCCGCCTGTACTTTCAGCTGGGTTTTGCCGATTTTCAGATCGAATTGGTCCTCGCCGTAAAGCGAAAATTGCGTCAGGAACGGGATGTCGCGAAAGGAACGCGAACGCAGCTGTGCGAGGGGCAGATTCGGATTCTCGTTGTAGAATCCGCGTCCGAGATTCCCCTCGCTGCGTAGTTCGGCTCCGATGGCGATTCGATGGAGAAATCCTTCCTGTCCCAGGTAAAAATCGTCGCCGAGCTGAACATAAAAAGAGATCGGGCGTCCTTCGGTACCGCCTCTGCCGACGTACTGGGACGGCAGGATTGCCGCCTGCTGGGTCGAGTTGCCGGTCGCGTTGAACACCGGTGCGTTATGGGCCGCCGGTGCAAGCATCTTGACTTGGTAATCGTCGTCGCGGCTGTACGAAAATCCGATATCGTAATGGAGACTGCGCATCAACAGCCTGTCCGCGCCGAACCGCCCCGAATGGCTGAACGTAATTCCGTACTGACGGCTCTGCGCGTACATGCCGCGTACCAGTTCCGGCTCGCCGGGGTCGGCTCCGCTCCAGTCGCGGATCAGCTTCAGCCCCAGCCGGGTCGTCACCGCCCAACGGCCGTCGGCGAGATTCTTCGAATGAATCAAGGAGAGCAGCCCCCGGTTATAAGTATCGGTCGCATAGCGCGGGTCGGACTTGCCGTGCGCGTAATCGGCGCTCAAATTCAGCGTTCCGGTGCGGCCCAGATCGAAACCTTTGTCGGCATAAAGTTGCTGGATCCCGGGCATGATCCGCGCGAGCACTCGACCGGGTGCCCGGCCTACTTTGCTTTTGATTAGCATGGTTCCGCTGCTCATATCGCCGTACCGGGCCGATGCGATGCCCCGGATCACCTCGATTGACTCGATGTTGTCGGTACCGATACCGCGCAAGTCGATCCCTTTGCCTGCGGTGCTGAACGCCCCTGCCTCGACATTCAGGTTCGCATTGTTGGATAACGGAATGCCGTCGACGACGATTGAACCGCCGAAAGCGTTGTTGTTATCTGCTTCGAGCGTCCGGTTACGGAACTGTCCGGTGCTGATCAGCGACGGATTGCTGCCCAGAAAATTACCAGGGAGCAACTGGAGTACATCCTTGAGGCTGGTCGCCTGTAGGTGATCAAGCGCCTGACGGCCGATCGACGACGAAGTCGAGAGGCCGCTCTTGTTGTTCTCGGCGACGACAACGACCTCTTTCATCGCGAACGAAGAAGGCATCATCGCGATCCGGACGCTGTCTTCGGTTTCCGCTTTCAGCTCAACGGTTAGCGAGACCGTTTCGTAACCAAGCAACGAGACTGACAATTCGGCTTTCCCGGGCGGAACATCGGCAAAAAGGGCTTCGCCGTCCGTCCCAGCCACCGCCCATAAGCCATACGGAGCGAGGGTCGTCACGGCCGCCTGCAACGGTTTGCCGTCCTTCGCCGAAATGACGCGTACGCGAAACGGCGCGCTACGAGGCGAAGCGGCTCCTGTAAAAGCCGCCCCGACCATCGGGGGCAGACACAACGTCCCCAACCATATCACGAACAATCGGAATCCCATAACAGTCCTTCTTTTCACACTTCTTCGCCCTGCTGCTGAACGGTCGTTCAGAGGCCTTTCTCCAAAGCCTTCTCGATTTCGTAATTCAGATAGCGGTAATGCTCGGCCAGCTCGTCCGTCGAACTCTGAACCCGGGCGCGCAGCAACTTTCCGAGCTTGCGCAATTGATTATAACACAGAGAAGTCGCATACAACTGCACATCCGTGGCACGGGTCGAACCGGTCATCTGGTCTTCGAAACCGTTCCCGTGCCGGCCGCATTCGATGTGGCGGCAGGGCCAGAATGCGCCTTCGTCTTCCGCAGGATAATCAGTCAAGCCGCGTAACGATGACTCCTTGTCCAGCGCGTCGATCCCGCGCAGCATACTCTGCACGAACGCATATTGCATCATTCGCTCACTGTGCGAAAGCGGCTTGTTTTTTAGCGTCGAAGCCCACACTCGGTTGTAAATGTCATCAACGTACTCCGACGCGGAATAGGCATCTTCAGGCGTCAATTTGGCATTGGTTTCCATGCGCGCGATCCGTCCGGGGAGCAACAGCGTGCGAACGGTGGACATCTGGTAATCGGTTACGTCCTCGTTTTTCGGCCGCGTCAGTTTTTCCAGTTGCGGATTGACGTACCAGTCGGGCAGTTCGTACAACTTATCGAAAATAAAGTTCAGCGCCTCTTTTTGTTTCTGTTTGGAAACCATCTCGAACGCGGGTTGGTCGGAGCCGACCATCGGATAGTAGCGGTACGAACCTCCGAGATAGACCATGACATGCCCCAAATAGCGGCGCGCCTGCTTGAAGACCTCTTCGTAAAGTTTTTCGGTGCGGTTGTAATCTTTACCCGGATAGGCGGCCCACAGGTGCAGGCTGTCGACAACGATCTTCAGGTTCCGAATACCGTATTCGGTAGCCTTCATCGCGTCGTCGCCGAGCGATTCGGTTTGCGAAGCGGGATCCGTCGCACCGAAAATAGCCTGTTCGCCGTAAATATAGATCGGATCGTCGGCCTTTTCATCGATCCAGCGGTTCAGCACGGGCACTTCCTCTTCGGGAGTCTTTGCTTCGAATATCGGTTGATAGGCCCATTTGATCGCGTAATAGTCGTATAGGCCGAGATGGGGTGGCAGCAGTTGCGTCACTCCGTCACCCGGTTGAGCGACGTAATTGTTGCGGGCATAGTCCATAATCGAGGCCGTCGTGCCGTATTTCTCCGTAAATGAAGGCGAGCGCAGGGAGTCGACCGGATAAGCGTACGACCCGCGCATGTTGTGCATCAGGCCGAGCGTGTGCCCCACTTCGTGGGCTATTACATAGCGCAGCATCGGCCCCATCGTTTCGGTGTCATACACCTCAGCGCGGGCTTTCGGATCGACGGCGGCGGTCTGGACGAAACGCCAGTTGTGCACTAGTTCGATCACGTTATGGAAAAAGTAGACGGACGCCTGTAAGATTTCGCCGCTGCGTGGGTCGGTCCACGACGGTCCCATCGCGTTGGCCACGTTGGTCGACGAATAGACAATGCAGGTGTTCCTGATATCGTCCGGATTGAACTGTGGATCGTCTGGATAGTCGCGGGCGACGATGGCATTTTTGAAACCGATCGCCTCAAAGGCTTTCTGCCAGTCTTCAATCCCTGCCTTGATATAGGGACGCCACTTGTCGGGGAAAGCCGGATCGACATAATAGACGATCTGTTTGGCCGGTTCGACCAATTCGCCGCGCTTGTACTTTTCGAGGTCTTCGTCCCGAGGCGCGATGTTCCAACGCTCGAGATAGCGGACGGTTTCCAGGTAATCCTTATCGGTCGAATACTTCACTTTGCGGCTGTTGAACAGACCGATGCGCGGGCTACCGTAGCGCGGGCGCATCGGAGTCTCGGGAAGTCGGATCATCGACACGGTCATCTCGGCCGTGAAAGGATGGTCGTAAACCGTATAAACCATCCGCGTTCGAAAATTGACGTTTTCCGGAAATGCCTGCATGGACACGACGCCGGACATCTCTTTCTGGAATTTGCCCTGCATCGATTCTCTCAACCCGAACAACTTGGCCAATGGGGAAGCGTCCAGAAACGGGCGGAAAGGTTTCTGGTCGGAGGCGAAAAAACTTCCGACCTCGATCACAACGGCCGACGAGTCGGGCGACACGGCGGCGATCGGGAAAGCCTGCATCACGGGATCGATCTTATTCCGTTCGAATCCCGGAGCGATACTCTCGGCCGAATCGCATACGGCCGAACAGTCGACCGTATGCAGATACACCTTGTCATCGTCGGCCGACCAGCGAATCAAAAGCGGATCGTGCGGCATCCGTCCCGCAATGATGTCCCGGTTGTTGCTGATGCCCGATACGCGGGCGGCCAGCAGCATTTGGGCGTCCATGACCGAATAAGGCAATTCCATATAATATTTCGATTTGACCTTATGCAGGGTCACCAATCCGCGGACGGTTTCCGCATCTGGAGTAATTACGGATTCGTACGGCTTGCGGCTTTTGTTTCTCAGGGAGTCGACCGTCGTATCTTTCGCCGCCGTCTCAACGACGGCCTTGCGCCTGCCGGATTTTTTGTCTTTGGCAACCGCAGCGGCTGTTACCGTCGTTGCGAGCAATAGGCAAGCGAATGTTTTCAGCATTTTCATCGTATGTCGAATTTGGTTTTTTTCGTGCCACAAAAGTATGGGCGACGCTCTCGGCGACCAATACTGAAAAATAGGGATAATCACCCCGGGAATACCTAATGCTTCCATGCGGGGCGCTAGAATCTTTCCCTGAAAAAGTCGGCGACTTCTGGCATTTCAATCCTCAAATGTTAAATCGACAAGATGAAATAGAGTTAAGATATTAATATCTGATTCAAAAATTGCAGCGTAATTTAAATGGAAGGCATTCATATCAATGAATCTGATTCCTGTGCCTCGAAGGACTGACCATGTGATTGGAGAAACGAAAACGAAGCCGCATTTGCGACCCCGTTTAATACAATTTCAATCAAAATAAATTTTACGTGCTCTAATTGATTTTCATCCAATAATTTTGACAGGAATCTTTACATGTGTAATGACAAGTCTCAGGGCATGTATTTCCTCATGTGTAATTGCAGCTGCCGTCGCATGTGCCATTGCATGAAACGAGACAAGTTTTATTATCTCCACAGGTTACGCCGCAAGTCTGATTGCAAACAGAATCAGAAATTCCTCCACGACCATTGGAATTCTAAATAAGTTTCTGCTCCTCTTCTCAATTGATTCATTTCGTCGTGCTCGATCCTCGCTATGACTTCTTTTTTCAATATAAGTTTTCTTATAAGGCATAAAGATTAGATAGTTTTCCTACTCTTTTACAGATTTTCGGAATCCTCTGATTTATCATTTAAACACCATATGCAGATTGTCCGTGTAGATATGTAAGAATCCATACCTCTTCTTACTGCACACATCGTATTCGATATCCAGCTTCTCCGGAATCTGAAAGTCGAGATTATCGGTGTATTCGATTAGGCCCACGCCCCAGTCCGTTTCGATCACTTTCACGTCGCAGTGCGTGTGTCGCGTGTACTTTACCATCGATTTTCAGACCGTGCCCACCCATGAACCGTCGGGATGATCTTCGTTTTGGGAGGCTTCGCAGTCGGGCAGGCAATCGTGGATCACGACGACTCCGCCTTCGTTCAGGTGCATCAGCGAATTACGGATATCGCGGTCGGCTTGCGCTTCGAGGTAATACGATATCGTACTTTTTATCCGGATAAGCGGCAAAGAAATCGTCCGAAGTCATCCGGTAAGTCAGGTAGGGGAGAAACCGGTTGAGGTCTTCCTGCGTCCATGCCGCACAGAAGTTGCTCGACGGATCGTAAGGATCGACCGATTCTTTGAGTTCGCACCGGATTTTCGTGAAATTCGGTTCCGGATCGTCGAGCCCGATCTCGAGGTACGAGCGGTATCCCTGTTTCCAGATCAGATAATTGATAATGTCGGTTCGCGTAATCATGACTTTATTCGGTTAGTGGAATATATCAACTCATCATTAAGCATTCGTCCCAATCGGGTTCCCGGCCGGATACGGCGGCCATCAGGGCGAGACCGATACCGGCCAGTCCTTCCGACAGTCCCATGTGCAAGCCGTATAATCCGTTGTATGTGCTTATATCCTTGACCTACTGATCGAGCAATACCGTTTTCCCTCCATGAAAGAAGTTCCATCCCCGGAAACGATGTCTCATGAGCAGTACATCCGGGAAAAATTGCTGCCGGATGTTCGTGAAAATGGTACCGGGCCTAAATGTCACGTCGGATTGCGCGATGCCATGTATGCCCGGAGCCGGGATTCGAAAATTGCATACGTGATGAATCAACAACATCCGCAAGTGGACGATCCGTTTGACTATGTTGACTTCGTGAATGAACAAAAGGCATTCCGGCAGGCCTATCGCAACTGTCCGATAACGGAATTGCCGATACATGCCGTACAGACCGGTCGGGAGGTGTTATTTTTCAGCAACAGTCCGCTTGGACTGCAGGGGCTTAAACAATTCTATCAGGAATTGGTTAACGGATATTTCTCGGTGCACAGCGAACGTGACCCCGTCTGCGAATATTCGGTATCCTAATAATTCATGGGATTTAAATGCTTTTACCGATCGGTACTACCAAAAGGGGGGGGGGAGACGGTATGTATCGTTTTCATTTTGAAGATGCCCTTTATGATCGCAAGCAGATTCCGGCGCCGGAGACCTGGATAGTCTTATAGATGTGGTGGTTAATTGCTTGTGGATAAGTTAGATGTCTGTTCTGTTCTTTTGGGCGCGGAACACAGGAAAAACAAAATTGTCAATTAAAGCCATTTTCCGATTTTTTATTTTCATTGCGTTTCTTACCTTGCACTTACTTCTACTCTCGACATCCTTCATCCGTTTTCGATACCATTTTTACCCCGCCTGTTTGAACGTCGTATCGTCGAATGATCATTGCAGCCAAAAGAGAAAAGCAAGTTTTTCGTGTTCCTCTGCAATGGTAATCATTTTCATAAAGCCATAACCGTACAGGCAGGCAAATGCCTACCTACTTATTTAATTTAGTTTACTTTACTTTACTTTAGCATATATAGAGGCTAACGTACTAAATTAAATTGTTTTTCGTGTTATCACGGCATTTTGCTAACATGGAAAGCATGAATGTTTTAGTCTCTGCCGCTTGTTTGACACTTCAAACCTTTTTATTCCCCCTTTTCGCTTTAATACTATTATGTCAATCGTAGCACCGGTTGGCATATTTGTTTTCCTCTTCGCTATTCGCTTTGTATTGGATAAGCCCTTTGCCTCTGTTTGCAGATTACATGGCAGTTCTCTCGACGACGAATGTCGGTCGGGGTCACTCCCTTAGTTCCGTGGCAGACGGGCAAGCCCGAACAAAAATAGCTTTGGCAAATGACTAATACCTGCAACGATGCGAATTGCCGATAAGTGTCCAATCGTAACTATACAAATTGACGTATTGCGACAACAGCTAAAAACGAGTTTCGATCTAAATCCTCGTGCTCCTAATAATTTTATTACTAATAATATTGTTAGTAATAAATATATTACTTATTTTTGTGCGGAACAACAATTAAAGATTATGGAGAACAAACCTTTTATATTCGGCATTGCGACATCGGGCGATAACTTTACCGACCGTGAGAAAGAAACGGAGCGTTTATTGCTAAATTTCCGGCACGGTGTGAATACGGTGCTGATTTCGCCCCGTCGCTGGGGTAAAACATCTTTGGTGCAAAAAGCTTGTCGTCTGGCACAGTCCGACAAACTGAAAATCGTTTATCTCGATATTTTCTCATGCCGTAGCGACCGGGATTTTTACGATGCCTTTGCTTCCGCCGTTCTCAAACAAACATCCTCGAAGGTGGACGAATGGCTGGAGAATATCAAACTGTTTCTTTCCCGTATCAGCCCCAAAATCTCGATGGGTGCAGATCCGATGACAGATTTTTCCATATCGCTCGAAATAGATCCCAAGAGCAACGATAGTGATGAAATCCTGCAGCTCCCCGAAAAGATAGCGCAGAAGAAAGGTTGCAATATCGTCGTCTGCATCGACGAGTTCCAACAGATAGCCGAGTTCAAGGATTCCAAGACATTCCAGAAACGGCTGCGTTCCGTATGGCAGTTGCAAAAATCGGTGTCTTATTGTCTGTTCGGCAGCAAAAAACATTTGATGAACGAACTGTTCGAGAAAAAGAGCCTGCCGTTTTACAAGTTCGGCGATGCCATTTATTTACAGAAAATAGGAACGACGGATTGGATCGACTACATCTGCGGACGTTTCGAGGCTACGGGCAAACAGATCTCGAAAGAGCTGGCCGAAAAGATTTGTCAAAGGGTAGACAATCACTCTTCGTATGTGCAGCAGTTGGCATGGCTGGTATGGGTTCATACGGACAAAATCGCTACGGAACGGGATTTCGAGGAAGCGTATCAGGATATTATCGACCAGAACACGCCGCTGTTCGAGAAGCAGACCGAGAGCCTTACGACCTATCAGATGAATTTCCTGCGAGCCATTTTAGACGGGGTTCATAGTGAATTTACCACACAGGAGGTACTACGTAAATACCAACTCGGCTCGTCGGCCAATGTCAGCATCGTAAAACGGGCGTTGGTAAAAAAAGAGCTTATCGAGATCGAAAAACGTCAAGTTATCATTCCCGATCCTGTAATGACGGTATGGTTAAAACGGGAACTTGGGGCATAAGCTTTTTTTTCGGATGAATCAGCTTGCTTGTGTGGGAAAACGTTGGTTCTGTCCTGTGGCACGCACGGCAGCCGATGTCTGAATGCGTCCGGGGAACAAGTATAGGTTTTGTGGGACACAAAACCGCCGATAGTGTCGGAGAACTTCCGGACACCGTAGTTTTTATACTCTATAATATATGACTATAATACAAGTCATTGTGCCAGCAATTGCTCTTGCAGCCATCTATTGAGTAAATCGGCCAATTCGTCATTATTCAGATCTTGCATCAGAAAATGCGTATTGCCATGTATACCGATTTTGGGTAATTCCACCAACGTTGCATTGCCTCCGTGTCGATTGATCGTTTCCACGAACTTGCGGGCCATTTGGAGCCGCACGCGCCAGTTCTCATCGCCGAGATTCTCGGACGGCGTTTCGGGAATATAGTCGCCGAAATAGAGGACGACAGGGATTTCCGTGAGCCGCTCGAACTGTTCCGTCGGAACGGGCGTTCCGGCTACGCCTCCCGTCAGCCCGTCGATACGTTCCGGGACTTCTCTTTCGGGGAACACGAATCCGCCCGGCTCATACGAAACGACCGCCTTGACCTGTGGATTTTGCATGGCAGACATCCAGCCGGGAAAACCGCCCGCCGAGTGGGTGACGAGAATATGGTCGCCGATACGGTCAGCCAATGCACCGAGGGCAGGTACATCCTCTTTGTGGTCGCTCAAATCGGGCGTCATTTCACGGAAAAATTGAGAAAGCGACACGGAATCTTTCGGGAATTGCACGCCCTCGTTATAATTCGGCCAAATGCCGATGCGCCAAATATCGAACCAGAACATCTCGTCGGTGACGGGCTTTACCGTCGTTGTTGCGGATGTGCGTCCGGCACGCCCCCTGCCCGGAAGATCCGCCACATAGCTGCTCCAGCCACGGCGTAGCATCAACGTAGCAAAGCCTTCCCGTCCGTCGGGGGTCATCTGCCAGCAAACGCCTGAGCCTCCGTAGCCGTGCACATAGACCAACGGCAGCTTTTTCGCATCAGCGGGTATCTGGAAATCCACGAAGGCATGATCGGCGCGATAACTCTGGCCGGTCTCTTCCTGCTCCACCCAACCGACGAATTTACGGTTGTCGTATGCTCCCGGCCGCTGTGTGGTTGTACCTCCTACCGAGAAGTGACCTTGTTTGACTATTGCAACAGGTTCTTGCGCTCCGGCTATTGCTGTAACTGACAGCAACAATACCGATAAAATTATCTTCTTCATTTCTTTTCCGTTATTTGATTCAACACTTTGCGAAGCGGTTCCGAATAGTTCTTACCGAGATTCATTTCAACGATGTTCAGCAATGCCGAGAGTTGTTCGGGCGTAATACCGAGATGCAGGCAAATAGACATGTGGCCGACAGCCATCGGTTCCACGCCGCCCACTCCTGCAAGGATGGACACCGTAGCGAGTTCACGTTCCCGGCAGGTCAGCAAGTCTCGCTCGAAAAGATCGGTAAACAAATGTTCTTTTAGAAAACGCTCGATAGTAGGGGCGAATACGGCATATCCTGCTTTCGGAGCATCGGCCGGCGTACCCGATATTTCGGCAAGCACGTCGCGTCCCCGCTCGTAGCGATTTCTGTCGTCCTTGACTGCGGATGCTTCCCGACCGACCGGGTCGTTTATTCCGGCCGCTTTCCGTTCGTCCACTACCTGCATGAAAATCTGGATTGCCCGCAGGCTGCGCGGAAACCCGCAATAGGCGTAGGCGTGAATCAACACTTCGTTTATTTCGTTAATGGTCATACCGGTTTCCAATGCCTGCGTAAAAGCCGGCTTCAGGTGCTCCAAATCTCCTTTACCCGTATAAGATGCCACTGCGACGATGGCTTGCTCACGGACGGTCAGCACCTCGTTCGCTTCGGCATAGCGGCTTTCCGCTTCAGTCGTGGCCTTACGGTACTCTTCGTCACTTACCGGTTCGAGCCATGCCGCCGCGTTGGTTTGAGGATTGGCGGTAATGGCTATATGGGCGAACCAACTGTCCGGTGCGGCCCCATGCCAATGCTCGACATCCGGCGCTATTTCCACGATGTCGCCCGGAAACAACCGACGGGCGGGCTCTCCTTTTTCCTGATAGTAACCGATGCCTGCGGTGGCTATCAACAACTGGCCGGCTTTGTGCGAGTGCCAACTGTTGCGGCAACCAGGTTCGAAGGTTACATTTGCCATCGGGACGTTCAATTCTTCCTTTTCGGTCAAAGGCGCAAGCCATACTTCGCCCGTAAAATTGGGGTTCGGGGATATTTTTTCGCCGAGCGGATAAGGCTGCCGGAAGGTTTCCGCAGTTTGCGCATAAATTATAACCGATGATATGGATAACATAGCTGTTAAAAATAAATTCTTAATTCTCATATCCGTTTTTTGTTTGATTATTTTCCTAATGTCCGTGTAAAGGCAAGCGTAGATAGCTGCCACTTGCCGTTCTCCATTACATATACCTCCGTAACGATAAACGGAAAGCGCACGGCGTTGCCGCCGACTACCGAGTGCAGATGAATCCGGCTGTAAACGGTAGCCGTTCCGGCCGCAAACTTCACCTGTACGTCGTGTATCTCGGTTTTCTTGTACCAGATGCCACCCGTGCGGATGGTGTTCAGCTCTTCCTGTTTGCCCCAATAGCCGCCCATGTGGACGAACTGCGAGTTTTCGTGAAACAGTTCCGCCAGCTTCTCCACGTTCTTCTCTGCCATCCATTCCCACTTACTGTTCGATAAATCAACTATCGCCTGTTCTTCGGCTGTAAATATTCTCTGATTCTCTTGCGCTTTTGCTCCGACCGTTAAGGTCAGAAACATAAATACCATAATGGCTATTGATTTCATATCTTTCCGATGTTAAGTTCCTACTACTCGCAAAAATAGCGGGAAGCCCGAAACCGGTCGATACAAAAAAATCGGAAAAAACTGCAGTTTTTTCCGATTAAGCGACACCGTCTATCCTGAATTATCTTCTCAAAGAGTTGCGTAAGGCAGGAATGCGTTTAAAGACATGTCCGATGGAAAGGACCGATGTGATAATTCCAACCCTATAATGCCATAATCCTATTCGAGAGTTCGCCCCATTAATATTAAGCAAAACAATTCCCGTAACGGATACGAATAAAAATACGATAGATAGCGCCATCGTAACTCTGCTTTTTCTGCCTATCCCGTTTTTTACAACTCCTCTATACCAACTCCAATGTGTAATTATATGGAATATTACAGTTATAAGGAACAAAAAACTTGTTAAAACGTGAAATACGGCCCAATTATGCCACACCTCGTGGGCATTCCCGTGTCCGGCAATATGTAATCCTATTCCCGAACATGCAGACAGAACGAATGTGAAAATTAGACCCCAATCTATTACAAAAATCTTTTTCATCTGTTTCCGATTCATACTATGTGACAAAGGTCGCCACTCCGATCGGACGCAGACGATAACAATTGTAAAGATCGAAGCCTAACGGCGATTTCTGATACGGGACAGGGAGACGGGGGTAATGCCGAGATAAGAGGCTATGTAATGTTGCGGAACCCGCTGAATGATATTCGGGTATTCCTTGAGCAATTCTTCATATCGTTGTTGCGGCGTATTTTTTATCCGCGACAGGAATAGTTGCTGATAGGAGTGAAACCGGTCGATGAGTTTTTCTTCATACGCTTGCCTCCACCGTGGGTCGTCTTTGATAATGGCGTAAAAATCATTCCTTTTTATCGCAGCGACTTCGGCAGGCTCAATGCTCTCTAAGTAGAAAAGGCTCGGCGTGCGCTTATATAGGCTATCAAACGAAGCGACAAAATCCCCCTCAAAAAAGAATTGGAAAGTAATGTCTTTCCCGTCGTTATAGAAAAACAGCCGCAGACAACCCTTACGGATCAAATAGAGTTTATCCGCAACTTTACCCTCTTCCAATAATATGGTTTTCGGGGGAATCGTCAACTGTTTTGCAACTGCGTAAAAATTAGACAGATAATCCGATGCCATAACTATTCCCTGTAATCCGTAGGTTTCATACCCAGATGTTGCTGCACGTAGCGGCTGAAATAGGCGGGCGACGAGAAGCCGAACATATCGGAAATCTGGACGAACGTCAATGATTTGTCGCGTAGCAGACGGGTAATGTCGAGTATCGTATAACGGTTGATCCAGTAGTTGGCGGCATACCCGCTTACCTTTTTCGACACTTCCGACAGATATTTGGATGTAACGCACAGACGGTCGGCGTAATAGGTCACTTCCCGGTGCTCGCGGTACGTTCCTTCTTCCAGCATCTTAAGGAAACGGCTCATAACGGAAGCGTTCTGCGTGGAGATGTCGCTTTCGCCATAGATGCGGGCATGGAAATCGAAAAAGTCGAGGATAGCCGCCTGCATAGCATTAATCAATACCTCGCGGTAGAACCGGTGCTCCGTATCTTTGATGCGTAGCTCCAGCAAGTCGAAATCGCGGCGACACACGATTTGTTGCTCGGGAGTAAGGTGCATGACGGGATTGAGAAAGAGCGCCAACGAACCTTTTATTCCGTAATTGCTCTGCGGCGTACACAAATTTATGAAACCAGGAGTCGCATAGATTATTTTACACCGGAAATCGTCCGACGGTTCTATTTTCTCCAACATTTTCCGTTTACGTACGATGGATACGTCTCCGGCGTGCAGTTCAAAAGGCCGTCCGTTGAAACGATAACGGCACGTTCCTCCCAGACAGAGCAAATGAGCCAGATACTCCTTCTCGCAATCCGTCCTCACGATGCCGAGCCTGTCTGCGACGATTATATCTTTCTGATCTTCCATGCCCTATCCGTTTATCCTCAAATACAAAAATAGAAATAAATCCGAAATGAACTTGCAATCGTGCGAACCACGACTGCAAGTCCTGCTGTTTTTAACACTATCCGACGGATTATCGTATGACATTAATCGTCCGCAACCAACTTTCCACTCCGTTTGTATCCTTTCCGGTGGTTCCGAATCCTTTCAGGTGTTCGGCGGCAGGGGTCAACTCCCTGATCCGCGCCAGCGTTTCATCGCGGTAGGTGGCAGCATAGGTGCAGAACGGCACGACGGTTTTCCCGCGGAAGTCGTAGCTCTCCGCGAACGTATTGATAATCATCGGGGCCGTCCACCACCAAACGGGACAACCGATGAATACGGTATCGTATTGTTCCCAACTCTCCACTTTCGATTTGATGGCCGGGCGGGCGTCGGCTTCCTTTTCGGCTTTCGCTACCTCGGTACAAGGCTTGTATTCGGCGGGATACGGTTTTTCGGGTTCGATGCGAAACAGCGTACCGCCGGTGAGCGAAGCGATGCGTTCGGCAACGTGCTGCGTATTGCCGCCCCAACTGAAATAGGCGACAAGCGTTTTTGTCGTTCTTCCGTTCGTGGCGACGGACTGAGCATTCGTCCCTGCACAAAGCAGTAGAGCGGCAAACAGTGTCATCAATTTCGTTTTCATATCCGTTCCGATAATCCAAGGTTTTTACCGAAAAATTCCGTCAGTTTGCCCACTGCTTGATTCACATATTCCGGTACATAGTAGGTCTTGATATGCGTCGCACCGGGGATAAGGAACAGTTCTTTGTGCTGCGTGCCGGTCGCCTTGCTGTAACATTGCTCGGTCATGTAAAACGTATCGGCGATGCTGCCGGCAATCATCAGCAAAGGTTGTTCGATCAGATACATTCCCTCGCTGGCATCGAACGCCATCAGGTCGATCAGACTGCTCTTGGTGTAACGGAACGTGGAGTTGGGATGCGCATGGCTTTGCAGGTAATATTCGTAGCCGTCGCGGTAGAGGTCGAAAGGCAATGCGGCCGCCTGTTCCGGCGTCACGCCGCTCATATCGCCGACGTATTCGATTTCGCCGCTTTCGGCTTCTTTTTGGCGGGCAGCGCAGGCATCGGCGAGTCTTTCCTGCACGCTATTTATCTGTGAGTCGAGAAACCCGTTACGGCGTACCAGTCCCGTGTTGAACATGCTGAGTGTAGCCACCGCTTTGAACCGTTTGTCGGTCTGCGCGGCTTTCAGCGTGTAGCCGCCACCGCCGCAGATGCCGAGGATACCCACCCGCTGCGGGTCTACGCCCGGATATTGCAGTAGGATGTCGGCGGCCCGGCGGATGTCCTCGATGCGGTTGGCCGGCTTGTCCGCGTTGCGCGGTTCGCCCTCGCTGGCTCCCTGATAGGCGGCGTCGAATGCCAGACAGATATAACCCTGTTCAGCCATGCGCTGGCTGTAAAGTCCTGCTACTTGTTCTTTAACGCCTCCGTTCGGATGCGCCACGACGAGGGCCGGATAACTTTTCGCCGGACCGTAGCCCGCAGGAGTATAGACGTTGGCGGCGATTTTCAGGCCGTTCAGGTCATAAGTAATGGGATGAATATTTACCGCTCCCGCTTTATTCTCTGTAATGGCGTCGGCATACACCAAGCCGAACGGGTTGCTGTTGTGGCTCTCGAAATTCGACATATCGGCCGCAGCGAATGCTTTGTTCTTTTTCATAGTTTCCTGTGCGTTTAATGTGCCGGACAGCAGGCTCGCCATGCTCAGCACGCAGATACATACTTTTTTCATTATTCTCCTTCGGTTTTTGGTTTCTCTATAATGGGTGAACCTCCGAACACCTCGCTCATTTCGATCGTATCGAGTTCGGCGTCGATGGCCCGTACCTCTTCCGCAGACAAGCGTATATCCGTTGCGCCTATGTTCTCTTTCAGGCGACAGAGGCAACGCGTTCCGGGAATGGGAACGATCCACGAACGTTTGTTCATCATCCATGCCAGCGAGATCTGCGAGGCGGTGGCGCGGTGTTCGTCCGCCAACCGTTCGAGCAGGGCGAACAGCGGACGGTTCTTCACGAAACTTTCCCTACGGTATTGCGGCATCGAGGCACGGTAGTCGGTTGCCGGATCAAACGTAGTTTCGGCTGTATAACGGTTGCTCAACAATCCGTTGGCAAGCGGCGAGAATGCGACGAACCCCACGCCCAGCTCTTCGAGTACGGGAAACAACGTTTCGTGTCGGCGGACCATCATCGAGTAGCGGTTTTGTATCGCCGTTACAGGACAGACACGGTGGGCGCGGCGCAGGTATTCTTCGGTCGTTTCCGATATGCCCCAGTGCAGGATTTTTCCCTCCCGGATAAGGTCTGCCATTACTTCCGCCACCGCCTCCGGTTCGATAGCCGGGTCGATACGGTGTTGGTAATAGAGGTCGATACGGTCGGTGTGCAAACGGCGGAGAGACCCTTCGAGCGAACAACGAACGGCTGCCGGACGCGAATCGGGGATCACGGCGTGCGTGCCGCTTGCTTCGGGACGGTCGAACGATATGCCGAATTTGGTGGCGATGACAACACGGTCGCGGAACGGACGCAGGGCCTCGCCCAGCAACTCTTCGTTATCGTGCGGTCGGTCGGCCGTGCCATACGCCTCGGCGGTATCGAAGAAGGTGTAACCCATTTCCACGGCATCGGCAAGGAGTTCCATCATTTCCCGTTTGTCGGCGGGAGCGCCGTAGGCGTGGCTCATGCCCATGCAGCCCAGCCCGACGGCCGATACCCTCAGCCCGCTCAATCCTAATGTTCTGTATTCCATATTTTCTATTATTTACGAAACGGTTGCCATTTAAGATAGGTCGCCGAACGCCAGAACCATTCCAGCGGGCCGTATTTGAAATAAGTGAGCCATATTCTACTGAATACGACTTGTACTATATAAAATGCAATTCCCAAACAAAATAATTCGGTAGCATGCCAACGGCCGAATATGGAGCCGAAACCCCAAAGCGAGAATATGATGGAGCCTATAATGCCTTGCGCTTCGTAATTTGTAAGTCCCATGCGCCCGTAAGGAGTCAATAGATTCAGGCATTTTCCTATACCTTTCATGTGATACAGAATAACGAATCCCATCGTTATGGCTGCCGAGAAAAGAACCATATTCACATCGTTCAACGTCATGCGGAAAAGCGCTGTCGCAGAGGGGGTAATACCTTGCATGAAAGAGGTATGTTCTTGCGGCAGGAGTCCGTTCATTCGACCGATAACCCACGCTCCGGCAGCAAACGATACGAATAGTGAGATGTTGCGGCGAGTGTGCAGGTGTACCGTCTCGAAAAAGCGGATACGCCCGACGACGAGTCCCAAAATAAAGAGGGCAAAAGTCAGATAACCACGACCGCCCCAATTGAACTGGTAATTTAATGTCCGCATTCGACCATCCGTGAGGTTGCTTTTGATGGTATTGGCAAGTGACGGAGTTTCTTGTGCGACGTCGGCCATTTGGCGCGGACGCTCGGCACGCACGCGTTCCGTTTCGGGGGCATTGGCAACTACGGTCGTTTCCCGAGGAGCCGCGATTTTATCGTAACCGAAAGATATCCAACGAGGAGCGCCTATCAGAATCAAGGATGTGACTACGACAAGTACTCTGGTCTTCAATGGATACAATAATACCAACACCAATCCGAATAGGGCATAAAACGATAGGATATCTCCCGAATAAAATGCGCTTCCGACTACGCCTATCAAAAAGAGTATTACCATACGCCAGATAAAACGCTGTCTGAAATCCACTCCTTTTCTCGCAGCACGATCCATTTGTATGAAAAAGCTCATACCGAAAAGAAATGCGAAAATATTTATAAAACGTCCCATGAGTACGTTGCGGGTCAACCAACCGATCCACTCGTCTAAAACAGGGAAAGCAGGTTCGGTTGGCGTAAATGCACCGAAATTAAAAATGCTGTAATGTTGCTGCATGTGTACCAGTACCACACCGAGTAAGGCGAATCCTCGCAGGGCATCGATTACGGTAATACGATTGTCTTTTACTGTTTGGTTCTGTCCCATAAATATAGCTAATGCGAATTTCAATTATTTGTCTTTAACCACGTTGTCCATGTTCGACATTGCAAAGTTAGAGAAGAACCTCAAACCGTAATTACAATAAATTCGGTTGGAACTACACTTATCTCGGTTTTTGTATCGTCCGATCCTGGACGATTGAATTTCAATGTAATTTACCGCAAAAAATGCAATCCAAACCGTATTTTTTATGCTGGTAACATATGTGAATATGCCTACATTTACACAACTGTAAAAACAAAATAATTAGCGTATGGACACAGTAAAATTGAACAATGGCGTCGAAATGCCGCAGATGGGTTACGGCGTCTATCAGGTATCGCCCGCCGAATGCGAACGTTGCGTAAGCGATGCATTGAAAGTGGGTTACCGGATGATCGACACGGCGCAGGCATACCACAACGAAGAAGGCGTAGGAAATGCCGTCGGCAAAAGCGGTATCGACCGCAAGGAGATTTTCCTCGTGTCGAAAGTGTGGATATCGAACTACGGGTATGAAAAAGCGAAAGCTTCCATCGACGAGAGCCTGCGTAAATTGCAAACGGACTATATCGACCTGATGCTCCTGCACCAGCCGTTCTGCGACCGTTACGGGGCATATCGCGCATTAGAAGAGGCATATAAGGATGGTAAACTACGTGCCATCGGCGTTTCGAATTTCTATCCCGACCACTTTATCGACCTGGCCAGCAACGTGGAGATCGTGCCGGCGGTAAATCAAGTGGAAACGCACGTATTCGACCAACAGACCGAGCCGCAGAAAATCATGGAGGAGTTCGGTACGCGCATCATGTCGTGGGGACCGTTCGCCGAAGGTCGCAACGGTTTCTTTACGAATCCGCTGTTGGCCGGAATCGGCGGCAAATACGGCAAAAGCGTAGCTCAGGTCGCCCTGCGCTGGCTTATCCAGCGCGGCGTAATTATCATTCCCAAATCGACCCATATCGAACGGATGCGGCAGAATATCGACATCTTCGACTTTTCGCTTTCCGACGAGGATATGGCAGTCATCGCCACGCTCGATACGGGCAGGAGCCTCTTCTTCGACCACCACGACGCGGAAACGACTCGAATGTTCATGGGATGGAAATAAAATGGTACTGGCTCCGCTGCCGGTATTGATTGTAGCAACCTACGACGAACAAAGTACGCCCCGCTATAAATGTAGGAGGCGTTCAGTGCGGTTATCATCACGTAGCATTGAACCTCTCTAATCATAAGACGACCGAGAATCTGGAACTTGAAAGGGCATTCTTTAAAGGGCTACTGGTCTTCGCCACGGTCGCCACGGCGCAACAGTACCGCACGAATATCTTCGGCATACGGGCCGGTTACAGCCTGTCGGATATGACGGGCAACTACCTGGAAGGGGAAAAAATCTCCGACCCGCGGTCGAGTTTCCACGTGGGAGTATCCGACCAGATCCTGCTGTCGCGCCGGTATCCGCTCTACCTGGAGACGGGGCTCTATCTCTCGAACAAAGGCGCCAAACCGGATATCGCCTACGAAGACGTTCCGGGCACCTCGCAGATACGCCCGAGGATCGAACTGATGTACCTGCAACTGCCTGTGATGATCGCCTACCATTTCCGGCTGGGACGCGCGACGACCCTTCAACCGTTCGTGGGCGGTTACCACTCCGTAGGCATCAGCTGCAAGCTGAAAGAAGAGTACAGCGGCCGGATCACCGGTACGGCCACGACCGATTCGGCAAAACGGAAAACAACGCGCCCACCCGGTTTCCGGGAAAACGCCCGTCGAAACACGAAAAATCCCCTCCGGATTCCGGAGGGGATTTTTACGATCGCGCGGCGGCGGCATCGAACGGCGCCTGCCGCCGCAATCTATTTGTAAACTTCCCTGCGTGCGGCTTTCAGCGTATTCTTCATCAACGAGATGATCGTCATCGGCCCGACGCCGCCGGGAACCGGCGTAATGTAACTGCATTTCGGGGCCACCTCGTCGAACTTGACGTCGCCGAGCAGCTTCCAGCCCGATTTGGTCTTGTCGCTCGGAACGCGCGTAATGCCTACGTCGACGACCACCGCCCCGTCTTTCACCATGTCTGCGGTGACGAATTCGGCCTTGCCGAGCGCCGCGATTACGATGTCGCCGCCGCGCACCACCTCTTTAAGATCTTTCGTCCGGCTGTGGCACAGCGTCACCGTACAGTCCCAGCCTTTCTGCGACAGCAGGTTGGCGATCGGACGGCCGACGATGTTGCTGCGGCCGATCACGACGCAATGCCGTCCGGCGGTTTCGATCCCGTAATATTTCAGCAATTCGAGAATCCCGTCCGGCGTGGCCGGCAGATAGGACGGCAGTCCGGAGATCATCCGCCCGGTATTGACCGGATGAAAACCGTCGACATCCTTCTTCGGATCGATCGCTTCGATCACCCGTTGTTCCGAGATATGTTTCGGCAGCGGCAACTGGACGATGAAACCGTCCACCTGCGGATCGGCGTTCAGCCGGGCGATCTCGCCGAGCAACGTCTCTTCGGACGTCTCCTCCGGCAGCCGCAGCACGGTCGAACGGAACCCCACCTCGCCGCAGCACTTCTCTTTATGTCCCACATACGTCTGGCTCGCCCCGTCGTTGCCGACCAGAATGGCCACCAGATGCGGCGTCCGGTTCCCGCCGGCGACCCAAGCCGCCACTTCGGCCGCGATCTCCCGGCGCAGGCTGGCCGCCACCTCTTTTCCGTCTATTATCTGCATCGTATACGTGTTTAGTCGTTATCGTTTCATCCGTCCGGCCATCTTGGCCATTTGCGGCATACCGCCGGCTACGGTCTTCATCATTTTGCGCGTATCGTCGAACTGTTTGAGCAGGCGGTTCACCTCCTGCACGGTCGTCCCGCTGCCCGCCGCGATCCGCTGCTTGCGACTGCCGTTGATCAACGCGGGATTCTCGCGCTCCTTCGGCGTCATCGAATGAATAATCGCCTCGGTCTGCTTGAACACGTCGTCGTTGATCTCGACGTTTTTCAGCGCCTTGCCGACGCCGGGAATCATCGACGCCAGATCCTTCAGGTTGCCCATCTTCTTGATCTGCGTGATCTGCGTCAGGAAGTCGTTGAAATTGAACTGATCCTTGACCAGCTTTTTCTTCAGCCTGCGGGCTTCCTCCTCGTCGTACTGCTCCTGTGCCCGTTCGACCAGCGACACGATGTCGCCCATGCCGAGAATACGGTCGGCCATACGTTCCGGATGAAACACCTGCAACGCGTCCATCTTTTCGCCCGAACTGATGAATTTCAGCGGTTTGTTGACCACCGCACGGATCGAAATCGCCGCGCCGCCGCGGGTATCGCCGTCGAGTTTAGTAAGCACTACGCCGTCGAAATCGAGCCGGTCATTGAACTCCCTGGCGGTATTCACCGCATCCTGACCGGTCATCGCATCGACTACGAACAGGATTTCGCTCGGCGAAACGGCCTTTTTGATCGCAGCGATCTCCTGCATCATCTGCTCGTCGACCGCCAGACGCCCCGCCGTATCGACGATTACCGTATTGATGTGATTGGCCCGCGCGTATTTAACGGCATTTTCGGCGATCTGCACCGGATTCTTGCTACCCTCTTCGGTATAAACCTCCACGCCGACCTGATCCCCTAGTATCTTCAACTGGTCGATGGCGGCCGGACGGTAAACGTCGCCGGCCACCAGCAGTACCTGGCGGCCTTTCTTGCTCTTGATCAGGTTGGCCAACTTGCCGGAAAAGGTCGTCTTACCCGACCCCTGCAACCCGGCGATCAGCACCACGGCCGGCGAACCTTCCAGGTGGATATCGCTCATCGTCCCGCCCATCAGTTCGGCCAATTCGTCGCGGACGATCTTCGTCATCATCTGTCCGGGCTTGACCGCCGTCAGTACATTCTGTCCCAGCGCCTTGGCTTTCACTTCGTCGGTGAACGTCTTAGCCACTTTATAGTTGACGTCGGCGTCGATCAGCGCGCGCCGGATCTCTTTCAGGCTCTCGGCGACGTTGATTTCGGTGATGCGTCCCTCTCCTTTCAGGATCTTAAACGACCGTTCGAGTTTATCGGTAAGATTTTCAAACATATTTCGAAGATTTTTTCAGATTCAGCACAAGTCGGAAACGGGCTTCCGCCTCCAGCCTACAAAAATACGATATAATTTTTAAAAAACAGACAATCCGCGCCAAACACCGCCGCAATTATCCGTCCGACGGCAGCGTCCCCTGCAAACGGATCGGCAAACAACCGGTTCCGTCGTTTTCCAAGCCGTTCCCCCGGAAACACTCCGCCTCACTCTATTTTAAAAACTTTTTAAACAACCGGATACTGCGGTACGGAGCGTACCGCAACGGAATATCGATCCACCGGGGCGAACGCACGACGGCCCGCAGGTTGCTGAACAGTTCGAACGAGAACCGTCCGTGATACTTTCCTATGCCGCTGCGCCCGACACCGCCGAACGGCAGCCGGCCGTTGGCCAGTTGCACGACCGTATCGTTGACGCAGGCCCCGCCCGACGAAGTGGAGCGCAGCACCCGGTCGGCTTCCCGACGTCCGCCGAAATAATAGAGCGCCAGCGGTTTGTCGCGCTCGTTCACGTAGCGGATCACCGTTTCGATATCGTGAAACCCTTTGACCGGCAGCAGCGGCCCGAAAATCTCCTGTCGCATGACCGGACTGTCGTCGTCCGGCTCGTCGATCAGTGTCGGGGCCACGTAACGCTGCTGCGGATCGCAAGTTCCGCCGAAAAGGATCTTTCCCGAACCATGCATCATCCGCTGCAGCCGTTCGGCAGCCTGCACCGAAACGATCCGCGGATAATCGTCGCTGAGGCGCGGATCGTCGCCGAAAAAACGACGGACGGCCCGCTCCATCTCGACGCACAATTGTCGCTTACGGTCGGCGTGTACGAACAGGTAATCGGGAGCCACGCAGGTCTGTCCGGCATTCAGCAATTTTCCCCAAACGATCCGTCGGGCGGCCAGCGGGATATCCGCATCCCGTCCGACGATGCAAGGGCTTTTTCCGCCAAGCTCCAGCGTCAGCGGCGTCAGATGTTCGGCCGCGGCCCGCATCACCGTCTGTCCGAACGCCGATCCGCCCGTAAAAAAAATAGAATCGAAACGCTGTTTCAGCACCTCTTCGACGACCTCGGGCCCTCCCTCCAGAAACGACACGTAACCGGGCGGAAAAACCTCGCCGATCAGTCGTTTCAGCAGCGCCTCGGTATGCGGAACCAGCGGCGAGGACTTCAGCACGGCGCAGTTGCCGGCCGACAAGGCGCCGACCAGCGGATTCAGCAGCAACTGCACCGGGTAGTTCCACGGCGCGACGATCAGCACCACGCCCAGCGGCTCGGGCACGATGCGGCTTCCGGACGGCAAGATCGTCAGCGGCGACGGCACGCGTCTCCCGGCCGTCCAGCGCTTCAGGCGGCGAAGATGGCGGGCGATCTCCTGCAGTACGATTCCGATCTCGGTCAGGTAACTTTCCGACGCCGACTTATGCAGATCCAACCGCAACGCCTCGCACAAAGCGTCCGTATGATCCCGTAGCGCTTTCCGCAACCGGCGCAGCGCCTCCGCCCGGAACCGGACGTCGCGCGTACGACCCTCGGCGAAATAACGGCGATGCCCGCGGAGGAGCGATTCCATATCTTCCGACATATCTTCAGGTTATTTTATTACGGGCGAAGTTAACATTTTCCGCGGAACGGAGCGCCGCTCCCCCGAAAACCGTCCCGAAAGGAAAATGCCGTATCTTGGCTCCACGTCGGACATTTAGGACATCAATCCTGCGAATCAGGACACTATATCACGCCATTTTTGCCGATTTTTGTAGAAAAGATAGGATGTATTCACAACTAATCTTGTTGCCAAATGGCTGAAATGAGCAAAAAAAACATTGGGACGCACGCCGGAATGGTGTGGGGCCTGTTGTGCGACGGAAGGAAATGGAATTACGACGAACTGCGCGACAAACTGCGGCTCCGCGACCGCGATCTGAACGCCGCGCTGGGCTGGCTGGCCCGCGAGGATAAGATCGAATTCGAACACGAAGGCGGTAGTACGCAGGTCTATCTGAAGGAAGCCGTCGGAACCAACAATTTCTTTTTTTAACCCCCGACGGACACAACCGTTTGTTCCGGACTGCGTCGGATGGGAACCTTCCCCGTTCAGCGCAGTTTGTTTTTCTCGAAATGCGGGGCCACCCGCAGTTTGAAATAGAGCGCCGAGACGACGGTCAGGCAGGCGCCGAACAGATAGGCTTTGTCGAACGACCCGATCTGAGCGATATACCCGCCCAGCAACAGTCCGGCGCCGATACCGACGTCCCACGACGTCAGGTAAGTCGAAGTAGCGGTTCCGCGCTGGCCGTTCGGCGCCAGGTTGACGAACAGCGTATTGAACGCCGGAAACATCGTCCCGAAACCGACGCCGAGAAACAGCGCCACGGCGAAAAACAGGTATTTGCACAACACGGGATTCCACACCGCGATCGCAGCGCAGGAGGAGAGCACGAAGAAGCAGACGCAAACCAGATACATTCCCAAAGCGATCACCTGCGTCACGCGCCCTTTATCGACCTGGCGTCCCGAAAAGATCCTCGAAATCGCCATCCCCACGGCCATCAGCGTAAAGAAGATCCCGACTTTCGACGTAATCCCGATCTCCGCGGCATACATCGCCACGTACGTCGTGGTCATTCCGTAGGGGATCGAAAGCAACAGCAAATCCAGACCGGCCGGTAGCCCTTTGAGCAGGATAAACCGGTCGAGCGAAACCGGTTCGCGTTTGACCGGTTCTTTGGCCGGAGTCCGCACCAGGCAAGCCATCGCGAATCCCAACGCGCAGGATGCGAGCGAACAGAGGAAAATCGTCTCGAACGAGCAGGACTCGTGCATGAACAACCCGACCATCGGCCCCACCGACATCGCGATGTTGTTGGCCAGACCGTAATAGCCGATCCCCTCGCCGCGGCGCGACGAGGGCATGATATCGATTACCACGGTATTCCCGGACACCGTAACCGCCCCGAACGCAAAGCCGTGCACCACGCGGAAAATCATGAACAGCGTCAGGGTTCCGGCTACCAGGTAGCCCGCGAAAATAGCGGTAAACACAAAATAGGCCAGTAGATAAAGCGGTTTGCGGGCAAACGTATCGAGCAAATAACCCGAGAACGGCCGGATCGAAAGCGCAGCGATCACATAACAGGAGAGCGCAACGCCCACCGTAGCGCGCCCGGCCCCGAACACTTCGGTCAGGTAGAACGGCATCACCGGCATCAGCAGGTAAAAGCCGAAAAACAGCAGGAAATTAGCCAGCAGGATGCAGCAGTAACTCGGCGTGACGAGGCGGTCTCTATTCATAGATCGATGGATTTGAAACTGCGCAAAGGTAGCGATGTTTTCCGAATTCCCGCACGCCGAGAAACCGACGCATTCGCCGCGAAACGGAATACGGACCGAGCCGTCCGTTTCGCGGCGACCGAAACGGCAAAATACCGCCTTGCAAAATAAACACGTCATTTTCAAACGGTTATTCCGCCTCCGTTTTCAATCGGGAAAACAAACGACAAGACATTAATAATCAATGTGTTATCAAATATTCACAACATTAAATCAAAATGCTACATCGAAAGGATCTTAAAATTATTTAAGAAAATGAAATAACCGTTATATTTGCATTCAAGTTTTAGGTTCATTTAGATAAGTAGTTTTTAGGTTAGTAGGGAAGAAAAACGGTAGACGGATCCATTCCGCCGGCTGTTTTTCTTTTTTTATACCCGTTACAAACCGTTCCGGCCGAAAAAAACGGAATCGGAAACCGAACATTAAACAACTGATAAAATGGATATTAACACAACAGAAGAAAAGCGAAATGCAAATATTATTAAAAAAATTTAATAAAAATTTGGAAAAGCGGCCGATTTATCTTTATCTTTGCAGTGAAGTTTTAGGTTAGTAGTTTTAGGTTAGTAGGAGAGAAAAGCGGTAGAGGAGATCATTCTCCCTGCTGTCTTTTCTTTATTTTTTTGCAGCCGGTTCCATTTTCATACCGCACGACGCCACGCAACCAGCTCAAATACGGTCGGTCCGCCACGCGAACGCCTCCGCCCGCGGCAAAACGCCCCCCTTATGTAAAAAAAGATTATTTTTCGCCGGCCGACGCGCCGACTTTGTAGAGGTTTTTACGCCGGATACTAAGGCTGACCCAGTCGTTGAAATTGAAATAGCGGATAATCCACTTCGGATAAGGATTCCAGGCGACTTTCTCCACCGGCAGCGCAGTGTGCTCGGGCAGGCGCTCGTCGCCGGACAAGATAAACACGTCGGGGCAGGTTCTGCGCAATCGCCGGGCCTCGCGTTCCAGTTCCGATATGGAACCGGCCAAGCGAAGCTCCATATTGCGCGGCATGTAAAAACGGGCAGTGACCACGCGGGGGCCGATCATGAATTCGCCGTAGCTGTAATAAGTGGGTTCGTCCTTCACGTTCAGCACGCACACCCGCTCTTTGCCGCGGCAGTAGTCGTCCATCATCCGGTAGAAAAAGATATCCGTATTTTTGATCGGAATGACATTATAAACGATCAGCGCGAAGTTCAGAACGACGGCGAGCACGCCGACCAACCGGACGATCCGGTTTCGCAGCAACCGCTGCGGCAGGTCGCGCGCCAGCAAAACGGCGAAAAAGGGAATAAACGGCAGCACGGGGAACAAAAAGCGGAGCTCCTTGTGGCCGACCAACTGGTGCGCCAGCAGGAAAGGCACCATCGTCCAGGTGATGACGTGTTTGGGATTCCGAACGAAAAACCAGCACGTCGCCGCAAGAATCGCCAGGCCGTAAACGACGAATCCCTTGCTGACCGTATCGCTCAGGTAGAAATACCACGGTTTGATGCCGAACTTATCGATGTGGGAATTCAGGATATTTTCCCTCACGTAATTGACCGGCGAGCAGGTCCAGGTCCCGTACAGCCAGTAATCGACCAACACGCCGACGCCCAGCATCGCGGCTCCTCCCAAAATCAGGCCGGCGAGCAGTCGCCAGCGCCGGGCGAACACCAGCAGCCAGAGCCCGAATCCGAACAACGCGAATCCCACTTGGTAGCGCGAAATAAAGGCCGCGCCCGCCAACAATCCCATCCCTGCGCCCCACACGAAAGGGCGCTTCCGCTCCCGCTGCCCGTATGACAAATAGACCGAGACCAGCAACAACAGCAAATTTCCCGAGAACGTTTCGGAACTGAACCGCACATGGAGATACACCATGAACCACAGGAAAAAACTCAGCAACAACAGCCACTTCTCCTCGCTCGGTCCGGATAGCGTCCCGCGAACGGCGCGGTAAAATGCGAGTACGGACACGATGGACAGCGCCCCGCTCAATACGTGCAGCAGCGAGAACAACAGGTACGGAGAATAGATTCCTCCGGCATCCAACAGCCATCCGAGTCCGTAGGCGATCATCGGTTGCAGTCCGGGGCGCATCATCAGGACGTATTCCCACGGCAGTTCGGCCGGAACGGGCGTTCCGAAAAGCTTCATGTGCGCGTATTCGAGAATCTGGAAATGCTCGTCCGGATGATATACCTCGTTGCTGAAAAACGCGAACAGAAGCGTAAACAGACACCCCGTCAGAATGATGTATTTCGGTGTGATTCCCCGGAAAAAAGAAGCCATATCCTCTGAAAATAAGCAAATGCGCCGTACCATAAAGGTTGCAAAGTAAATCAAAAATCCTCAAAAGGCCTTTTTTATCCATTAATTAATGTTTAAATTTGCACCGTTTTATTCAAAAGTCCCGAGTCTAACTAACTACGATAATTTATAATGACCAAACAAATCAAATTCATTCCGGCCGCCGAAGCGGTGAAAGTGATCAAAACCGGCGATCACATTCACCTGAGCAGCGTGGCCAGCGCGCCGCAGTGCCTGATCAACGCCATGTGCGACCGCGGACGCAACAAAGAATTCGAACACGTGCACGTGCACCATCTGCACACCGAAGGGCCCGCTCCCTACGCGGCTCCGGAGTTCGAAGGCATTTTCCAGCTCGACTCGTTTTTCGTAGGCGGCAACGTCCGCAAGGTGACCCAATCGGGCTACGCCGACTACATCCCGGTATTCCTCAGCGAAACCCAGAAACTGTACCGCAGCGGCACGTTGCCGTGCGACGTGGCGATGATTCAGGTATCGCCCCCGGACGCGCACGGCTACGTATCGCTGGGCACTTCGGTCGACGCCACGCTGGCCGCCGTCGAGTGCGCCCGTACGGTGATCGCCGTCATCAATAAACACGTTCCGCGCTCGTTCGGAGACGCGTTCATCCACGTCGACGACATCGACCTGTTCGTACAGGACGACAAGCCGCTCGAAGAGGCTCACTTCTCGACCCCGAACGAGACCGAAACGGCGATCGGCAAGCACTGCGCCGCGCTGATCGAGGACGGCGCCTGCCTGCAAATGGGCATCGGCGCGATCCCGAACGCCGTGCTCGCCCAATTGACCGGGCACAAAGACCTCGGTATCCACACCGAGATGTTCGCCGACGGCGTGCTGCCGCTGGTCGAAAGCGGCGTGATCAACGGACGCAACAAAGCCATCGACAAAGGCAAGATGGTCTCCACGTTCCTGATGGGTTCGCAGAAAGTATACGACTTTATAGACAATAACCCGGGCGTCGCCATGATGGACGTCGGCTATACGAACGACCCGTTCGTCATCGCCAAGAATCCGAAGGTGACGGCGATCAACTCGGCCCTGCAGGTCGATCTGACCGGCCAGATCTGCGCCGATTCGCTCGGCACGAAATTCTACTCCGGCGTAGGCGGCCAGATCGACTTCATTTACGGCGCATCGCGTTCGGAGGGGGGTAAGGCGATCCTCGCGATGCCTTCGGTAACGAACAAGGGAATCAGCAAGATCGCCCCGGAACTGACCCTCGGCGCCGGCGTGGTGACCACCCGCTCGCACGTGCATTGGTTCGTCACCGAATACGGCGCGGTCAACCTGTACGGGAAATCGCTGCAGGAGCGTGCGCGGCTGATTATCAGCGTCGCGCATCCGGATCACCGCGAAGCGCTCGACCGCGCGGCTTTCGACCGCTACGGAGCGCACCACCATTACATCAAAGCTACGACGAAAATCTGATCGTTCCCCGTTTCGATCCGCAAAAAACAGCGGAGGCTTTTATAAGCCTCCGCTGTTTTTATATCGGCGGTCCGCATCGGTACGTTCCGGCACGCCCCCGGTCAAATATCTTCGGGAACCAGTTTCCCGTCCGGCCCCCTTTTCATCGGCGGCGCGGGATCGGTAGATTCCGGCAGTTTGTCGTTCGCGACGATCGTACCCGAATACTGCATCAGGTTCCGGTTCGAAACCATATCCAGTATGGCCTGTCCGGTCTGGTCGTAAATCGTAAAGACGAACGTATAGGCCGTCCCGGTATTATCCGTAGCCGCGAACGACACTTTCCATCCGGAGTCGTTGCGCTGCGTCCGGAAGCCGGTCATCTTGTCGGTGTCGAAATTGACGACCGCATTATAGGTCATTGCCCTGCCGATCACCACCGGAATATGCACCTGCAAACGGTTTTTGAAAATCCCGATGTAATAATAAAAGTCGTTGATGATCTGCGAGCCGCCCCGCGGCCCCCACTCCATGCTCACCGGCAGAAACTGGAAATCTCCGGACGCCACCATCGAATCCAGTCGCTCCATGAAACGCTGCTGGCGCAACTGGCGTTCGGCGGCGCTGCGCTGGCGCCGGTCGGGCTGTTGCGCGGCGGCCGTCAGCGCGGCGGCGAGCATCGTAAAAAGCAACCATTTTTTCATGACGTCTTTTCGCCGAAGTTTAATAGATCTGCTGGATCGAACCGTAGTAGGTCACCGTCGGATAGAGGGTCGAAGCGATGTTCAGCACGGCCTCGCGGGTGATCGAGTAGATTTTGAACGTAAACGTATAGGTATTGTCCGAATAGAGATTCGACGAGAAAGAAATCGTCCACCCGTCCTCGTTCTGAACGGCGGTATACTTCTGGATGTCGAACGTAATGTAGTTCATGATCGTCAAATGATAAGGAGCGACCACGCCTACGATGTACGGGATATCGATGTCCACGTAGTCCTTGTACATCGCCAACGAATACATGATCGAATAGATCTGGTGCATGTTCCCGGCCGGTTCCTGCTGGAAGCTGGTCGGCATGAACTTGTAGTAACGGTTCAGGACGATCGAATCCATCTGTTTGATCTCGGTCTGATGACGCGTATCGCGCATTTGTACTCGTTCCTGGTGACGACTTTCCATCTGTTCCCGGGTCATTCCCGTTTGGGCCGAGGCCGACGTCGCCAACAACGCAGCGGCCAGAATTAAATAAACGTACTTCATAACATTAATAGATTAAAGTGACATGAATTTTGATAAATTTGCTTACCGTAGCAATTTCGGAAAGGCTCATGCCATCCCCGCAATGATGCTTTCTCCGTGTAAAATCAAATTCCCTGCCTAAATATTGGAAAGCGAATAAATTAGACCGTTTAGACTACAAATATCCCGAAGTGTACGACCGAATCGCCGTTTAATCCCTATATTTGTTAGTCTCAACCCGTTTGAGGGTTTATCCGAATTTAACCGAACTTCTTATGAAAAACACTCGCTTGTTACTTACCTTCCTGATGACTGTCGGCTGCTGGTCGGCCGGAGCGTCGCTGCCGTCGGCACAGCCCGGCGAACGGCAGCTCACCGGCACCTGGAGCGCCCAATGGATCTGTGACGGAGGCTTTTCTCCGTACGATTACGGCGTCTACCGCTTCCGCAAACGTCTCGACCTGCCGAAAAAACCGGAGCGGTTCGTTATCAACATCTCGGCCGATAACCGCTACCGGCTGCTGGTCAACGGACAAGAAGCGTGCTGGGGCCCGGCGCGCGGCGATCTGAACCGCTGGTACTACGAAACGGTCGACATCGCTCCGCTGCTGCGACCGGGCCAAAACGTGCTGGCCGTCACGGTATGGAACCTGGGACCCCGTAGCCCCGGAGCGCAGATCAGCCGGCAGACCGGTCTGATCGTACAGGGCAATTCGTCCGTCGAAGACGATGTCAACACCGACGGTAGCTGGCTCGTCCTGCGAGACGAATCCTTCTCGCCGCTGTTCAACTGTCCGGAAGCCGGCTACATCGGCGGCCACGACCGAATCGACGGCACGAAATACCCGTGGGGGTGGGAAACCGTCGGCTTCGACGATTCGAAATGGTATGCGGCCACCGGCTTTTCGCCCGGTAAAACCTACGGCGCGCCCGGTTACGGCGAAAGCGACTGGATTCTGACCCCGCGCGACATCCCGATGATGGAACTGACCGAACAACGCCTGACCGCCGTGCGCCGGCAACAGGGACTCGCATCGCTGCCGACGTTCATCGACGGCCGGTCGCCGCTGAAAATCCCGGCCCGCACGAAATGCACCGTGCTGCTCGACCAGGGATTCCTGACCACCGCCTACCCGGAACTGAAAGTATCCGGAGGCAAAGGCAGCAAAATCAAACTGACCTATTCCGAAGCGCTGTTCGACGAACGGGGCAAAGGAAACCGCAACGAAATCGACGGCCGCGAGTGCCGCGGATTCGCGGACGAGTTCCTGCCCGACGGAGCCGACGGACGGTTGTTCCGCCCGCTGTGGTTCAAAACCTATCGTTATATCCAACTCGACATCGAAACCGGAGCGGCGCCGCTCGTCGTCGAAGATCTGTACGGCATCTACACGGGCTATCCGTTCGAAGTGCGCGGCTCTTTCGAATCGGACGACCCTGCATTGGAGAAAATTTGGGAAACGGGCTGGCGCACCGCCCGACTCTGCGCCCACGAGACCTATTTCGACTGCCCCTATTACGAACAATTGCAGTATGCCGGCGACACGCGGATCCAGGCGCTGATCTCGCTGTACGTCTCCGGCGACGACCGGCTGGTGCGCAAGGCGATCCGGATGTACGACCTTTCGCGCTCGTACGAGGGAATCACCTGCAGCCGTTACCCGAGCCACATTCCGCAGTACATTCCGCCTTTTTCGCTCTACTGGATCGGCATGATCCACGACTATTGGATGCACCGCAGCGACGACGCTTTCGTGCGAAGCTTCCTACCCGGCATCCGCACCGTGCTGTCGTGGTTCACCGAAAAGATCGATCCGCACACGGGCCTGCTGAAGAACGGTCTTCCGCACTGGAACTTCACCGACTGGGCCACCTCGTGGGAACGAGGTATCGCGCCCGAAAGCGACTCGTCCGGTTCGGCGATCACCACGCTGCAACTGGCCGCCGCGCTGGACGACGCAGCCGACCTGATGCGCCGCTACGACCGGCCCGCCGAAGCGAAAGAGTATGCGGCGATCTCCGCCGGACTGAAGAAAAACGTTTACGAAAAGTGCTGGGACGCATCGAAAGGATTGCTGCGGGATTATATCGGCAGTCCGACTTACAGCCAGCACGTCAACATCATGGGCATCCTGACCGACGCCATTCCGCACAAAGACCAGCGCGCCGTATTCGAACGGATCGACAGCGATCCGTCGCTCACGCAAACCACGTTCTATTACAAATTCTATTTGATCCGCGCACTGAAAAAGGTCGGTCTGGCAGACCGTTATACCGAAATGCTCGGGCCGTGGCAGCAGATGATCGACATCGGCCTCACCACCTTCGCCGAGACCCCCGAACCAACCCGTTCGGACTGCCATGCCTGGAGTTCGAGCCCGAATTACGACCTGCTGGCAACGGTCTGCGGCGTAGAACCCGCTTCGCCGGGATTCGCTACGGTGCGGATCGCCCCGCATCCGGGACGCCTGAAACAAATCAAAGGCGTCGTACCGCATCCGCAGGGCGACATCACGGTCGAACTGCAACGCGACGGGGATATATTATCCGGACAAGTCGCTCTGCCGGGGCAATTGACCGGCGATTTCGTCTGGAACGGCAAAACCGTCAAACTGCATCCGGGCGTCAATCCGATCCGGTTCTAACGACAAACGATATCTGCCGAAAACAAAGCAGGGAGCGGAAAATTTTCCGCTCCCTGCCTTTTATCACCTTCGAAAACAATCAGTGCTGTCCGCGCGATACGAGGTAACGGATCAGAAACCCCGGCCGGTCGGTCTGGATGATCCGCGCGTTCAGCGAATCGATCAGGTAACCGTACACCCGGTCGGGATCATCGACCGCCCGGTCGTCGTAACGGCTGCCGGACATCCCGTTCCACATCGTATTGTACCAGATCAACGATTTCCCGGCCAACTGATTTTTGACCCTGAGCGGCGTCTGGCAGGTATCGCTTTTATACAACAACTCATAAGCTACCGGACGGATTTTCTCCTGAAAATCGGCAATCGCTTCTTCCGCACCCTCTTTGTTCAGATTGACGATCGGCATGTAAAAAACCCTGTCGAGGTAACGCCCGAAACTTTCGAGCACCTGATCGGCCGCCTGATCCCCTTTCATAATAATCTGGCGGGTGGTGCCGGCCTTTTCGGCCAGCGCGTAAACATCGTCGAATATCCAGTACCCTTTGTCGATATTGAGCATGATCCGGTCTCTGCTTATCTCGAAAACTTCATCGAGCGTCGGAACCCGCAGATCGGTCAGCGTACTGTCGGCGGCTTTCAGATAACAGTTCCGGATCGAATCGAGCGTCAGTTCCGAAACCTTGCCGCTGCCGTTGGTCGTCCGGTCGATCGTCGCGTCGTGCATCAGGACCAGACGGCCGTCGGCAGTCTTGCGGACATCGATTTCGACTACATCCACCTGCATATCGATCGCATTTTGAACGGCCTGAAGCGAATTTTCGACGCTGTGCCTCCAATCGCCCCGATGGGCCACCACGATTACCGACCGAGTATCCGGATCTTCCAATCTCGAAACGATGCTGTCCACCCGGGTCGGTACGGCACTTTCCCCACTCCTGGCGCACGAAAAGCCCAAGATGCAGATAAGAAAAATTCCCGAAAGTTTTTTCATAGTTTTATCCGTTTACGCCGATCAATGCTGCAGTGCGTCGGCCTTTTCCTTCATGCGCTGAGCGCGTTTGTAGCTGTCCGGATGCGTCGCAAACGCCTTCACGATCGCCGAAGCGTTGTTGCGGTTCGTCTTCGACATATCGGCCAGTTTATCGAGCGCATGGTACATCGCATACGGATCGACATTATTTTTCAGGCAGAACTCGAATCCGTACTCGTCGGCGTCGTATTCCTGCTTCTGCGAATACTGGGCCTGCGCCAGCGAGTTCGCCAACTCGGCCAATTGCGATTCGGACAGTCTGGCGGCGACGCTGCCGCTGACCGAACCGGCCGCATTCTGGGCTGCCGAACGCAGGTAAGCGTTTTTCAGCGCATCTTTCGTATCGGTGCGGGCCACGTGACCGATTTCGTGACCGATGATCGCCATCAGTTCGCTGTCGGACATCGTATCCATCAGCGCGCTATACACCCGCACGCTGCCGTCGCCGCAGGCAAACGCATTGACGTCCTTGGTCAGGTAGACCTTGAAATTCAGCTTCAGGCCGTCGACGGAGATGTTCTCGGTCAACCGCTGCAACCGCCGGTGGTAATCCGACGTATCGACCTGATTCTCCTGATCCATCTTCTCAACCGCGCTCTTACTCATCTCGGCGATGTCCGCATCGGTCAGCGTAACGGCGCTGATCAGATTGCCGCCCGCCTTGAGCAGCTTGCCCACCTTGAGCTGCGCCGAAGCCCCCGTACCGAAGAGCGTCAGCAGCAATACAAAAACAAGATTCCTTTTCATAATATCGTTGTATTTATCCTGCGCAAATGTAGAACTTTATATAGAAAAAACGGACGTTCCGTTTCATAAAAAATACCGGCGGCCCAAAATTTGCAACGAACCCTTTTATTCGGGTATTTTTTCAGACGAAATGGCAGACTCCGTGCCAGCATGTCCGACAATCGAAACCTCTTTGGCAGTCGGCAGCGGCCAAACCGCCCGTTTTGCCGCTTGGCATAAAGATTGATAAATCAAGTTCGAAAACAAAAAATTCAGCATAAAACAACTAAACGAGATAACGACTATGGGAAAGATTATTGGAATTGACTTAGGTACTACGAACTCCTGCGTTGCCGTGATGGAGGGTAACGAACCCGTGGTGATCCCCAACAGCGAGGGACGCCGCACGACACCTTCGATCGTAGCGTTCGTGGACAACAACGAACGGAAAGTGGGCGACCCCGCCAAACGGCAGGCGATCACCAACCCGCAGCGTACGATCACGTCGATCAAGCGTTTCATGGGCGAGACTTACGATCAGGTCGGCAAAGACATTGAACGGGCGGCTTACAAAGTGGTCAAAGGCGACAACAACACCCCGCGCATCGATATCGACGGCAGACTCTATACCCCGCAGGAAATCTCCGCGATCGTCCTGCAGAAAATGAAAAAGACCGCCGAGGATTACCTCGGCACCGAAGTATCCGAAGCCGTCATCACCGTTCCGGCCTACTTCTCCGACTCGCAACGCCAGGCTACCAAGGAAGCGGGCGAAATCGCCGGTCTGAAAGTGCGCCGTATCATCAACGAACCGACGGCCGCAGCGCTGGCCTACGGCCTGGATAAGGCGAACAAGGATATGAAGATCGCCGTATACGACCTCGGAGGCGGCACGTTCGATATTTCGATTCTGGAACTGGGCGACGGCGTATTCGAAGTGAAATCGACCAACGGCGACACGCACCTCGGAGGCGACGACTTCGACCACGTGATTATCGACTGGATGGCCGACGAGTTCAAAAAACAGCATAACATCGACCTGCGCAAAGATCCGATGGCCCTGCAGCGTCTGAAGGAGGCCGCCGAGAAGGCGAAGATCGAACTGTCGAGCTCGACCTCGACCGAGATCAACCTGCCGTACATCATGCCGGTGGACGGGATTCCGCAGCACCTGGTAATGACCCTGACGCGCGCCAAATTCGAACAACTGGCCGACAGATTGATCCGCGCGACGATCGAGCCGTGCAAAAAAGCGATGGCCGACGCCGGACTGAGCAACAGTCAGATCGACGAAGTGATCCTGGTAGGCGGTTCGACCCGTATCCCGGCGATCCAGAAAGTGGTCGAAGAGTTCTTCGGTAAAACGCCGTCCAAAGGCGTCAACCCGGACGAAGTGGTCGCTATCGGCGCCGCCATCCAGGGCGGCGTGCTGACCGGCGAAGTGAAAGACGTGCTGCTGCTCGACGTGACCCCGCTGTCGCTGGGAATCGAAACGCTCGGCGGCGTATTCACCCGCCTGATCGACGCGAACACCACGATCCCGACGCGCAAGAGCGAAGTCTTCTCGACCGCAGCCGACAACCAGCCGTCGGTGGAGATCCACGTGTTGCAAGGCGAACGCCAGATGGCCCGCGACAACAAGACGATCGGACGGTTCCACCTGGACGGCATTCCGGCCGCACCGCGCGGAGTACCCCAGATCGAGGTGACGTTCGACATCGACGCGAACGGCATTCTGAACGTATCGGCCAAAGACAAAGGCACCGGCAAGGAACAGAAGATCCGGATCGAAGCGTCGTCCGGCCTGACCGAACAGGAGATCCAGAAGATGCGCGACGAGGCGAAAGCCAACGAGGAGAAAGATAAGGCCGAACGCGAACGCGTCGACAAGGTCAACGCCGCCGACAGCATGATTTTCTCGACCGAAAAGCAGCTCAAGGAGTACGGCGACAAGATCCCGGCTGACAAGAAGGGCGCCATCGAAGCCGCCCTCGGCAAGTTGAAAGACGCGCACAAATCGCAGGACATTGCCGCCATTGACTCGGCGACGACCGAACTGAACAACGCATGGCAGGCCGCTTCGCAGGACATCTACAACGCACAGCAGGCCGCCGGAGCATCGCAGGCGAACCCGGGCGCCGACGCAGGCGCGGATGCGGGCGCAGGCTCCGCTTCGGGCAGCGCGGGCGCCGGAGCCGGACAGACCTCGAACGACAACGTGACCGACGTGGATTTCGAAGAAGTGAAGTAAGGTCAAACAATCATCAATAACGAAGTGGAGCGTATCTCAACGAGTTACGCTCCACTTTTTTTATTCGGATTAACCGTGGGGATACTTATTTTGACGTGATTTATCTACCTGATTCATGAATTGATGTTAAAGTGATAAAAAAGATGAAACATTCCGCAGTAAAAAACATGCTTTGAAAAAAGGAAGCAAGACGACAAGCCATTGTTAATGGAGCCGAGGGGGTGTCAGTTCTTATCGGTGATTCAGGTTTACAACAAATACAATATTTCCAAGCCCACGTTATATAGATGGATTAGGCAGGGGAAGATCAAGGTGCGCGTAATCTCGGAGAGAGAATGACACTGATAGATGTCACGTAAATAAAGGCTCCTTGGGATATTCGTAAGAGCCCATTTGAAGAAGAAATGCCTCCAAACTCATTTATGACTTCAAAAACTTTCTGTTGACAGCTCCGCAAAGAGGCAATAAAAAGGGGTAACGTAGTCTCAAAATTCGGCGGCAACACATTTTGAACTACATCCCAAAAGTTTTGTGTCTAACTTTTGGGATGTAGTTTCTTTATGAAATGTATATTTGAGGATAGACTTAAAACAGTCACTCTTCACATCCTCCACCCAGTGCCTGATAGAGACTGATAAGCCCCTGTATCTCAGTGATGCGGTTGGCTACTTGTGTCAGTTGGGCGCTCAGGAGGCTTTGCTGTACCGTCAGTACCTCCAGATAGGTCGTATTGCCGTACTGCATGGTAAGGGAAGTGCTCTTATATGCTGTCTGCAAGGATTCCACCTGTTTCTCGTACAGTGCCGACTTGTCACGCGCCGTCTGATATTGTGTCAAGGCGTTGTTCACCTCGGTTCCGGCTTGCAAAAGTGCCTGCTGGAAACTGAGCTGAGCTTCTTCCTGCTGGGCCTTGGCTGGCTATTTTCAACTGTTCGGTAAGTTGCCCTCGTGCAAAGAGCGGTTGTGGGAGCGAACCTACCGCCGAGGCGAGGAACTTTCCGGGATTGACAATCGTACTCCCTGCCGAATTTGCCCCCCCGCGCTTCCGCTCAGTGTTATGGATGGATAAAAAGCGGAACGCGCCTGGTTTGCGGCATAAAATGCCTGTTCCAAGGAGCGTTTCGCAGCCCGGACATCCGGACGGTTTGACAACAGTTGGACTGGAATGCCGGTAGAAAAGCTTGTAGGTATATTTAAGGTGTCTAACTTGCCACGTTCTATGGTATGAGGAGTGGAAGCCAACAACAACGACATACTGTTTTCGACTTGATTGATTTGTTCTTTCAGGTCAAGTACGGAGGCGCACACGCTGTAATAAGCGGCTTCCATCTGCGACACGGCAGAGTTATCCGCTCTTCCGGCGTTCATCAGGGCGCGGGTGGCATCAGCCGATTCCTTCCACGATATTTTCGTCTGCTCTGATATTTCGAGCTGGGCGTCGAGCATCAGCAACGTGTAATATGTATTGGCGATTCCGGCTATTACCTGCGTGCGTACGGCTTGTCTGTAATCCTGGCTCTGTGCATACAATGCTTGCGACTGTCGCTTGGCGTTACGTAACTTACCGAAAATATCTATCTCCCAACTGGCGGTAACAGGCACCGAGTAGGTTTTGGCAGCCTTGCCGCCGTCGAAGCTGCTTATTGTCCCTTGCGGGGAGAGATACAGAGAGGGGAGATATGCCAACTTTGCTGACAATCTCCAGATTGACCTGTGAGATGACTTTCTGCGCATAGAGTTCCTTGCTGCTGTTGAAGTTCAGTTCTGCTGTTTTCAGGTTCGCTCTGGCTGCCGCCACGTCCGCCGTTGCTGTCCGCAGGGCCGCTTTATAGGGCACTTGGTCGATGATGAAGAGAACTTGTCCCGGCGCACTTTCTCGCCTTCGCTTACGCACAGACGTTCGATAGTGCCTGATACTTGACGCCATCAGCATTGCACAACCGGTCAAGCCGATTAATTTTAGCCATTTTTTGTCCATTTTCTGATTTTGTGTGCGAAATTATCAAATGTACAGTAGACAACAGTGTTCCGAAATGCTTATGTTGTGTTCTGTATATTCGAATAAGCTAGCGAATAAGAATAATAATCAGTCAGGAACTACGAGACAGTTATTCATCAAGATTTTGCATTATTATATCTGATAAGTTTGACCGATCCGGAGAAAAAGGACTATCGGTAGAAAAAACAACCTTTTTACATATTTCACATGGTTTTAAAAAGGTTGCCATAGGCAAGAGGCGTTCTCGTATGTCTATTCCGCTTTTTGCTCAGTTCTTTGTTCATGTCACGGCTGCCCGTCATGGAAAAAGGAAACCTTTCCGCCGCCATAAGGCATGATGAAACGAATATGGGGATATTCGTGGTATCCTGTTGAATGTCAAATCGCAGATGGTTTTGGTAACATCTGCGATCATCCCGTAATCGGTAAGGGGAAATTTTTCCGTCCGGTCGAAAAAGTTGAAGCGTACGCGGTTCCGGAGGCAGACATAAAAAAATCCCCGGCTGCAAAGCCGGGGATTTTTCCGTTTCGCCGGGCGATTACATCATTCCGCCCATACCGCCCATGCCCTGCGGCATCGCTGCCGGAGCTTCGGGTTCTTTCTTATTGACCAGTACGCATTCGGTCGTCAGGAACATGGCTGCGATCGAAGCTGCATTTTCCAGCGCGACGCGGGCCACTTTCGTCGGGTCGATGATACCGGCCTTGAACATATCTTCGTATTTGTCGGCGCGGGCGTTGTAGCCGTAAGCTCCCTTGCCTTCTTTGACGTTGGCGACCACTACCGAGCCTTCGCCGCCGGCGTTGGCTACAATCTGGCGCAGCGGTTCTTCGATCGCGCGTTTCACGATCTGGATACCGGTCGTTTCGTCGTCGTTGTCGCCCTTCATCTTTTCGAGAGCTGCTACGGCGCGGATGTAGGCTACGCCGCCGCCCGGGATGATGCCCTCTTCTACGGCGGCGCGGGTTGCGGCCAGCGCATCGTCCACGCGGTCTTTCTTCTCTTTCATTTCCACCTCGCTGGCAGCGCCGACATACAGTACGGCCACGCCGCCGGCCAGTTTGGCCAGACGCTCGGCGAGTTTTTCCTTATCGTAATCCGAAGTCGAGATTTCCATCTGCTTGCGGATCTGTGCGACGCGGTTGGCGATGGCTTCCTTGTTGCCAACGCCGTCTACGACGGTCGTGTTTTCTTTGGTGACGATCACCTTGTCGGCCGAACCCAGCATGTCGAGCGTAGCCTGATCCAGGCGGATGCCGCGTTCTTCGGAGATCACCGTACCGCCGGTCAGGATAGCGATGTCTTCGAGCATCTCTTTACGACGGTCGCCGAAACCCGGAGCTTTCACGGCGGCGATCTTCAGCGTGCCGCGCAGCTTGTTGACAACCAAGGCTGCCAGCGCCTCGCCGTCGACGTCTTCGGCGATGATCACCAGCGAACGTCCGTTCTGTGCGGCGGGTTCGAGCACGCCCATCAGCTCTTTCATCGTCGAAACCTTCTTGTCGGTAATCAGGATCAGCGGCTTTTCGAGCACGGCTTCCATTTTTTCGGAATCGGTGATGAAGTACGGAGAGATGTATCCGCGGTCGAACTGCATCCCTTCTACTACGTCTACGTGCGTTTCGGTGCCTTTGGCTTCCTCTACGGTGATGACGCCTTCCTTATTTACCTTGCCCATCGCTTCGGCGATCAGCTTGCCGATCGCGTTGTCGTTGTTGGCCGAAATCGTGGCTACCTGTTCGATCTTGCTAATGTCGCCGCCCACTTCCTGGCTCTGCTTGCGCAGGTTTTCGACGACGGTTCCGACCGCTTTGTCGATACCGCGTTTCAGATCCATCGGGTTCGCGCCTGCGGTTACGTTCTTCACGCCTACGCCGACAATGGCCTGCGCCAGCACGGTAGCCGTCGTGGTGCCGTCGCCGGCGTCGTCGGCCGTCTTCGAGGCCACTTCCTTGACCATCTGGGCGCCCATGTTGGCGATCGGGTCTTCGAGTTCGATCTCTTTGGCTACGGTCACGCCGTCCTTGGTCACCTGCGGAGCGCCGAATTTCTTATCGATTACAACGTTACGTCCTTTCGGGCCCAGCGTTACCTTCACAGCGTTTGCCAGCGCGTCGACGCCTTCCTTGAGTTGTTCGCGCGCTTCGGTATTGTATTTAATCTCTTTTGCCATAATCTTGATTGTTTGAATTGGGTTTATACTGAGTTGAACGATTAGATGATGGCGAGGATGTCGCCCTGTTTCATGATCAGGTAGTCTTTACCGTCGATGTTGATCTCGGTGCCGGCGTATTTGCCGTAAAGGACCTGGTCGCCCGTCTTCACTTCCATCTTCACATCGGCCGTTCCGGGGCCTACGGCGATCACTTTACCTGCGAGGGGTTTTTCTTTGGCTGTGTCGGGGATGAACAATCCGCCGGCCGTTTTCTCTTCTGCGGGATTGGGTTCGATCAGAACCCGGTCTGCTAATGGTTTAACTTTCATAACGTCGTTATTTTTTTAAGTTTGTTAATGTTTGGTTTTCATTTGCCGTTTCCGGTGGACATTCCTTTTACGGAAACGTTCCATTCTTTTACACATAATATGCCAAACGGGAAATGTCAGGTTTTCGAACGAAAAAACTGACAAAGGAGTCCTTTCTCTGTCAGTTTGCCCTGTCACTTTGACATGAATGGCCGTGTGTTTTCGGTATGCGCGTTACCGTTTGCCGCGTTTCTTACCGCCGGCCCGTTTGTCGAAGCCCGCTTTGCCGCCCCAGCCGGCTGCCGGATTGACCGCATCCCACTGGACGTTGTTCCAGTCGAAGTCGTCTTTTTTCGGATTTCCGCCGGATTTGCGGGCGGCGTCCCTGCGTTCCGTTTTCCGATCCTCTTTCCGCGCGCCTTTGCGCTTCTCTTTCCGGAAGTCCCGTCCCGAACGTTCCTTGTTTTCGCCGGAATCGCCGTCTTTGGCGAGTTCCGCGATCGGGCGTCCTCCGCGGTTGATGTCGTTGAGCTGGCGGATCGCCTGCCGGGCGTCCGAGAACGGCACGGTTACGAACGAATAGCTATCCATCACCCGTACGTCGTCGATCTTGTTGTCCGGCAGCCGACACTCGCGTTTCAGCATGTCGGTCAGTTTGCGGGCGTCGAAACCGTCCATTTTGCCGATCGAGATGAACAGCCGCGCCGTTCCTTTGCGGTCGACGTTGATCGAACGGATTTCGGGGTAGCTGCTCTCTTCGAGTTCGTTTTTGAACGCCAGTTTCAGCAGGGCCGCCAGCGCCACTTCCGGGTCGAGGTTTTGCAGCACCTCGCCGGCCATTTCGGTATATTTGCGGTACGACTCGCTTTCGACGATTTCGATTAGGTCGTCCTTGATCTTGGTCTTTTTGATCTCGACGACGTCCTGCGCCGACGGCAGGGCGACTTTCTTGATGTCCACTTTGATTTCCCGTTTCAGCGAACTGAACTGCCGGTATTCCGAATGCGAGATGAACGTGATCGCCGTACCGGTATTGCCGGCGCGGCCCGTGCGGCCGATCCGATGCACGTAGGATTCAGTGTCCTGCGGCAGCGAATAATTGATCACGTGGGTCAGGTTGTTGATGTCGATCCCGCGCGCCGCCACGTCGGTGGCTACCAGTATATTGGCCAGCTTTTTCTTAAATCGTTTCAGGATTTTTTCGCGTTGTACCTGCGAAACGTCGCCGTGCAGTCCTTCGGCCGCATACCCGCGTTCGGTCAGCTTGTTGACCACTTCGTCCACGCCGATCTTGGTGCGGCAGAAGACGATCCCGTAAAATTCGGGTTCGACGTCGATGATTCGCGTCAGCGCGTCGAATTTGTCGCTGTCGCGCACTTCGAAGTAGATCTGGTCGGTCAGTTCGGTGGTGACTTCTTGTGCCGGTACGCGCAGGATTTCCACGTCGCGCATGTATTTTTTCGACAGGCGGATGATCCGTTCGGGCATGGTCGCCGAAAACAGCAGGATGCGGCGGTAGTCGTTCGTATTGGACAAGATTTCTTCGACGTCTTCGATAAAGCCCATATTGAGCATTTCGTCCGCTTCGTCGAGGATCAGGTATTTCAGGGCCTTGATGTCCAGTGTTCCGCGACGCAGGTGGTCGAGGATGCGGCCGGGCGTGCCGACTACGACATCGATGCCTTTGCCCAGACGCCGCAGTTGTTCGGTCATCGAAGCTCCTCCGTAGATCGGCGAAATGACGAGTTTGCGTTTGGCGTTGAACGATAGGATTTCTTCGGTAACCTGCAGGGCCAGTTCGCGGGTGGGAACCAGAATCAGCGCTTGGGTCGCTCCTTTCTGCGGGCGCAGTCGTTCGAGGATTGGCAGGCCGAAAGCGGCGGTTTTACCGGTGCCGGTCTGGGCCTGTGCGATGATATCGTTTGTTTTTTCGTCGTCGAGCAGAACGGGGATCGTGAGTTTCTGGATCGGAGACGGGGTTTCGAAGCCTTTCGCTTTAATGGCTTCGAGGGTGACATCGGTCAGTCCGAGCGCTCCGAATTCTTCTAATTGAACCATGTATATGTATAGTTATTGTGGTGTAAAATATGACCGACATGTAAATTTTTTAGGTCATGGCGTCAGGGCGACGCAATTCCGATACAAGTGACAAATCATAAATTTGCGGCAAAGATACGTAAATAAATGGAAAACCGCGACAAATTTTGTTTTTGTCGCGGTTTTCCTCTCAGTATCACGTTTTTTGTTCCGGACTTACCGGTGTCTGTCCGATTTCCTGAAATCGTTTTGCAGCCCGGAAAATTTTGAGTAAACTTGCCGTTGCGTTTAAAGAGTGTAAAATGTCCGAAGAGAAAAAAGTGAAAGTATTGCAGAGCGAGTATCTTTTCAACCGTCCGTGGCTTACGGTGCGCAGGGAATCCATCGTGCTGCCTAACGGGAATCCGGTTCCCGAATACTACGTTCTCGAATATCCGGAATGGGTGAATACGATTGCGATTACCCGCGATCGGAAGTTCGTTTTCATTCGTCAGTACCGGCACGGTCTGGGGTGCGCCTTGATGGAACTGTGTGCCGGGGTTTGCGATCCGGAGGATGCCTCGCCGCTCGCCGCCGCCCGACGGGAGTTGCTTGAGGAGACCGGTTACGGCCGTGGAACGTGGCGCGAGCTGATGACCGTTTCGGCCAATCCGTCTACGCATACCAACCTGACCCATTGTTTTGTCGCCGAGGATGTCGAACCCGTTTCGGAGCAGCATCTCGAAGCGACCGAAGACCTGACCGTGCACTTGCTTTCACAGGACGAGGTCCGTGATCTGCTGTTGACCGACCGGGTCAAACAAGCGTTGCATGCGGCTCCGCTTTGGCGGTATTTTGCCGAGAATCGCTTGCTTTAGAGTTTCGATCCGGTTTTACAATAACCGTTTTCCGATCGAACGGAGCGCCAGCCACAGTGCGACCAGCCCGATCGCATACAGTGCAATTCGTCCGGCGGAGGATTTTTTTACGGTTTTCGCAGTCTCCGTTTGCGATTCCGTCCGGCGGAGTCGTACGGATTGCGCCGTTTTTTCCTGTTCTTCTTTTTTATTGACCGAGGTGCTGTGTCTGATACCTCGTACGCGGGTGACCCGTTTGATTCCCGCCGGTATCCGTCGCATCGTATCGGGGACGGTGTCGCGGCCTTTCAAAACGTATTCGGTACGGACGATCTCCCAGTTTTCCCAGTCGTCGGTCAGTTGTTCCGCAACCTTGTCTTTTTCCGATCGGACGGTCGCCGTCGTGTCGCGCAGCGACTGCCGGTCGTGCGATTGCAGGTTCCTGCTTGTCCTGCAGCCGCTCCCTGCGACCGTCGCCGTCAGCAGTACCGGCAGACCGCATTTAAAAAAGGTACGGATGCAGCGCATCGGGAATCAGCGATTTCAGTTTTGCTCGGAATTCGCCGACGGTGATCCTATCGTCTCCGTCGGTGTCGAAAATCGGGTTCTGCCGGGCGATCACACGGGCCGGCAGCCGCCGGGTCTGTAGGACGTATCCGTCCGGTTTGCCGATGGCGGCCGGGAAAAAACAAGCCAGATAGAGGTCTGCGAACGTCCGGCAGCGTGCGGCATAGGGCCTGAAAAACAGTTCGACGTAATCGAGCTGTTCTTCCCCGGTCATTTTCAATAGTTTTTCTGCGGTCGTTCCGAGTCCTTCCGCCGTAGCCGGCATGAACTGGATCAACCCGACGGCCCCGCCGCGCGGATTCCGCGCCGAGGGATCGAGGCGGCTTTCGCTCCACATGATCGCCATCAGGTGATCCGGGTTGACGCCGAGTCGGGCCGCGATTTGTTTTACTTTACCGGCGAATGCCGGCGGGACTTTGTTTTCGTAGATCATAGCGAATCTTTTTCGAGTTTTCGGTCGATTTCCTGTTTCATGTATTTTTTTAGTTTCCGGAACAGCGGGTGTTCCGATATTTCGGCTGCATTCTCCAGGTAGCTCCACAGCTCCACGCCGCAGACGAATCCTGTGAACAGGTTGGCCAGGCGCAGCCCTGCGAACGGGAGGATGCAGGTGTCGATCAGCCACGTCATAGCGATGCCTACCGTGACGAAGACCAGCTTGTAGACGGTTCTCCATGCCTTGTCGCTTTCGAAGGCCCACGGGCGTTTCATGCGTCCGGCGCGTTTGTAGCTCGCCGCGACGCCCGTTGCGAAATCGACGCATACGAATGCCAGCGCGCAGCATACCAGCGGTTGCACCGGCGCGAACAGGGCCGCGACCGAAGAGATCGTTCCGATCATTTGTTTCATACGAGGCGTTTTTACAGAATGAATCCGCCTTTTATCAAGACCCGGCGGCGGATATTTTCTTTCGGGTCGTATTCCGGGAACATCGCCGGATTGTTTTCCACGTAGTCGATCGCCTTGTCCAGCAGCGTGTCGGCATCGTTGCGCGCCTGCCTGCGCAGCCGGTGCAGCCGGCTGTCCGGGACGGCTTCCGTGTAGGCGGATTTGTTCTGCCGGATGCCGGCCGCACCGATCGCGGCGCACTGTTCGTCTACCATCAGGTAGCGTACGTAGTAAGCCAGCGCGGGCTTTATATATGTCCGGCAAAAAGCCGCGTACGGTTCTTCGCCCAGTTTGTCGTACAGTTTGCCGAATACCGGGCGCAGGAATCCCAGTTGCGCCGTTTCGATTCGGGCCGGGACGATCATCCCTTCCGGAACGTATTCGTTCGACGGGAAGGCCGTTTCCAGCACTTCGGCGGCGGTAATCAGTAAGTCGGTCATGTCTTTGCGTGTTTAGTCGATGTTGCGGAGCGCGTATTTGGTGATCTGCGCCAGGTAGAGGTTCTGTTCCGGATCGTCCGGGTCGTAGCTCAGCCCGTCGTTTTTGCGGGCTTCCCACACTTTCATGTACAGCGGTTTCGATCGGGTGGGAGGGCGGTTGATGACTTGCAACGACGCCGCCTCGCAGTGCAGACAGCGTTCGATGACCGTCCGGATCGGTTCCAGCAGTTCCTGCTGTTCTCCGAGAATCAGCGTGTTCAGGGCGATTTCATATTCGTGCAGGATGCGTTCGGCGTTGAATCCGGTCGTATAGTCCAGTCCGCTCAGCGACCGGAACCACGAATGTGCGACCACGATGTCCGACGTAGCCTGGTCGTGCAGCAGTTTCCAGTCTCCCTCGTTGGCCGAGGCGATGGGTACGAATTTCGAGTTGTCCGTCTCTTCGGTGTTTTTGACCATGAACATCACCTGTCCCGGTTTTCCGGCGAATCGTTTTTCTGCGGCCGAGATGATGTCGTAAGCGTCCTGTTCGTTATCCACGTCTCCGTCCAGCACCATGATGCCCGACAGTTGGAACGAGTTGTCCAACCGGCTGATGTTCCATTGGTCGGTCTTGTAGGCGATCGCCGATACGTTCAGTCCGGCGATGTAGGCCGGCAGTCCGTAGTGTTCGAACATCGGTTCGTAGTCTTTATAATGAACGATCGACCGCAGCGTCCCGTCCGGGGCCGGTTCGAATGCCGGGTAGAGCGGCAGCGATTTGGCCTGCTGCAATGTGAATGTGGTCCAGTCGTGGTGCAGCAAGATGTGCGTTCCGTCCCGTGCGACCCGGCACCGCGAGGCGTCCTGGTGGAACAGCGACAGGGATGTTTCGTCCGGGTCGGTCGCTATTTCGAGAAATGCGTTTCCGAACAGCGATTTGTCGAATGCCAGTTTATTGAGGATCACGCGCAGCGATTCTCCGGCCCCGTTCGCCCGTTCCGCGATGGCCGCCAGCGTTCGGCGTTCCGGATCGCAGGTGAATCCTTTGCCCGAGATGTAATCCGCTTTGTCGTTGATGATTCTCCGGTGTGTGGGCGACCGGCGCGACATCAGCGCCAGGGCATTCGGGAACAGGTTGTCCGATCCCCATCGCCAGTAACGTTCGTTTCCCGCCTTGTCGGGGCCGGCCGCTGCGAACGGATTGACCGTATTCCCGCGCACATACAGGTTTCTGGATGTATTTTTCGTTTTCATCGGAATGAGTTTTTTTCAACGGGAAACAGGAGAGCGTTCGTTGCCGGCTCCCGTTTCCCGTTGGTTTCGATTGCTATCCGGCTGCGGAGAACAGCGTTTCCATATCCCCGAAGAACGGTTTGGCTTTCGAAACGTCTTGGCTGCGCAGCGTGATGACTTCGTTCGTTCCTTCGGCAAGCTGTTTTCCGGTCGTTCCGTTGGCCGAAACGAGTCTCAGTGGCCGTTCTTTTTCGAACTCGACGGAGTAGCCCACCAAGAACGAATCCCCGTTCGGAGTCGTCAGCAGGGCGATCAGCCCGTTGCGTGCGGCGTCGGCGATCGAGGTGATCGCCGGGGAGCTGTCGTTGCCCATCTTATCGAGCGTGAAGATCAGCTCGTGGGTGACGACCTGCGCCCCGTTGACGACCGAAACGGTCTCCCGGTATTCGGCTTCATCTTCCCGGAATTCGTATTTCGAAAAATAACAGTCTTCGTCGAGCCGGATCGCGGAGTATCCTTTCTCCGCGCTCGCGTAGGTCACTTCGGCCACGTCGCTCTGTTCGACCAGTCCGATCAGGCGGATCCCTCCGTTTCGTCGGCTTCTGGATCGGGCGTAATTTGACAATGACATAATCGGTCTGTTTTATCGGTTGATTACTGGATGATGAATTCTCCGCTCTCCCCGTTGAGGTAGGTGACGGTGCAGCGGATTTTGACAATACCGCTTCCGGTCAGCGTTCCGCCGAAAACGCCCTGTTCCCCGGTCAGCGGGACGGCTTCTCCTACCGGGCTGTCGTCGTTTGCGAGTCCCTGCGCCGTTAGGCTGTTCACGGCGCGGTATCCTTTTACGGTGATGCTGACCGCTCCGCCCGAAGCGTCGATGCCGTCCGAGGACAGTGTCGCGGAGATGCCTCCGACCGCCATCGAAACCATTTCGGGGAGCAGGTAGTCGCATCCGGCCATAAAGATGGCCCGTTGTCGGTTTTCCATCTGATCGGGATTGTACCACATCCGGATTTCGGTTCCCGGGAAGTCGGCCGTGTTGACCGCGATCGCCAGATTTCTACGGTCGGTGAGCAGCGCGAACGTCTGCGGCATGTCCCCGCACGTTTTCAGGTAAGGCGTTACTTGGATGTCGATTACCGGTATCCCTCGGTATGAGAGCGCTTCGCGTCCGTTTTGCTTGGCGAGATAAGCCGATTCGAGTACCACGTTATCGAGTTCTTCCTCGTATCTGGCATAGATATCCGACGTTACCAGATAAACCAGATTGCCTTGCGGTTTGAACGCTTTCAGAACTTCCGGCGCATCTTCCCACAGCTTCTTGAACACTTTTTCGGCAGCGTCGGTGTCGCTGTTGCCGGCAAAATTTTCCGGCAGGTAGAAGCAGGGTACGTCGTTTTCACCGGGCCCGCTGTCCGCGAGCAGGCGTTTGACGAATCCGTCGAAGGTTGCCAACTGCCCGTTGCGTTCGGTGTCCCCGAGCCACATCGTCGCACGGATGCTTTCCGCGACGGCTTCCCGGAACAGGGACGTTTCGGCGGCTTCCAGTTCCGTCCCGGACAGGTCGTCCAGGTTGACGTCGCTGCGTCCGGCAATCGTTTCGTAAACCATGTTGAAGTAGTCGTCGGCCGAGTATCCGACTTCCGCCTTTACTTTCGACAGTTGGATCTGCTTTTGAAATTTGGTTGCGCTTTCTCCTCCGTTCCAGCCGCTCGCCGTGTATTTTTGCAGGATGTCCCCCGCCCGTTTCCAGAATTGGAGCGTCGTCGGAACGGGGGTGTTGTACAGGATTTTGATGCCCAGGTCGACGGCGTCCGACCCGCTCAGCATCGGCCGAAAAAAGATCGTTTCGAGGTCGCGTCCGGTGTAGTTTTTAGGGTTTTCGATTTTTGCCATAATTTTTATAGTTTACAAAAATGTTTTAGTGTTCTTTTATAAAGTAAATATTACTTTACGCAGTCCGGCCTTATCGTCTGAAATTGCGTAGATCGCTGTCGTAGGCCGCCTGGTTGGCCGAACGGGGTGTTTCCGTCGGGGATGGGTCTTCGTGCGGAAGCGTTCGGGTCGCCGTTACCGTTTGTCCGGCGGCCGTCTCTTCGGCCGGCGTGTCGGCTGGTTCCGCCAACGCTTCGTTCAGCGTTTCCAGTTGTTTGTCGCTCACCCCGTTCTCCGTGTCGGAAGCGAGGCCGAGCCTGCCCAGTAGGGCGTTCCATTGTTCTCGGATCGTTGTCATGGTTGATTGTTTGGTGGTTTGTATGGTGCTGCGAAGGTACGCGGTTCGTCACGGAAATTTTTTCTACGAAAACCGACTTTTCGTTACAGGTTTACGTCGGTATAGTAGTACATGCATTTGCGCACGTATTCGTAGGTGCAGGCGAATTGTTCGGACGCCATCCACATCGCGTCGATCTTTTTCATCCCGTTCTTTTGCAGTGCGGCTACGAATTCCCGGATCGTCAGTACTTTGCACAGCGTGATGTCGATCACGCCGATTCTGGTCAGTTTTTCGACCAATTGTTGCGGAGCGAGCTCTCCGAACCGTATGCCGATCATGCGGATCAGTTCTTTTTCGTAACGTGTCATATTTTCCGGATTTATGGCTTTCAGAAAGATGCTTGTTCCACGACGCTTTTAACGGCCTGCTGCGCTTCGGTGATGTCCGATTCGAGCACGTACACCCTCAATTCCGACAACCGTTCGTTTACGGTTTCGCGGATTGCGCGGCGCGACTCTTCCGACAGCCGGGAGGAACCGCGCTCATCGTCGTTCCCGCTTCGTTGCGGGTACGGTGACGTTTCGTTTTGCGATCCGTATCCCGACCCGTTTTGCCGACGGGTCGGATCGACCGGTTTCTGGATTGCCGGAAACGGTTCGGTCGCAGGTGCGTAAGCCGCCGTCGCCTGCCCGTATCCGGAATGCTTCGTTTCGGGACCTGCGGGGTTGAAAGCCGTTTCCGTTTCGGGCTCGGTTTGGCGGGAAGTCGCTGCCGGGAGTCGCTTTTCACCGGGAATTTCCGTTCCGGCGAACGGCTGCGGAACGCGGCTTTCCCCGTTCGGAGATTTTCCGTCCGTTATCCGCGAGATGCCGCCGTCTTTTTTCCCGGACGCCGTTTGCCGTCGGTCTTCGCCGGCCGGGTCTGCCGACGCTTCCCGCAGCCGCCGGGCGAGCCACAGCTCGTCGTCCCAGAAGATTCGATAGGGTTCTGTGTTCATGGATTATACGTTTTTTAGAAAAATGCATTTCGTAGATTGTCCTCCAGCGGGATTGTAGTCGCAGATCTCTTCGAGCCGGCATAGCAGCGTCTCCCCGGCGATCGTCAGCCGGAACAGGGCTCTGAAATCGTGACACAGCGTATTCGGAACGATCAGCGGTTCGATGTCCTCCGGCTTCAGATACAGGTATAGCGTGATTCTCCGTCCCCGGTTGTATAGCTCCACCGTTTTGTCGTAATATCGGTGCAATCCGTCCGCTCCGTCCCGGTCTTCGAAACAGAGTGTGAACGGCTGTTCCCCCTGCGGATCGTGGAACGCGATTTTGGGGTACTGGCTGTCGTACGACGGCCATCCCCACGGATGTCCGTCCAGCGCGGTCATACCGTAGTACCGGACGATTTTCGGTGGGAAATTCAGGTTTTCATTCTCTTCCGCGTTACCGCTGCGGTCGCGGTCGCCGACCTGGGCGAGCGAAGCTTCCGGCGCATCGGGATACTCGCCGGTTTTGTTCAGGGTCGGCGTGAAGATCGGGTTGCTGTAAATTTGTTCACCTTCTTTGGCGAACCGGTTCAGGATCGGCGCGCTCCAGCGTCCTAGGATCTCTTTGTGGGACTCGTCCCACCGGGCTGCGCTGCCGTCTCCTGGCTGGTAACGCAGCGTGAAGTGCTGCGCCAGGTCTGCGCCGGGTTCTTCGACCGCGACGGGCCGGCTGCGGTCGATTTTTTCGCTCCAATCCACGACGACGTCGTTCCGGTAGAATGTTTCGCGCGGTTCCACATAGAGCGTCCTGGTCAGCGTGTCGGAGTAGAAATAGAGATTGAACAACTGTTTCAATGCATTGATCAGCGCGATCTGCCGGATCTCGTGCGCCGCGACGTCGGCAAATCCGATGGTCGTCCCTTCGCACGGATGCGGCATGAAAACGGGCCTGAGCGTCGTCTCCCGGCCGAGTGTCAGCTCCATGCCTTCGTCCGCTCCGCCGAAATGGAACCGGTGGAAATAGCGGGGGGTCGACGGAGATGCCGTCGCTGCCGAACTTCTGACCGTCAGTTCGATGTCGATTTGTCCGGTTTCGGCGACATAGCCGTCGTACAGCGCCCAGTCCCCGGTGAACGGCAGGTAGGTGCCGCCCGACTGGATCCATAACCGGGGATTGGATATCGTCTGTCCGGTTTGCGGTTCGATTAGGGTGCTCCGCGACGAAAAGGTTTTCACGATGGAGGTTGTTCCGTCCGTTGCGAGTTCGTGGGTAAACCGGTATGTGTTCGCTTCGGCGTGGTCGAAGACGATCAGCCGGTAGCTCCATCCGTCGCGATACGTTTCTCGCCGGTCTTCGTTGCGGTTGGTCACCTGGTAGCGGTGTTCGATGTTGTCGTCGAGGTAGACCCGGTCGAAGCATTTCAGGGCCGTCCGGCTGGCGATCCGGTAGTCCGAACGGTAACGGAGCCGGTATTCGAATCCTACGGCTACGCTCTCCGTCGGGTAATAAGCCGCCCGCTGCCCGTCTTTCCGGAAGCAGCCGTTGCGGTTGTAGACGCCCGCCACGGAAACTCCGTCGGAGATGTCGTCCGGATCGGCCGTGTCGACGATGTTCCCGACCGACGAGATCGTGGTCAGCGGATCGGCGTAAACCCTGCCGAACCGGTCCGCTACGGCCGTTGCATCGGCGAACCGTCCGGCGAGGAATCCCATCCGTTCGGCCAGCGGTTCGACTTCTTTTTCCGGATAGCGCCCGCTGATGTACAGCGCCCGGAAAAATGCGCTGTCCATGAACGTCGACGCGACCGTATAACCTCCTGCGGCCGCGATCGCATCGACCAGCGCCCGTACGTTCAAGAACGGATGGTAGTCCGTAAAGGTCAGCATCCGAACGCCCTGCTGAACGGTGTCGGATGCTACGGCGAACCGGTCGCGCTGCACGGGGAAAAAACGCACCGGTTCGTCCCATGTCCAGCTTTGTTTGACCATGTCCGCCGTGATCGTATGTTCAAAAGCGATCCCGATTTCATTGAACATCTCCGCCGCTGCTTTTTGCACCCACTCTTTGCCGGCCCCGATGATGTTGATTCGGTACCATCCCTCTCCTGCCGGCGTACTTTCGCACCGGGTCATCATCGGGGAGCCTTCGAGTACCGTGCAGCCGTCCGCTTCGATGCGTGCCGTATGCGGCTGCTGGTTGAACTGCTCGGCCGCGTGTATCTCTTCCGGGTTGCCGAACAGCAGTCGGTTGCGTGCGGTCATCGGCACGCGGATCGTTTTCGAGTATCCCGTCCTTCCGGTTTCGATTTTGGTGATCGAGGCGATTCCGAGCGAAATCGACACGGCGGTCGTCTGGTCGGTATCGGCCTGTTTGCCGTCGATAAACAGTTTCATCATGGTTTACTGGTGTTGGTAGATTTCCCGGGCGCTTTTGCGGACGGTCAATTGCAGTTGCGAGAGCGTTTCGGACACGGTCGTTACCGTTTCGGTCAGGACGTCCAGCGGGACGAACGCATAGTTCTGCTCCATCCACACTCCGGGCGCTACGGCGATTCCGCTCAGCCATTCCATCGTTTCGCGGTTGACGAAATCGGAGGCCAGCGATAGCCTGTTTTCCCGGCTACAACCGGTCGTGCGGTAGCCGTCGGCCGTGTATACGCGCTCTTTGCGGATGTCGTATCCGTTGCTCAGGACGCACCGCATCGTATGGTAGTCGATCTGGCCGTATCCGTTCCACCAGCATATTCGGACGTTCTGTTCGCCGGTCGGCGCTACCTGGTACCGCTGGCAGGCCATCTCTTCGTCCTCGCCGTCCAGGATGCGGACCGTTACGATTTCTCCTTCGGTCGGTTCTCTCAGTCCGGCAGCCCTGAGTTTCGCCCGCATGTCCGCCATTTTCAACCCGAATACGTGCAACCCGTCGGCATCGTTTTTCGTAGCCAGCGTGACCGGCGTCGCCGGAGTGCCCGCAACGACCGCGACCGCTTTCAGCGTTCCGCCTTCCGCGATGACGGCGATTTCGTCGCTCTCTTCCGGCCCGATCGTCCGGGTTTCCGGCGACGCCGATAGTTTTTCGTAGGAATAGATCGTTCGTATCCCCGCGTTCAGCCGGGTCGTGCTGCGCGTGCTGCCCGATCCGACCGTCAGGTTCACGATCCGTTTCGGCGGGGCGACGAACGTGCATTGCACGGTTCGCAGCGGGGCCACTTCGAACTGCCCCTGTGCGTAGCCGGCTACGTTCACGTCGTATACAGTCGACCCGTAAAGCCTTTTTCTGCCGATGATTCCGGTACCTGCGTGGTCGAAAATGTCGAGCTCCACGATTTCGTCGGCCGTTGCCGAAATCCGGAACAGCGCGTCCCGGTAAGCCGGGGAGTACGGCGCGGGGATTTTGGTGATTTTCATAGGGATTCGTCGGTTGATGTTTGACAATCGTCCGTGCGGACGTCGAATTCCACCCGCAGCGATAGTTCTCCCTGTCGGGTCAGCGTGAATTCGGCCGGAGCCATCGAGATGTTTTCCGTGCAAAAGACGTTTTGCTGCGGGGTCAGCCGGTCGGTGAGCCGTAGGGCATCCCGTTCCAGCCCGTCCCATACCCTATTTTTTGCGGATTCGTCGAATTTGCGGTTGCATTGCATCAGCTGCAGTACGACGCGGTAGGTAATCTTCCGTTCCCGCCTTCCTTCGACACGGCTCGTTTTCGGCGGCGACAGCCATACGGCCGGAAATTTCAGCGCGCATTCGTTCATGCGGTACTCGAAGCCTTCGTAAAAGTGATAGCCGAGTTTCTCGGCGGTTTTTCGGATCAGGGCCGAAAGTTGATTTCTGGGCATTTTGAGTTTGTTTTACAGGATGTTTTTTCATCGAAATCGTCCGGAAAAGAGCCGTTTATCCGTTCATTTTAATGCGGCTCTGCACGAGATCCATAAAATCGTGGCAATTCATTCGGCGTACCGGCTCGATCTCGTCGATCCGGAAATGTCCCGCCCACAGCAGCAGCTCGTTCCAGGTCGGTCCTTCGCGTCCGGTCTTTTCCCCGTTCGTCCGGGGAGTTTCGTAGCAGAGCGGGTAATTGCGTTTCAGGTAGCGGTGTGCTTGCCGGAGCATGTCGTAAAGGCGCAGAACGATGTCCATCGGCAGTTTTTTCATGCTCCAGGCCCGATGCCGGCATGTCTGTTCCCGGTAGGGTTCACCTTCGGGACGGCAGAGTATCGCGACGACGAGCGGGGCGTACCGCCATTTGTCGCACAGGTACAGGTCGGTCGCTTCGCACAGTTCGACGGCCGTCGTATGCGCTAGCGGTACGACGCTGCCGTCGGGATCGACTGCCGGAGCGGGAAACAGCATCCGTATTCCGTTCCAATCGAAACCGTCCGTACTGTCGTTTCCGTCCGGATTCTCCGGAAATGGCGGCGGAAACCCGAAAAAACGTTCGCCCAGGCAGTCGGCGAACTGTTTTCGCTGCCGGCCGTCGATCTTCCGAACGGTTCCCGGATCCACTCCGCAAATGCGCTCCAGTACCCGCTCCGCTTTCCGTTCCGTTGCAGAAGTGCCGACCGTCTGCCCGGCATATTCCGCCAGCGTAAAAAACTGTTCCCAGCCGATTTCGTTCCATGCGGAAGGGCACGGATAGCTCCGATTGTCGATCGTTACGGTGGTCATGTGTCGATAACTCCGTTTTTAGTGTGTATAATCTGTTAATAGACGGTTAGCTGATATACAACGACAGCACTTTTTCCAGCTCTTTCAACTCCCGGACAACGCTTTTTGCACGGTTGTTCGACATTTTCTGTTGCATCCGGAAACGGGCCAGCCGTTCGACGGCTTCTTCCGCCTGCCGGATAGAGCCGATTGCTTCGGTCATCAGTCGATATGAATCTGTATCGGTTTTGTTTTTAATAGGTTGCGATTCGATCGGTTGGCTGATTCCGGCTTCCGATCCGGTTGTTCGGACTGCTTGCGACATGGGTTTCTGATGGTTTTGATTCGGGTTATCGACAGACCGTGCGGGACAGAACCGGTGAAGAGTGTTCATAACCTGAAACGAAATGTTCCGAATTGCAATCGATAACTCCCCGAAATGTTAATAAATAATTCGATAGAATATGGAATAAGCGAGCGGCGTTTCGTTCTCCGTTCCTCCGACCGGCGCGTTTGCCGTTTCCGTTCGGAAAAGTGCCCGGTCCGGGCCGTCGCTGTACAAATATAGAACGCCGCCTCCCCCTTTGTCAAGAGAGAGACGGCGTTTTTTTCAAAAAAACAGGAATTTTAGAGAGGCTCCGGTTTTTTATTTGATATGTAAGATGCGTTTAACCAGTTGCTTTTATTCTGTGTGAAGAAATTAATTATTGAAATAAAAAAATCGGCAAAAAGATCAATTTTTGAATCTTTCGATAGTCGTTTCACATTTTATCGTTGTTCATTTTTGGTTTTCGGCCGGTCGCTCGAACAGTCGCAACTGTTCGAATTCGTGGTTGAACGACATGCGGTGGTATGGCGACAGACCGTATCGCATGATCGCTTCCCTGTGTTCCCGGGTCGGATATCCTTTGTTTTTCTGCCAGTTGTATACCGGATATTCCTCGGCGATCCGCATCATGTAGTCGTCGCGGTAGGTTTTGGCCAGCACCGAGGCCGCAGCGATGGACGCATACGTCGCGTCGCCTTTGACGATGCAGCGGTACGGAATATCCAGCGTTGTCCGGAACCGGTTTCCGTCGATCAGCAGCAACTGCGGTTTTACCGACAGTCGTTCGACGGCGCGGGACATCGCCGCGAACGAAGCGTTCAGGATGTTGATCCGGTCGATTTCTTCCGGAAAAACCATCTCTACGGCCCAGGCTACGGCTTCCCGTTCGATAACGTCCCGTAACAAGTAGCGGTTTTTCTCGCTCATCTGTTTCGAGTCGTTCAGCAGCGGATGGTTCCATTCCGGCGGCAGGATAACCGCGGCGGCGGCCACCGGTCCTGCCAGCGGCCCCCGCCCGGCTTCGTCGCAACCGGCCTCGACCAGTTCGTGCTGTGAGCAGGTTTTCAGCATCTCCCTCGGCGGTCGGTAGGTTTATTGGAGTAGCGTCCCGTTGTCCGTGTCGATGGGCGTAACGGTTGGCGTTTCCTGCTTTTTATCTTCCACGATTCCTTTGTCGATGAGGTACTGTTCGATCTGCCGGGCTTGCCCGGTCTGTCCGAACATGCCCGCGATCTGATAAAGGTCGTAGAGGTATTCTGCGTTTTCCTTCACGTCCCGTAGAGTCAGGTCTTTGTATTTCCCTGTAAAGCGCAGGTAATAGGTAATGTTTTCCTCCAGGTTTTTCGCATATTCTTCCAGCACCTCGTTTCCCTTGTCGAAAGCTCCGGCCATATAATAGGCCTCGATGATCGGAACGGTCGACATGTAGTTGTGCCGGATCTGGCTGAACGGGATCTTCCGGATGCCGGTATCCAGCACTTCGATCGCCCGCGTCGTGTCGCCCTTTTCCAGCAGGGCCTTCGCCAGCCGGGCGTACAGCGTCCGCGCCTGCGTCGAGTAGAAATTGTTATGTACCGTATAATCGGCATAGACCTTCGGATCGTCGATGTTTCCGTAGGAGAATTCGTTCATCAGCTTGTCGTACAAGTAATCCGCATCGACCCGTCCGATGTTGAGATAGTCCCCTTTGGTTGCGATCGGCACCAGCCGGTACACGAATCCGTCGACCTGCAGGTAATCTCTCAGTCCGAGTTCTCCGGGCGAAATGGCTTGCGTGAAATAGATCGGCCGTTTCCAGTCGAAGTGCGCCAGCAGATCGATCAGCATCAGCTGGTCGCGCGTGACGATGCTGCCTTTCAGGGTCAGGTAGATCGTGTCGACCATCAGGTGCGCGTCTTCCGGTTTAACGATGCCGCTGGCGATCGCGTTCTCCTTATTGACCGGGATCGCGATTTTCCGCGTCGGAATGTAGTCCCCTTCCGTTCCGAACGGCGTGGTCACTTTGGTGACCGGATCGTCGAGCCTGATCCATTCGTCGATCACCTGTTTCGCGGTGGCCGATTTGAATCGTTCTTTGATCGGCAGGTAATCGTTCCGGTAGGTGTATTTGTCGCGCGGCAGGGTGAACGGCACGGGATCGGAGTCGTTGCTCTTCAATTTCATCTGGTCTATGTACCAGTCGGCGCCCAGGTAGCTCATGTTCATCACGCGAACGTCGGTGCGCACCCCTTCGACTTCCTGTGCGTACCACAGCGGGAAGGTGTCGTTGTCTCCGTAGTTCATGATGATCGCGTTGGGCAGGGCCGATTTCAGGTAATTCATCCCGAAGTCGCGGGCTACGAAACGCCCGGCGCGGTCGTGGTCGTCCCAGTTTTTAGCGCCCAGCAGGGCCGGTACGATCGCGCCGATCAGCGTTGCCGCTACGGCCGTGTAGACGTGATCTCTCTTGAACCAGCGTTTGAACGCTTCGTACAGGGCCGGTACGCCGAATCCGATCCACATGCAGAACGCGTAGAACGATCCCGCGAAAACGTAGTCCCGTTCCCTCGGCTCGGCCGGCGGCGAATTCAGGTAGACGGCGATCGCCACGCCCGTCATGATGAAGAAGGCCATGACGACCGTAAAGTTTCTGCCGTCTCGGTTCAATTGGTAGATCAGCCCGATGATACCGAGGATGAACGGTAGAAAATAGTAGGTATTTCGTCCTTTGTTTGCCGCTTTCTCGCTCGGCAGGTGGTCCTGCGGGCCGAGGAACAGTTCGTCGACGGCGTTGATCCCGGAGAGCCAGTTGCCGTCCGTAATTTCGCCGGTCGACTGGATGTCGCTCTGGCGTCCTACGAAATTCCACAGGAAGTACCGCCAGTACATGAAGTTCATCTGATAGGCGAAAAAGAATTTCAGGTTCTCTGCGAACGTAGGCACGGTAATCGTTTCATCGCCGAACGGGATTTGACGTCCTTTGATCTGCACCCAGTTCTGGTAAGCCTTGATGTCGGACGGTTTTTCCGAGTACATGCGCGGAAAGAAGAATTCGAACTGCGGATCGTATTCGTATCCGCCCAACGTCTGCGCCGATTCGTATTTCCCGCTGTCTCCCTTGTAATAGGCCGTTTTTTCTTTGTAAGCTATCGGAGGCGACGAATAGTAGGGACCTTTGACCAGCGGTCTTGCGCCGTACTGGTCGCGGTTCAGCAGCGACAGCAGCCCGTAGGGGTTGTTCGGCGCGTTGCTGTTCATCGGCGGGTTCGCCGCCGACCGGATCACGACCGAAGCGTACGAACTGTATCCGAGGATCACTACGGTCACGCACAACAGAATCGTGTTGGCCAGCACCTTTCCTTTTTTATGCGTAAGATAAACGCCCCATGCCAGCGCGGCGAACAGCGCGAAAGCGTAGACCGTGATTCCGCTGTTGAACGGCAGACCGAACGTGTTGACGAACAGCCTGTCGAACAGTGCGCCCAGTTGGATCGTTCCGGGAATGATGATGAACATGGCCGCCACGAGGATCGCGGCGGAAACCAGCAGCGCCTTGACGACTCCCCATTTGGTCACGCTGTATTTGCGGAAATAGTAGATCAGTACGATCGGCGGAATGATCAGTAGGTTCAGCAGGTGTACGCCGATAGCCAGCCCGGTAAGGTAGGCGATCAGGATCAGCCAGCGGTTCGCATGCGGTTCGTCGGCGACGTTTTCCCATTTCAGGATCGCCCAGAATACGATCGCCGTAAAAAACGAAGACAGCGCGTACACTTCGCCCTCGACGGCCGAAAACCAGAACGTGTCGGTGAACGTATAGGCAATGCTGCCGACCAGTCCGGCGCCGATCACGGCGATCGTCTGCGGCATCGACAGCTCGTTTTCTCTTTTACGCATCGCCCGGCGGGCCAGGTGCGTGATGCTCCAGAAAAGGAACATGATCGTGGCTCCGCTGGCCAGCGCCGACATCGCATTAACCATCAGGGCTGCATGCTGCGGCCCGGCGAACATCGTGAAGAAGCGCGATATCATCATGAACAGCGGCGCTCCGGGAGGGTGTCCCACTTCGAGTTTGTACGAGGTTGCGATGAATTCGCTGCAATCCCAGAAACTGGCCGTCGGCTCCATGGTCAGCAGGTAGACCATCGACGCGAAGACGAAGCAGAACCAGCCTCCGATCACATTGATTTTTTTAAAGGAATTGTTCATCAGATTTCTGTCGGTTATATTTTCAATGCCGTTTTTCGGGAAAACGTATAATCCCTGCAAAATTAGAAAAATAACGGAAGAAACCGCAATTTAGTCTGAACTATCGGAGAAAGTTTTTAATTTTGCGTTGTTAAAAAACGCAGCCATGAAATCGAATTTGTCTATCCATAATACCCTGACACGCAAAAAAGAGGCCTTCGTGCCGCTGAAAGCTCCGTTCGTGGGACTTTATGTCTGCGGCCCGACCGTCTACGGCGATCCGCATTTGGGGCACGCCCGTCCGGCCATTACGTTCGACCTGTTGTTCCGCTACTTGCGGGCGACCGGTTACAAGGTGCGTTACGTGCGCAATGTCACCGACGTGGGACATCTTGAGAACGACGCCGACGAAGGCGAGGACAAGATCAGCAAGAAAGCCCGGCTCGAACAGCTCGAACCGATGGAGGTGGCTCAGTACTATACCGACCGTTATCACGATGCGATGCGTCAGTTGAACGTCCTGCCGCCGAGCATCGAACCGCGCGCTTCGGGCCATATCATCGAGCAGATCGCGATGGTGCGGACGATTCTGGATCGCGGTTACGCTTATGTCAGCAACGGCTCCGTTTATTTCGACGTCGAAGCTTATAACAGGAAGTTCCGTTACGGAAAGCTCTCCGGCCGCGTACTGGAAGACATGATGGCCAATACGCGCGACCTGGACGGGCAGGGCGATAAGCGCAATCCGTTCGATTTCGCGCTGTGGAAAAAGGCGGCTCCGGAACACATCATGCGCTGGCCTTCGCCGTGGAGCGACGGTTTTCCCGGCTGGCATATGGAGTGTTCGGCGATGAGCACCCGCTACCTGGGCGAACAGTTCGATATCCATGGCGGCGGTATGGATCTGATGTTTCCGCATCACGAATGCGAGATCGCGCAGAGCACGGCCGCCTGCGGTCACGATTCGGCCCGTTACTGGATGCACAATAACATGATTACGATCAACGGACAGAAGATGGGCAAGTCGCTCGGCAACTTCATCACGCTTGAGCAGTTGACTACGGGCGCCCATCCGCTGCTCGAACAGGCCTACTCCCCGATGACGATCCGTTTCTTTATCCTGCAGGCGCAATACCGCAGCACGCTGGATTTTTCGAACGAGGCGTTGCAAGCAGCCGAAAAGGGATACGAACGCCTGATGAAAGCCGTCTCGACTTTGAAAAAGATCAAGCCGTCTGAAGCGTCTTCCGTCGATATTTCGGACGTTGAAGCCCGTTGTACGGCGGCGATGGACGACGACCTGAATTCGCCGATGGTGATTTCCGAACTGTTCGACTGCGTTCGGACGATCAATCAGATTTACGACGGCAAGCAGACGATTTCCGCCGCCGATCTGGCCGAACTGCGACGGGTCGTTGATTTGTTCGTGTTCGATATCCTGGGGTTGCGCGACGATCTGGCCGGCGATAATTCGCAGATGCTCTCTTCGGTGGTCGACATGATCCTGAATATCCGGATGGAGGCCAAGAACGCCAAAGACTGGGCCACGTCGGATAAGATCCGCGACGGCCTGGCCGCGATCGGCATCAAGGTCAAAGACCGCAAAGACGGTTTCGATTGGGAGGCGGAGTAGGGGCGAAGAGAGACGCTTCCGGTATAGTCGTTCCGGCCGAAAACGCCTGCGCCGCCCGGATAATCCGGGCGGCGCAGGCGTTTTATATGGATTTGCGCCGGCCGCGTGTTTGACCGTCCCGTCTTCTGCGTATTTTTCAACGACCCGCGCGCTTTCCTTGTTCGCTAAAGGCGTTCGGCCACGCTTTCCAGCTTCATCGTGCGCGATCCTTTTACGAGGATCAGGCGGCCGTGTATCGGATGTTCCTGCAGGTATTCGTTCAGCGCCGCCGCATCCGCGAAAGCCGGGTATATTCCGCGTCCCGCTTCCGAAAAGAGCTTTCCCACGAGGTAGACTTCGCCGATGCCGAGTTGCTGCAACAGTTCCACGATCCCGGCGTGTTCGGCTTCCGCGTATTTTCCCAGCTCGCCCATGTCTCCGAGCACGACCGCTTTGGGTTGTTCCGAGGGTTCTTTCGCAAAATTGGCGAGCGCCGCCCGCATACTCGACGGATTGGCGTTGTAAGCGTCCATAATCAGCGTGTTGCGCGCTCCCGCTTTCCGTTGCGACCGGTTGTTGTCCGGTTCGTAGCTTTCGATAGCCGCTACGATCTGCTGTTCCGGGACTCCGAAATGGCCGCCCACCGCGATGGCCGCCGCCACGTTGCCGATGTTGTAATCCCCGACCAGATGCGTCCGGATTTCCGTCGCGCCTTTCCGTACCGTCAGGTAGTTTCCCTTTTCGGCTGCCGTCATCCCCGCCGTAGAGTAGGGAACCGCCTGCAATCCTTTTCGTTTCCCGATCATCTGCGCGAGGTATTCGCTTTCGCTGGAATAGAACGCCGTTCCTCCGTGCGTCTGTAGGTAGTCGAGCAGTTCCCCTTTGCCGCGCATAACCCCTTCGATGCCGCCGAAACCTTCCAGGTGCGCTTTGCCGATGTTGGTGATCAGTCCGAAATCGGGTTGTGCGATCGAGCACAGCAGCGCGATCTCTCCGCAATGACTCGCACCCATCTCCACGACGCCGAATTCCGCCGAACGGTCCATCGCCAGCAGCGTCAGCGGCACTCCGATGTGGTTGTTGAAATTTCCCTGCGTGACCGCTACGCGGTATTTCCGTTTCAGCGTCCGGCTGATCAGTTCTTTGGTCGTCGTTTTTCCGTTGCTGCCCGTAATCGCGAGGATCGGAATCCCCAGTTGCCGGCGGTGGCGTGCAGCCAGTTCCTGCAATGCTTTCAGCGTATCGGGTACGACGAAATAGTTCGCCTTTTCCGCCGCGGACATTCCGTCCGTTACCGCCGGGTCGTCTATGACCGCCGCCGCCGCTCCCGCTCCGACCGCCGCCGCCGCATAGCGGTTGCCGTCGAACGTTTCCCCGTGCAGCGCAAAGAAAATTCCTCCCGCGACGACCTGCCTGCTATCGGTCGAGATGCGCGGGAATTTGCAATATAAGTCGTAAAGTTCCATGAAGTCGTTTCCGGTTGAGATTCGGCATTTTCCGGCCGCCGTTCCGTAAAAGACCGGCCGGTTTCGGTCGTTTTTAAATGAATTCGTCCCCGATCTTGAATTTCGTGTCGTCGATGAATTTTTTGATGTTCTGTTCGTTCGCCTTGGGACAGATCATCAGGACGTCCTTGTGGTCGACCACGATGTAATCCTTCAGCCCTTCGATGACGGTCAACTTATCCGTGTCCGTCTTGACGATGCATCCTTCCGTGTCGTACAGCATACAGAAGCGGCTTTCCACGTTCCCTTTCTCGTCTTTGGGCGAATGCTGGTACAGCGATCCCCACGTTCCGATGTCCGACCATCCGAAGTCGCTGCAGCGGACGTAAACGTCGTGCGCCTTTTCCATCACGCCGAAGTCGATCGAAACGTTGCGGCATTCGGGGTAGATGCGTTCGATGTGCTGCTGTTCCTGCGGGGTATTGTAGTAGGCCCCGATTGACCCGAACGTCTGTTGCAGGTCGGGCAGAAAGGCGCTGAAATTTTCGAGAATCGTTTCGGTCTTCCAGATGAAAATGCCCGAATTCCAGAAAAATTCGCCGCTTTCGACGAATGTTCTCGCCAGTTCGAGGTTCGGCTTTTCGGTAAACGTTTTGACTTTGAAGATCGGCGAGCCGTCCGTTTCGGAGCGGTTGTCGACCTGGATGTAACCGTATCCGGTGTCCGGGCGGTTCGGCCGGATGCCGATGGTCATCATCGCCCGCCTGTTCTCGGCGAATTCGGCCGCTTCGACGATCGCCCGGCGGAATTCGTCCTCGTTGAGGATCAGGTGGTCTGCCGGCGTCACGATCATCGTCGCATCCGGATTGACCGTTTTCAGCCTCCAGGCGGCATAGGCGATGCACGGGGCCGTGTTGCGTCCCACCGGTTCGCCGAGCACCTGGCGCTCCCCGATTTCCGGAATGTGCCGCAATACCTGCTCTTTATAACTGTTGTTGGTCACGACCAGGAAATTTTCCGGCGGAATGATTCGGGCGAACCGTTCGTAGGTGTGCCGGATGAAGCTTTTTCCGGTTCCGAGGATGTCGAGGAATTGTTTCGGTGTCGAACGGCGGCTGATCGGCCAGAAACGGCTGCCGACGCCTCCGGCCATGATGATGCAGTATCGGTTGTTGTTCATATGCTTTTTGCAGTTTTATCATACAATATTACGGCATTTTATCGGGATAACCAAACCGGGTCTCCTTAAAAAACAGGGTGAGTATGAAATAGTGTAAACAACACTATTACTGCTATTTAACGATATTTAACAAAAAATAGTCAAGCGTTAAAACCGCGTGAAAAGGCAAAATTCGGAAGGAGTTGCGTTGCCAAATCGTTACCGCAATCTCTTTCCGGACCTTGTTTTTAATGTATTGGGTTTCCGTTTCTTGCATCGTTTTTCATAACCTCGAATAACTCTAAGTCATGTATCATTGCAAAAAGTCTTTAGAGTTATGGCAAGAAGCACTTTCAAAGTCCTGTTCTATTTGAAAAACGTACTAAAACAAATTAGCCATTGATAGATAGTGATTTACAGTGAAAATCTCTATTATTGGGTTACGATTTACCAACTTGCAGACTTCATCGGGTTTCTCAATATTGCTTTTTTCAAATAACGCTTCCATGTCTGTAATAGTAACAATAAAAATCCGAAAAACGGAATGTTGACGTTTTCGGCAAGTTCTTTAAGTCGCAGGCGGGCATTTCCCCCGCACAATATAGGAAGAGATTGGGAGAGACGTTACGTAATGCTCTGCTTGCTTCGTTACCCATTCCCGCCCAGCATCGCCATCACTTCCTCCGCATACTTCTTCCCCACGGGCAAGATCTTGCCCGTCTTCGACAGCGTCACTTCCGAGTGCGTGAAACGGGCGATGCGGTTGCGTGCCACCACGAAGGAGCGGTGGATGCGGACGAACTCTCCCGGAGGAAGCTGTTCCTCCATGCCACGCAGGGGAATCTTGGAGAACACCGATGAGTCGTCGGCAAGATGCACCTTGACGTAGTTGTCCACGGACTCTATGTATAATATGATGTTGATGGGAATGGTTACGTTCTTGTATTCCGATTTCAGCACGATTTGCTGCATGGCTCGCCGCGGACTGACATCATAGGTTTTCAGTTCGATCTGAACAACCGGAATACCGTTGATAAGCAGAATAACATCGTAACGATGGTAGCTGTTATCGGTATTCATCCGTAATTGATTGATTACTTCATAGTCGTTCTTACACCAATCTTTTATATTGACCAGTGTGTATTGCAATGGCGTTCCGTCCTCACGGGTAAATGTATTTCGCTCGCGTAACCTTTTCGACGATACGAAAACATCGGGATTGATA
>NZ_OEPW01000002.1:0-386862 GCF_900240235.1 Alistipes sp. cv1
TGGACCGTTACGAATCGTATCTGAAAGTCGCTACGGTTCCCTACGCGTTCGACCGACCGCGCGGGTGGCTGCTGCACGAAGGCCGCCCGGTGCTGGTCGATAAGCTGACCCCGGTCGAACTGGAGTTTCTCGACTGGTCGGACATGGGGACGGGCCCCGTCGTGCGTTTCGTATTCAAAAAGGAGGAGTTCGTTTAATATGGGCGGCGCGATTATCCGTACGTTTCAATTCCGGTTTGCCGCTGGACGCGGCGGCCGGCGTGCGGATCGGGCGGCGGCAATGGATTGCCGGACAAATCGTTCGGGTTGGATGGGGCGCGTTTTGCGGGACGGGGGCAGCGTCCGCGTTGGAAGCGGTAAGGCAAACCGGACAATAAAAAAGCGCCCTTTTTAAAGGCGCTTTTGCGGATAAATCCGACAGGGTGGAAGATGGGTCTCGAACCCACGACCTTCGGAACCACAATCCGACGCTCTAACCAACTGAGCTACGTCCACCGTTTTACTGCCCGTTTCTTTCGGACAGCGTGCAAATTTAATACACTTTTCGATTATTGCAAAATTTTTGCGGCGGATTCTTCCCGAAAACGGGGAGCCGCCCGCCTCCTGCTTGTATTTTCCCGCTGTCCGCAGGGCGATCTTTTCGGGACGGGGCGGTTTGCCGGGCTGCCGTTCTCCGGCCGGCGGCGGCCTGCGAGCGGCGGCCCGCTGTTTTTGGCGGATTATTTGATAAATTTGCCGGACAAAGAACGCTTATGGAAAAACGTGCCCGTAAGTTCGGGGTCAACAGGCGGGCGCTGCTCGTGACGGCCGGGATCGTCTGGATCGTGGCCGGGGCGAATATTCTGCGGATCGGAGTGGTCACGTGGGCGAGTCAGTCCCATTACGGATTGTTCCGGGCGGGGGAGGCGATCGTCGTGTTCCTGTTGTTCTTCAACCTGGTTTTCAAACGTCTGTTTTACAAACATACGCAGCGGATCGAGCGGAAAGGCGACCGGAACTGCCCGTTTTCGTTTTTCGATGCGAAGGGGTGGATCGTGATGTGCTTCATGATTCTGTTCGGTATCCTGGCTCGGACGTGCCGCTGGCTGCCGGAGACGTTTATCGCCGTATTTTATACGGGACTCTCCGCCGCGCTGATCGTAACGGGCGTTCTGTTTCTGCGCTACCGCTATCGGAACAAAGACCGGCTGTGAATCCGTTCCGGGGGAGAATCCGGCGAAGGACTTTGGCAGTATCATATAACGGGCGGCCCGGCTTTTTCCGAAGCCGGGCCGCCGCAATACGGAAGGGGAACGCATTTTACGCCAGTTTCTTGCGCAGGTTGTCGTCGAGCGCCGCGAGGAACTCTTCGGTGTTGAGGTAATCTTCGCGGGAAACTTTCGACCCCTTGACCAGCAGCGCCAGGTCTTTGGTCATCTTGCCCGATTCGACCGTCTCGACGCAAACTTCTTCGAGCGCGCGGGAAAAATGCGCCAGGGCTTCGTTGCCGTCGAGTGCGGCACGGTGCGCCAGACCGCGCGTCCAGGCGAATATCGACGCGATCGGGTTGGTCGAGGTCTCCTCGCCCCGCTGGTGCATCCGGTAGTGGCGGGTCACGGTGCCGTGCGCCGCTTCGGCTTCCATCGTCTTGCCGTCCGAAGTGACCAGCACCGAGGTCATCAGCCCCAGCGAGCCGAAGCCCTGCGCGACGGTGTCCGACTGCACGTCGCCGTCGTAGTTCTTGCAGGCCCATACGAAGCCGCCGTTCCATTTCAGCGCCGAAGCGACCATGTCGTCGATCAGCCGGTGTTCGTAGACCAGTCCCAGCTCGTCCATCCGCTGCTTGTAGTCGTTGCGGTAGATCTCTTCGAAAATGTCTTTGAAACGGCCGTCGTATTTTTTCAGAATCGTATTTTTCGTGCTCAGGTACAGCGGCCATTTCTTGCTGAGGGCCATGTTGAAACAGGCGTGAGCGAAACCGCGGATCGACGCGTCGGTGTTGTACATGCACAGCGCCACGCCGTCGCCCTTGAAATCGTACACTTCCCACGACCGGCTCTCTCCGTTCTCGCCGGTGAAGGTCATGGTCAGTTTGCCGGGACCTTTCGTAACGACGTCCGTCGCGCGGTATTGGTCGCCGAAAGCGTGACGCCCGATGCAGATCGGACGGGTCCATCCGGGCACCAGGCGCGGCACGTTGCGGCAGATGATCGGTTCGCGGAAGACCGTTCCGTCGAGGATGTTGCGGATCGTGCCGTTCGGCGACTTCCACATCTTTTTCAAACCGAACTCCCGGACGCGCGCTTCGTCCGGCGTAATGGTGGCGCACTTGATGCCGACGTTGTATTTTTTGATCGCCTCGGCGGCTTCTACGGTAACCCGGTCGTCGGTGGCATCGCGGTTTTGGATGCTTAGATCGTAATATTTGATATCCAGGTCGAGGTAGGGAAGGATCAGCTTGTCTTTGATGAATTTCCAGATGACGCGGGTCATTTCGTCGCCATCGAGCTCCACAACGGGATGATTGACTTTGATTTTTGATTTCATGCCGGATTCGGTTGAATTGAATTGTACTCTGTATGCTTCCGCAAATTTAGCTCAAAATATTGTTTTTTGCAACGAAGCCCGCCGGAGGGCGGGGCGGTCGTCCGGTAAGGTTTGGCAGCGTTTATGTTATAATCGTAATACATGGTTATTCACTCGGATGATGCGCGCACTGCTTTTTTCGGTTGTTTTCCTGGCCGGATGTACCGGTTGGACGGAGGAAGATCCGCCGGTGCCGGAGCTGGCTGTCGAAGTGTCGGGGGGAGTTCGCCCGGCGGCCCCGGCATCTAAAACCAGCGCGAGTGGCAGCGCCGTTTCGTTCGTTTCCGGCGACCGGATCGGCATCAGCGAGACCCTGACAGGCCGCAGTAACGTGCTTTTTTCTTATAACGGCAGCGCGTGGAGTACGACGACCCCGATGTACTGGTACAACCGTACCGCCACGCACACCTTCTATGCTTACTATCCGTACAATGCGTCGAATCAGTCCAACGTAGTGCCGATGCCGGTGCTGGCGAACCAGCAGGTATCGACGGCGGTCGACGTTGCCTGCGACATGCTCGTGACGGGGCCGAAGCAACAGGCCTATCCGGCGGGTTCCTCGGTAGCGTTCGTTTTTTCACATGCGTTTTCGGTGTTGCAGTTCAACATTACGATGGGAGTCATCAATACCTATACGCTGAAGAGCCTGACGCTGCGGGGCGGAAATACGGCGAGCGGATCGTCCGGTTACGGCATCGTCAATACCGTGAATACGGTCGCCCAGATCGGTTACAACCTCGTAACCGGCGCCGTGCAGGCGGCGGCGAACAACAGCTCCGTCTACGCGCAGACCCTGACCAAAAGCATCCCTTCGACCGGGCTGATCGGCAGCATTCCCGTGACGGTCTATGTGCTGGCGCTTCCGGGACAATACCTCAATCCCGTGCCGGCTGTCAAGTTCACCGTTGCCCCGCTGATAGGCAGCAATCAGGATACGGATTACGCGAACCTGTCGAACAACACCTTCTCGGCCGGAACCAAATATGTTTACAATGTCAAAATCGGCGGGATCATCACGAAAGTTCCGCAGCCGTGCGGCGCTGCGGGGAAATTGCCCGTAACGATCGAGCGGGACACGGTGATAAATTTATCGAATAAAAGTTTTATCCATTAAAATTAATCGGTTATGAAAAAGATGTTATTCCTGACGGCGGTTGCCGCGGCGTGGATCGCCTGCGACCGCGACGACGAATGCCGGCCCACGGCCGACGACGGGCAACAAATTACGATCCTGGCCGGAATCGCCGACTCGAAGCCGGTCTCCGACGTTATCCCCGAATCCAAAACGACGATTACCGGCAGCACGGCGGCGTGGAAAAGCGGCGACCAGCTCGGGCTGTTTTGCACGCAGTCGGTTCCCGCTGCCGTGAACGTTTCCTTTTCCGCGACCGGGAACGGCGCGAGCGCGACTTGGAGCGCCGACAGTCCGATTTACTGGGGGGCTCCGGCCACCACTCCTCATACTTTTCTCGCTTATTCGCCTTATGCCTCGGGCAACAGTTCGGCTTCGGCGGTGAAGGTGCCTGCGCTGAATGTGCAGACGGGAACCGTCAACCCGGCGCTCGACCTGTTGATCTCGAACAACCTGGCTTCTTCCGGGGTGCTTCGCTCGGCCGGAGCGGTCGGTCTTGTTTTTACCCATGCGCTCTCGCTGCTCGAGTTCGATATCACCATCAACAGCAGTATCGCGGCGAACACGACGCTGACCTCTTTTACGGTCGCTGCGGGAAGTTCGGATAAGGTCTATACGACCGACGGCAATTCGACCATCGCGCTTTCCACCGGTGCGATCACGCCGGGCAGCGGCGTGACCAATACGACTACGATGACGCCGGGCGCGACCGTGACGCTCAGCGCGACGTCTGCTTCGGTTTACGTGCTGGTGCTCCCCGGCACTTACAGCCAGGCGCCGACTCTGGCGATCAATCTCAACGAAGGAGGAACTTCGGCCATTGCGGTTCCGCCGGCGTCGCTGACGACGACGACATTTGCGGCCGGCTCCAAATACACTTATGCGGTCAGCATTGCCCGTACCGCCATTACGATCTCCAATCCGACGATTACCGACTGGACGAACGTCAACGGTTCCGCGATCAATCCCGGCCTGTAAGTCGTTCGATAAAAAGCAAATATCCCGCGTCGCCGACCCGACGACGCGGGATATTTGCGCGCGGACTGCTAATTGGTAAGCATGATGTAGCCGTTCAGGTAGGTGGCGAACAGTACCCACAGCGCATAAGGAGCGAACAGGACGGATGCGGTTTTGCTGACCGGATAACTTTTGATCAGGTAGTAAATGACGAATATGTCGAGCGTCAGAATATCGATCATACCGAGCAGCGGATTTCGCAGGTAGAAGAACAGGTAGCTCCAGATGAAATTCGAGAACAGTTGAACGCAGAAAAGACGGATCAGAAAGTCTCTCTGCGGAGCGCTGGAAAGGTAAATCAGTCCGGCGGATATGCCCATGCACAGGTAAAGGATTCCCCACGCGATGGGAAATACGATATTCGGCGGCGTCAGCGGCGGTTTGCGCAGGGTCGGATACCATTCGCGGATGGAATCCGCCTGGATCAGTCCGGCGAGGTAGCCCAGCAGCAGGCAAACCAGTATCGGAACGGCGAATGCGAGAATTTTTTTCATAAGTCTCCGGTTGAGATCGGAAGGCGCTGCAATTATCGTGCAACGGCGGTGGCGGCATCCGGACAAAAAAGAGCGAACGGCGAACCGCTGCCGGCAACGGCCGGTGTTGCGGAACGCCTGTTCGCCCGACTCATGAAAAAGCCGCCCGGAATCACTCGGGGCGGCTTTTAAATTCTCCGGATAAACAGGGTATTCCCGGAATTACTGGGGGGAGAATCCCGGATTTTTTACCCGAAGAGAAAACGAAAACTACTGTCCATTAATTTACTTCACTTACCCTGTTGGTTGTCCGATTTACTCGGCATATTGATAGGAACTCATCCAAGTTCTCCAGCTCGATCTGCTTATCCCGTACTGATAGGTAAGCAGGTGTACTGCGGAAGTGACATGTCCCTGGTCGTTGCCTACGACCCGCGGATATTTCAGGCGGACGCGGGTATTGTCGGTGACGATGCCGATCTGTTCCCATCCGGTGATGCCGTCCGTCGATTGCCATATGGCTAGGTAGGTGTTCACTTCGTTGACATTTACTCCATGAATGGCCTGGAAACAGTTCAACTCTTCGACGTATTTGACATCGCAACCGCTCACGGAATTTGCCGCGAATTTATTGCGGTCGATGACTTTCCCTTTGTCGGAGAGTGCCGCGGGCCAGTTCGAATCGCTGGCATTGGCCGTGGCGAGGTGGATGTCGTAGACGTCGATAGCCTGATCGTTGTAAGTGTAATACAGGTATATCTGTCCGTCTTTGACGATCAGGCTGGCTTCTCCCACGCCGAAGAAGGTCTCTTCGGCCGTCAGGTTAGCGCTTACGATCGCCGCGGGATCGCCTCCCCAACCTGTTCCGTTCCATTTCTCCCAGTTTTCCCCGTCCGGGGTCGCGCTGCGGGCAACGAACAGTTCGTTGTCGGTGGTTTCCACGACGGTCGTCGAGCCCGTGTAGACCATATAATAGTAGTCCCCGATTTTAACCACTGCGGGATCTTTTGCATAATAGCTGTCGGCTTTTTTGTCGGTGGGCGCTACGGCTACGATATCGTCTTCCGACCAGGTGAGATCGTTCGTTACCGACGATGCGGTGTAATACCTGATCTGGGCCGAATAACCTACGTCGGCCGGGGAAACGTACTGGACTTTTGTCCTGAATGCCTGCGTTCCGCTCAACTCCGTGCCATTGTGCCATACGGTCATGTTTTCCCCGATGCCGGCGCCCCAGCAACCCGGGGTTCCGGAGATGCGTTCCATATACAGCAGGTAGGTGCCGGCGGGGAATTTGACGTTCCCGGTCTCGTCGGCGTAACCGCTGTTGTTCGTATTGATCTCCAGCGAGCTGTTGTCTGCGTAGTTCATGTGGTCGTATTGGGCGATCGGGGTTCCGCTTACCGTTGAAATGTAGTTGTCATTCCATTGGTAAAGCTCCCAGTGGAAGCAGGCCGTATTCGTGCTCCATCCCGGACAGTCCACGATCCATCCGTAGAACGATTGGTTGAATGTGTATTTGATCGCCCCGCTGTTGCCGTTGCTGTGCATGGGGTACGGACCGCCTCCGTCGCCGGAACCGTTCAGACTGGTAGCGGCGGGAAGCGAGCCGGTCGTTCCTCCCGGAGTGGAGAACCAGGCGCTCATCGTGCCGTTCGAATTGGCGATCATCGCTGCGGCATAACGGAAATCGCTCGAAGAGGCGGGTTGGTAGATCGATTTTCCATCGCCTTTGACTACCGGAACTCCCGGTACGATGACCTCTTCGGGCCGGGCGTATTGCTCCGAGATCGGTTCCGGTCCGGGGAAACCCTCGCAACTGGTCAACTGTACGGCCAGCAGTGTGACGATGAATACTTGAATCGAAAAGACTAATTTTTTCATAATTAAACAAGTTAAAAGAAATATTTAGACAAGTGTATGTGTAGTTTCTTTGTTTCCGGTACGTAAAGAATATAAAAGATGCCGATATCCTCCACCCTTGACACATCATTCTTCCCTTAATCGCTTCGGCTTATCGTTTCTTTGTTTAAAATACGGCAAATTTTACTCCTTGAAAGTTAATTATTCGCCATGCGTCCGCTTCCTTTTCATTAGTTTCCGATACTGTTTTTAGTCGTGTGACATGCAAGTAGTTTTTGTATTTATGTTTTAATGTCCTTGTTTTTAGATTGTTAATCGCAATCAAACAGATTCAAACGTTGATCTTTAACCACTAAGATACAAATTTTTTTATTAAAAAATAGATTTCTTATAAAAAAATACAGATCAGCGTGTTGAAAACCTACCGATGCGAGTATAAATATCTATCTGATAATTAAAAACGACCAGTTAAAAATGAACGTCTTTTCCTCCGTATTTCGATCTTTTTGTAATGTATATACGCCGTTTTTTGCTATATTTAAACCGGCTTTCCCCGTTGGGTATGTGGAAATAAATTTATTGGAATAAAAACTTATGGTGGTTGGATATTTGAGAGTCAGTACGGAGAAGCAACACCTGTCAAATCAACAAGATGAGATTCTTCGATTCGCCCAGACCCGGAATATGGAAATCGATCGTTGGGTGACGGAGGTGGTCAGCGGCAAGAAAGATCAAAAGGACCGCAAGCTGGGAAGTATTCTGCGGCGTTTGAAAAACGGCGATACGTTGATCGTTACCGAAATTTCGCGGTTGAGCAGAACGCTTACGGAAATTATGACGATCATGGGACATTGTTTGGATAAAGGGATTACCCTTTATTCGACCAAGGACGGTTATGCCTTTGACGATACGATCAACAGTAAAGTCCTGTGCTTCGCTTTCGGTCTCGTGGCGGAGATCGAACGGAACCTGATCTCGATGCGTACGAAGGAGGCGCTCGCCCTACGCAAGGCCGAAGGCGTGCAGCTCGGCCGAAGGAAAGGTTTTTGCCCGAAGTTCCGGATTCTGTCCGAGAATTGCGCCGAAATCGTCGAGATGTTGCGTAACGGCGCGACGATCGTGTCGGTTTGCAGGAAATACCAGGTATCGGTCGATACGTTCAAAGCTTTTCGGAAACGCCATGCGCAAATAAACGATATCATCGAGCATCGGAATAAAATACGGGGAATCCGGCAGGAGTGGTACGAGGCCCGTAGAAAATCGAAACAAGAGTAAATAAATGAAAACCTTTCGAAATTTACGTTCGAAAGGTTTTTATTTTTGTTAAAAAAAGCCCCGGAAGGGAATCACAGGCTTTGCGACCTGCACCACCAGTGAATAAGAAAAACATAACAAAATCATATGCACGAAACATACCAAGATAGAATGATAGCTATCCGATTCTCTCCCGGGGCCGTAACCGGGAAAAGAGCAAGTTCCGTGCCGGAATAAGGGCTTCAGCGGGCGGTGCGGTCGAGGTAATCGGTCGCAAAGACGAAGGTGCCTGCCGTCCAGCCGACCATGGTCGGCATCTCGTATTCGTTGCTGACGTTGATGTTGCCTTCCACGACGTTGTACTTCTCCCACAGGTTGCGGGTCTTCTGGAAATTACGGATTACCGTAGCGGCGTATTTCGACGCGATGCGGCGGGCGTCCTCGCGGAAACCGTAATTGTCCAGGCCTTTGATCGCCAGGAAATGCAGCGGAGCCCAGCCGTTCGGGTACGACCATTGGTAGGCGTACGGGTAGTCTTTGTTCTCGCAGGCGGCGATACCGTGCGGGAATTCGAGCGCGTCGAGCGCGCGGACGATCCCCGGAGCGTCCTTTATGGGGACGGCTCCGGCATACAGCAGGCTGAACACTGCCGCCGAAACGACGTCGGAACGCTTGCCGTTCACGTAGTCGTAATCGTAGTACATGCCGTTTCGGGGGTCTCGGCAGTACTTGCGGATTAGTTTTTTACGGTCTTTCGCTTTGCGCGCCCACCGTTTTGCGGCGGCTTTGTCGCCGAGTTCATCCGCGAAAAATTCGAAATTCTTTTCGTACAGATACAGGTTCGCGTTCAGATCGACGGGGCAGAAGTCCATGCAGCGCGTCTGGAACCGGGGATTGAAATCCCAACCCGATTCGGCTTCGGCGATGTAGTGCGAGCCGACGTCCAGCAGTTCTTGGTGCGAGAGCCCGTCCGTCTTGAAACGACTGCCTAAGCGCACTTTCAGCATGTCGACGAAATCCATCTTATCCCGGTCGGTGCCTTCGTTCCCGTACCGGTTCAGACCGGTCGGCGCGATCCGTTCGCTCATCCAGAATCGGTACTCTTTTTCGAGCGTCGGCAGCACTTTGCGCAGCCACTCCTTGTCGCCGGTGCTGCGGTAGACGCTGGCGATCATCATGCTCAGGAACGGGGGCTGGGAACGGTTTTGGAATACGGTCAGGTTGCCGTTGTACATTTTACCGAAACGGTCTACCATGTAGAGCATGTTCTCGGCGTTGCTCCGGGCCAGGTCGACATGCCCGTCGAGGATCAGCCCCTCGCCGGTGAAATAGGTGTCCCAGTAGTACATCTCCTGGAATGCGCCGCTGATGCTCGGCACGGTGTAGCGGTACGGGAGACCGATGCGGGTGCCTTCGTCTTCGGTGTTGAACCGGACGGTCTTGTCCCACGAGTTCCGGATGAAGCGGTGCACTTCGTCCCGGTCGGCGGCGGAGGGCGTTTCTCCCTGCGAGAATGAAAGCAGGGCCGGAGCGATCAACAGCAACCCCCACAGTTTCGTTATTTTTTTCATGTGTCTTTAGACGTTTGTTTTTTTTTAATCGGTCGGTTCTGTGCCGAATGCAAAAACCGCATTTATGCAAAAATGCGGTTTTGTGATTTTCCGGATACGAAGTGCCGGTCAGACCGTCATGATCTCCTTCTCTTTAGCGGAGAACAGGTCGTCCACTTTCTTCGCGTATTTGTCGGTCAGTTTCTGGGCCGACTCTTCGCCGTCTTTCGCCGCGTCCTCGGGCATACCGTCTTTTTGCGCTTTCTTGAACGCGTCGACCAGGTCGCGGCGGATGCCGCGCAGGCTTACGCGGGCCGTTTCGGTTTCCGCCTTGATCTGTTTTACCAGCTCTTTACGGCGCTCCTCGGTCAGCGGCGGAATATTCAGCCGGATGTGCTCGCCGTTGTTCGACGGCGTCAGGCCGATGTTGGCGACCAGGATGGCTTTCTCGATCACCGGGATCATTTTCTTTTCCCACGGCTGCACCAGTACGGTGCGGGCGTCGGGCACCGTAATGCTGGCTACCTGCGAGATGTCCGTCGGCGTGCCGTAATATTCGACCAGGATGCCGTTGAGTACGTTGACGCTCGCCTTGCCGGCTCTGACCGATGCGAGTTCTTCGGTCAGGTGGGCGATGACTTTGTCCATTTTCACCTGGGCCGCGTCGAGAAGTTCTTTCGATTCTATCATGTCCGTGTATGTTTTAAGTCAAAAACGTGTTTTCGTTATCATGCCGCCGCTGGGATTTCCCGGCAGGGACCGTCGAGACGTCAGTCGTTTTTCACGACCGTTCCGATCGGTTCGCCGGCGATCACTTTTTGCAGGTTGCCCGGCGTGTCCATGTCGAATACCACGATCGGCAGGTCGTTCTCCTTGCACATCGTGAATGCCGTGAGATCCATCACTTTCAGCCGCCGACGGTACACTTCGTCGAACGTGATCTCCGCGAATTTGGTCGCCGTCGGATCTTTTTCCGGGTCGGCCGTATAGACGCCGTCCACGCGCGTGCCTTTCAGCAGTACCTCCGCTTCGATCTCTACGCCGCGCAGCGCCGAAGCCGTGTCGGTCGTGAAGTACGGATTGCCCGTGCCGCCGGCGATGATGACGATCCAGCCGGCTTCCATCAGTTCCAGCGCTTTGGCCTTCGTATAGAGTTCCCCGACCGGTTCCATCCGGATCGACGTCAGTACCCGGGCTTTCGCTCCGGCGCTTTCGAGCGCGCCCTGTAACGCCAGCGAGTTGATAACGGTCGCCAGCATCCCCATCTGGTCGCCCTTGACGCGGTCGAATCCGCGGCTTACTCCGCTCAGCCCGCGGAAGATATTGCCTCCTCCGATTACGATGCCGACCTGCACGCCCGTGGCGGCTACTGTTCGGATCTGTTCGGCATATTGGTTCAACACCTCGGTAGAAAGACCGTATTTCTGAGCTCCCATCAGCGATTCGCCGCTGAGTTTTAACAGGACGCGTTTATAAATCGACATGTTTTCGTTTTTATTGTTTTTCCATCAGTTGCATCAGCTCGTCGAGCTTCGGCGTCAGGATGATTTCGGTGCGACGGTTTTTGGCGCGCGCTTCGGACGTTTTGGCCGGATCGACGGGCAGCGATTCGCCGCGTCCGGCGGCGATGATGCGGTTCGGGTCGATCCCTTTGTTTTCGAGCAGCAGCCGCACGACGGTCGTGGCGCGTTTCGCGCTCAGGTCGAGGTTGTCCTTCAACTGGCCGTTCGGACGGTAGGGCACGTCGTCCGTATGTCCCTCGACCATCACGTTGATATCGGCGTTCTGCGCCAGCACTTCGGCCAGGTCGCGGACGGCGCGCGCGCCGTTCGGGTCAATTTCGAAACTGCCCGAACGGAATAGCAGTTTGTCGTCCATCGAGACGTATACGTTGCCGTTGCGGATCGAGATCGACAATCCCTTGCCTTCGAAGCCGGTCAGCGCGTCGGTCACTTTGCGGCGGATGGCGTCGATCGCCTCCTCGCGGCTTTTAAGCATCCCTTCGAGTTCGGCCACGCGGCGGACGCGGTCGTTCAGCGCCATCTCCTTGTCCTCGAGTTCGCGCAACATCCGCGCCGATTCGGCGGAACCGTCGGCCAACAGTTGCTTATAACGTTTCTTACACTCCTTCAGGTCGTTCGACAGGCGCGTGGTGTCGGCAATCAACTGCATTTTCTCGGCCGTCAGTTTGTCGTTCAAGGCCCCCATATCTTCGAGGCGGCTTTTCGAAGCGGTCAGTTCCCCTTCCAAGCGCAGCGCTTCGGCTTTCATCGAATTGAATTTTTTGGTTGAGACGCATGAAAACGCAGTCAGGGCAACCAAACCGAGGACAATCAGTTTTTTCATAGATCCAAAGTTTTTGGGCGGCCGGCTTCGCCGTCCGTGGCGGAACCGGGAACGATCCGCCGCCGGCATATCTGCCACGAAGATACAAAACAATTTAGAATGTACAAAAACTATCCGCGGGCCGATATTTGCCGGTAATTTATTACCTTTGCGTCTAAATTGTTTTTTAGGGTCCCCAATGACCGAATCATCCTACAAATACCTCTACCGGATCGATTCTCCGGCCGATCTGCGGAAACTTTCGCAGCAGGAACTGGTCGGCTACTGCGACGAGCTGCGTCGATTCATCATCGAGCAGCTCGCGCTGAATCCCGGCCATCTGGGATCGAGTCTCGGCGTCGTCGAGCTGACCGCCGCGTTGCATTACGTATTCGATACGCCGTACGACAAGCTGATCTGGGACGTGGGCCATCAGGCCTATGCCCACAAGATCATCACCGGCCGCCGCGACAGTTTCCGGATGAACCGCAAGCTGAACGGGCTGAGCGGATTCCCGAAGATGGAGGAGAGCGCTTACGACGCGTTCGGGGGAGGGCATGCCTCGACCTCCATTTCGGCGGCGTTGGGCATCGCGACGGCGACGGCCTTGCGCGGCGAGCGGCGGCATGCGGTGGCTGTGATCGGCGACGGAGCGTTGACCGGGGGGCTGGCTTTCGAAGGATTGAACAACGCCGGGGCGGCCAATACCGATCTGCTGGTGATCTTGAACGACAACCGGATGGCGATCGACCCGAACGTAGGCGCGTTGAAAGAATACCTGCTGAGCATTTCGACTTCGAAACGGTACAATGCCGTGAAAAACCGCGCGTGGGCGCATATGGAGCGGACTCCGCGGCTGAGACGGCTGATCCAAAAAGTGGGTAATGCGCTGAAACAGGGCTTCCTGCAGCAGAGCAACCTGTTCGAGAGTTTGCGCTTCCGCTATTTCGGGCCGGTGGACGGACACGACGTAGGGCAACTGACCCGTGTGCTGCAGGATCTGAAGGAGATAAAAGGTCCCAAATTACTGCACGTGCTGACCGTCAAAGGAAAAGGATACAGTCCGGCGGAACGGGATCAGAAAATATGGCATGCGCCGGGAGTTTTCAATCCGGAAACCGGGGAACGTGCGACCCACGGCGGCAACGGCGACGAGCCGCCTCTTTATCAAAAGGTGTTCGGGGAGACGATCCTCGAATTGGCCCGGACGAACGACCGGATCGTGGGGATCACCCCCGCGATGCCGACCGGCTGCGGGTTGAATATCCTGATGCGCGAGATGCCGGAGCGCTGTTTCGACGTCGGGATCGCCGAAGGACATGCCGTGACTTTCTCGGCGGGTCTGGCTGCGGCCGGCATGGTGCCGTTCTGTAACATCTATTCGTCGTTCATGCAGCGGGCTTACGATAACGTGATTCACGACGTGGCGCTGCAGGGGTTAAACGTGGTGATGTGCCTCGACCGCGCCGGACTGGTCGGCGAGGACGGCGCCACGCACCAGGGAGCGTTCGATATCGCCTATATGCGTTCGATTCCGGACATTACCGTCGCGGCGCCGATGGACGAGGTCGAACTGCGGAACTTGATGTATACGGCTTCGCTCGGGCGCGGCCCGTTCGTGATCCGCTATCCGCGGGGGGCGGGCGTGAGATCCGACTGGCGGCAGCCTTTCCGCGAGATCCCGGTGGGACGCGGTCGCTGGCTGCGCGACGGGACGGATGTGGCGGTGCTGTCGTTGGGGCATGTGGGGAATACGGTAGCCGAAGCGGTGGAACGGGCCTCGGCCGATGGCGTTTCGGCCGCCCACATCGATCTGCGTTTCGCCAAACCGCTGGATGCGACCTGTTTGCACGAGGTAGGCAGGCGTTTCGGGCGGATCGTCGTCGTCGAAGACGGAACCGTTACGGGGGGAGTCGGATCGGCCGTGCTGGAATTTATGAATGCGTACGGTTACAGACCGCAGGCGGAATTGCTCGGGATTCCCGACCGTTTCATCGGGCAGGGCACGCAGGAACAGTTGCGCCGTATCTGCGGTTTCGACCTCGAAGGCATCTACCGGACAATTATGAAAAGCAAAAAATAAGGGCTTATGGAGTACAATTTCGCGGAAATCGAACAGAAGTGGCAGAAACGCTGGATCGAACGTAAAACCTACAAGGTCGAAGTCGATCCGTCGCGGCCGAAGTTCTACGTGCTGGATATGTTTCCGTACCCGTCGGGGGCGGGGCTGCATGTCGGACACCCGCTGGGGTATATCGCGTCGGACATTTATACGCGTTACAAGCGGCTGAAAGGATTCAACGTGCTGCATCCGATGGGATACGACGCGTTCGGACTGCCGGCCGAACAGTATGCGATCCAGACCGGGCAGCATCCGGCCGTTACGACCGAGAAAAACATCGACCGCTACCGCGAACAGTTGGATAAGATCGGGTTCAGTTTCGACTGGGATCGAGAAGTGCGTACCTGCGATCCGGGGTATTACCATTGGACGCAATGGGCCTTCCTCAAAATGTTCGACAGTTTTTACTGCAATGACGAGAACAAGGCGCTGCCGATTTCGAAGCTGGTCGAAGCGTTCGAGCGGGCGGGAACCGAGGGGCTGAACGCAGCCTGCACCCGGGAGATGTCGTTTACGGCAGCCCAGTGGAAAGTCATGAGCGAGGCCGAAAAAGAGAATGTCTTGCAGAATTACCGGCTGGCGTTCCGCGCCGATACGATGGTGAACTGGTGTCCGGGGCTCGGTACGGTGCTGGCTAACGACGAGGTGAAGGACGGGCTGTCGGTGCGCGGCGGTTTCCCGGTGGAGCAAAAGCGAATGAAACAGTGGTTGCTGCGCGTGACGGCTTATGCGCAGCGGATGCTCGACGGGCTCGACCGGCTCGAGTGGAGCGATTCGCTGAAAGAGATCCAGCGCAACTGGATCGGCCGCAGCGAAGGGGCACAGGTGTTTTTCGGATTGAAAGGGCTTGACGAGCAACTCGAAATCTTTACGACGCGGGCGGATACCATTTTCGGGGTTACGTTCATGGTGCTGGCTCCGGAACACGAGCTGGTCGGCAAACTGACCGCGCCGGAATACAAGGACGCCGTCGAAAATTATCTGGAAGAAGCTAAAAAACGTTCCGAAAGGGAACGTATGGCCGACACCAAGCGCGTGAGCGGCCAGTTCACCGGCGGCTACGCGATCAATCCGTTCAACGGCAAGGAGATTCCTATTTATGTCAGCGATTACGTGCTGTCCGGTTACGGGACGGGCGCGATCATGGCCGTGCCTGCGCACGATAGCCGCGATTACGCCTTTGCAAAGCACTTCGGTCTGCCGATCGTTCCGGTGGTCGAGGGCGGCGACCTGTCGGTCGGGTCGTACGACGCCAAGTCCGGAACAATGATCAACTCCGAATTCCTGACCGGTATGGATGTCAGGGAAGCGATTCCTGCGATGATCGACGAGATAGAGAAGCGCGGATTCGGCAGTCGTAGGGTCAACTATCGGCTGCGCGACGCGATTTTCAGCCGACAGCGTTACTGGGGAGAGCCGTTTCCCATCTATTATAAGGACGACGTCGCCTGTCCGCTGTCGGAAGACCGGCTGCCGTTGCAGTTGCCTCCGATGCGGGATTTCGGCCCGACGGCCGACGGCGAACCGCCGCTGGCGCGGGCGAAGGATTGGCATACGGACGAAGGGTATCCGTACGAACTGAGCACGATGCCCGGTTTCGCCGGATCGTCGGCCTACTACCTGCGCTACATGGACCCGCATAACGACAAGGAACTCGTCTCGAAAGAGGCGGACGAGTACTGGCGCAACGTGGACCTGTACGTCGGCGGCATCGAGCATGCGACCGGACACTTGATGTATTCGCGTTTCTGGAATATGTTTTTGTACGACATAGGCTGCGTCTGCGAGCCGGAACCTTTCAAAAAGCTGATCAATCAGGGGATGATCCAGGGGCGTTCGAACTTCGTCTACCGGATCAAGGGAACCAATAAATATGTCTCCGTAGGATTGAAAGACGGGTACGATACGCAGGAGATCCACGTGGACGTCAACATCGTGCGCAACGACGTGCTCGATCTGGACGCGTTCCGCAAATGGATGCCCGAGTACGCCGACGCCGAATTCGTGCTCGAAGACGGGAAATACGTTTGCGGTTGGGCCATCGAGAAGATGTCGAAATCGATGTACAACGTCGTCAACCCCGACCACATCGTCCGCGATTACGGGGCCGATACGCTGCGGATGTACGAGATGTTCCTCGGCCCGCTCGAACAAAGCAAGCCGTGGGATACGAACGGCATCGACGGCGTGCATAAGTTCCTGCGCCGGTTCTGGCGGCTGTTCTTCGACCGCGACGGGAAGTTGATTCTGACCGACGAAAAACCGACGGCCGGGGAGCTGAAGACGCTGCATAAAACGATTCGGAAAGTGACCGAAGACATCGAAAATTTCTCGTTCAATACGTCGGTCAGCGCTTTTATGATCTGCCTGAACGAACTGAGCAACCAGAAGTGCGCGAAACGCGCGGTGCTCGAACCGCTGGTCGTGCTGATCGCGCCGTTCGCTCCGCACCTTGCCGAAGAGGTCTGGGAACAATTGGGGCACGGAACTTCCGTTTTCGACGCTCGTTTCCCGGAGTACGACGAAAAATACCTCGTGGAAGATAGTTTCGAATATCCGGTATCGTTTAACGGAAAGATGCGGTTTAAAAAGGAACTGTCGCTGTCGTTGTCTCCGAAAGAGGTCGAAGCGGCCGTGCTGGCCGATCCCGCCGCCGGGAAGTACCTGGAAGGGAAAACCCCGAAAAAGGTGGTGGTCGTTCCCGGTAAGATCGTCAATGTCGTTTGCTGATTGCCGATCCAAGGGGTAGATGTAAAAACACGGGGCGCTGTCCGTTGACAGCGCCCCCGTGTTTTTACTTTGCTTTTCCGGATTATTTCGGCAGCCTGAAAGTGACGGGCAGCGTGAAATAGACGTTTACCGGTTGGCCGCCGGATTTACCCGGTTTCCAGCGCGGCATTGCACGGACGATGCGTATTACTTCGGCATCGCAGGCGGGAGACAACGACTGAACGATCTCCGGCTCCCGGACTTCGCCCGTTTTGGAAATAACCATGCGGACGACAACCCTGCCTTCCGTTCCGGCGGCTACCTCTTCTTTCGGGTAACGCAGGTTGACCCTGAGATATTCGGCAAGGCGTTCCGGTCCTCCGCGGAAAGAGGGTAATACGTCGGCTTTTGCGGTAACGGAGTCTTTGCCTGTTTCCGTTTTTACCGGGGCGGCCGGATCGCCGGCAGTCGGCCGGCCGTTCGCTGCGGCGCCTGCGAACAACAGCAGGGACAGTACGGCGACGTTTAGACTTTTCATGACGGGTAGTTTTATTTGTGGGCGTTTCAAAAGATTTGGGAATTACGAATGCATTTTTATTTAACCACAAAAGCAACCTGGAGGTAATTGTTGACCGCGCCTAAAGGTTTCAGTTCGATATAAAATGCCTTTGTAAACTCATTAAAGGCTTTGAATTCGTGCAAAGGCACGTTAAATTCGTCGAATAGAATGATATCGCCCGGTTGCAGATACGGATAAAGCTGAGTTAAGACAAAAATCGTGGAAGAATAAAGGTCTGCGTCCATATGTATGATCTTCCGGACAGCGGATTTTAAGTCACCCCTATTTTCTTGGATAAACGGAACCAAAGTATCCTGGAACAATCCTTTGACAAACTTTACGCGATTATCTTGTACCTGTGATTCTTGATGCTGCATGTCTCCTTTTCGAAAAAACATGCCCCAATTCTCAGGAAGACCTTCGAAAGTATCGAATCCGTAAAAACGGGAAGAATCGTTTTTATTCTCATTCAACCACCATTTGAACGAGGTGCCTCCGGCGACTCCGAACTCGAGATAAACGATTTCGGAATTGTCCTTTAAATAATTGTCCGATATGTATTTGTATAGATTGTATCTGTTGTTGTAATTCCGGTTGAAAGCGACGGGTTCGCGGTATTCGAATTTCTTTTTATTCCCGTATATCCATACCAACAGCTTGTTTAGGTAGGATAGAAATAACATCAATTTTGTGAAAGGATAAAATAGGAATGTTATCGGCAACAATAACAGACAACTTTTGACAAAGCCGGTAAGTTTAATCAATGGTTTCATGAAATGATCGCATTTATCGGAAACGTCTTTCCGATAGGTTTTTATACAGATGGCCAATTTTTACAAACGCCGAACGAATTCCTTCGTCTTATCTTTTCTTCGTCCGTTTGGGAGCGGGAGGGAGGAAGGCCTTGTCAGTATGTCACGATCGCCTCGTAGGCCTTTACCAATTTGAGCGGGTCCTTGACCGAAAATTCGTTGCTCTCGATTCGTTGCACCAGATCCGGATAGTTGGCGAAAGTCTGTTTGGCGAACCGGACGAAGTTTTTCTGCGTGCTTTCGGGGTTCTCTCCCGCGGTGCTGACCGACAGTACCCGCGCGGCGGGTTCGTCTTTGAGTTTTACGTAGCACCAGCGTTCTTTCTGCAGAGCGGTGCGCAGGCCGGTCGTCTGTTCCGTTTCGCGGAATTCGGTCAGCAGCGCGATGCCGTCCTTGCCCCGGTAATCTTCGCGAAACAGGACGGGCATCCGGTAACGGCCTTTCTCTTTTTTAGTGTCCGGAGAGTTCGATTTGAACATTCGGTAGCGAATCTCCCGGACATAATTGACGGTATCGCCGTCGAGCCCGACCATGACGATGCGGTCGATCTCTCCGATCGGATAGCGGCGGGGCTTGGCGGTGGGACTCTGGCTCAGATCAACGTACTGGATCGTCGAATAGAACGGCGAGCGGAGGTAGCCTTCTTGCTGTGTGCCGTCCTTCATGATCAGGGTAGTCGTTCCCTGTGCCGATACGGATTGAACCGACAGCACAATCGTCAGGCACAACGCTGAAAACGAGATGAGTTTTTTCATAATAGCGTATTTCGTTTTACGGTTATTGGTTTCATGGCCCGGATCGCGTTTTCCTTGCGGAGCATGGCGATCCGTTATGTTTTATAAGATGCTTTATACGCGCCGTTCGTTACAAAGGAAAATAAAAAAAATGATTTTTCGCTATTTTTTGGTCCATTATTTACAGGCTTTCCGCTTCGCGGATCCACATGGCGGGCGAAGCGTCGCTCGGCATACGCCAGTCCCCGCGGGGCGACAGACTGACCGATCCCACTTTCGGCCCGTCGGGCAATGCCGATCGTTTGAACTGTTGCGAGAAGAAACGCCGTAAGAATACGGTCAGCCACTTTTTGACGGTTTTCGCGTCGTATTTTCCGGCGAACGCCCGGCAGGCCATGAAATGGAGTTTGGCCGGGCGGCAGCCGAACCGGACGAAATGGTACAGAAAAAAGTCGTGCAGTTCGTAAGGGCCGACCAGGTCTTCGGTCTTTTGTACGATTTCGCCCTTTTCGTCGGCAGGCAGCAGTTCCGGACTGATCGGGGTGTCGACGATGTCGAGCAACCACCCCCGGGCGACTTCGTAGTCGGGATGCGCGGCCACCCAGCGCACCAGGTGGCGAACGAGGGTTTTCGGAACCCCGCAATTGACTCCGTACATCGACATGTGGTCGCCGTTGTAAGTAGCCCAGCCCAGCGCCAGTTCGGAAAGGTCGCCGGTGCCGATCACCAGTCCGCCCGTGCGGTTGGCCAGATCCATTAGGATCTGCGTGCGTTCGCGGGCCTGGGCGTTTTCGTAGGCGACGCTGCGGTCGGCGTCGTCCATCCCGATGTCGCGGAAATGGACGGCGCAGGCTTCGCGGATGCTGATTTCGCGGATGCCGACCCCGAGCGATTCCATCAGTCGCAGGGCGTTGGTATGGGTGCGGTCGGTCGTTCCGAAACCGGGCATCGTGACGCCGAGAATGTTGCGGCGCGGGAGTCCCAACTTGTCGAACGTGCGGACGGCTACCAGCAGGGCGAGCGTCGAATCGAGCCCGCCGGAGATACCGACGACGGCCGAATGCGTGCCGGTATGCCGGATGCGCTGCGCCAGTCCGCCGACCTGGATGCTGAAGATTTCTTCGCAGCGCTGCTGCATTTGCTGCGGATCGTCCGGGATGAACGGGCTCGGATTGAAACCGCGTTCGACCGGAAACTGTTCGCGGTCGGCGCGCAGGGCGACCGGGATGCGTTTGCAGAGCGTGCCGCTGCCGTAGGATGCAAAGGTATTGGTTTTGCGCCGCAGGGTCAGCAGCCGTTCGATGTCCGTTTCCGCTACGGTCAGTTGTTCTTCGAGCGAGAAGCGTTCCGATTCGTTCAGAAAGATTCCGTTTTCGGCGATCAGGCCGTTGCCGGCGAAAACCACGTCGGTCGAAGATTCGCCGAATCCGGCCGAGCTGTACAGGTAAGCCGACAGCGTGCGGGCCGACTGCTGGGCGATCAGCGAACGGAGATAAGCGTGCTTGCCGACCATTTCGTCGCTTGCCGACAGATTGACCAGCAGGGTGGCCCCGGCCACTGCGAGGCGGGAGGACGGCGGGTGCGGAACCCACAGATCTTCGCAGATTTCGACACCGAAACAGACTTTCCCGTCTTCGAAAAGCAGGTCGGTCGAGAACGGAACTTGCTGTCCGCACAGTTCGACCGTTTCGCGGTGGGGTTCCGCGCCGGAGGCGAACCAGCGCGCTTCGTAAAATTCGTCGTAATTCGGCAGGTAAGTCTTCGGCACGACTCCGAAAATGATGCCGGAGCCGAATACGACGGCCGTATTGTAGAGCCGGTTGTCGACAGCCAGCGGCATACCGGCGATACAGACCGTCCGGCAGGAGGCCGTGTCGGCGAGCAGCCGTGCGAGAGCCCGTTCGGCTTGTTCGATCAGGAAAGGCTGGCCGAACAGGTCGCCGCAGGTGTATCCGGTGATGCAGAGCTCCGGAAATGCCGCGACGGAGACGCCTTGCCGGTCGGCTTCCCGAATCAATCCGGCGATTCGGGCGATGTTATGGCTGCAATCCCCCGCCTTCACGCCCGGTGTGGCGGCTGCGATTTTCAAAAATCCGAAGTCCATACGATTCGAGCAATTTGTCCGGTACAAAATTAACGAAAAAATTCGGGGAGTTTTCGGACATACGTCGATTTTCCGTTTCCCGCCGCGTCTTTTTTGAGAAGGGCGGGGCGTGTCTTTGCTGCCGAAGCTTAAAAATAAAAATGTTGTTTTTTCAGTATCAATGCCATTTTTGACTATGGATTCCAAAGTCTGGACGTAGAAATTTACTTGATTTTCCTCTGTGTCGAAAGAATCATCTATGCCGTCAGAACCAAGGACAATAGCGACAGGAAACTTGCCGTCGCCATCAAAACAGTAACGGAACTCGTCTATGGCACCGCTGTCACAAATAGAGGTTGTTTTACTGAGAAAGCATCTTTCAGCGGGTAACGATTTGAAAACCGTACTACTTCATAAATCCGCCTTCCTTTGCGTTACCCCGTTTTTCCCCTTGTCCTCTTTTATTTCCGCAAACACTTTATTTATAATTATTTCGCGTACCTTTCTCCCTTTCTGCTCGTCTTTTCCAGAGATTTTTCGTAATTTTGTAAGTTAATAGCATACGTTTCAATAAAAAAATAAAACATCGAAACCATGAAAATCACGATTATCGGAGGAGGCAACATCGGCGGCGCCATCGCCGGAGGACTGGCGGCCAGCACATTGATGAAAGCATCGGATCTGACCGTAGCGGATCCTTCAGCCGCCGCGCTCGAACGAATCAAGGGCCTGAACTCCGCGATCCGGACGTCTCAGGATAACGCCGCGGCCGTAGAAGGAGCCGACCTGATCATCCTGGCCGTCAAACCGTGGCTGGCCGAAGAGGTATCCGCCACGTTCCGGGATAAACTCAACTTCGACCGGCAATGTCTCGCATCGGTCGTGGCGGGCGTCAGCTTCGAAAAACTGAAAACCATGCTCGACAACGGGAAAGACGTCCGCCCGGCGTTGCTGCGGCTGATCCCGAATACGGCGATCTCGCTGCGCGAGAGCGTCACGTTCATCGCATCGGACGGCGCTTCGGAAAGCCAGCTGAATGCCGTGGTCACGCTGTTCAAAGAACTCGGACAGACCGTAGTGGTATCGGAAGCGATGATGGCGGCCGGCACTTCGCTGGCGTCGTGCGGAATCGCTTTCGCGCTGAAATACCTCGGCGACTCGATCAAAGGAGGCGTCGAACTGGGCTTCGACGAAACCCAGTCGCGCGAGATCGTCATGCAGACGATGCGCGGCGCGCTCGCCCTGCTGCAAGCCAACGGCACGATGCCGCAAACCGAGATCGACAAGGTGACCACGCCCGGCGGACTGACGCTGAAAGGACTCGACGCGATGGCCGAAGGCGGTTTCAGCGAAGCCGTCCGCGCCGGATTGCTCAAAAGCCGTTAACGACCGTACAGCAAAGATTATGAACAACTCATACAGATTCAAACGGATTGTCGTAAAGGTAGGCAGCAACGTGCTGACCCGCCCGGACGGGACGCTCGACACGACGCGGATGTCGGCGCTGACCGACCAGCTCGCCGCGCTGCACCGCGCAGGCGTCGAGGTGATTCTCGTGTCGTCGGGGGCCGTCGCATCGGGACGCAACGAGCTGAAGACGCAACGGAAACTGGATTCCGTTTCGGCCCGCCAGCTCTTTTCGGCCGTCGGACAGGTGAAGCTGATCAACCACTACTACGAGTTGTTCCGCGAATACGGCATCACCTGCGGACAGGTGCTGACGACCAAAGAGAACTTTTCGACGCGGCGCCACTACCTGAACCAGCAGCACTGCATGTCGGTGATGCTCGAAAACGGCGTGATCCCGATCGTCAACGAGAACGACACGATCTCGCTGACGGAACTGATGTTCACCGACAACGACGAGCTGTCGGGCCTGATCGCCGCGATGATGGACGTCGAGGCGCTGATTATCCTCAGCAACATCGACGGCATCTACAACGGCAACCCGGCAGACCCCGCATCGAGCGTACTGCGGGAGATCGGCTCGCAGCGCGACGACCTGGCGCAGTACATCTGCACCGGGAAATCGCAGTTCGGCCGCGGAGGTATGCTGACCAAATGCCGAATCGCGATGAAGGTGGCCGACGAAGGGATCGAGGTAATCGTGGCGAACGGCAAACGAGACAACATCCTGCCGCAACTGTTGGCCGAACGATCCGAAGTCGTCTCGACGCGCTTCGTTCCGGCCCCGCGAACGATCTCGCAGGTCAAAAAATGGATCGCCCATTCGGAAGGATTCGCCAAAGGCGAGCTGCACATCAACGAATGCGCTTATACGGCTCTGACGGGCCCGTCGGCGACGAGCCTGCTGCCGATCGGCGTAAACCGTGTGGAAGGGGAGTTCGAGAAGGACGATATCGTCCGCATCGTCGCCCCGGACGGCGAACCGATCGGGGTCGGGCGCGTCGCCTGTAGCAGCGCCAGGGCGCGCCAAACGATGGGGCAAAAAGGAGGAAGGCCGGTCGTCCATTACGACTACCTATACCTCGACTGACAGGAAAACGATTAACAAACGATACAGAAAGCCATGCAACTGAAAGACTGTTTTGAAAAAGCGCTCGAAGCGTCGCGGGAATTGAACTGCGTTTCCGCATCGAAAATCGACCGGACGCTGACCGCACTGGCCGACGCCGCCGAAAAGCACACGGACGAAATCCTCGAAGCCAACCGGGAGGACCTGGCGCGGATGGAGCCGTCCGACCCGATGTACGACCGCCTGCTGCTGAACCGCGAACGCATCGCGGGCATCGCCGCCGACATCCGCAATGTCGCGTCGCTGCCGTCGCCGCTGGGAAAAATACTGAGCGAAACAGTCCGTCCGAACGGAATGAAGATCACGAAAGTAAGCGTACCGTTCGGCGTGATCGGCGTGATTTACGAAGCGCGGCCGAACGTCGGATTCGACGTTTTCTCGCTGTGCCTGAAATCCGGCAACGCCTGCATCCTGAAAGGAGGCAGCGACGCCCGGTGTTCGAACGAGGCGATCGTCCGGGTCATCCGGGAGGTGTTGCGCGAACAGGGATTGGACGAAAACTGCGTAACGCTGATGCCGGCCGACCGAGCGGCGACCGCCGAACTGCTAAACGCCGTGGGTTACGTCGACCTGATCATTCCGCGCGGCAGCAAAGGGCTGATCGACTTCGTCCGGCAGAACGCGCACGTCCCGGTCATCGAAACGGGAGCGGGCATTTGCCACACCTATTTCGACCGCGACGGAGACCTGAAAAAGGGAACCGCCATCGTACTGAACGCCAAAACGCGCCGCGTAAGCGTATGCAACGCGCTCGACTGCCTCGTTTTCCATCGGGACAGGCTCGCCGACCTGGCCGCCTTATGCGCGCCGCTGGCCGGCAAAAACGTCGTTATCCTTGCCGACGGAGAGGCATGGAAAGCCCTGAACGGGCACTATCCGGCGGAACTGCTGCAACCGGCCGACGAACACAGCTTCGGGACGGAGTTCCTCTCCTACCGCATGTCGGTGAAAACGGTCGGCTCGGTCGACGAGGCGATCCGACACATCGCGCGCTACTCGTCGCGGCACAGCGAAGCCATCGTATCGGAAAACCCGGAGACGATCCGGCTGTTCTTACAGCGGGTCGACGCCGCCTGCGTATACGCCAACGTATCGACCGCCTTTACGGACGGCGCCCAGTTCGGCCTCGGAGCCGAAATCGGGATCAGCACGCAGAAGCTGCATGCCCGAGGCCCTATGGCGCTTCAGGAGCTGACCTCTTACAAATACATCGTCGAAGGAGACGGACAAACCCGCGCCTGACAGTACCGTCCGGAAGCGGACACCGACCTCCCGCCGGAACGGTCGGAGGAAATAAAAAACAAACGAAGCGGCCCGAAATATTTCGGGCCGCTTCGTTACCGGATTCAAGACAAAACGATTCACTGTCACCGGATACGAACGCCGATCCGTCCCCGGCTCCGTCCGGTTTCGAATTTTCTCCGAGAAAAAACTTTTCCGGCAATTACTTTTTAAAAATAAAATAGACCGCCATCACCATGCACACGAAAGCCATCAGATGGTTCCAGCGGAACGTCTCGGTTTTGAAAAAAGTCAGGGCGAATACGGTGAACACGGTGAGAGAAACCACCTCCTGAATAATTTTCAATTGGAAAAGCGTGAAGGGCCCTCCGTTCCCCTGAAACCCGATCCGGTTGGCCGGCACCAGGAAGATGTATTCGAAAAACGCGATGCTCCAGCAGAACACGATCACCAGCAACTGGGGCAGCGTGTCGAACCAACGCTGCCCCCGCAGATGCAGCTGTCCGTACCATGCGAAAGTCATGAAAATATTGGAGATAACGAGCATCCCGATTGTAAGATAAGGTTTCATTATGGATCAAATCAATTTTTGCGCGACAAAATTACAAACTATTCGTAAATTTACGCTTGTCAAACAAAATTTCAAAAAGAACGATTATGACCGATACATATCCGACTACCGACAAAACGCTCGAAGTGACCTACATCGGTCACGCTTCGGTAATGTTTCGCTACGGGGACGAAATCATCCACGTCGATCCTTACGGCGACATAGCCGATTACAGCGGGCTTCCGAAAGCCGACCTGATCCTGATCACCCACCATCACGGCGACCACCTGGACTCCTTCGCGATCGCCGATATCGAGAAGCCCTCGACGCAGATCATCGGCAGCCCGTTGGCGATCCGCGAACTCGGACGCGGCCAAGCGCTGAAAAACGGAGAAGAAACCGCCTGGAACGAATTCCGCATACGCGCCACAGCCGCCTACAACCGGATCGCCATGCGTTCGCCGGGGGTTCCGTTCCATATTAAAGGCGAAGGAAACGGCTATCTGCTCGAAGTGGCGAACCTGCGGATCTATATCGCTGGAGACACCGAACTGATCCCGGAGATGGAAAAGCTGGGTCCGGTCGATATCGCCTTCCTGCCGAAAAACCTGCCCTACACGATGAGCGACCAGATGTTCGTCGAAACGGCCCGGCTGATCCGTCCGACCTACCTGTACCCCTACCACTATTTCGAGGTCGACCGGGAAACGCTGCAAAAAGCGTTGCCGGCCATTCGGATCCGTTAAGACGTTTCGTAAACCGCAACGGCACGGGGCCGACCGTTCCGAACGCCCACCCTATTTTCCGGTTTTCGCGGACGGCAACCGCTCTTACGTAAAAACCGGAGCCGACCGCCGTTCAATAGCGTACCCGACCGGACGAATCAATCCGGAAAATTCATATCTTTGCGACGGGAAAGCGGAATCGTCTACCCGCTTCCCGAAAAACGCAACCGAACAGCATGCTTGCCGTCATCATTACCGTCGTCGTTTCGCTGGCTCTATCCGCATTTTTTTCGGGTATGGAGATCGCGTTCCTGTCGTCGAACAAACTGAAACTCGAAATCGAAAAGAAACAAAGCCGGGCGTTCGGCTACGTGGCCGGCCTGTTCTCGAAATATCCGGGACAGTACATCACGACGATTCTGGTGGGCAACAACCTGGCATTGGTCATCTACTCATTGCAGATGAGCGTATTGATCCAACTGTTGCTCGTCCGGAGCGGACTGATCCTCGGCAACGGCGCGTCCTACGTGATCGAAACGCTGGTATCGACGCTGATCATCATCTTCACGGCCGAATTCATCCCGAAGGCGGTCGTACACCTGAACCCGAATTTCTACTATAAAAACTTTGCAGTCCCGGTCTACTTTTTCTACCTGCTGTTCTATCCGGTCGCTAAACTGACGACTCTGATCGCGGTGGGTATCTTCAAAATCTTCGGGTTGTCGCTGAACCGCGAACAGCGGATCAACACGTTCAACAAAGTGGATCTGGCCCACCTGCTGGACGAAGTCTCGGACAGCCCCGAACAGCAGCAAAACGAAAAAGACATCCGCCTGTTCCAAAACGCGCTCGACTTTTCCGACCGGCTGGTGCGCGACTGCATGGTTCCCCGCGTCGACATCGAAGCGGTCGAACAGAACTGTCCGGTCGAAGAAGCGACCAGACGTTTCGTCGAAACGCAGTTTTCGCGATTGCTGGTCTACGACGGGAGTATCGACAACATCATCGGTTTCATCCATACCAAAAACCTGTTCCAGCAACCCGGAAGCATCCTGGAAATCATTAACAAGGTGGATTACGTGCCGGAAAGTATGCCGACCCGGAAACTGCTGGCCACCTTTATCAAGAAACACCATTCGGTGGCGGTGGTGATCGACGAGTTCGGAGGGACGGCCGGCATGGTGACCAGCGAGGATATCCTCGAAGAGATCTTCGGAGAGATCGAAGACGAACACGACTCGCAGGATCTGGTGGAGAAAAAGATGAGCGACACGGAGTTCCTGTTTTCGGGCCGGCTCGAGATCGAAGCCATCAACGAAAAATACCGGCTCGACTTCCCCGAAAGCGACGACTACGACACGCTGGCAGGCTATGTAATTTCGAAGTACCAGGGCATACCCGGAGTCGGCGAAACCATCCTGGCAGACAACAAACGGCTCAAAATCCTGCGCGTAAACGCCTCTAAAATCGAACTGGTACGCGTCACGATCCTCTGAAAAGACCGCAAAACGGGCCCGAACCGGACGCAGCGGGGAGAAAAATGGAGAATCTTAACTCCGTTTTGTTATTACAAAAAAGAATTTTATTACCTTTGGAACCTGTTATATGTTTCAAACGCAGTAAACAAAAACTAAATCTCTAATATGGCAACATTAAACACATTAAGGACCCGGGGCGGAATTATCGTGTCCGTGGTGATCGGAATCGCTCTGCTCTCTTTTCTGTTGGGCGATTTCGGGAACACGGGAGCCAAGCTGATGAACGATCGCAAAATGAAAGTCGGCACGATCAACGGCGAGAAAATCGGTTACGCCGAATTCGCCGATAAGGTCGACGTTTATACGAAAGCCCTGGAGACCATGTACGGATCGCAGAGCCTTTCGGCCGAGCAGCAGGAGAATGTGAAAAACCAAGTATGGCAGGCGCTGATCATGCAGTACGCCTGGGAGCCCGGCTTCGAACAATCGGGACTTCAGGTCAGCGAGAACGAGCAGATCGACATGGTGGACGGTTCGTTCATCTCGCCGGTGATCCGCACCACTTTCACGAATCCCAACACAGGAACCTTCGACCCGGCGATCGTGCGCAATTTCGTGACCCAGATAGACAAAGATCCCACCGCGGCGCTGGTTTGGAACTTCATCAAAGACCAGATGATTCAGCAGCGTTACCTGTCCAAATACATCACGCTGGTCGCCAAGGGAATGTACGTTACGGATCTCGAAGTGGAACAGGGCGTCGCCAATTCCGACATAACCAGCGCCATTTCGTACATCGTCAAGGACTATTCGCAGGTCGCCGATTCGACGATCGACATCTCGCAAGCCGAAGTCAAAAAATATTACGACGCTCATAAGAATATTTTCCGTCAGACGGCCTCGCGCGACATCGAATACGTACTGTTCGACGTATTGCCTTCGGACAGCGATTACGTCGATGCCGAAAAGCACATCAACGAGATCGCCGCGGAATTCGCCGTCAGCGAAACCCCGCTGCAATACGCCACGCTGAACTCCCAGAACCCGACCGAAAAACGGTATTTCACGGAAGATCAGTTGCCCGCCGAACTGGCCGCGTTCGCCTTCGGAGCGAACAGCAACGGAATGTACGGCCCGACCAAAGAAGGAGACATGTACACGATGGCCCGCGTGGCCGATTCCAAAATGCTGCCGGACTCGGTCGGAGCGCGTCACATCCTGATCGGAGCCGACCAGAAGGCCACTGCGGACAGCATTCTGAACGCGTTGAAAGGCGGCGCCTCCTTCGCAGAACTTTCGGCGACCTATTCGCAGGACCCCGGAGCGAAAGCGAAAGACGGCGACCTGGGCGTCTTCCAGCCCGAACAGATGGTTCCGGAATTCAGCGAAGCCGTCCTGGAAACGAACAAGGGCGACTATTTCACCGTCCAGACGCAGTTCGGTATCCATGTCGGACAGGTAACCTACAAGAGCGAACCGAAGAAAAAAGTGCAGTTGGCCACGATCACCTATAAAATCGAACCGAGCGAAACGACCCAGCAAACCATCTACGCCAACGCCAGCAAATTCATCAGCGAAGCGGCCGGATCGTACGAAAACTTCGAAAAAGCGGCTACGGACAATTCGCTGTCGAAACGGGTCGTACGGATCAAAAATACCGACCGCAACGTCAGCGGCATCAACAATTCGCGTGAAATCGTCCGCTGGGCCTATAACGGAAACAAAGGCGACGTATCCGCCATCATGGAAGTGGACGGCAATTACGTAATCGCCGCCATCACCGGCGTTTCGGAAGACGGAATCGCACCGCTCGAAACCGTATCTCCGCAGATCGTTTCGATCCTGCGCGAACAGAAAAAAGGCGAAATCCTGGCTCAGGAGATGACCGGAAGCTCGCTGGCCGAAGTGGCATCCAAACTGAACCTGGAAGTCAAAGAAGCGGCTAACATCGACTTCAACTCGTTCTACATCGAAAGCGTCGGCGTAGAACCGAAGTTGATCGGAGCCGTTACCGGAGCGAAGGAAAATACGCTGTCGAAACCCGTTGCCGGACAGAAAGGCGTCTTCCTGTTCGACGTAACTTCGAGAGCCAAAGTGGACAACGTAACCCCGGAAAGCGAAAAGGTACGCCTCGAAGCGAGCGCGCAGGCCTATATTATGGAGCGCGTCAACCAGGCGTTGACCGAACAGAGCAAGATCACCGACAACCGTGTGAAATTCTTCTAACGGAACCGGGAATCGGACATCCGATCCTATAACCCGAGCGGGGCGGACTTCGAAGTCCGCCCCGCTTGTTTTTCGCTTTCTCCGTATTATCCGGAGAAAAATCCTGTTCCGGGTTATCTTTTCGACGAATCGGGGGACTGCGCCGAATCGGTCTCCGTATGCTTCAAATATTTATCGAGCCATCCGAAAAACTCCCGGTTCCAAACCAAAGAATTCTGCGGTTTGAAAATCTGGTGGGCCTCGTCTTCGAACGACACCAACCGGCTCGGCACCCCCATCAGCCGGGCCGCCGTAAAGGCCTGCAAGCTCTCGGTATACGGAATCCGAAAATCGCCCTGACCCGAAAAAATCAGAATCGGAGTATCCCAATTTTTCACGAACTTATGGGGCGAATTGGCATACGACCGCTGCGCCGTCGTGTCGTCGCTCCAGTACGGACCGCCCAGATCGTTGTTCGGAAACCATAGTTCCTCGGTCGCCCCGTACATGCTCTCCAGATTGAACATCCCGCAATGGGCTATAAAAGCTTTGAAGCGTTTTTGATGATGCCCGGCCAGAAAAAACACCGAATATCCGCCGTAGCTCGCCCCGACGCAGCCCAACCGGCCGCCGTCCACCCACGGTTCCGCGGCCACATCGTCGATCGCGCTCAGGTAATCGCGTATATTCTGCCCGCTGTAATCGCCCGAAATCTGATCCAGCCACTGCTGTCCGAACGAAGGCACGCCGCGCCGGTTCGGTGCGACGACCACGTATCCCTGCGCTGCCATCAACTGCAAATTCCAACGGTAACTCCAGAACTGGCTTACGACGCTTTGCGGTCCTCCCTGACAGTACAGCAGCGCCGGATAGCGTTCGGTCGAATCGAAATCCGGCGGCAGCACGACCCACGTCAACATTTGCCGGCCGTCGGTAGTCCGTATCCAACATTCGCGCACCTCCCCCATCCGGATATGATCGTAGATTTCCGGATTGGTATTCGTGATCCGGGTCATCGTTCCGTCCGCCGGATCGATCCTGAAAAGTTCGGTCGGAGCGGACAGCGAAGTCACTTCGCCGACCAGTTCGCCCCCGTTCAGCGTAATCGCATTGACATCGTGCGCCCCTGCGGTCAGCACGCGCACCGAATCGTCCGCCAGGTCGACCCGGCACACCTGATAGGTTCCCCGCACAGGCGCAATGAAATACAACGTCCCGTTCCCGTCCCAACGCACGTTTCCCGCATTGTAATCGAAGTTCCGGGTCAGGTAGCGTTTTTCGCCGGTAGCCAGCGTTTCGACGAACAGTCGGCTCTTGTCCGACTCGTTCCCGGCCCGCTCCATACTGGTGAACGCCAACATCGAATCGTCCGGCGAGAAAACCGGATATTTGTCGTACCCGGGCATCCCTTCGGTCAGGTTGCGCGTCTGCCCGGACGCAAGGTCGTAAAGGTACACGTCCGAATCGGTGCTGAGCGCATACGCTTTCCCGGTCAGCTTCTTACAGGTATAGGCCAATTGGGTTCCGGCGCGGTTCCACGCGATTTCCGAAATATCGAAATAGGGCGCCGTCGGGGCATCCCACGGCTCGCCCGGCATAATATCCGTCCCTCCGGTCACTTTCGCGCCGCCCGTCAGCGGAGCGATGAAAATATGACGGTAGCTCCCGTCGTCCCAATAATTCCAGTGGCGCTCCATCAGGTCGTCGTAAATCTTCGCCTTCGAACGGTCCAGATCGGGATAAATTTCCGGCGAACTGCGCTTTTCGACCGGCACCCGGGCGACGTACATCAGCCGGTTCTCCGACGGAGCGACCGAAAAGCCCTCGACGCCGCCGGGGATGTCGGTCACCTGACGACGGTTGTTCCCGTCCGGAGCCGCACACCAAACCTGGTCGCTGCCTCCGTGGTCGGAAATAAAATAGATCGTACGTCCGTCTGCGCTCCACTGAGGCGACGACTCGTTGCTGCCGGGATCGGTGACCCGGATCCATTTGCCCCCGGATACCGGCGCCGAACGGATGTTGGTCACTCCCTTGTTCTCTTTCATGTCGTAGGTCGTAACCGTATAAAGCACGGTACGGCCGTCGGGCGAAAGGGCGGCGCTGCCGACCCTCTTTATTTTCCACATTACCTCGGGCGTCAGTATCCCCGCCGATCGTTCGGCGTCGGTCAGTACATGGTCAGCACTCATCTTATCATCGTTTTTTCGGAAAGAACAGCCGTACGGCAAAACCATCCATACGCAGCATACGGCTTTCAGTACAAAGAACAAACCTCTTTTCATCGTTCGAACGTTTAGTATCCGGCAGCCCTACCGCACCGGATAACCGGCTTCCCGAAAAACGTCGCCGATCGTATAATAGGTGCCGCTCAGCAGTTCGGGCACCCGTTCGGGCGCGATCCATTCGGCCCGGGTAATCCCTTCGACCGTCTGCGGCTGCGGTCGTTGCCCTCCGACGTAGCGCATGTGATACCAAGCCGTCCGTTTCAGCACCCACTGCTCCCGAATCCGGTAACAGTGGAACGTGTGCGTGATCGGCTCTTTCCGTTGCAGTTCTTCGATCCGTAGACCGCACTCCTCGCTGACTTCCCGCACGGCACAGTCTTCGATCCGTTCGCCCGGTTCGAGTTTTCCCTTCGGCAAATCCCAGCGGCCGTTGCGGAAAATCATCAGCACTTTCGCCGCATCGTCGACCACCAAACCGCCGGCCGCCTCGATAAAAGGCAGCGATGCCCGGAATTCGTCGAAAATACGCTCAATATTTTCGGATATTACGTATAACTTTTTGGTAAATTGAAGTTTTTGCAAGAACTTTGTAATAGCGGGCGTTTCGCCGGGAGCCACCCGGAATACTTCGCCCTGCGGATCGGCCGGAAGCTGCTGCGCGAACAGCAGGGCACTGTTTTCAATATAAACTTTATACATGGTAATAATGTGTGATTTAGACAAAAAAGTCGCTGAAAGTCTGTTACAAATTAAGGCAATTAAATTAAATCCGACAAATCATTTCACCTGGGCGTCGGGCTGGTACTCGCCCATCTACTGCGATAACCGCAAGATCCTCTCCTATCCGGCCGTCCGGAAGGAAATCTACGAAGGATTCGTGAAGATCATCTCCGAAAAATATCCCGACGCGGACATCATCGCCGGCGTAGCCACCGGAGCTATCGCGCACGGCGTACTGGTCGCCGAAAAAATGGGCAAGCCGTTTATCTACGTCCGCAGCTCGCCGAAATCGCACGGGCTGACCAACCAGGTCGAGGGCGAATACTGGCCGGGAGCCAAAGTGGTCGTGGTCGAAGACCTGGTCTCCACCGGCGGCAGCAGCCTGAGCGCCGTCGAAGCGCTGCGCGAGGGGGGATGCGACGTGCTGGGCATGGTCGCGATCTTCACCTACGGTTTTCCGACCGCCGAAGAAAATTTCGCCGGAGCGGACGTGAAGCTCGACACGCTGAGCAACTACAAAACGATGATCGAACTGGCTGTCAACCAGGGCTACGTCCACGAAGACGAATTGCAGACCCTGAAGGAGTGGCGCCGCGACCCGGCGAACTGGAAAAAATAAGCGGCACGAAAATGGAGAAATACGAAAGCAAACACGTCCGGATCCGGCGGCCGGCTTCGATGATTTACAGCGTCCTGTCGCGCTTCGACAACCTCACGCCGGTACTGGCCGACAAAGTGGAAGGCTGGACGGCGGAGGAGAATACCTGCTCGTTCAAGGCGAAGGGGTTTCCCGTCAGCCTGCGGATCGTCGAGAAAGAGCCGCACAAGCTGGTCAAAGTGACCGGCGAAGACGGCTCCCCGATGGATTTCACGTTCTGGGTGCAGTTGGTCAGCGTCGACGAGCAGGACACCCGGATGCGCATCGTACTGCATGTGCAACTGAACATGATGATGAAGATGATGATCGGCGGCAAGCTGGCCCAGGCGGTCGACCAAATCGCCGACCAGATCGCCGAGGCGTTCAACAACGCCCCGGTTTAAACGGAAACGACGTTTAACTTAAAACGAAATACCATGATCAACATTATCGTAACCATTACGGTCTCCGAAGAAAACCGCCCGCAGGTACTGCCCCTGCTGGAAGCGCTTACGACAGCCTCGCAGCAGGAATCGGGCAACATCTCCTACGAATTTTACTTGCATCCCACCGACCCGATGCGGTTGGCGATCATCGAGGTCTGGCAGAACGCCGAAGTGCTCGCCGAGCACGAAGCGACCAAGCATTTCACGACGTTGCTGCCGCAGATCGAAAAACTGTCGGTCGGCATCGACATCCAGAAATTCGACGCAGAACCGATCGATTGACGCAAGACGCCGCCCGATACAAAAACGCCTCCCGGCCGGATACGTACATTCCGGCAGAGAGGCGTTCGTTTTTCCCGAACCAACCTTATTCCTTCCGAACGAGGTAGATCATTTCCGAACGCAGCCCGTACAACGCCGCCGCTTCCGGACTGAGGAAACGGATGTAGTCGATCTCTTCGACATCGAACCCGGCTTCGGCCAAGCGCTCGCCGTAATCCCTGCCGTAATCGCGCAGGTGATCTTTTTGTCCGAAATGGAGTTCACGCTGCACGGGATCGGTGATCGACGGATCTTCGTAAGTCGTCTCGCGGTCGGGATTGACCGGCGACAACATGATCCCCCAGCCTCCCGGACGCATCACGCGGAAAAGTTCCCGCATCGCCTGCCGGTCGTCGTCGACGTGCTCCAAAATGTGGTTGCAGAAGATCACGTCGAACTCCCCGTCCGGAAACGGGATTCGCTGCACATCCATCTTAACCTTCGCCAACGGCGACTCCAGATCGGCGGTCACGTAATCCAACTGCGGCAGCCGACCGAACCGCTTCAGGAAGCAATACTCCGGAGCGATATGCAACACCCGCGCGGGCGCTTCGAAAAAGTCGGTTTCGTTTTGCAGGTACAGCCACATCAGTCGGTGCCGCTCGAGCGCCAGGCAATGCGGACACAACGCATTTTCACGCGAATTGACGTATCCGTAGGGCATGAATTTCCGGTAACGGTTGCCGCACACCGGGCACTGCACCCGGCTCCCGGCGTAAAATAACCCCACAAGCGGCGTGCACAGGTGCACCACCCGCTGGATATAACGGCGCGGCACATGCCGCAATACGAATCGGATCAATTGCTTCATCGGGCTATTCCTCCTCTTTCAGGGCCTCGTCGACCTCTTTTTCGGCTTTTCGCAGCCGTTCCTTGCACAACCGGATCAGCTCGGCGGCCCGTTTGACCTGAGCGCCCAGTTCGTCGACGTTCATCTGCTCATTGTTAAACCGCTCGAGGATCTGCTCCACTTCGGCGATCGCCTGCGCATATGTAATTTTCGATTTTTCCATCTATTTGATTTTTTTGATTTCTGCTTCTATCGTCCGGCGTTTCATCACGATCTCTACCGAATCGCCCGCCTGCAAGCCGACCGGATCGGTCACGATATTCCCGCCGCTGCGCACGACGGCAAACCCCATGTCGAGAATCCGGTCCGGATCGCGCGTAGCCGCCAGGTCGCCCAGCAAAGATAACGCTTTCGTACGGGATGCGACGTATTCCCGGCTGCGGTGTCTGAGCATGGCCGACAAATTATCGAGTCGGAAATTCGCGTCCGAAAAGGCAAAACGAGCCGATTGCCGCAATTGCGCCTGCAGCGCCGCCGTGCGGTCTTCCCGGCGGCGGATCGCTTGCGCCGCCCCATGCCGCAGCGCACCGCGCAACTGTTCCAGCCGCAGCCGCACCGCCTGCGTCCCCTGCGTCGAAATCCGGTTCAGCGCGAACGCCGCATCCCTCAACGCGCTGCGCCGCTGCAGGAAAAACGCCTGTGCCGCCTCCTTCAGTTCCTTCCTCATATCGTCGAGTCCGGCATCGAATTCGGCCATCCCGTTTTTCAGGTACACGGCCACGGCAGTCGGCGTTTTCAACGAAACGGCCGCAACCAGATCGGCCACGCTCTGGTCTTTATCATGTCCGATCCCGGCGATCACCGGCAGCGGGAACTGCGCCAGGTAACAGCACAGCCGATAGCTGTTGAAGCACCCCAGATCGCTCTGCGAACCGCCCCCTCGGATCAGCACCAGCGCATCGAAACCGTCCGCCCGGTCGGCCGCCTCGCCCAATGCCCGGACGATCGACTCCTCGGCTTCGGCCCCCTGCATGAAAGCGTCGAACAACGTAATTTCGAATCCGTAGGGAGAGGATGAAATCTCCTTCATAAAATCCTGATAACCCGCCGCATTCCGCGACGAGATCACCGCAATCCGCTGAATCGCCGCAGGCAGCGGCAACTCGCGGTTCATGTCGAACACGCCGTCCTGTCGCAACCGCCGGATCGTCTCCTGTCGCTGGCGCTCCATGTCGCCGAGCGTATAGGTCGGGTCGATATCGGTAATCTGCAGCGACAATCCGTAAAGTTCGTGGTACGAAACGACCACCTTGACCAGCACCTTCAGCCCCGCTGCGAGGATCTGGCCCGTCGCTCCTTGGAAATAGGACGCGATCATCGGATAACCGCTGCGCCAAATCACGGCGCTCGCTTTCGCTTTGGGCACATGGTTCGCCCCGCCTTTTTCGACCAGTTCGATGTAACAGTGGCCGGAATAGTTCACCTTCAGTTCGCTGATCTCCGCTGTCACCCAGTACGGCAGCGGATGGGCGTTGTCGATCCCGCGCTTGATAAGCGCCTGCAGTTCGCTGAGAGAAATATGCGTGGAAGCCGGCATCTCTGCGGTTATTTATTTACCCGGAACACTTTCTGCACCCCTTTAATTCGCATCAGCGAATAGACGACGGCATCGACCAATTGCGTACCGGTCACCTCGATGTTGATCAACCCGGAGAGCATCCCTCCCGACGAGTTCAGGCTCATCGAACGGATATTGATCTTCAGGTCGCGGTTGATCACTTCGGCGATTTTATTCACCAGGCCGGTCGCATCTTCGGCCTGGATACGCACTGTCGCGACGAACGCGCCCTTCGCCGCGTTCTGCTGCCAGCGCGCCGGCAACACCCGGTAAGGGTAACGTTCCTTCAGCCGCTGGGCGTTCGGGCAATCCTGCCGGTGGATCGTGATCCCGCTGTTGATCGTCGTGAAACCGAATATTTCGTCCCCGAAGATCGGATTGCAACACTTGGCCAGTTTGTATTCGATATTACTTAGCGAATTGTCGATAATCAGCGCGTCGTCGTTGTCCGAAACGATCTTCGCGGCCGACGGAGCTTTCAACGGATGCCCGTCGTCCAGCGTCCCGTTCAGGTGGCGGGTCAGGATCTCCTTGATGTCGGGCAGGATGATCTTCTGTTGTGCGATCTGCCCGTACAGCTCGGTTCCCGTCCGCAATTTGTAGTATTTGCTCAGCACCATCACGGCGTCGTCCATCGTGATGGAGAGTTTCCAGTTCTTGATCTTGCGTTCGAGTTCCTCCCGCCCGAGACTGGCCGCCTTGGCCTGCTCCTCGCGCATGTAGGCCCGGATCTTGTTGCGCGCTTTGCTCGTGGTGACGATATTCAGCCAGTCGGCTTTCGGTTTCTGGGTTTTCGACGTCAGTATCTCGACGATATCGCCGTTGCGCAGCACTTCGCGGAACGACACGTTACGGTGGTTCACCTTACCGCCGACGCAGGTAGCTCCGAGATTGGTATGGATATCGAACGCGAAGTCGAGCACGGTGGCCCCTTCGCTCAGTTTGCGCAGGTCGCCGTTCGGCGTGAACACGAAGATTTCGCCGGACGACAGCTTTGCATCAAACTTCTGCGCGATCTCCTGCGGCTGAGTCGTCTCCATGATCTCGCGCAGCTTGGTGAACCACTCCTCGGTTCCCATCGTTCCGCCGCTGACGCCTTTGTAACGCCAATGGGCCGCCACGCCGCGTTCGGCGACCTCGTCCATCCGCTCGCTGCGAATCTGTATCTCGACCCAGCGCCCCTCATTGGAAACGACCGTCGTATGGAGCGATTCGTAACCGTTCGACTTCGGGATGGATATCCAGTCCCGCATCCGGTCGGGATTCGGCGTATAAAAATCGGTGACGATCGAATAGATCGCCCAGCACTGCGCCTTCTCCTGCTCCTGCGGACAGTCGATGATAATCCGGATCGCGAACAGGTCGAACACCTCGTCGAAGCCGATTCGCATCCGCTTCATTTTGCGCCAAATCGAATAGATCGACTTGGTACGGCTTTTCAAATGGTATTTGAACCCGAGATGCCGCATTTTTTCTTCGATCGGGCGCACGAACCGGCGGATAAATACCTCGCGTTCGGCGGCCGTTTCGTTCAACCGCTTGCGGATGTACTCGTAATCGTCCGGTTCCAGGTGCATCAGGGCGAGATCCTCCAGTTCGGATTTGATATTGTACAATCCCAGCTTATGCGCGATCTGGGCATACAGGTTCAGGCTTTCCCACGATTTTTTGGCCCGTTTCTCCGGCGGAAAAATCTCCAGACGGCGCATCACTTCGAGCCGGTCGGCCAGCTTGATCAGAATCACGCGGGGATCGGTCGAATAAGAAACGATCAGCTCCCGGAAATTATCGACCTGGTCGTTGGCCACTTTCGGATCGACGTCCGAGATGTTGCACAACCCCTGCAAGATGCCGACGCACTGTTTTCCGAAATGATTCCCGAGCTTATGAACATCCATCAACTGCAGGCGCACCACATCGTGCAGCAGCGTCGAGACCGTCGAATTCCGCCCGAGTCCCACCTCCTGAATCACGATCATCGCGGTATTGATCGAATGGGTAACGAAAGGCGTCCCGTCGTGACGAACCAGCCCTTTCAACCGGTCGACCGCCAGACACAATGCCGAACGCACCACCCCGAAAACCTCGTCGTCGAATACCGAACGCGCCAGATCCAAAAACGGCTGGTAATATTCGGCATCCAGATCAATCTCTTTCTCAACCTCTTCCATATTCATCCCTGTTAGGTTCGTGCGATAAAGTTAATAATTTTTCGGAAACAAATCCGCCTCCGTTCCGCAACGATTCCATTCGTGCGAACGATCCGGTACCCGACATCCCGGACAGCCCCCGCCCCGACGAATAAATCCGACCCCGCGGCACACGAAAAACGGGCGGAGCCACAGAGGGTTCCGCCCGTCAAATCCGTTTTCGAATCGTTATTTCTTAAAATAACGGTTGTAAAGTCCCTCGAAACCTTTTCCGTGACGCGCTTCGTCTTTGCACATTTCGTGGACGGTATCGTGAATGGCATCCAGTCCCAGTTGTTTGGCACGGGTAGCGATCCGTTTCTTATCTTCGCAGGCGCCGCTTTCGGCTTCCATCCGGGCTTTCACATTGGTCTTGGTATCCCAAACCACTTCACCCAGCAGTTCGGCAAACTTCGACGCATGTTCTGCCTCCTCCCATGCGTAACGCTTGAACGCCTCGGCAATTTCGGGATATCCCTCGCGGTCGGCCTGACGGCTCATCGCCAGGTACATGCCCACCTCGCTGCACTCGCCGGCAAAATGCGCTCTCAAACCCTCGAGCACCTCTTCGTCTACGCCTTTGGCCACGCCGATCACATGTTCGTCGGCCCACGTCAGCGCTTCTCCTTCGACCACTTCCTTAAATTTCGACGCGGGTTGTTTACACTGCGGACAAAATTCGGGAGCTGCATCCCCTTCGTGAACATAACCGCAAACCGTACAAATAAATTTCTTTTTCATAGCCATCAAGTTTTTAAGTGATTGATTCTGTTATTATTTCATTTTACCCACTAGTTCGATTTTTTCCGGCACCGCTCGCAGTAGCCTTTATAATAGACCTGCACTTCGTCGACTTCGTGACGCGGATCGCTCACCTCCAACGCTTCCGGATCGACCGCCAACGGCAGATCGTAAACCGCGCCGCAGCTCCGGCAACGAAAATGCGCATGCGGAGAAACATCCCCGTCGAAACGGCTGTTCCGCTCGTCGATATCGAGCAACAGGATCGCGCGGTGCGCAGCCAGCAACTTCAGGGTATTGTACACCGTCGTTTTGGAAAGCGTCGGCATCGACGGACTGAGCGCCGTATGGATCTCGTCGGCCGTCGGATGCGTCGGATGCGTCACGAGATACTCCATGATCGCGAGCCGCTGCAACGAAGGCCGGATGCCGTATTCCATCAAATAACGGTGCAAATCCTGAATCATCTACAATTTTGTATTAATTACAACTATTAATCGAATGCAAATATATATCGAATTTTCGAATCTGCAAATTTTTCGGACGGAATTTATTTGGATTTTACCTTATATCCTGCATACAACGTATGAAAATATGTCTACTTTTGCATCATGCAACTAATTAGGACCAAGCGTAAATACGGATATATCGTTTTCGCAATCACGCTATTGATCGCCATCGACTACGTATATCGGTATTTCGCTTTCGAACCGTACAACCAAAGTCCGCTGGACATCGAAACGCCGGAAGGAAACGCCCAACCTTACCATCCTTCGGTGGTATACATTCCCGGAGGATGGAACGGGTATGCTTACTGGATGGCGGAAACGCCCTACCCGTTGGGGCCGGACGGCGATTGGAACGGCCTGCCTCCTTACCGAGCCAGATGGGAAAACCCGTGCATCCACGCCTCGCACGACGGCATACACTGGGAAACGCCGGGCGACTTGGTCAACCCGATCGACGACCTGAACGAAACCGAGATCGAGAACCGGGATTTCTTTTCCGACACCCATCTGGTGATGAACGGCGACACGCTGGAGTGCTGGTACCGCATCAGCCGCACACAGCGAGACGAAACATACATCCTGCGAAAATACAGCGCCGACGGCATACACTGGTCGGAACGGGAAACGGTCATCGATCTCCAAGATCCGGCGGTCGTCCGCGAAGGCCCCGGAGGCATGATCGTCAGTCCCGCGATCCAAAAGATCGGCGGCCGGTATTGCATGTGGTATGTCAACGATATCGGGGAATCCCGGAGCATTTGCCGTTCGTTCTCGGACGATGGCAGAAATTGGCAGAAAAAAGAGTATTGCCGGCTGTCGGACACCGCCGTCGTCCCTTGGCACATCGACGTACAACGGATCGACAGCATCTATTACATGGTGATTTACGACTTCCGAAACCTGACCTTGTGGAGCAGCCGCGACGGACTCTTTTTCGAAAAACGGCGGCTGTTGCTCGCCCCGTCCCCGAAACTGGGCTCATTCTATGCCGGCGGCCTGTACCGCAGCGCTCTGCTCCGGGACGACAAAGAGTGTAAACTCTATTTCAGCGCTTTCGATAAAAAGACCGCCGTCGGACTGATGAGAGGCAACTGTCCGGACTCGCTGAAAATATACTCCGTCTCAGGGAACAAAGTGTCCTTCTTCCGGTTCCCGGTCACCTACCTAAGGCAGAAAAAACAGGCGATCGTCCGCCTTTTCGAATAGCGAACGCCGGCTCTCACACAGCCCGGATCTTCAGGATCGCTTTCCGGACATTGCCGCTGCCGATCAGCGGGGCGTGCGCGTCTTCCGGGAAAAAAACGACGAATTCCCCCGGATGCAGCGACACATAGCACGAAGGCTTATCGTCGAAAAAAACAATATCGGCCGCTTCGTCGAATTCGCCCCGGGGCAGAATACACCGTTCGCGCGGACGCCATCCGAACCGCTCTTCGCCCCGAACCCGGAGCGGGATCTGTACGTCGATGTATCGATCGTGCGCTTCGAGAGGAGCTTCCTGCTCCGGCCGGAGCAACCCTTCGCTGATTACGATATACAGATCGTCTCCGTCGATGGCGTATTTCCCGGGAGCCAACGTATCCATTCGGGCGACGGCATAATCGAAAGCTTTTTTGAACCGGGGATGCAGGGCGTCGTACCGCCCCGATCCTGATAACGTATCGACAATCATAAATCAGGCATTTATCCGTTTACCGATGCAAGGTACGTACAAACGGCGGGAAAACCAAAAGCCGCCCGGCAACAAACCGGGGAAGTCTCGCGCGAGACTTCCCCGGAATTGTCGAAGCGACGGCGGTTATTCGTCTTTATCGGTATCGGCATACGCCTTCAGCAGTTTCTCCTGCACATCGGCCGGCACCTGCTCGTAAGAGGCGAACTTCATCGAATAGGTCGCGCGCCCGTTGGTCAGCGAACTGAGCGTAGTCGAATAACGATACATCTCGGCCAGCGGAACCCGGGCTACGAGACGCTCGAATCCCTTGTCGCTGCTCATCCCTTCGATCATCGCGCGGCGGTTCTGCAGATCGCTCATCACGTCGCCCATCTTGTCGGACGGCACGAGCACCTCGACGCTGTAAATCGGCTCCATAATCTTCGGGCCGGCCTTTTTGAAAGCTTCCTTGAAAGCATTGCGGCCCGCCAGTTTGAACGACAGCTCGTTCGAATCGACCGGATGCATCTTGCCGTCGTAAACCACCACCCGGATATCGCGGGCATACGAACCGGTCAGCGGCCCCTCTTCCATCTTCTCCATAATCCCTTTCAGGATGGCCGGCATGAAGCGGGCGTCGATCGCCCCGCCCACGACGGCGCTGCAAAATACGAGCTTCCCGCCCCACGGGAGCGCTACTTCCTCTTTGGTTTTGATATTCAGCACCAAATCCTTACCGTCCACCTTATATTTCCCGGGATCGGGCATCCCTTCGAAATAAGGCTCGATTATCATCCACACCTCGCCGAATTGGCCCGCGCCGCCGGACTGTTTTTTATGGCGGTAATCGGCGACAGCCACTTTGGTAATCGTTTCCCGGTAAGGGATTTTCGGCGCGAAAAACTCCACGTCGATCTTATTCTGATTCGCCAGTTGCCATTTCAGGATATTCAGGTGGTGTTCGCCCTGCCCCTGCACGATCGTCTGTTTCAGTTCTTTCGAATACTCGACCAGGATCGTCGGATCCTCGAAATGAGCCCGATTCAGCAGCTCGCCGAGCTTTTCGTCCTCTCCCGTCTTGACCGACCGGACGGCCGCCCGATAACGGGGTTCCGGAAATTTGATCGGTTCGATCTCGATTCCCGATCCGGCGGCGGCCAGCGTCTGGTTCGTACGCGTGCCCTTCAGTTTCACGGTGCAGCCGATGTCCCCGGCCTCCATTTCCGTCACTTTGACGCGCCCTTTGCCTGCCACGGCGAACAACTGCGATATCTTCTCTTTATTTCCCGTTTTCGAATTGATCAGTTCCATGCCTTCGGCCACCCGACCCGAAACCACCCGGAAGAAGGTCATCTCGCCAAGATGCGGTTCGACGGCGCTTTTGAATACGAACAGCGCGGTCGGAGCTTTGCTGTCGGCCGGGACTTCGCCGCCGTCCACGTTCCGGAAAGCGGGAGCCTTGATCGGGCCGGGAGCCACGTTGATAATAAACTCCATCAGCCGTTTCGCCCCGATATCGCGTTTGCCCGAAGCGCAGAACACCGGCACCAAGTCGCGTTTGGCCAACCCGAGTTTCAGCCCCGAACGCATTTCGTCCTGCGTCAGCACGCCTTTGTCGAAATAGAGTTCCATCAGCGACTCGTCGTTCTCGGCGGCCGCTTCGGTCAGTATTTGATTCAGTTCGCGGGCCCGCTCCATTTCGGATTCGGGGATTTCGAGTTCCTCGCGGATCCCGGTATCGCCTTTGAACTTGTACATTTTCATCAACAGCACATCGACGAACGCATCGAAACCGGGCCCCGGATTGACCGGATATTGCACCAGCACGGGTTTCACGCCGGAAGCCACCCTCAGCGATTCGAGCGTATTTTCCCACGAAGCCTTCTCGCTGTCCAATTGATTGATCACGGCGATGATCGGTTTCTCGTGCGCACGCGCATAGCGCGCCTGAATTTCCGTCCCCACTTCGAAACCGTTCTGCGCATTCAGCAACATCACGCCCACGTCGGCTACTTTGAACGCCGAAAACAGCCCGCCGCAAAAGTCGTCCGAACCCGGCGTATCGATGATGTTCAGCTTACACCCGTTGTACTCGGCGAACAGGATCGTCGGGTAAATCGACCGTTTATACAGATGTTCGACCTCCGTGTAGTCCGACAGCGTATTGTCGTTTTCGATACTGCCGCGGCGGTCGATCACCTTTCCGTCAAAAGCCATTGCCTCGGCCAGAGTCGTCTTTCCCGAGCCTGAGGCACCGAGTAGGACTACGTTTTTGATCTCGTGCGTTGTGTATGTCTTCATAATCGAAAAAAGTTTTAGGTTCGACTTCGATTCAGATTCACTAAACAGCTTTAAATTTAGAAAAATAATCGCGAAAATGCAACGGTCTCAAAAGATTTTCATAATTTTCAACCCGTTTACGGCAGTCCTTTTTCTCCGACGTTGGAAGGGATGCCGCAAATTTCGGAAAATCACAAAATCCGAAAAAAATGGATACCCTGTTGATCATTCTCGCGATCCTCTGTACGCTGGGCGGCGTCGCCGGCTGCATCCTGCCGATATTGCCGGGGCCGCCGCTGAACTTTCTCGCCCTGCTGCTGATGCGCTGGAGCGGACACGCCGGTTTCGACAGCCGCTTCCTGTGGATATGGGCGGCCGTTACGCTGATCGTCTCGGCATTGGATTATCTGCTGCCCGGCTACCTGGCCAGGCGTTTCGGCGGATCGAAATACGCCGCGACCGGATCGACGGTGGGTATGATCGTCGGACTGCTGTTTTTCCCGCCGGCAGGGCTGATCGTCGGGGCTTTCGCGGGCGCGCTGATCGGGGAACTGCTGTACGACCGCGACGATCTCCGGAAAGCCGTCCGGGTAGCGATCGGTTCGTTCGTCGCATTTCTGCTGAGTACCGGATTGAAACTGGCGGCATCGCTCGCAATGGGTTATTACGTGATCCGGGCCCTGTTCGTATAGAAAGCGTCAATAGCTGAAATAAGGAATGGTATCGATGGTTTTGATATTCAGTTCGCGCAGCGCCCGCACCCCCCGTTCGTAAAAAACCGTATTCTCAAGCATCCGGTTGTCGTGCGCATCCATGCCGACGATGGCCGTACACCCTTCGTCGGCCGCGATTTTCCAGAAGTCGGGATGCGGGAACATAACCTCTCCGCGCTCCTCCCGGTAACCGAGCAGGCTGACGTTGTATTCCAGCGGCAGGCCCGTCCGGTATGCTTTGCGGCAAATCCGGCGGCTGATCCGGGCACAGTGCTCGTCGAACGTTTTATAACTGTTTATGAACAGATCGGGATGCGCCAGGTAAGCAAACATTCCGGCTTCCATCCCTTTGAGTACGCTCTCTTCGTACATTTCGAGCATTTCAAGCGTCCGGGTGTGCATACCGAAATAAGGATATCGCTCGTCCGATTCGTAAAAATGATTGCCGAAAATCACGTAATCCAGCCGCTCGCGACGGATCGTCTCCCAAAGCCAGGGCATGTATTCCGGAAAATACTCGCACTCGAGTCCGACCCTGATCTCAATCCGATCGCGGTATTTCTCGCGCAGGGCGCGCACGCTCGCCAGATAGCCGGGCAGTTCGTCGAGCATCATCCGCACTTCCGGAACAAAAGGAGAATCGTATTTCCACGGCGTATGGTCGGAAAATCCGAGTACTCGGAACCCGCCGGCAATGGCGCTCTGCACGTAATCTTCATCGCTGCCCACGGCATGATGGCAACGGGCGGTATGGGTATGATAGTTCGTTTTCAGCATGATTTCGTAATCGGTCCGCCACAGTAAAACGGCAAAATCCTGCGGCAAAATTAATTTCTTTATCTTTGCCGCACAAATAAAAACCGGCATCCGGCCGGCAAACACGCAACGACCATGATTAAAGCGGTATTTTTCGACATCGACGGCACGCTGGTAAGTTTCAAAACCCACCGGGTTCCCCCGTCGACGGTACAAGCGCTGGAAAGACTGCGCGCCCGGGGAATCAAGTTGTTCATCGCCACCGGGCGTCACCACGCCGACCTGAACAACCTCGGCGGACTCGCATTCGACGGTTACATCACGCTGAACGGCCAGTACTGTTACGACGACCGCGGCGTGATCTACCAGAACTGCATCCGTGCGGAAGATATCCGAACGACTGTCGACCTGCTCGCCCGCGACCCGTTCGGCTGCCTGTTCATCGAAGAGCACCGGATGTACATCAACCGGATCGACGACAAGGTAAAAATTTCGCAAAAGCTGATCAACTTTGCCGATCCGCCGGTCGTCCCGGCCGAAACCGCACTGCACAACGATATCTACCAACTCATGGCGTTCGTAGGCCCCGAACAGGAACGCACGCTGATGGATTCGCTCCCGCACTGCGACTCGACGCGCTGGAACCCGTACTTCATCGACGTCGTCCCGGCAGGCGGCAGCAAACGACTCGGAATCGACGCGATGATCCGCGCGCACGGAATCGACCTCGCCGAAACGATGGCTTTCGGGGACGGCCAGAACGATATCGAGATGCTGCGCCACGCAGGAATCGGAGTCGCGATGGGAAATGCGGCGGACGAAGTCAAACGGGCGGCGGACTACGTCACCACCGGCGTCGACCGCGCAGGAATCGCCAAAGCGCTGCGTCATTTCGGACTGTAAACCCCGCTCGCAAGAACGAAAACGGCCTGTTCTTTTCGAAAGGAACAGGCCGTTTTCGTCTTCGCACCGGAAGCTATCGTGCGGATTTGGATTTGAAAACCCACGCATCCGGGAACAGGCCGGACACCTCGTTCTTCATCCGATTCGCCTCGGTTTCGGCCGTAGCCCCGAAAACGGAAACCAGAATCTTTCCGTTCGGCATCGGGATTTTCGCATATTCCAGTTGATCGTTTTTCTTTTTGGCCGACGCGATGAACTTCTCGGCATTCTGATCCGTGCTGTAAGTACCCACGATCACGTAATAGTGCATCGCAGCAGTCGCAGGAACTAATTTTGCCGCAGGAACGGTCGCCGGCTCGCGCACCGGTTCGGGCTGTTTCGCAGGCACGGCGGCAGACGAATCCGCTCCCGCCGGAGCGCCGGACTCTCCGGCCGAGGAATCGGAACCGGCCGCCACAGGAACCTTCACGGCCGGAGAATCCGGCGCGGCCGGGACAGACGCCGGCAATACGGGCTGTTCGGACAGCCGCACGATCCGCATCTGTTCGCTGTATTCGTACCACACGATCGCGCCGACCGAAATTCCGACGCCGATCAGCACCGCGAAAACGACCCACATCGCCACCCGTTTCGCATCGATCCGCCCGGGCAGGCGCACCGCACCCGTATCCACCGGATTCAACGCCTCCTCCAGACCGGGATCGGGCGTAAAAACGCCCTCGCGGATATTGCCCACCGCCCCGATCGTCACTCCCTCCTCCGAGCAGTTTTCGGCGAGCCAGCGGTTATAGATCTCCCGCGCCTGTTCGGGATCGGTCTGGTCGTACCCAGCGATCAGATCCACGATGTGCGGAATCCCCGGCAGTTCGTCCGTTACGAGTTCCACCCGGTTGACCGGCGGCGTTACGACGCCCGGCTTCTGCATTTCTGCGGGAACCGTCACCGCATACAGCGTTCCGATCCCCGGCAGGACAACGCCCTGACGCTTCGCCAGCGCGTTATACACCAAATTACTGACCTGATCCATTATTTCGTTTTCTTAGAAAGTTCTTTTGCAGGACGTTTAAGCGCCCGGTACAGGATGACGACGCCCAGAATCACGAACGGGACGCTCAACCACTGTCCCATATCCAACAACATGCCACGTTCGAACTCTTCCTGCGGATTCTTGATGAATTCGACGAAAAAACGGAAGCCGAACAGCGCGATCAGGAAGATACCGAACATCACGCCGGGCCGCTTCCGGGCGACGTCCTTGCGGTAATACATCCAGCACAGCACGACGAACAGGATCAAGTAGGCGAGCGCCTCGTAGATCTGGGTCGGGTGCATCGGCACGGTCTCTCCGGCCCTTACGAAAACGAATCCCCACGGCAGCGAAGTCGCCTCGCCGTAAATTTCGGAATTCATCAGGTTCCCGATCCGCACCAGCGCGCCGGCAATGCAGACGGCAATCGCGATGCGGTCCAGCGACCACATGTAAGGCATCTTGTTTTTCCGCGAAAAGAGCCACAGTCCGACGAGCAGCCCGACGGCGGCTCCGTGACTGGCCAGTCCCCCCTGGTGAATATACAGGATTTCGACGGGATGGGTCAGGTAATAACCCGGATCGTAAAACAAGCAGTGCCCGAGACGAGCGCCGATGATCGTCGACAGGACGCCGTACCAGAAGATCGAATCGAACATCTTGTCGCTGTACCCCTCGCGTTTGATCAAGTTACTGAATATATAGGCGCTGATTCCGAGCGCCAGCGCCCACATCAGACCGTAATAGCGGATCTCGACCGGCCCGAACGTAAACAGGGTCGGATGCACGTCCCATCGGACAAACAACGGTAAAAGCGAATTCATCATTTCGATTCCAGGAATTGATCGGATTACTACGGGTCGTACGAACCCGGTATTTCGAACAAATATAGCTATTTTTAGCCAAAGTAGCACACCCGACAGCCCTTTGGCGATTATCCGGAAAGCGAAAGCGCCGCGACCCGGATCGCGGCGCTTCGTTCCGGCGGCGGGAAACTCACGCCTTGATATATTGTTTCACCAATTTGGTAATGTATTTGCCGACGATATCGAACTCCAGGTTAACGACCGTTCCCACCCGAAAAGTATGGAAATTGGTATGCTCGTGCGTGTACGGGATAATCGCCACCTGAAACGAACCCTCGGCCGAATTGACAACCGTCAGACTGACCCCGTTCACGGCGACCGACCCTTTTTCGACCGTGATATTGCCCGCCGACGGATCGTATTCGAACGTATAGTACCAACTGCCGTCGGCCTCGCGGATCGCCGTACAGCGCGCCGTCTGGTCGACATGCCCCTGCACGATATGACCGTCCAGCAGCGCATCGGGCCGCATACTGCGCTCCAGATTGACCAGATCGCCTTCGGTCAGCCCTCCGAGGTTCGACTTGAGCAGCGTTTCGCGGATCGCCGTGACCGTATAGCGGGAGCCGTCCAGCTCTACGACCGTCAGGCACACGCCGTTGTGCGCGATGCTCTGATCGATTTTCAACTCTCCGGCAAACGGACATTCCAACGTGAAATGCCGGTTTCCCCGCTCCTCGCGGATCGCCACGATCCGCCCCGTCGTCTCTACAATTCCCGAAAACATAATCTTACAAACTTTTTTTGATGATAATCCCCCTTACGATAAACAGCTTCGTAATTTCGCTGCTGCGGATCGAAATGGGATCGTACTGTTTGGTATTACTCGCCAGCAGTTGGATATCGGTCGGATCTTCGCCGAAACGGATAATGCGTATTCCCCGGAAATACTGGGTCACCACCAGATAAGCCTCCCCGGGAATAATGGCCGGAACCGTCCACTTTTTCAGAATGACGATCGACCCCGCCGGAATCTCGGGTTGCATGGCCGTCCCGATATTCAGGGCGGCGAGATCGCAGTCGTTGAACAACGGGACATTGATCCGGAAACGCGGTTCGGAACGCAAGTCGGACTCTACGGCCGAAAGCACGTCCATCCCGTAATAAGGCACTCCGCCTCCTTCGGGGACGGTCGCCGGCTGCGATTCGATAAACATATCCCCTTCGCCGGTCAACAGCCACCCCTTGCTTACCGTCGGATACTTGGTCGTAATCAGGTTCGCCAGGTCGCGGCTGATCCCGTTATTGCCTCGTTTTATCTGGTAGAGGTTTTCACTCCTCTTTAAACCGATATTCAAGGCGAACGAGTTTACAGACAACCCGGTCCACTTTATTACGCGTTCAAGTCTATGCCACGTATCCAACATGCGGTATTATTATTTTATTTTGCAAATGTACATCATTTGTCCTGAAATGACGCAACATATAACAAGATAATATTGCAAAAATAGCATTAAAAATTGAAAAAACGCGCTCTTTTTCAAGAACAAATCGGTCAATACGGCAAACCGTCTTGAATTTATTCAATCTTCCGAAAATATAAAAAGCTCTTTTTATCCCACTTTTCAACGCGCTGCGCAAATTTCGTTCGCTCCGCCGCTCCCATCGGAAAAACCGGCTCCGTTTTCCGGCAGAAATCCCGCCGGGAAGCCCCGCAAAACCGATCCGGAAGCGCCGCGCGACAAAAATTACAAAACGCAGACCGCACATCTTGCGTCTCCCGCAAAAAAAAGGCGGAAGCGGCGAAGAGCCGACCCGGACAAAGACGCACGCGCGACGGTCAGGGACGGAATCCGGCAACCGGAACGGATTCCGAAACCGGGATTTCACGACAAACGAAACGAACCCCGCCACGAACGCCGTTCCGTCGGCGCATAAAACCGACGATATGTACGATCGTTTCGCTATTTTTCTTATCTTGCAATCAATTAACCGCCCGTACCCGCCGGATCGTTCCCGGCCGTGTCCGGACCGATCCGCAGACTCAACCTATTTAATATTAAAAATGCGCCATTTTTATCTATCAGTCGTACTCCTATCGGGAATACTTCTTTGCTGCTGCACCCAACGCGAATTTACGCTGGAATGGGCGCTCAGCCTGGCAGGCGACAACCGGGCCGAACTGGAACGGGTGCTCGACCACTACAAACAAAATCCGGCCGACAGCCAGAAATACCGTGCCGCAGTCTACTTGATTACGAACATGCCGGGGCATTACAGCGTCGACTCCGTTCTGGCCAACCGTTTTTGCGACAAGGCCGACTCGGTGATGGCGATCCCGCTGGACACGTCGTTCCTGGAGCTATCGAAAACGGATTTCAACATGGCCCGGAATCTGGACTGGGAAAAGTTCAAAGTCCCCGCCCTCGAAAAGATTTCGAAAGAGATGCCTTTCAAACAGGAATCCCTGAGACCCGACATCCAGGTAATCAAGGCCGATTACCTGATTAAAAATATCGACAGCGCTTTCGCGACCTGGAAGACGTCGCCGTGGTCGGCACATCTGAATTTCGACCACTTCTGCGAATTCATCCTCCCCTACAAAGTGCAAGACCCGTTCCTGCCCGACGACTGGCGCGAATACTGCCGGAAATTCTGCGATTCGATCGTGGATCTGAGCGACATGGATCGCTGCCAATATTACAAAAACTCGATCCATTGGGCCGCCCGGTTCGTCAACAGCGCGCTGCTCCCGAACATGCGGATCATCGGCCCCTATACCTACAACGGCAACCAACCTATCAGGATGTCGACCTGGATGAAAAAACACTTCGTCTCGTGCGGCGAAAAAGGGATCGTCTGCATGGCGGTCATGCGGAGCAAAGGCATTCCGATGGCCGTAGACTACACGCCCCAGTGGCCGACCGGTTACGAGGGCCACTCCTGGTGCGCGGTGCTGACCACCGCCGGCGGCAACTACGAAAAGTTCGATCCGTTCGAAGGGTTTCCGGGCGAAGCCTACCGTCCGGGAGAAACCATGGCGAAAGCTTTCCGGGAAGGGTACGCCATCAATCCGCTGCTGTTCCGTATCAACCGCTCGGGAGAAGACGTTCCTCCGTTTCTGCGCAACAGTTTCATCAAGGACGTAACGTCCGAGTACATGTCCACGCAGACGATCGAGGTATCCATTCCGGACAGCCTGAAACAGCAGAACAGGTTCGCCTACCTCTCCATGTTCGACAACAAGAACTGGGTTCCGATCGCATGGGGCGAAGTGAAACGGTCGAAAGTCCGCTTCGAAGACATCGGGCGCAGCGTCGCCTACCTGCCGTCGTATTACATCGACGGTAAAGTCGTCCCGTTTTCCTATCCGTTCACGCTCGATGCGAACGGACGGGCGGAGTATATGATCCCGGACACGACCCGGCTGCAATCGGTAGACCTGACGCGCAAATACCCGCCCCATTACCACGTGTACAACACGACCAAAAGGTTGATCGGCGGCAAATTCCAGGCGGCGAACCGACCCGACTTTCGGGATTCGGTCACGGTATTCGAATTTCCGGAAGGGTGGAACGATCCGACCGGGACGATCGACCTGAGCCGGGATACGGCCAAATACCGCTACTGGCGTTTCCTGTCTCCGCCCGACCGGCACAACCAGATGGCCGAAGTCCGCTTTTACCTCGCCGGCGACACCGTCCCGAACACAGGTAAAATCATCGGCACGCCGGGCACCCGAATCGGGGACCCGAAAAACCACAAGGAGGCCATGTTCGACAACGATCCGTTCACGTTCTTCGACGCGCCGTTCCCTTACGACGGATGGGCCGGCATGGACTACGGGAAACCGGTTTCGATGGACCGCATCCTGTTCGTCTACCGAAGCGACGACAACAACGTGTGGATCGGAGACGAATACGAGCTGTTCTACTGGAAAGACCGACACGGTTGGGCCTCGCTCGGCAAACAGAAGGCAGAAAACCTGAAACTGCACTACGACAGCATCCCCACCCACGCTCTGTTCTTCATCCGCGATTACACGCGCGGGGTTCAGGAACGCATATTCACCATCGAGGACGGCAAACAGGTCTGGTGGTAAACGCCGCGAGCAGAGCCCCGGCGCCGATTCTCCGCAGCATCACCAATCGTTCCGCCGGAGATGCTTCAGGTAATTCCGGGCTTCGGCTTTTATGCGGATCGACGTGGAATTCATGATCCGGACGGGAAAGGCGACGAGCGCTTCGGCCGTTTGTCGGGCACGGAGCGTATCTCCCTGCGACCGATACAGCCGGAACAAGCAGTACCGCGGATAGATACGCGTCGGAATCATCTGCCGGGCCTGCTCGAAACACGCCTCCGCTTCACGGAACCCGTAAACGTTCAAATAAGCGTTTCCCAGATCGCACAGCGTTTCCGACGTTTTCCGCACATGGGCATGATAAACGGGGAATACGCCCAGACAATCGCAATACCGCCGGTTCAGATAAAGATGCCGGCAGTATTCCCACATGAAACCGGGATGATAGATCACGTCCGGGAGACAGTCTTTCACCCGGTTCAGGCTCTCTTCGGAAGGAGACCGCATATAATCCTGCAAACGGTCGGAAGCGCGTTCGTAACGCCCCTGAAACCGAACGGCCATGCCGGCGACCGCCAGAACGAGCGCGACCGCGACGCCCCGTCCGACAGCCGGCACCGTCGCGGTGCGAAGCGGACGCAGTCGCAACAGCCCCGGCAACAGGGCATAATAAAATTTCAGCGGATAAATATCCGACGTATAGGAAAAAAACGAAAAAACCAGCAACGCCAGTATCCCGCCCCGGATCGGATCGCGGAAACGGCCCGCACGGGATTTTCCGAAAAGGGACAGCAGGAATCCGCCCGCGAGCAGCAGGCCGATCGCGCCCTGCTCGCATCCCACACGAATAAACTCATTGAACGCCCGGTGATTGTTCCCGGCGACATCCAGGAACGGAGACTGCGGATTCTCCGCAAAATATTCGCTCTGAGCATCCATATAGCGCGAAGCGTAAGAAGCGATCCCGCTGCCCGTAACGGGCGACTCGACGAACATCCGGCAACTGACCCGCCAGATCAGCAGCCGAGCGTCGGCCGAACCTTTTTTATACCCGTACAGCGCGCACAGGACGACGGCAAAAACGACTGCCGCCGCGATCTTCAGTCCGACGGGAATCCCCGTCCACCGAATCCCGGCGGCCCGGCAAAGCAGCCAGGCCAGCGCCAGCAGCACGGCAAGCCAGGCGGCACGCGAATCGGACAGAACCAGGAGACAGCCGACGACCAGCACGGCAACCGCCCATCCGGCAGCCGACGGCCAGCGTCTCCGGCGTACCGCCCGGATCGCCAAACCGGCGCCGACGACCCAGCAAACGGCCAAGTAACCGCCGTAAGGCCCCGGATTCATAAAACTGCCGGTAACCGGAAAAAGGTTGTGGTTGGACGGAAGTACGTCCAGCCACTGTAAAAATCCGACCGCCGCCTGCACGCAACCCGAACAGACGATCGCTCCGAGGACGAGCGGCACGGCGCGCTCCGGCACGCTGCGAGCCAACAGGTATCCCAGCAACAGGGAAATCCACTCGAAAATCGGCAGGGCGTCCGTTCCCCCGGCCTTAACGAACAACAGGTTGCACGCGCCCCACGACAGGTACAGCGCGAGCAGCACGTCCGGCAGCGCGATACGGAGCCGTCTACCGGGAACCAGCAGCGCCTTCAACAGAAAAATAAAACCCAGAGCATACAGGCAGACGAACGCCGCCCGGAAACGGCACAGCGCGGAAAAGCAATCGAAAACCAGCGGGCACAAAACGACGAAGCCCCCGAACAGACCGTAAACCAGGTATCGTACTTTTTTCATTCCGATCCGACAAAGATTAGATAATCAAAGATATAAAAAAGAAGCGCGACCGGCGAACCGGACCGCGCTTTCTTTTGCACCTTACCGCATATTCCGGCATTCCGTTACTGTAACGGCGTTTCGTTCCCGTTCCAGATATCGGCGGTTTCGAGGGTCGTTATCGGATAATCCTTCGGCCGGTACTTCTTCTCTGACAACTTTTCGACTTTGCCGTCGTCGTCGATCTGGTAAACCGTGTCGATCCGCTGGGCATTCAGCGAAGAGATCTTTTTCTGGATATAATCTTCGTAAAAATAGATCGGCGTCGGCGAAGTCGGCTTCAACTCGTAAACGAAAAGCTTCATCTCTGGCGTGATTTTGTATTGCTTCAGTTTGATATCGCCGAATTTAACCTCCACATCGACCCAATCAATCGGAGAACCGTCGAATTCATAGGTCGCCAGAAGTATGTCCCTGTAATCCCCTTCGTCGATACTAATCCCCAGAATCGTAAATTCGGAATTCCCCGGTTTGCGAAATTGACAATATGCAGTACAATCCGTTTCCCGATCCGGATCTTTATAAGTAATACGTTGATTACGTTGAAAATCCTTGTAAGTATAATCCGGGAACCCCCTGTCTTCACCAGGGACATTATAAGCAGCTCGACGTTGTTTAGTTATATCCGAGGATGGAGGAGCCGTAACAGGAATATTGTCAATAACCGTTTTCATCCATTCCGATTGGGCTATGCCATGAGTTGCAAAAATCAAAAGCAAAAATCCAGTTAAAAATATTTTTTTCATAACTTTAGTTTAATTATTCTTTACGGTTTTGTCGGTTGCGATATGGTTTCTTCAAGATTTTTTCCGTCATTCGGTCTAACTTGGCTTACAGTATAGCAACTTTTATTATCATTTGCGAACGGATTAAATAATACAACTTTCTCAATTTCATAATACAATCTGTTCGTACTATTATTACAACCTTTATCTACAAAGTCTGTTCCCGTTTCAATATAAGTAAAATAATACATTTTTTGGCGGTCATCGTACCCCCTCCCGGTAACGAGAATCCAATGATCGGTCGTTCCTTCGTTAGAATTTAGCCCCAATTTACGATCAACACCAACTATAATTGGCCTCCCCGCCTCTAAATGCCGTTTAATACATTTATAAGCCAACCCAAAAGTAGTCTTGTAATCCACTCCATAATGTTTAAGCATTCCTCGCTCTTCCCACATCAACTGATACACATGATCCGCCCCCCCATATTGTCCTTTCAATCCATAATTATCCATTATTGCCTTCGCTGTAAGCAGGCAATCTCCGGTTTGATGATATCCTACAAATTTACTCCTATCCAGCAAATCAGTATGCATTCCGGCCGAAATCCCCGGCAGGTATCGTTTTTTTTCATTCCGATCCGACAAAGATTAGATAATCAAAGATATAAAAAGAAGCGCGACCGGCGAACCGGGCCGCGCTTTCTTTTGCACCTTACCGCATATTCCGGCGTTCCGTTACTGTAGCGGCGTTTCGTTCCCGTTCCAGATATCGGCGGTTTCGAGGGTCGTCATAGAATAGTCCTTCGGCTGATATTTCTTTTCGGACAGTTTATTGACCTTGCCGTTGTCGTCGATCTGATAGACCGTGTCGATCCGCCGGGCATTCAGCGAAGCGACTTTTTTCTGGATATAATCTTCGTAATAATAAATCGGTGTCGGCGAAGTCGGCTTCAACTCGTAAACGAAAAGTTTCATTTCAGGTGTGATCTTGTATTGTTTCAGTTTGATATCAGAGAATTTAGCATCAACCTCGACCCAATCCAATTGGGTTCCATTCAAATCATAAGTAACCAAAAGCGTAGACGTCACATCCGCCTCCCCGAGGGATACGCCCAAAACGGTATAATTATCATTACCGGGTTTCCGGAACTGGCAATATGCAGCGCAGTACTCTTCCCGATCCGGATCGGAATAAACTTCCGGTTGAGTCCGCTGAAAATCCCGATATATAACATCCGGAAATTTACGATTCTCTTCGTTAAGAACTACCCATTTTTTGAGCTGTTTGGACATATCCGAAGTGGGAGGAGCCGTCACGGGAATACTCTCCAACAAACTTTTCATCGTTCCCCATTGGGCCGTACTTTCAACGACAAATGCAAACAATAATAAAGCGCTTAAAAAAAACTTTTTCATTTCACGACAAATAAAACAACTACCTCAAAAATACACAAAAAAAGCAGCGACAATCGGAATAATTCAGGTTACTCGTTGATTTTCAGTATTCCGTTTTCATTCTTTATCGTAAAAGAAATCCCCCAGGCCTCACCCTTAAGGGAAAAAGACGCCGTAGCGGTTGCAGGCCTGATTTCGGTGATATTAGCCAGACGATTGTAAACCGTACATACATAAGATTTACTCATAACGAGAATAGTCAGTTGATGCGGATCGTTGGCATAGGCACGGCCGATGAACAACAAAGCCACTGCATTATCTTTCAGCGGAATCGTAATGAAATACTCGTTCGCGGCGTATTTTCGCAAATCGTCGGGAAGTTTTTCCCATGCATCCGCCTGTTTCAAAACGTAGGGCTTAGCCGCTCCGTCCGGATAAACGGATATCAGATTATAGACCTCGGAATCGTCGGCATTCTCCTCATAACGTGAAAGACTGATCGTATACTTCCCGCTTTTATCTTGCGTAGCCAAAGCACAACTGAAAGTTTTCAATGTTCTCATATAATCATACTCTCTTCCTAAAGTAAATATTTTCAAATACTTACTATTCGCGACCGGTTTTCCAACGGCATTATAGGAAAAAACAGGAGTGAACAATGCCTGAGCGACAAGGTCCGAACACCAAATCCCCTGGAATATCAAAATTATTAAGAAAAACCTTTTCATTTCTAACAATTATTTTTTGTTTTTATAATAATAAAACTGAATTTCGTCTTTAGCCTCTTTTCTCCAACTCGAACTTAACTTTTGTTGTACAGACCTCATTCCATACCCGGTATCCATTACAACCGGCACCAAACCACCCCATCCTGGTTTTTCTTCTCCCGGTACCACAACTACTACATGTCCAGAATGTCCTGGCCTGGACTCAAATCGTCCTGCAACAACAAAATAACCATCATTCGCCAGTCGTTGAGCCGAAGACATTGGAATTTGTTTCCATGAAGCAGAAGTCTCCTCCCAATATTTTACCATATCATTGGCTCTTTTACCATCCAACGCGTTAGAACCAAATAAATTTTTGAATATAGTCTGGACACCATTACTACATGCAGCAGTCTTTCCTGGAAAAGATTTTATTATCTGCTGAACTGCTTTATTGACGGCATCAAGCATTTTAGCACGAGGGATAAGAACAAATACAGATTCCGAATTATCGTTTCCTATTTCACCTCCTCCCCCTGTAGTTCCACCGCCATTGTCTCCGCCGCCGCCAATACCGGCATGGTCACATAAACCATTACAATGTCCTCCGTACGGGCAATTCGGATTTGTACATAGCCCTGGCCATATAGGATCAGGCCTTGGTTGCAGAGGAGGTCCAACTACCTCAACACCTCCACAATTAGGATTTTGACAGTAATCAAATCCGTTCAGCGGCTGACCACATCCTAAGCAAATTCCATCTTTGATTTCATCATCGTTTCTCTCTTCCGAATCGTTAGTTCCTGCCAATAAAGCAATTGGAGCTTTTTGACTCAAGTTAAGTCTCATCAAGACATTATCTGTTACATCTTGCGGCTTTTCTGATTCTGGAATACAGCGTCGCAATTTCACCCGCTGCTGCTTCCCGTCTTTGCGGAGAATGGCGCCGAGATACTCCCCGCGCTCGTCGGAAAGAATCACCAGTCCGCTGTAATCCGCATCTTTCATGTAGCGGTAATTTTTAATATCCTGCTTCCGCTTCGCAAAACAAGCCGAATCGGGGATAAAGGTAGCGATAAAATAAAATGTTTCGCCGGTCTCGACGTTCTTTTTCAGGATCAGTTTGCTCAGACCGGTCGACAGGTAGGACGACGGCTTGCGACCGTTCCGCTTTTCCGACACGGCGGCCTGCAGCGGAGTCCCTTGAACCGCAAGCGGAATTTCGATCGACACGGCCAGGCCGTTATCGTCGGTCTGCCGCCCTTTCGACCACTGAGGAGTCAACACCGGGCCGCCCTCGACTTCGTCGGCGCCGGGCAGCGCCTTGGTGACGGGAGCGTGCGTATGGCCTGCGCCGATGGTTACGCCGCGAAGGTCCTCGGCCGTCCGTTCGAAATAGGCGCGGGCCTCCGCGACCGAAAACTGATCTGAAATTTGTTCGACATCGTTTTCAAAAATGTCGTACTCGCTGCTGCAGCAATATAAACACGCAGTACCAGCCAGACATATCAGTCCGGGTAAAAATTTTTTCATAAAAATACGTTAAATTGAGTTTAAAATAAGGTTCGACGTTCCCCGCGACGGGAATGGAAAGCGCGTAACTCTCCCCGCTGTTTGCATTTCTTTTTCCGATTGAATTCCTCCTTTTTCAAATTACGAGGTAAAAGGATCGATCCGGAACGGCCGGCGCTTACACAACACCGGCAGGATCATCGCCATACCCTGATTAAATAAATAGTTAAATAAAAAAATGTTATTTAAAACATGCCGTCATAACGCACTGACAAACAAATGATAATCCGACGGATGCCGCTTTTTGTCTTATTTTATTCGCTATACTTGATATCGCTCGGACCAAAATTAATAAAAAATATATACTATCCAAAACTTCTGAAGACCGAATTATACGGAAATCGAAAAAAAACGAAAAATCCGACAATGGAAATCGACCGCAAAGAAGCGCCTACGGAAACAAAAAAAGGTCTAAAGCACATGCTTTAGACCTTTCCCGTTTCAATGATAGTGGGAGCACAGGGATTCGAACCCCGGACCCTCTGCTTGTAAGGCAGATGCTCTGAACCAGCTGAGCTATACTCCCGAATGCTTATGAACGTCGGCAACCGTCTTATTCCCGATTGCGAGTGCAAAGATAGGCAAAATATTTATTCCTCCAAATATCCGGGAGATTTTTTTGAAATTTTTACGCCCGGAGGAGCGATTGCACGCAGGCGGAAGACACGAAAGCGCGGAGGTGCAAAACGAAAAATACCGGAAAGACACGGTCTCTCCGGTATTTTTCAAATCGGCAGGCTGCGCGATAACTTACTTGCGAATCGCAGCTACGCCCGGCAGTTCGATTCCTTCCATGTATTCGAGCAGGGCGCCACCGCCGGTCGAAACATAGCTTACCTGGTCGGCCAGACCGAACTTGTTGATGCAGGCAACCGAGTCGCCGCCGCCGATCAGCGAATAAGCGCCTTTCTTGGTAGCCGCCACGATTGCATCGGCAATCGCGCGCGACCCTTTGGCAAAGTTATCCATTTCGAACACGCCCACCGGGCCGTTCCACAGGATCGTCTTCGATTCGGCGATCACCTTCGTAAACTCGGCGATGGCTTTCGGGCCGATGTCGAGACCTTCCCAACCGTCCGGAATCGCATTCGACGGAGCGATCTGAGTTTCGGTATCGTTCTTGAACTCTTTTCCGCAAACGGCGTCTTCGGCGAGGTAGATCTTGACGTTCATCTCTTTGGCCTTGGCCAGGATGCCGAGCGCCGTTTCGAACTGATCGGGCTCGCAGATGCTGGTTCCGACCTTACCGCCGAGGGCGGCTTTGAACGTATAGGTCATACCGCCGCCGAGGATCAGATTGTCCACGCGTTTCATCAGGTTTTCGATCACGCTGATCTTGGTGGAAACCTTCGATCCGCCGAGAATGGCCGTAAACGGACGGGCCGGCGCTTCGAGCACTTTGTCGATCGCTTTCAGCTCGCCGAGCATCACGTAACCGAACATCTTGTCGTTCGGGAAGTATTCGGCGATCAACGCCGTCGAAGCATGCGCGCGATGCGCCGTTCCGAACGCGTCGTTGATATAACAGTCGGCATAGGAGGCCAAGCGTTTGGTAAACTCTTTCTGGCTCGCCTTCAACGCTTTTTTTGCAGCGGCTTTCTCCTCGTCGGTCGCATTCTCCGACAGTCCGCGCGGTTTGCCCTCTTCCTCGGCGTAGAAACGGAGGTTTTCGAGCAACAACACCTGTCCGGGTTTCAGCGCAGCGGCCTTCTTGGCAGCTTCCTCGCCCATGCAGTCGCCGGCGAAATCGACTTTCACGCCCAGACGGGCTTCGATTCCCGGGATGATGTTCTTCAGCGAGAACTTGTCTTCCGGGCCTTTTTTCGGACGTCCCAGGTGCGACATCAGAATGGCGGAACCGCCTTCGGCCAGCACCTTCTTGATGGTGGGGATCGCCGCACGGATGCGGGTATCGTCGGTAATTTCGAGTTTTTCGTTCAGGGGCACGTTGAAGTCCACGCGGATAATCGCGCGCTTACCCTTGAAATCGTAGCTGTCGATCGATTGCATAATACCAAAAATTATTAGGTTAAACTTTTTAAATATCTTTAAGAATTCCCCAAAGTTAAACAATGTCTCGATATTTTTTCCACTTTATTAGAATTTTTTCAGGGAAAAACGTAACTTTGCTTATAATTAACTTGGGTGGAAAGGCCCGAAATTTACGGAAGGAGGAATATGGCAAAAATTTCACTGGATGCAGTCGACCGCAAGATACTGGGATTTCTGATCAAAAACGCACGGATGCCATTCCTCGAGATCGCGCGGGAATGCGGCGTTTCGGGAGCAGCCATCCACCAACGGGTCAAAAAGCTGGAAGACGCCGGCGTCATCCTCGGCTCCCGGTTACAGGTAAATCCGAAAGCGATGGGCTACGACGTCTGTGCGATCATCGGCATCCGGATCTCCGACCCGACGAAAACCGTACAGACGGTCGAACACCTGCGCAAAATACCTGAAATCACCGAATGTCATTTCATTACGGGCAAATACAACATCCTGATCAAGCTCTACTGCACGAACAACGAACACCTGATGCATACGATCTTCGACCATATCCTGAAACTGCCCGAAGTCTCGCAAACCGAAACGTTCATCTCGCTGATCGAATCGTTCGACCGGCAGGTGGAAATACCCGATCTGGAGGAATAACACGATGGCAGCAATTCGACTTACCAAGGAATTTTCGTTCGAAATGGCCCATACGCTGGCCGGATACGACGGTCCGTGCCGCGAAATCCACGGCCATTCCTACAAGTTGTTCGTCACGGTAAAAGGCGAGCCGGTCGCCGACGCCGCCGAACCGAAATACGGCATGGTAATGGATTTCGGCGAGTTGAAACGGATCGTGGGACGGCTGATCGTCGACCGGTACGACCATGCGCTGGTCATGCGGGCGACCGCCGATAACGGCGAACTGATCCGAACGCTGCGCGGCAACTACGCAAAAATCGAAGTCGTCGACTACCAGCCGACCTGCGAGAACATGGTCGCCCGTTTCGCCGCCGCGATCGAAAAAGAGCTGCCGGCAGGGGTCGAACTGTTTTCGATCCGCCTGCACGAAACGGCCACTTCGTTCGCCGAATGGTTCCGCTCGGACAACCGTTAATTCCGACCGCCATGCAGCAGCCCGTCGTCTATCTTCAAAAAACGCTTTCGAAAGAGGAATTCCCTTTCGAAAACCTGTCGGGGGCCGAATTCGAACGATGCAGCTTTACGGAGTGCGATTTTTCGTACGTAAACCTGTCGGGGGCGCTGTTCACCGGATGCGCTTTCCGGTTGTGCCGTTTCGTGGTTCCCGACCTGAAACGAGTCCATCTGCAAAGCGCCGTTTTCGAAGAGTGCCAATTGTCCGGCGTGGATTTCGGCCAGTGCGAAGCCCTGGGATTCTCGGTAGATTTCCGGCATTCGAAATTGGACAACTGTTCGTTCCGCAAACGTAAAATGTCCGGAACGCCGTTTTCGAAAAGCGTCCTGAACGACTGCTTTTTCACCGAAAGCGACCTGACGGGCGCCTCGTTCGACGACTGCTCCTTGCCGGGAACCGTGTTCGATCGCTGCACGCTGAAAGGGGCGGACTTCCGCTCAGCATCGGAATTCGCGATCGACCCGGCGCAGAACAACCTGCGGAAAGCCAAATTTTCAACCTATAACCTGGCCGGACTGCTCTCCGGATACGGCATCGTAATCGAATGACGCCCGGCCCGCAAACGAAAAGATGAAAAAACTATTCCTGATCGACGCTTACGCGCTGATATTCCGATTCTATTACGCATTCATTGGTCGTCCGATGCGGAACGCCGACGGCGTCAACACCTCGGCTGTTTTCGGCTTCGTCCGCTACATCAACGAGATCATTCGCCGCGAAAACCCGCACTACCTCGGCGTGGCGTTCGATCCGCCGGGCGGCAATTTCCGGCACGAACTGTTCGCCGACTACAAAGCCAACCGCGGCGAAACGCCGGAGGACATCATCGTCTCGGTTCCGTACATTAAGGAGTTCCTCGAAGCGATGCGAATCCCGGTGATCGAAGTCCCCGGATACGAAGCCGACGACGTGATCGGCACGCTGTCGCGCGAAGCGGCCGAAGCCGGATTCGAAGTGTTCATGGTCACGCCGGACAAGGACTATGGCCAGTTGATCCGTCCGAACGTCTATATCTACAAACAACGCAAAGGCGGCAACGAAGGAGTCGAAATCATCGGCTGCGAACAGGTCTGCGAGCACTACGGCATCGACGACCCGAAACAGGTAATCGACATTCTCGCGCTGTGGGGCGATGCCTCGGACAACATCCCGGGCGTGCCGGGCATCGGCGAGAAGAGCGCCGTGAAGCTGATCTGCCAGTACGGTACGGTCGAGAACCTGCTCGACAATACCGAAAAACTCTCCGGCAAACAGCGGGAGAATATCGAACGATTGCGCGAACAAATCCTGCTGGCCAAACGGCTGGCGACCATCGAACAGCACGTTCCGGTGGCTTTCGAACCCGAAAAAATGGTCATGGAATCGCCGGACGCCGACCGTCTGGCCGAGGTTTTCCAGGAACTGGGGTTTCGCTCGCTGCTGCAGGAAATGCGGCAAGGACATCCCGACGCCGGCATTCTGACGGACGGCAAACCCGCGCGGCCCAAATCCGGCGTTTCGCCTTCCGCACCCCAGACGACCGGGGCTCCGAACCTGTTCTCGGCGCTCGAACAAACGGCAGGCGGGAGTTCCGGACAGGCCGACCTGTTCGGCGCAAGCACCTACGAAACGATCGACACCGTCGCGCACACCTACCACATCGTCGAAACGCAGCAAGCGCTCGAAGCGCTGCGCGACCGGCTCGCCGCCGTCCGTGAATTCTGTTTCGACACCGAAACCACCGGCTTCGACGTATTCGGCGACCGGCTGGTCGGTATTTCGGTCGCCGTCGAACCGCACGAAGCCTGGTACATCCCGTGCAACCCGGAAAACACGAAAAGAATCATCGACACGCTACGCCCGGTTTTCGAAGACGAGCGAATCGCTAAAATCGGGCAGAACGTCAAATTCGACATCATGATGCTGCGCAGCGCCGGCACCGAGGTGCGCGGTATGCTTTACGACACGATGATTATCCACTACCTGCTGGACCCCGAATCCCGGCACGGCATGGATCACCTCGCCCGCACGCTGCTGAACTATTCGCCGGTACCGATCGAAGAGTTGATCGGCAAAGGGGTCCGCCAGATCACGATGGACCGCGTGCCGATCGAAAAAGCGGCCGCTTACGCCGCCGAAGACGCCGACGTGACGCTGCGGCTGCAACTGCGCCTATGGCCGCAGTTGCAACAGGCCGGACTCGAAGAACTGTACCGGACGATCGAGGAACCGCTGATCCGCGTGCTGGCCGATATCGAGATGACCGGCGTAAAGATCGACGCCGAAACGCTGGCGGCCTCGGGCCGCGAGCTCTCCGGACAACTTGTCGGACTCGAAGAACGCATCCGGGAACTGTGCGGCGATCCGTCGCTGAATGTCAACTCGGCCAAACAACTGGGCGAGGCGCTGTTCGCCCGGCTGAAGATCGACCCGAACCCGCGCAAGACCAAAACCAAACAATATCGCACCGACGAGGAGTACCTGCAGATGCTCTCCGACCGCCACCCGGTCGTCGGACTGATCCTCGAATACCGCGGCCTGCGCAAGCTGCTTTCGACCTACGTCGAAGCGCTGCCGCAACTGATCAATCCGCAGACCGGACGCATCCACACCTCGTTCAACCAAGCCGTTACCGCAACCGGGCGGCTCAGTTCGACGAACCCGAACCTGCAAAACATCCCGGTGCGCGACGAACAGGGCCGCGAGATCCGCAAGGCGTTCGTACCGTCGGACGACGAACACCTGCTGCTGTCGGCCGACTATTCGCAGATCGAACTGCGGCTGATGGCGCACTTGAGCGGCGACGCGATCATGATCGACGCCTTCGCGCACGATGCCGATATCCACACGGCGACCGCCGCGCGAATCTTCGGCGTCGCTCCGGCCGACGTAACGCGCGAACAGCGGCGGCAGGCCAAAACGGCCAACTTCGGCATCATTTACGGCATTTCCGCTTTCGGGCTCGCCCAACGGCTGCAAATTCCGCGCACCGAAGCGAAAGCGATCATCGACGGATATTTCGCCACCTTCCCGGGCGTCAAAAAATACATGGAGGACGTGGTAAGCAAAGCCCGCGAAACCGGCTACGTCAGCACGCTGTTCGGACGCAAGCGGATGCTGCCGGACATCCGTTCGGGCAATGCGGTCGTCCGCGGACTGGCCGAGCGCAACGCGATCAACGCCCCGATCCAGGGCGGCGCGGCCGACATCATGAAACTGGCGATGATCGCCGTGCACCGCGAGTTGCGCGAACGCGGACTGCTGTCGCGCATCATCCTGCAGGTACACGACGAACTGGTCATCGACCTGCTGAAAAGCGAAGAAGACGAAGTGCGCGAACTGGTCGTCCGTTGCATGGAGAACGCCGCGCGACTCAAAGTAGCGCTGATCGCCGACTGCGGTATCGGGAAGAACTGGGTCGAGGCCCATTGACTTCCCCTGAAAATCTGACGGACGACCGGGAAAACCGGACAAAACCGCCTGCAACGCAAACGGCCGGAGCGATATCGCTCCGGCCGTTTGCGTTGCGTTCCGTTCCGGGAACCGCGCGTCTTCCCGCGCCGTTATTCGACCCGAATCGCCTCTTTCGTATCGAAATCATACGATGCCACGAGGTCGAAATCGAGCTGCTTGCGTTGCAGATCGGCCCGCGTCACGCGGATGCGCACTTCGTCGCCCAGGGTAAACGTCCGCTTGTGCTCGCGCCCGCGAACCGCGTAATTCTCCTCGTCGAACACGTAAAAATCGTCGGTCATGTCGCGCAGCGCGACCATCCCTTCGATCTTCGTATCCTCCAACTCGACGTAAATGCCCCACTCGGTAATGCCCGAAATATGGCCGTCGAACTCCTGATCGAGCTTGTCGAGCATGAATTCGACCATTTTGTACTTGATCGAGGCCCGTTCGGCATCGGCGGCACGCACCTCCATCGCCGACGAATGCTCGCACAGGCGTTCGTAATACTCCTTATCCTCGGACTTTCCGCCGGCCAGGTAGTGCGCGAGCAAACGGTGCACCATCATATCCGGATAACGACGGATCGGCGAAGTAAAATGCGTATAATAGTCGAACGCCAGCCCGTAGTGCCCGATATTGTCGGTCGAATAGGTCGCTTTGGCCATCGAACGGATCGCCAACGTCGAAATGATGTTCTCTTCCTTACGGCCGTGTATTTTCTTCATCAGCCGGTTGATCTCCTTCGCCACGGCCTTGTTTCCCTGCGCCTTCATCTGATAGCCGAACCGCGTTACGAAACTGCGGAACTGCGCCATTTTATCGGTGTTGGGCTTGTCGTGAATCCGGTATACGAACGTGCGATCGCTGTTCTGCACTCCTTTGCGCTTGCGGCCTACGAATTCGGCCACCTTGCGATTGGCCAGCAACATGAACTCCTCGATCAGTTGGTTCGACTCTTTGATCTCCTTGAAATAAACGCGCAGCGGTTTGCCGTTCTCGTCCAGTTCGAACTTCGCCTCGTCGCGCTCGAAATTGATCGAACCGTTGCGGAAACGCTCGGCGCGCAACTTTTGAGCCAAGTCGTTCAGCAGCAGGATTTCGTCGGACAGATCGCCTCGTCCCGTTTCGATCACGTCCTGCGCTTCCTGATAAGTGAACCGGCGGTCGGAATAAATCACCGTCCGCCCGAACCATTCCTGCTGCACTTCGGCTTCGGGGCTCAGCTCGAAAATCGCCGAAAAACACAGTTTTTCTTCGTTCGGGCGCAGCGAGCACAATCCGTTCGACAACCGTTCGGGCAGCATCGGCACCGTTCGGTCGACCAGGTAGACCGACGTGGCGCGGGACTGTCCCTCGGCGTCAATCATATCGCCCGGATGCACGTAGTGCGTCACGTCGGCAATGTGTACGCCGACTTCGAAATTACCGTTCGGCAGGCGCCGGATCGAAAGCGCGTCGTCGAAATCCTTCGCATCGGCCGGGTCGATCGTAAAGGTCGTCACGCCGCGCATATCGCGCCGGCGGGCGATCTCCTTCGCATCGATCGTATCGGGAATCTTCTCGGCCTGCTGTTCGACCTCCTGCGGATAACTGTACGGCAGATCGAATTCGGCCAGAATCGCATGCATTTCGGTATTGTTGTTCCCCGGAGTGCCGAACACGTCGACGATCTCCCCTTCGGGACTCTTCATCGTATCGGGCCAGCCGACAATGTTGACCAGCACTTTCTGCCCCTGTTTCGCACCGTTCAGCGAACGTTCGGGAATAAAAATATCGTGCGCCATCTTACGGCTGTCGACATGCACGAAAGCGAAATTATCGGAACGTTCGACCACGCCGACGTACTTTTTCGGCGAGCGCTCGATCACTTCGACGACCTCCCCTTCGGGATTTCCGCCGCGCCCCTTACGCGTAATGGCCACCTTCACCCGGTCGCCGTGCAGCGCATGTCCGGCGCGCGACGCATTGACGTAAACATCCTTGTCCATCCCTTCGACGATCACGTAAAGCGCGCCCGAAGAGGTCATATCGACCGTTCCTTCGACCGTTTCGCGCTGCGAACCGCTGAGGCTGTATTTTCCCTCGGATACCTGACGGATCACTCCCTGCCTGAGAAAGTCGTGCACGATCGCGCGCACCTGATCTTTCTGCTCCCGGGTCGCGGCTCCGGCGGCCGCACTCAGACTTTTCACCGAATAACGTTTGTCCGGCAACGTGCGGAACAGCTCCATGATCAGCGTTGCGGGATCGGTGTACAGACCTTTTTCCTTGCCGGAGGTCTTTTTTCCTTTTGCCATAATCTCTCTTTTAAACAGGTACAAAGTTAGGCAAATAGTTCGCATTCTTCCAAAACAGTCGGAAGAATTTGTACGAAACCGCGGATCAGCGGATTTTCCCGTCCGTAAAGCGGTGCAGTCCGCGATCTTTCATCCACAGACCGAGGTAGCAGAACGCCGCATGGTAGGCGACCCACTCCTCGCGCGACGGATAAAAGTCTTCCTGTCGCTGCTGGTAATACTGTCCCGTCGTATCGCGGGCCTGCATCCGCAACATCTCCTGCGCCCGCACGTCCGCCCAGGCCGACGCCGGGACGTCGAACCCCTTGTCCCAGCCGAAAGCCATCGCCATCACGTCCATCATCAGAAAATTCGCCTGGCGGCCGTACCCCCAGTCGTTGCCTTCGGGGTAGTAAATCTGCGGAGTCGCCTCCCCTTTATCGCCGCGCACGTACATCGTGCGACCGTCGCCGACCGGGCGGAGCGCCAGCGTCCGGTACAGCAAATCGCCGTTGTAAACCGTCGCCCGCGGCATCCGCAGGCCCGCCAACCGCCAGATCCAAGCGTTGTACCCGTTGTGCATGAAAGCGGTCATGTAATCCGGATGCAGGATATTGTGGTTGACCACGATTCCGTAAGCATCCACATTGCTGCCGCGCAGGATTTCGTTCAGTCTGAAACCATTGATCTTCCGTTTACTGCGCAAATCCTGCGGTGCGGCGTAGGCCGAAAGCTGCAACTCGACCGACTTATCGTACCAACCCTTCCAATGCGGATGCTCCGGCATCATCGCGGCGGCGATCACCAGAATCGTCGAGTTCCACGAATTTTCCTCGGCCTTGCTGTCCCCCTTGAAGACCACTTTCCCGTTCGCATCCCTGTAATACGGAACCTCGTAGTCGATCAGCCGGTCGGCCTCGTCGACGGCCATCCGGCGTACCAGCTCCCGATCCTGCGGCGTCAGGTCGTCCCACAGCAGCCAACCCGCCGTAGCGGCGAAACTGGCCCACAGCGCGCTCTGCCACTCGTGTCCCCAGCCTTTGTCGCCGGCATTCACCCGATGCCGCGCCGCGAGCGAGGCAGTCATTCGCACCGCCTTGGCGACCGCTTCTGTTTCAGAAACGCCGGTAACCGCCGGATCGTACACCCCGAATTTCAACGACACGGCCAACGCGAGCGCTTCGCTGGCCACCGGACGGATATGATGTTCGCGGATCCCGCCGAAATCGAGGTATTCTCCCGACTGGGCTCCCAATTTTTTCACCTGGTCGTACCACTTGTTCAGCGCATATTTGTTGCTGTTCAACAGAATCGTTCTCACGCGGTCTTCCAACCTCCCGCTTACCGGAGCCGGATCGAACCGGGCCCAGCGTACCGGCGCTACCGCTTCCGGATCGTTCCCCGACGGACGGACGGTCCCGACAGCGCGGGAACACCCGCAAATGCAGGCGAAAACCAGTAAAAATCTCAGCGGATCGTTTTTCATAATATCGGATTCAAGTTAGTCTCATACGCGAGGCATCCGGCTTATGCAACCGTTTGCACAAAGATATGGATTTTACTGCAGAAACGAAAACCGTCCCCCCGGAATCCGGAGGGACGGCCACGATATCGTCCGTTTTTTCTAACGGTGTTTCTCTTTATACTTATCGATCTGCTTTTTAATAGCGTCGAGACACTGATCGATCGCTTCTTCAAAAGTTTTGCAACGACGTTCGGCAACCAATTCGCTGCCGGCGACATCCATTTTTACGACGGCCACTTTATTGCCCAGTTCATCGTCTTTGTCGACTTTCAGGTTTACCTGCGCGGAGAGAACACCCTCAACAAACCGATCCATTTTGTCCATTTTGTGTTGAATGAAGTCGACGAGTCTCTGGTCGGCATCAAACTTTACGGATTGAATCTGCACTTTCATAATTATCCTCCTTATCTTTTTTAGCCCTCGGATGGGCGTGATTATAGATCTCTTTGAGCTTCTCGATGCTGTTGTGCGTGTACACCTGCGTCGTTTCGAGACTGGCGTGTCCGAGCAGCTCTTGAATCACTCGGATATCGGCCCCGTGGTTCAGTAGGTGAGTGGCGAACGTATGCCTCAGCACATGCGGGCTGCTCTTGCCTTGTACGCCCGCTCCTTTCAGCACCTCATGCACCGCATTGTACACTTCACTGCGCCCGATCGGCTTTCCTTGTTGCGTTAAAATTAAGAAATTATTTCCGTTTTTACAAATATTTTGCGCTTCGATCAGCTCCCGATAATGCCGTACCCGCGCGGCTACCGGCTCGATCACCGGGACGATCCGCTCCTTATCTCCTTTGCCCCTCACCTTCAACGTCCGGTATCCGTCCGAGAAATCTTCCGTCCGTATACCGGTCAGTTCTGCAAGACGGATGCCAGTCGCGTAAAACAACAGCACCACGACGGCGTCCCGTTCCGTAGAAAAATCGTCGGATGGTTGCATCAGCGATGCGACGATGCGCTGCATCCGGCTTTCTTCGACGAACGACGGCAGTCGCTGCGGCGTTTTCAGCGCCGTGATATGCGCGAAAAGATCCGATTCAACGATCCGTTGCTTGCGAAGGTAGCGAAAATAGGCCTTTACCGACGAGATTTTCCGGTTGATGCTCCGTGCCGCCATTTTTTCCGTGCCGCCGAGCGAGACGATCCAAGCCCGCAGATCGTCGGCCGTCACCCGCGCCGGGTCGAACGGTTCCGCCCCGTCCCGCGTACAGAACCGAGCGAAGCGGCGAATGTCGTCGCCATAGGCTTTCACGGTCAGTTCCGAATAACGCCTTTCGGCGCGCAGGTATGTCAGGAATTCGTCCATTGCCGTAAAGGTAAATAAAAAACCGTCCGGAACTACGTTCCGGACGGTCTCGTTTATGATAAAAACACGCGTACTATTCTTCCTCCCGCTTCAACTGCTCGACGTAGATCGCATGCAGCTTGTTCTCACGCGCCGTGATGGACGGCTTCGTAAAATATTGGCGGCGACGGAGTTCTTTCAGCACACCGGTTCTTTCGTATTTTCTTTTAAATTTTTTGAGTGCGCGTTCAATGTTTTCGCCCTCTTTGATCGGCATGATAATCATTTTGCAAAAATGGTTTTAAATTTTTTAGTAATCAAAATTCGTAAATCGGTGTAAACCGACGCTCCCGCGCGGGTTTACTGCACTCTGAAACAGAGATACGGAGAGAGCTTCTCAGCCTGCTGCTCCGAAATGATATGTTGCTCTGTCAAATCTCTTATACTACGCCAACCTCCTTTTAATTGTCGGTATTTCAATAACCGGTTTAAAACTCGTTCCGGCAGGTAGGGATGATCCCTCAACTGCAACGGGAGTGCAAAGTTAATATCAATTTTTTGAATTTTACTACTGTCTACCCAAATTTGTTGCAAAATGCGGCGATAATTTTCATCGGTCATCCCCTCGATCTCGCGTAGCTGCCCGATCCGGGCGAATCCGCCGAGCCGTTCGCGGTAACGCACGATTCGGCCGGCCGTCAGCGGCCCGATCCCCCTCACCGCGACCAACGCGGCCGAATCGGCTCCGTTCAACTCGACCGAGCCGGAAACCGAATCCGGCGCACCGCGCTTCTCCAGAAGTTCTTCGCGGCGCCCGACAACCGAATCGATCCGGATATAGGGTTCCAGTTTTCGGTAGCGGTCGGCCGACACCATACGGCAGCGCGCGAAGTCGGCGGCCGTGCGGAAAACGGCTCCGGCCTGCCGGTAATGCACGATGCCGTCGGCCTGTTTCGGCGAAAAACCCAGGCGCAACAACCCGTCCCGGTCGATCGTGTTCGGATCGAAAAGAAACAGCGAATCTTGCGCCGGAATCCGCCCCTCCCGGACGGAATCCGTTCCCGTCTCCGGTTTCGAAAAATTTCCTCCTGCGCGGATCGCGATATAAGGCGACAATTCGCGGAACTTCCGGTCGGAAACCATACGGCAGCGCGCGAAGTCGGCGGCCGTACGGAAAACAGCTCCGGCCTGCCGGTAATGCACGATGCCGTCGGCCTGTTTCGGCGAAAAACCCAGACGCAACAACCCGTCCCGATCGACCGTATTCGGATCGAAAAGAAACGGTCGGACGGAATCCGTCCGGTACTCAGCCGCCCGCGCACGGGAATTTTTCGCCCGATACGACGAATCGAGCACCCGATCGCCGTACATCGTGAAACTCCGCTCGAAACGGGGTTTGCCTTGCCACAGAAACAGCAGCGCGATCAGCACCAGCAACGGAATCAGCAGCAGGATCCGCCTCCCTTCGCGGCCGGAGCAGGCCGTCCAGGCCTTCAGCAACGCTTTCAGACGCTCTTTCATCGGATTCAGTATTCGGCGGACGCGCGCCGTTGCAGTTTCAGGTAGCGCAACGACGGGGACTCCGTCCGCGGCCCGAGTCCGTACTCCTCCCAGCGGGCGTCGACCCGTGCGATCGTTTCGGGCGACGACGCCACCACGTTCGGCCAGCGGCGCGCGAACCCGTTCACTCCGCCGGCTTTCGTCCGGGCGTCGAAAATCGCCGTGCCGCCGGAAAACGCCACGTCGCGCGACGGATCGCAGTTCGACGAAGCGAGCCACAGCAGATCCCCGTAGGAAAATCCGTAGGCCCCGGCATCCAACAGGACGGCCAGCGGCAGGTACGAGACCCCGTTCCGTCGCAGAAACGCCGGAACATCGGGTACGACGGACGAGGCGGCATAGAGCAGCAACACGCCCCACGACGCGCACAGCGAATCGTCCGCCCTCTCCACGCCGCAACAGTTTTCCCACCGCTGCGGCAGTCCGACGGGCGGCACGGCGCCGTCCGGATCGACCCCGGTCAGATCGAAGGCCAGTTTTCCGCCGAGCCCCATCCGGGGAGCGGCATGATCGAGCACATCCAGCGGCCCGCGCGACAGCACGACGTCTTCCGGAACGCGCACGCGGCGCAGCAACTGCCGCAACACCTCCGGATCGCGGACGTCCCTGCCGGACGATGCGACCGCCATGTATTTGTTGAACATCATCTGCCCCGCGCCCCACAACGACGAAGCGACCTTCAACGCTTGCCCCGGATAGTTCCGCACGATATCGACGACCGCAATGTTATGGGCCGCACCCTGCACGGGCATATACAGATCCCTGACCTCCGGAAGCATAGCCCGGCGGATCGGCGCGAGGAAAATCTTTTCGGTAGCCTTGGCGATGTAAGCGTCCTCTTGCGGCGGCACGCCGACGATCGTCGCCGGATAGACCGCGCCCCGGCGGTGCGTAACGGCCGTGACGTGGAACACCGGATAAGCGTCTTCGAGCGAATAGAAACCGGTATGGTCGCCGAAAGGTCCTTCGGTCGTCTTCGGCTCGGCCGGATCGACATAGCCCTCGATCACGAAATCGCAGTCTCCGGGCACCCGCAGATCCGAAGTCAGGCAGCGCACCAGTTCGACGGGACGGCGACGCAGAAACCCGGCCAGCAAGTACTCGTCCATGTTATCGGGCATCGGCGCCGTCGCAGCATAAGTGTACGCCGGATCGCCGCCCAGACACACCGCCACCGGCATTCGCCGTCCCAGCTCCGCATACCTGCGGTAGTGGCGCTCGCCGGTCTTATGCAGGTGCCAGTGCATTCCGGTCGTATGCTCCGACAGGATTTGCATCCGGTACATCCCCACGTTGCGCACGCCGCTGTCCGGATCGACCGTATTCACCAGAGGCAGGGTCACGAAGCGGCCGCCGTCGTGCGGCCAGCACCGGAGCACCGGCAGCAGACTGAGACGGGCCTCTTCGCCTGTCAGCACGACCTGCTGGCAGGCTCCGCGCCCGCCGCGGTTGCGCGGCAGCCAGCGCGACATCTTTTCCAGCACCGGCAGCATACGCAACTTGTCCATCAGCGACGGCTTCGGCGAAGTCAATTCGCCGAACAGCGCGTCGATCCGCTCGGTAAGCTCTCCGAGCCGTTCCACGCCGAGCGCCATCGCGATCCGGCGGTCGGAACCCATCATGTTGGTCAGCACGGGGAACGCCGTCCCGGTATTTTCGAACAGCAGGGCCCTTCCCCCTTCGGGCCGCTTCGACTCGCGGTCGGTCAATTCCGCAATCTCAAACTGCGGATCGACCGGCACGCGGACCCGGGCCAGTTCGCCGGCCCGTTCGAGCGCCCCGATATAATCGGTCAGATTTTTATACATAGCACGATTCGAATGAAATCTTTCGGATACGGTCTCCGTACGGACCGATCCGGAAGGCGCGGATCACTGCACCAGCAGGTTGCACCCCCGGATTTCGCTGCCCGAAATACGTCCCAACATCCGGAACGCCCCGTCGCCGCACACGACGCCGAGGTCTTCGGTCTGTACGAAAGAACACGAATAAAGGTTCGCCAGATCGATGACGTTGATCCCGCCCGTCCGCCCGGCAGGCAGCGTGCAGAACGGATCGTTCAGATCACGCACCGACACCCGCATCCACGACGGCGTCCGGAAGATGCCCTCGCCGGCGGAATAGGCCTGCGACATCAGCTCGGCCATCCCGTATTCCGAATGGACGGACGGTACGGAGAACGCCCGGCACAACAGTTCGTGAAACGCCTCGCGCGGCAATTCCTCGCGGTGTCCCTTCATGCCGCCGGTCTCCATCACCACCGTATCGTACAGCGGTCCCGGACGCCGTTCGGCCAGATCCCACAGCGCATAACTCACTCCCAACAACACTTTCCGCGCCGTACACGCCCGCATATCGCGCAACAGGGCCTCGTGGTCGTACAGATAAAAACCGCCGCCGGCCCCGTCGCGGATCAGCCGGTCGGCCATGTATATCAACGACGACCCTTCCCGTTCGAGGTAGCTGGGCAGCAACGCAAAAACGGCGACCTCGCCGACCGGCCCGTAAAACCGTTCGAAAGCGCGCGTAAAAGCCTGCCGGTAAAGCTCCAGGTCGGCGACATAATGTTTCGCCGGCGTCTGACCGGTCGTGCTGCTACTGGTAAAGACCGTCTCCGGCTCGCGGTCGGCCGCATAAACCCGACGGTTCTTGAAAACCCCGATCGGTAAAAAAGGGATTTCGGAAACCCGCCCGACGGATTGCGGCCCGATCCCGAGTAGGCCGAGGTACTCTCGGTACGGCGCACAAGCTTCCGCCTGGAAGCGGAACACTTCCAGCGCCAGCCGGTCGAACTCTTCGTCGTCGCGGACAGAAAAAATCCGGTTCGGATCGATCATCGCCCGACCTTTTACAGTTGCAACAGGAACCGTTCGCATTCCAGCGCGGCGGCGCACCCCGACCCGGCCGCGGTGATCGCCTGCCGGTAATGCGGATCCTGCACGTCGCCGGCGGCAAAGACGCCGACAATGTTCGTGCGGCAACTCCCCGGCGCCGTTTTGATATATCCTTCGTCGTCGAGTTCCAGCGAGCCCCTGAAAATCTCCGTATTGGGCTGATGCCCGATCGCCACGAAAAAACCGGTCACGCCGAGTTCTTCCTCCCGACCGTCGGCACGGCGCACGCGGACCCCGGTTACGCCGGAATCGTCGCCGAGCACCTCCTGCGTCGTGGTCTCGAAACGGATCTCGATGTTCGGCGTGGTCATCACGCGTTCCTGCATCGCCTTCGACGCCCGGAAACGATCCTTACGCACGATCATATACACTTTCCGGCAGATCGTCGCGAGATAGGCCGCCTCTTCACAGGCCGAATCGCCGCCGCCGACCACCACGACGTCCTGTCCCCGATAGAAAAAGCCGTCGCACGTAGCGCACGCCGACACGCCCATCCCCCGGAACCGCTGTTCGGACTCCAAACCCAGGTAGCGGGCTTCCGCCCCGGTAGCGATAATCAGCGCTTCCGCCTCGATCCGCTTCTCGCCGTTGACGGTCACCCGAAACGGACGCATCGTGAAATCCACCCCGGTCACCGCACCCATCCGGATATCGGCCCCGTATCTGATCGCCTGCTGCTTCATATTCTCCATCAGGACGCCCCCGTCGATCCCGTCGGGGAATCCCGGAAAATTCTCAATCCGCGTCGTGGTCGTAAGCTGTCCGCCCGGGGCCATCCCTTCGTAAAGGATAGGCGTAAAACCCGCGCGCGAAACATAAATCGCCGCCGTATAACCCGCCGGCCCGCTGCCGACGATCAGGCATTTCGTTTTTTCGGTCTCCATATCGTTATTTTTAATCGTTGCGTAAGTAGCTGCAAAAATCAAACAGATTATACAAATATAGAGGATATTTTCGAAACGGCGCGAATCCGGACGAATTCGTTCCGCCGCGACGGGCCCGGCCGCAGCCGGCGTCGCGGAAATTATGATTTCCCGAAAAAAATGCCTATTTTTATAGCCATAAAAAACAAATCGCCGTATGAGACTGCGTTCATTGATCTTATCTATTGTCGTAACCATTTTACTTTCAGGATGTTCGTCCGTAAAATCGTTTTTCGGCAGTTCGAAAAAACAGCAGCGGCAAAAGGCCGGAACGGAAGTCGTGGCTGAAAATATTTCCGCACGGACATCCGAATCCGACGGCAATTCGCTCTCTGAAAATTTAAAATCCGATAACAACGTGTGCGCAATTCCGGGCGTAGAACGTCCGGAAGCGATGATCAAACCGCTGAAGGCGCGACCGGAGATGAGTTTCGGCGAAACCGAAAGCGCGAACGTCCGCATCCCGTTGCGTTATAACAATCCGTTCCCCGAATCGGGCGAACTGGTCGTTCCGCTGTGCGAGCTGGAGACGGAATTCTGTTATCCGTATCCGGGAAAACTGATCTCCCCGTTCGGGCGACGCGGACGTTCGAACCACACCGGTATCGACATCAAGGCGATCCCGAACGACACGATCCGGGCCGCGATGCCGGGCGTCGTGCGGATGTCGAAACCGTACAGCGGATACGGCAACCTCGTCGTGATCCGGCATTACAACGGCATCGAGACCGTCTATGCGCACCAGTCCCGGAATCTCGTCCGGGTGAACGACGTCGTCGAAGCCGGCGACCCGATCGGGTTGGCCGGAAGAACCGGCCGGGCGACCACCGAGCACGTCCATTTCGAAGTACGCGTCGCCAGCGAACCGGTCAATCCGACGCTGCTCGTCGATCCGGACAACCGTTGCCTGCGCAGCGACCAAACTCTTTACTGTTATAACCGGGGCGGAGCGATCCGCGTCTCGACAAAACGCGCGACGACTTATATTCCGGACAGCGACGGCAACCAGCCGATTTTTGCCCAGACCCTCGAACCGGCGGATAAAACGGCCCCCCGGGAATCGTCGCCCGCGACAGCCGCCGAGAGAGACAACTCGCCGCAACAAACCGCGCCGACCTACCACTATGTGAAAAAAGGGGAAACCCTATCGCACATCGCGGTAAATTACTCGACGACCGTCTCGAAGTTGTGCGCGCTGAACGGGATCAAGCCGAACAGTCTGTTGCAGATCAAACAGAAATTGCGCGTCAAATAGCCGTCCGCGGATTTTGAACCGCTCCGCACATGAAACTGCTCGAATTTATCGTCGCCTCGTCGTTACTGACCCTGATGCCGGGTCCGGATATTTTGTTTGTCATGGCCCAAAGCATCGTCCAGGGACGTAAGACGGGGATCGCGGTGGCCTTGGGGCTTTGTTCGGGATTGTTCGTACACACGGCGCTGGCCGCGCTCGGCATCTCGCTGATCATCGCCTCTTCCCCGATCCTGTTCGCCGCCATCCGTTACGCGGGAATCGCCTACCTGATCTATATGGGCATCGTTTCGCTCAGAAGCCGTAACGACGCATCCGTCTCCATCGCGGACAGCACGGCCACCCTGCAAAACGAATCCGCCGGCACGTTCGGCAAGCTCTACCGGACGGGAATCACGATGAACCTGCTGAACCCGAAAATCATCCTTTTCTTCCTCGCGTTTTTTCCGCAATTCCTCGACAAAACATCCGCGACGCCGCGCATCGACATCCTGATCCTCGGCACGACGTTCGCAGCAGTAGCGATTACGATCTTCACGATCGTAGCCCTGGTCGCCGACTGGGTCTCCGCACGGTTCGGCGCACGGCAGCTCCCGCCGGCCACGCTGGCTTGGATCCGGGCCGGAGTCTACTGGACGATCGCCGTGCTGTTCCTGTTCTACTGACGTCAGCGGCAATTGCCGTCCACGCAGCCCCGGAATGAAAAATATTTCTGCATCAGGTAGCTGTAAGCGACCGAAATCGCTTTGGTGAGGGCGTTCGACGGCGTAGGATAGATCCCGATCACGCCGACGAACAGTTTCATGCACAGATAATTCAACAGGATCGAGCCGCACACGCTCATCAGGTAACGGAACAGTTGCACGCGTCCGCGCAATGGCGAACCGTGAAACGCGATGTGACGGTTCAGCCAGAACCCGGTGAAGAACGTGATCGGAAAAACGATCATCCAGGCGGCGTTATACGACGAAACGGCGACAAAGTCGCCGAGATGCACGACGCCCTCCTTGTCCAGCACGAAATTGTAAAGAATGAAATAAAGCAGCAGGTCGAACCCCATGTTCGCCCCGCCGCAAACCGCGTAACGGAACGTCTGTAACGGCACCAGCCGCCGCAACGGCGGCAGGTAAAAAATATCGATGATGCGGGTCAGTCTCCGGGCGAACGTCATTTCTTTTTCAGGTTTTGCTGTTTTTCCTGCAACGCGTACATCTGGTCGCGGTAAGCGGCGGCGGCGGCAAAATCGAGTTCGCGAGCGGCATTTTCCATCGCTTCGCGGGCGATCTTGATCGCCGATTCGAGGTCGTGCTCGGTCATGTAGGCGGCCACCGGATCGGCCGCCACTGCAAAGCCGCGGTCCCCGGTCAGGTCGTACAGCGCGCCTTCCCCTTTGCGGCCCTGCAACGCTTCGCCGGAAAGGATCGCCCGGCCGCTCTTGATCGCCTGCCGCGGCACCACGCCGTGCAGGTTGTTATAATGTATCTGCTTTTCTCGGCGGCGGTTGGTATCCTGTATCGACAGCCGCATCGAATCGGTGATCTTATCCGCATACATAATTACCCGTCCGCCGACGTTTCGCGCCGCGCGCCCCGCGGTCTGCGTCAGCGAACGCGCGCTTCTCAGAAAGCCCTCCTTGTCGGCGTCCATGATCGCCACCAGCGAAACTTCGGGCAGATCGAGCCCCTCGCGCAACAGGTTTACGCCGATCAGCACGTCGAACAATCCGGCGCGCAGATCGTCGAGGATCTGCACCCGTTCGAGCGTATCGACGTCGGAATGAATGTACCGGCAGCGGATTCCCATCCGGTCGAAATATTTATAGAGCTCTTCGGCCATTCGTTTGGTCAGGGTCGTCACCAACACCCGCTCGTCCGCTTCGGCGCGGATTTCGATCTCCTCGACCAGGTCGTCGATCTGGTTCAGCGTCGGACGTACCTCCACCGGCGGATCGACCAGCCCGGTCGGGCGGATAAACTGTTCGACCACCGAACCCTCCGATTTGATCAGCTCGTAGTCGGCCGGCGTGGCGCTCACATAGATCACCTGATTTTCGAGCGATTCGAATTCGTTGAACTTCAACGGTCGGTTGTCCAACGCGGCCGGCAACCGGTAGCCGTAATCGACCAAGTTGTTTTTACGCGAACTGTCCCCGCCGAACATCCCCCGTATCTGCGGGATCGTCACGTGACTCTCGTCGATAATCAACAAAAAGTCCTTCGGGAAATAATCGATCAGGCAGAAGGGCCGACTGCCCGGCGAACGCCCGTCGAAATAGCGCGAATAGTTCTCGATCCCGGGACAATAACCCAATTCCTTAATCATCTCCAGGTCGTATTCGACGCGCTGTTTGAGCCGCCGGGCCTCGGTCGGCTTACCGATCGACTCGAAAAACTCGCATTGTTTCCCCAGATCGAGCTGGATCATCCGGATCGCCTGCTCGACCCGTTCGCGCGTCGTCACGAACAGATTGGCCGGATACACGATCACGCGTTCGAGCGATTCGAGCCGCTGTCCGGTCACCGGATCGATCAGGCTGATCATCTCGATCTCGTTATCGAAGAAAACCACCCGATAGCACTTCTCGCCGTAAGCGGCGAAAATATCGACCGTATCGCCGTTGACGCGGAACGTGGCCGGCCGGAAATCGTTCTCGCTGCGGGTGTAGAGCGCATCGACCAGCGCGTACAGCAGTTTGTTGCGACTGATCACATCGCCGACTTTCAGCTCGACCGACGTGGCATGGAAGTCCTCGGGATTGCCGATCCCGTATATGCACGACACGCTCGATACGACGACGATGTCGTTACGGCCGCTCAACAGCGACGAAGTGGCGCTGAGCCGCATTTTCTCGATCCCTTCGTTGATCGACAGATCCTTTTCGATAAAAGTGTCCGTCGTCGGCAGATAGGCTTCGGGCTGGTAATAGTCGTAATAAGAGACGAAATATTCGACCGCATTCTCCGGAAAGAAGTTTTTGAACTCGCCGTAGAGCTGCGCCGCGAGCGTTTTGTTATGGCTCATGATCAGCGTCGGCTTATTCAGCGCGGCGATCACGTTGGCCATCGTAAACGTCTTGCCCGAACCGGTAACGCCGAGCAGCGTATTGTGCCGGCAACCGTCCCGCAGCGCCGACACGAGCTGCCCGATCGCTTCGGGCTGATCCCCGGTGGGGCTGTATTCCGATACCAGTTTGAAATCCATGGTGCAAAGGTAAGAATTGATTTAAAAATCCGGTCACGTCGTACCGTTTATTCACAAAACCGGAATTAATGGCTATTTTTGCATAAAATTTAGCACTTTTCCGGATGGGTTTACTTGGGGTCTTACTGTTGGGAGTCGGATTGAGTCTCGACACGTTCGCCGTCTCGCTGTCGCTGGGATTCGCCGGGTGCACGACGCACCGGCAGCGGATGCGTTTCCTGATCGTCATCGGCATCTTCCACTTCCTGATGATCATGGCCGGCTGGTTCCTCGGCGAAAACGTGAGCCGGCTGATCGCCGACTACGACCACTGGGTAGCCTTCGGGCTGCTGGCGATCGTCGGCGGCAAGATGATCAAAGAGGGCCTTTCCGCCGAAGGAGAATCGGTCAACTGCAACGACCTGTTATCGCTACGCAATACGCTGCTGCTCGGCGTGGCGCTCAGCATCGACGCGCTGATCACCGGATTCAGCCTCGGGATGGTCAAGATCAGGTTGTTCGACGGACCGCCGCTGGGCAACACCCTGCTCGCGGCGCTGCTGATCGGCCTGTCGGCTTTCCTGATCTCGGCCGCCGGACTGAAGATCGGCAAACGCGTTTCGTCGCGGCTCGGCCCGAAAGCCGAAATCTTCGGCGGCTTGATCCTGATCGGCATCGGCGTCAAAATCCTGATCGAACACCTCAGCTAAAGCGTTCCGGCCGGCGCGCCGCATCCTACAATCCGAAAATTATCGTAACTTTGGATTCCGGAAACACCGTTTATCCCTATGATCGACAAAGCAACCATAGACCGTATTTTCGCCGCCGCCAACATCGTCGAGGTGGTCGGCGACTTTGTCACCCTCAAAAAGAAGGGGATAAACTACCAGGCGTGCTGTCCTTTCCATAACGAAAAAACGCCGTCGTTTGTTGTCTCGCCGTCGAAGGGGCTATTCAAGTGCTTCGGCTGCGGCAAGGGAGGCAATGCCGTGACCTTCGTGATGGAACACGAAAACATGACCTATCCCGAAGCGTTGAAATACGTCGCCCGCAAATACGGCATCGAGGTCGCCGAACGCGAACAGACTCCCGAAGAGGTGCGCCGCAACGACGACCGCGAGAGCATGATGGTCGTCTCGTCGTATGCCGCCGACTATTTCGTCCGGACGCTGCACGACACGCCCGAAGGACAAAGCATCGGTATCGGCTATTTCCGCGAACGCGGGTTCTCGGACGCCACGATCCGGAAATTCGGACTCGGCTACTGTCCCGACGGCGGCGACACTTTTACGCGGCAGGCGCTGGCCGACGGCTACAAAGAGGAGTTCCTGGTCGGCACCGGACTGACGATCAAACGCGAGACGGGCGGCTATTACGACCGTTTCTGCGGCCGGGTAATGTTCCCGATCCACGGGATCAGCGGACGCGTAACCGCATTCGGCGGCCGGACGATGCGCACCGACAAGAAAGTCGCGAAATACCTGAACTCGCCGGAATCGGAGATCTACCACAAAAGCGACGTCCTGTACGGAATCTATTTCGCCAAACGGGCGATCACGCAGCAGGACTGCTGCATCCTGGTCGAAGGTTACACGGACGTCATCTCGATGCACCAGTCCGGGATCGAAAACGTGGTCGCCTCGTCGGGCACCTCGCTGACGGACGGGCAAATCCGGTTGATCGGCCGCTTCACGCGCAACGTGACGGTGATCTACGACGGCGACAGCGCCGGCATCAAAGCCTCGCTGCGCGGGATCGACATGATCCTGAAAGACGGCCTGAACGTGCGGGTCGTGCTGCTGCCGGACGGGGACGACCCCGACTCGTTCGCCCGCAAGCACAACGCGACCGAACTGCGCGATTTCATCCTGTCGCACGAGGAAGACTTCATCTCGTTCAAGACCCGGTTGCTGCTGGCCGAGGCGGCGGGCGACCCGCTGCGCAAGGCGGCGCTGATTGCCGACATCGTGCAAAGCATTTCGGTGATTCCGGACGCCATCACCCGTTCGGTCTACACGCGCGAATGTTCGCGGCAAATGGAGATCGACGAACAGATCCTGCTGCGCGAGATCGCGCTGCGCCGCGTCGAACACACGGCCGGCAACGAAGCCAAAGAGTTTATCCGCAACCAGGAAATCATCCGCCGGCGCACGGAAAACCAACCGGCCGCCATAGCGCAAGTCGAAGCGGGCAGCAGCATCGAAGAACTGGAAAACGAACTGATCAAATACCTGCTCAAGTACGGCGAGCACGACTTCGAGTACGTCGAAGGAAAGGAGGTCGTCGAACTGAACGTGGCCGAAGTGATTATAAACGACCTCGACCAGAACGGCATCGTGATGAAAAACACCGTACTGCACAAAATATACGAAGAATACAAAACGCTACGACAGAGCGGCGAAGGAATCGGCATGAACCATTTCATCAACCACCCCGATCCGGAAGTCAGCAATGCCGTGGTAAACCTGCTGACCTACGACGACAATTACATGGTCAGCAAACTGTGGAAAAAATTCGACATCGTCGTCGAAAGCGAACAGGAGCGGCTGCCGGTGGCGGTTCCGCGGGCCGTGATCCTGTACAAGTCGAAAGTGATCGACGACATCATCGCCGGGCTGCGGGCGAAACTGGCCGACCAGTCGCTGCCGGAGGAGGAACAAGCCACCCTCACCCACCAGATTTCGGTTCTGAACCAGGAACGGACGCTGATCTCGAAAAAACTTTCGCGGCTGATCGTCTGAATGATTGCCCCGCCGAACCGGGCTTCGTCCCGTTTCTCCTCGCTTCCATCCGTTTGCAAAAAATATTTGCCGCATTTTTCGTATCTTTGAATCCGGAACATTTAAAAACGGACTATGAGACGACTGACCCTCCTTTCTTTTGCATTCGCCTTGCTGCTGCCGCTCTCGGTTTTTTCCGCAAAAACGAAAAAAGCGGTATACGTTATTCTGGACGGAATTCCGGCCGACGTGATCGAACGGCTCGATCCGCCGGCCATCAAAGCCGTCGCAGCCGAAGGCGGTTACTCGCGCGCCTACTGCGGCGGAACCGTCGGCCGGTACGACCAGACGCCGACCATTTCGGCCGTCGGTTACAACTGCATCCTGACGGCCACCTGGGCCAACAAGCACGAAGTCTGGGACAATTCTCCGAAACCGGACTATAATTACTGGTCGATTTTCCGGATCGCCAAGGAACAGAAGAAAAATTTCAAAACGGGGCTTTATTCGAGCTGGACGGACAACCGTACCGTCTTGCTCGGCGAAGGGCTTCCCGAAACGGGCAATTTGAAGATCGACTACGTCGCGGACGGGCTCGACCTCGACACGAAAAATTACCCGAAAGAGAAAGACGACCTCCATATTTTCAAGATCGACGAAGCGATCTCCGAAGCCGCCGCCGAAGGAATCCGCAACGACGCCCCGGACATGAGCTGGGTTTACCTGTGGTACACGGACGACGCGGGACACTATTATGGCAACGGCGATTTCATGGACGAATACGTGATGAAAGCCGACAAGCAGGTCGAACGAATCCGGGAAGCCGTGAAATACCGCGAAGCCAACTACGACGAAGAGTGGCTGCTCATCGTGACGACCGACCACGGACGCGGCCCCGACGGATACCACCACGGCGGGCAGTCCGAACGCGAACGCACTTCGTGGATCGCCACGAACGTGCAGCCGAATGCGCACTTCGCCGCTCCGCTGCTGTCGATCGTAGACATCGCCCCGACGATCTGCCGCTACCTGGGCTTCGAAGTTCCGACGGACGTGCTGTGGGAGCAGGACGGGATGCCCTTTATCGGCAAGGCGGACATCGCCGGCATCCGGATCGACCGCAAAGGCAACGCCGTCGAACTGGGATGGACGAGCCTGAACGACAAAGCTACGGCCACCGTATACGCCGCCCGCTCCAACAACTTCAAACAAGGTTCGCCGGATCGGTGGGTCAAGGTCGGCAAAGTGAAAGCCGGCGCGGGAAGTTTCACCTACGACCTCTCCGCAAACCCGGACGGTTTTTATAAATTCGCCGTCGTAACGCCGAATAACCACCTGACCTGCTGGGCTCCGGCCAAGTAATCGTTCGGGAAACAGGCAGGGGGTTCCCTTCCCGCAAGCGAAAGCGGCCGTCCGGAGACTCCGGACGGCCGCTTTTTTATTCGGAGAAACAGGTGGGCAAAGCAGCCTCGACGGACGCACCGGAATCCATACTCGGAACCGATTGTCGATTCCCGGTCCGGCCGGAAAGGCCCCGTTCCTCCCGCAAAACAAACCGGGCCGCCCGAAAGGACGGCCCGGCCTCGTCTATGCATACAACCTATTCGGCATTCAAAATCTCCAGGATTTTGATCGCAGCGGTCGAGATCGGAGTTCCGGGACCGAAAATAGCGGCGGCGCCGGCTTTGTACAGGTCGTCGTAATCCTGGTGCGGGATCACGCCGCCGACGATCACCACGATGTCCTCGCGGCCCAGCTTCGCCAGTTCGGCGACGATCTGCGGAACGAGCGTCTTGTGGCCGGCGGCCAGCGACGATACGCCCACCACATGCACGTCGTTTTCGACGGCCTGTTTGGCGGCTTCGGCCGGGGTCTGGAACAACGGCCCCATATCGACGTCGAATCCGATGTCGGCGTAACCGGTAGCGACTACCTTCGCGCCGCGGTCGTGCCCGTCCTGACCGAGTTTAGCGATCATGATGCGGGGCTGTCGACCCTCCTTTTTGGCAAACTGCTCGGCCATTTGTTTGGCCTTCGCAAAACTTTCGTCGTTTTTCACTTCTGCTGAATATACTCCTGATATTGAACGAATAACAGCTTTGTATCGTCCTACGACCTCTTCGCAGGCATCCGAGATTTCACCGAGCGACGCGCGCACTTTGGCGGCTTCGACGGCCAGTTCGAGCAGATTCCCCTTCTTCGTGCGGACACATTCGGTAATAGCGGCCAGCGCGGCTTTCACTTTCGCTTCGTCGCGGTTGGCGCGAAGTTCGTTCAGACGCTTGATCTGGGCTTCGCGGACAGCCGTATTGTCGACGGCGAGAATGTCGATCGGATCCTCTTTTTCGAGACGGTAACGGTTGATCCCGACGATCGTATCGTTGCCCGAGTCGATGCGCGCCTGTTTGCGGGCGGCCGCCTCCTCGATACGCATTTTCGGAATACCGGTTTCGATGGCTTTGGCCATACCGCCGAGCTTTTCGACCTCCTGGATCAAATCCCAGGCCTTGTGCACGATCTCGTCGGTCAGCGATTCCACGTAATAGGAACCGGCCCACGGATCGACCGCGCGGGTAATGTTGGTCTCTTCCTGAATATAGATCTGCGTATTACGCGCGATACGCGCCGAAAAATCGGTCGGCAGCGCGATGGCTTCGTCGAGCGCGTTGGTATGCAGACTCTGGGTGTGTCCCAGCGCGGCGGCCATCGCTTCGATCGCGGTACGCGCCACGTTGTTGAACGGATCCTGTTCGGTCAGCGACCAACCGGAAGTCTGCGAGTGCGTACGCAGCGCCAGCGATTTCGGATTTTTCGGGTCGAACTGCTTGACGATCTTCGCCCACAGCAGACGGGCGGCGCGCATCTTGGCGATCTCCATAAAATGATTCATGCCGATAGCCCAGAAGAACGACAACCGCGGAGCGAACGTATCGACGCTCATGCCGGCATTAACCCCCGTTCGCAGGTACTCCAGACCGTCGGCCAGCGTATAAGCCAGCTCGATGTCGGCCGTAGCCCCAGCCTCCTGCATGTGGTAGCCGGAGATCGAGATCGAGTTGAACTTCGGCATGTTCTTCGACGTGTACTCGAAAATATCGGCGATGATCTTCATCGAAAATTCGGGCGGGTAAATATAAGTATTGCGCACCATGAACTCCTTCAAAATGTCGTTCTGGATCGTACCGCTGAGCTGGTCGAGCGTGCAGCCCTGCTCCAGACCGGCCACGATGTAGAACGCCAGCACCGGCAGTACGGCGCCGTTCATCGTCATCGAGACGGACATCTTGTTCAACGGAATGCCGTCGAACAGCACCTTCATATCCTCCACCGAGCAGATCGACACGCCGGCCTTGCCGACGTCGCCGACTACGCGCGGATGATCGGCGTCGTAACCGCGGTGCGTAGCGAGGTCGAACGCCACCGAAAGCCCTTTCTGGCCGGAAGCCAGGTTACGGCGATAGAACGCGTTCGATTCGGCCGCGGTCGAAAAACCGGCGTACTGACGGATCGTCCACGGACGCATCACGTACATCGTACTGTACGGACCGCGCAGGAACGGCGCGATACCGGCGGCATAATTCAGGTGCTCCATGCCTTCGAGGTCTTCGGCCGTATAGGTTCCTTTCACGGCGATGTGCTCGGGAGTTACCCAGGGCTCGTTTTCCTTGCACCCTTTCGCGCTGCAGCACTTTGCCGCGGCGCCTGCATATTTTAAATCTGAAAATTTTGCTCTCATGACAATCCCTGTTTAAATACCGAGTTCTTTAAGATAATACTGGAGGGTTTCGAGCACGTTGTTGCGGACGCTGATAAAGTTCTTGATCCCTTGTGCTTCGAGCTCCTCTTTGCAGGCGGGCGCCCCGGCAACCACGAAAATCGCCTTGTCGCCGAGCAGCTTGAACGCCTCGGGAGCCAGCGTAGCGTAGTCGTCGTCGGCCGCGCAGATCACCACGATCTCGGCCTTCGCTTCCAATGCGGCTTTCACGCCTTCTTCGACGCTCTTGAAATAGGTATTGTCCTGCACGCGGATCCCGGCGCAGGCGAAGAAATTGCACGAGAACTGCGCGCGGGCGCGGGCAAAAGCCAACGCTCCGCAGGTCAGCATGAAGGCCTTCGGCTGTTTGCCGCTGCGGTCCACCTTCAGGCGCATCTGTTCGAAAGCCATCGCGCCGCGGTACGGCTTCAACGGACGTACGCCGTCTGCCGCCTGGGACGCGCAACCGCATTTGCAGGTCGATTTCCCGGTAACGACGTCTTCGGTAATCGCCTCGTCGGCCACTTCATTGAAATTAGGGAACTGGTTGGTTCCGAGCAGCGTCTCGCGGCGGGTCGCGATATTCGAATTCTTTTTGGCGGCGGAAGCTTCGACCTGATCCTGGATAAAACCGGCTTCGAACGCGGCGATGTAACCGCCTTTCTCTTCCACCTGCCGGAACAGGTTCCACGCCTGCTCGGCGATCGAATTGGTCAGGTTTTCGATATAGTACGATCCGCCGGCGGCATCGCAAACCTGGTTGAAATGCGACTCTTCTTTCAGCAGCAACTGCACATTGCGGGCGATACGCGCCGAAAAATCGGTCGGTTTTTCGTACGGCGTGTCGAACGGCAGCACTTCGATCGAATGAACGCCCGATACGGCGGCGCTCATCGCTTCGGTCGTGCCGCGCAGCATGTTGACATACGGGTCGTAAACGGTCATGTTCCATTTCGAGGTCACCGCATGCACCTTCATCTTGCTTGCGCAGCCGCGCGAAGGATTGTACGGCGCCATGATATTGGCCCACAGCAGCCGCGCGGCGCGGAACTTAGCGATCTCCATGAAGTAGTTCGAACTGATCGCCATCGAGAAACGCAGCGCCGGAGCGACCTGATCGACGCTCAGGCCCTGCTCCATCAGTTTCACCACGTATTCGTGGCCGGCAGCCAGCGTAAAGGCCAGTTCCTGCACGATCGTGGAACCGCTGTTATGGAAAATCTCGCCGCTGACGTTGACAAAACGAATCCTCTTGTATGCGGCTCCCTTCGAGATCAGCGACGCCAGATTCTCAAAACCCTTGCACTGCCCGTTCTTGCAGGCCATCGTTCCTTTCAGCGTCAGCTTTTTGACGATCGGGTCGAGCACGAAAGAGGCTCTCACCGTTTCGGGATCGACTCCCTCCTTATCCATTTTATCGATAAAAAGGCCCGCTACTTTTTTGGTGGCGCAGCCGCTGAAAACGAGCTCGGTATTTTTTACCGAAATCCCGGACAGCAGCGTATCGAGGTCGGCTGCGGAAAACTCCTTGTCCCCGATCACGAAACCGATCGATTCGACCCCTTTGGTCAACAGGACGGTAGCCTGTGCATTGGCCTCTTTCGGACATCCGACCTCGATGGTCTGGACGATCCGCCAGTTGTTGTCTTTCCCGGTACCCCGTACGTACGGAAATTCCCCGCACTGCGAACCGAGGTACTTGATGCCGTCGAGATTCTCGGCGCGGTAGTACGGGCGGACATTGAATCCCTCGGCCGTTCTCCACACGAGTTTTTTCTCATAATCGGCCCCTTTAAGGTCTACCGCGATCACCGATTCCCACTGCTCGGTCGAAACCGGCGGAAATTCGGCGAACAGCTTCTGTTCCTTATTTGCCATAGTTTTATGATTTGATAAGATTAGTTTTCCCCGCATCTGAAAAATCAAATGCATACAAAGTTATAATTTTTTTACGAACAGACGGCAAACCGCCGGACATTTTCGCCCTTCCCCTACGAAAACAGACCGACGCGATGCGACAATACGGCTACGCGATCGCACGAAGAGTCCGGATCGACGGTCGGCAAAAAGCGGACGGATACGACGCGGTTTTGCGAAAAAAACGTATTTTTGTTCCACCGAATCCAAAATTTAAAAATCTGACCTATGAAAAAACTGCTATTCTTCTGCGGCGTCGCGGCCGTCTTATGCAGCTCTTGCGGCAAACGGATCGCCCGCGTCGAATCGGTCGACATCGTACCGCAGCCGGTATCGGTCGTCGCCTCCGACGGGGCGTTCGACCTGACGAAAAACACCAAAATCTGCCTGCTGTCGGACGACTCGACGCTGAACTACTCCGTCCGCCTGTTCAACGGCCTGCTCGACAAATCGTTCGGCAAACCGCTGCCGGTGATTAAAAGCACGCAGCCCGAAGCGGGCGCGATCAACGTGCGATTGGGCGGCCTGCAACCCGAGGAATATACGCTGAATATCCGTCCGGACGGCGTCGACATTACCGGAGGAAGCCCCGCCGGCGTATTTTATGCCTTCCAGACGCTGCGGCAGTTACTGCCGGTAGCCGTAGCGCGGGGCGAAAAAGCCGGCGTCATCGAATTGCCCGTCGCGGAGATCGCCGACAAGCCGCACTTCGCCCACCGCGGCGGAATGCTGGACGTGTGTCGTCACTTCTTTACCGCCGACGACGTGAAAACTTTCATCGACATCCTCGCTATGCACAAACTCAATCGTTTCCACTGGCACCTGACCGACGACCAGGGTTGGCGGATCGAAATCAAACAATACCCCAAACTGACCGAGGTCGGCGCGTTCCGCGACCGCTGCAACCTGCAAGCCGAAGCCGACGCACCGAAAGATTCGGTTCCCTACGGCGGTTTCTACACGCAGGACGAAATCCGCGACATCGTACAATATGCCGCAAAACGGTTCATCACGGTCATCCCCGAAATCGAAATGCCGGGCCACGCCTCCGCTGCGCTCGCCTCCTATCCTTACCTCGGCTGCAAAGGCGAAGGGTATGTCGTTCCGTCGACCTGGGGCGTAAAAGCCGACGTGTACTGTGCCGGCAACGATTCGACGTTCCGGTTTATAGAAGGCGTCCTGTCGGAAGTGGTCGAACTGTTCCCGTCGGAATACATCCATATCGGCGGAGACGAATGCCCGAAAATCAACTGGCAGCAATGCCCGGCATGCCAGCAGCGGATCAAAACCGAAAAGCTGAAAAACGAGAACGAACTGCAAAGTTATTTTATGCAGCGGGCCGAGAAATTCCTCGCAGGCAAAGGCCGCAAGATCGTCGGCTGGGATGAGATTCTCGAAGGCGGCATCTCGGAAACGGCGACCGTCATGTCATGGCGCGGTTCCGCGGGCGGTATCGAAGCGGCTAAAAAGGGAAACCACGTCATCATGGCCCCGAACTCGCACTGCTATCTGGATTACTACCAGACCGACAAGACCGAAACCGAACCGAAATCGATCGGCGGACATCTTCCGATCGAGAAAGTGTACTCGCTCGACCCGTACGAAGGGCTGAACGCCGACGAACAGCAGTATATCCTGGGCGTACAGGGCAACCTGTGGACCGAATTCATCAGCGAATTCGACCATGCCGAATACATGCTGCTGCCGCGCCTGGCCGCGCTGGCCGAAGTGGGCTGGTCGTACGACAACAAAGATTTCGACAGTTTCAAGAAACGCGAAACTTCGCTGGCCAGGCTGTACGACGCTTACGGGTACAAGTATGCCAAACACATGTTCCCCGCCGACAGTACGGCCACGGACACGACAAAATAAAAAACCGGTAACGGCCGCCTACAATCCGATACCGAACTTGAACAAAAAAGCGATGCGGGAATCCGCATCGCTTTTTTTACCGCCTTCCGAAAACGCAATTCGTCATCCACCGACAAAACAGAGAACCGGCGGATCGGGTTCTATCTCCGAAAGCTGAAACGGGGATAAAATTTAACCGTCAAATGCAGGAACAACCGTATGAATCACAAACAGGCGATTGTCCCGAGGCACAACAAGCCGTACAACTTCCGCCGCTAGCATAAGTCGTGGTGCATTGTCCTCCCGGGCACCCGGAGCTTTCATTTTCGGTTAACGCTTCAACGTTTTGCATGAATAAATCGCCGACCGCATTCTTGTACCGAGCGGTAAATACGGTTACTGCCGCAACGGCGGTAACAAAACCCGATCCGCAAAAACGAACAGATTTTTTCTTTTCATTATTCCTTCATTCTCATCATTACAACTATCGGATTATCGTCCGATGTTATCTCGCCCAAACCTTCTACGAAAATCTTGTCTGAACCGTTCCTGGGAAAATCGATCATGCTGCTCGGGATAATCACATCGACCAAGTAGTTTTTATAATAAACCTGATGAACACAACTCGGGAAACTCGAATTGAGATAAATATAGGCCGGGAAATCCGTCAGGTCGTTTTTGATTCTTTTCGCATGATAGGTCTTATCTTTAATACCTGATGTAATAGCGGACGTCCTCTTTCCGAAAGAATCGTTCCTCTGCGCCTTCTTTAAAATAATACGAAAAGGACATTATATCGGAATTATTGATATTTAAAACGGGGAACATGGCTACACGATTCGCACTCTTATATATAATATGCGATTTCAAGCATTACAATAGAAAAAAATCGTGAAAACAGAAAAAAATAACAGGCCGTATTCCCTAACGGTTGAAAACATCCGACAAACAATTTGCAGTTAATTAGAAGTCAGGTGCACGTGTCGACTATTCGGCAACACGACTCAAAATAAATCGTACACCCGCAAATCCCGTATCGGAATCACGTCAATTTCGGCAGCCAAAGCCGCGCCGAAAAAGGCCGGAAAGCCCCTATTCCTTTTGTTTCCCGGCATCGATCAGATCGATAAACTGCGCCGCTACGTTCCGGATATCGTACTGCGACAGGTCGATTCCCCGCACCTGCGCGCGATAATCGCCGCGAAGCGCCGCGCGGAACCCGTCCGGATCGAACGTGCGGTCGTTGAACGACAGGATCGGCCGGCCGGTCATCGCATAGTCGATCAGCTTGCTCGGCGTAGCGTTCGACGTAGTATTGTCGAAATTGATCAGAAAATCGGCCGCGCCGAGCCGTTCGATCAGCCGTTCGCGCGGCAACGCTTCGCGCAGCACGATCCGGCCGCGCACCCGCTGTTGCGCCTGCCGGATCATTTCGGCGAAACAAGGGTCCAGGTAATTGATATACAGATCGAAGCGAAAATCCGCATCCAGCGTCTCCAGAAAATCGAAAAAGAAGCGCGGGTCGCGGATCCGCTCGTAGAAACGGCCTGCGTAGGCGAACGTCGGCTGCGGATTCGGCTCGTAAGGCCGGCGTTTCACGGCGTTCAGATCGAATCCCTGCGGAATGATTCTTATCCGTTCCCGGCTCTTATAAGGCGTGTAACAGCCCAACGCCTTTTCGACCGGAATCGTAAAATAATCGAACCGGCGCCCCCAACATTTCAGGATCAGGTAATAGACAGGAAACACGTTCGGTGCCACATCGCCGCGGAACGGCGGATCGCTGAATTCGGCGATCGTCACGGTATGCCTCAGGTTCGGATTCCGCCGCATCGCCCGGGATACGGCCCGGTGGATCGCGGCCGGATACGAAATCGACAGCACGGCGTCGAACGGCTCGTCCAACGCGACCAACCGCCGGAAAATCCCCGGATTGTATTTGGCGAAAAACTCGTGGCAGTAAAAATAGAGAATCCAGCGCTGTGCGAATTTCGGGATAAATCGGCGGATGCTCTTGTTTCTGCGGGCGACCGCCGACCCGCCCCGTCCCTCTACCGTACCGTCGGCAAAAATCACCCGCAACCCGTCCGCCTGCAACGGATCGTCGCGAAAAACCTGCCGGTTCGGAATCAGCAACGTTACCCGGTGTCCTTCGCGCGCCAGCTCGCGCGCCAGCTCGGTCGTGCGGAACGCCCGAGGCGAAAGCTCCGGATAACACGCATCCGAAACCATCAGTATTTTTTTCGAATCGCTCATAACCAAAGATTTTGAAACGCCGGGAGCCGTTCAGTCCCGAAACTCCCGCGGCAGAACGCCTACTTACCGGTCAACAGACCGCAGGTAATATTCCACCGCATCCGAAGCAGGTACCACCCTTTCAGCGGCTGCAGGCGGCACAGGTAGCCGAATGCGAATACGCAGGCCCCGCCCCATTTGACCGCCTCGGCCAACAGACGTTTCGGGAACGAAACGCCCCCTTCGGAGCGGGTGCGCACCCGCTCGCTGACGCCGATCATCCGGGTCAACCGTTCGAAATAAGCCCGCGTCAGCTTCGACGCCGGCGTAATATGGTATATTTCAGCGCCCGGAACGTAGTAATAACGGATGCCTTGCGCCCGTACGCGCATAAAGAAGTCTTTCTCCTCGCCCCCCATCGGGTTAGCTCCCGAACGTCCGAGCGCCGTGTTGAAATTACCGAACCGATCGAACAGCCGGCGGCGGAAACCGGAATTGCCGACGCCCGGGTACCGTTTCCCGCGAAACGGCACCATGCGGTCGCCCAAATCGAACGCCCCGGTGATCATTTTCTCGATATAGTAGGAGTACCACGCCGGCAACGGCGCTTCGTAAACCGGAACAACCGCCCCCCCGGCAGCATCCAAACCCGGATTGTTTTCAAAAAAACAAAAATAGCTTTTAGCAAACTCAGGATTTGCCTCTTCGTCGTCGTCGATGAATACGATGTACTGCCCGACCGACGAAGCGATGCCGCAGTTGCGCGCATAGGAAATTCCCTGCGACGTCTCGGTCACCATCCGCACCTGCAACTGCGGATGGCTGCCGGCAAAACCGGCGACCACCTCGGGCGTATTGTCCGACGAATTGTTGTTGACGACCAGTATTTCGAACAGGCCGGGCGACAGCGTCTGACGCGCAAGACTCTCCAGCGTCCGGAGCAGGTACGGAGCCCGGTTGTACGTTGCGACTACGATCGACAGTTTTTTCATAGATGTCCTCGCGGAAAATTTTTGCGGTTCCGTCCCTTTTTCAGTAATCTACAACCCGGCGATGTAATCGTTCATGGCTTTTTCCTGCGCTTCGATGCTTTGCAGCAGCTTGAACTGCGCCTTCGAACGCTGCCAGTTGTGTTCCGGATGTTTGATCTTGTAGTAATTGTCGCCGTCGAGGTAATCCGCCAAGAATCGTACCGTCTGCATGTAGGTCAGCAATTGCGCTCCGTAGGGCAGGTTCTCGCGCTCGACGGGCGTCAGAAACGATGCGGTGCTCTCGACATACCCTTTGGCGAAGGCGCGGAAAATATCCATATCGACATCCACTTTGTCCAGATCGGGATCGTCCTCGGCTCCGGTATTGGCCGCCGTGCGGATGAAATCGCCGAAATCGGACAGCACGAACCCCGGCATCGTCGTGTCCAGGTCGATCACGCACAACGGGCGATCCTGCTCGTCGAACAGGATGTTGTTGACCTTCGTATCGCAATGCGTGACGCGTTTGGGCAGCTCTCCGGCACGGAAAAGCCGCTGCGCGAGGCACATCCTGTCGGCGCGGGCCAGCAGTTCGTCGACCATCCACCGCACACCTGCCAGGCGTCCCTGCGGATCGCGGGCCGCCACTTCGCGGAAACCTTCGAGCCGGAACTCGATGTTGTGGAAATTCGGGATCGTCTCCCCGAGCGCCCCCTCGCCGATATCGGCGAGCATCGACTGGAACTCGCCGAACGCCTGCCCGGTCAGGTAAGCCAACGGGCCGGTGATGCTCTCATGCGTAACGGAACCGGCGATAAAAACCATCATCCGCCAGTAGTTTTCCCCGTCGAAATAATAGAGTTTGCCGTCTTTGGTCGGCACGACGCGCAACACCCGGCGTTCCACATCTTCGCGGCCCGCTTCGGTCAACTTGCGGCGGATGTGCGAAGTAACCCGCTCGATGTTACGCTGCAACAGGTTGACGTCCTGGAAAACACGGTGATTAATCCGTTGCAGCACATAATCCGGCGCATCGCCCGCCGTCGAAACACGGTAGGTATCGTTGATCCATCCGCTGCCTACCGGAGCGATCTTTACGACCTCGCCGGCAATATCAAATAACGTTACGATCCGATCTATCTTTTCCATAATCTGCTTATTTCATTCGCCGACGCCGCTATTTGACGGCATGCGAAAATCCGTTGACTCGGTTCCAGGCTCCGCGTGTAAAATCGGGCACTTTTACAGGCATCCCGCGATGTTTTACCGACGTTTCGGTCAGTTCGACCAGCGACGACCATTCGGCGGCATCGTACACGTCCTGATCCAGCGGCAGCCCGTTGTGCAGGCAGTAAATCAACCGGTAATCCATGATAAAGTCCATGCCGCCGTGCCCGCCGACCTGACGCGCCTTCTCGCCGATCTCTTTGGAAATGGGGTGCTCGTACTCGGCCATCAACTGATCGAACTCCGGCTTCGCCAGGAACGAATGCGCATTCGGTTCGAGAGCGATTCCCTCGACAGGATATTTCTGCGCGAAACCTTTCGTACCGCTGATCTTATGCAGGCGGTCATAGGGACGCGGGCTGGTCACATCGTGCTGGATCAGGATCGTTTTGCCTTTGGCCGTACGGATCAGCGTGGTGTTCATATCGCCCAGTTTGTAATCGGTTTCGGCATACTCGGAATCCTTCCCGAATTTCCCGGCAGCGGCCAGCGAAAGTCCCTTTTGGTCGGTAGATACCGAAACCAGGTAGTCCATCTTGTCGCCGCGGTGAATATTCAGGATTTGACAGACCGGCCCGAGACCGTGCGTCGGATACGGGTTGCCGGTATGGTCGGTATTGTATTTCAACCGCCACATATCGTAATATCCGGTTTTGTCGTCGAGGTTCAGCGAGCGCAGGTCGTGGATATAAGCTCCCTCTACGTGCATCACCTCGCCGAAAAGCCCTTGTTGCGCCATATTCAGCGTAGCCATCTCGAAAAAGTCGTAGCAGCAGTTTTCCAGCATCATGCAGTGGCGGCGCGTTTGCTCGGCCGTATTGACCAACTGCCAGCACTCGTCGATCGACATCGCGGCCGGAACTTCCAGCGCCACGTGTTTCCCGTGTCGCATCGCGTAGATGGCGATCGGAGTGTGCAGCAGCCACGGCGTGCAGTTGTAGATCAGATCGACGTCCTCCCGTTCGCAGACCTTTTTCCAATCCTCCGCGCCGGTATATCCGGCGGCGGCGGGCAGCCCGGCGTTTTTCAGCGTTCCCTGAGCATTCTCCACCAATTCCGGACGCACGTCGCACAGCGCTACGATCCGCACCCCGTCCAGGTGGGTATAACGTTCCACGGCCATCGAGCCGCGCATCCCGAGTCCGATAAAAGCCACCCGAACCACCGGAATCGGATCGCAGCGCAATTGCAGCACGTCGGTCTGCCCTTTCGCGCGGGCCGGCTCGGGGAATTCGATCATTCCGTTGCGCACTTTCGGAGACTTGCCTGTCGCCGTCTCCGGGATCGCAGCCGCGAACAGCATCGCGAAGGCGACCAGTAAAACACTTATCCGTGATTTCATAACATTTCGGAATATTACTTCAATAAGAAGACAAATATAATAAAAAGCCCCGAACTTCCAGCGATCCGCGCCAACATTATGCGGCATACGACGAAACGGGCGCCGCAGACTGAGCGCCCGCGAAAACAAAGCGGGGGACGCCCCAAAGGCATCCCCCGCAAAAATACACCGTTGTTATAAAACTATTTCACGGTGTTCATGTATTCGATCAGCTCGAGCACTTTGTTCGAGTAACCCCATTCGTTGTCATACCACGAAACGACTTTCACGAAACGCGGAGAGAGCTGGATACCGGCTTTCGCGTCGAAAATCGAAGTACGCGCGTCGCCCAGGAAGTCCGAGGAAACCACGGCGTCTTCGGTGTAACCGAGGATGCCTTTCAGTTCGCCGTCGGCAGCTTCTTTCATGGCTTTGCAGATTTCGTCGTAAGTGGTATCCTTAGCCAGCGTACAGGTCAGGTCTACGACCGATACGTCCAGGGTCGGTACGCGCAGCGACATACCGGTCAGTTTGCCGTTCAGCGCAGGAATCACTTTACCTACGGCCTTAGCGGCGCCGGTCGACGACGGGATGATGTTGCCCGAAGCGGCGCGGCCGCCTCTCCAGTCTTTCATCGAAGGACCGTCTACGGTCTTCTGGGTAGCGGTGGTCGAGTGAACGGTGGTCATCAAACCTTCTACCATACCGAATTTATCGTTCAGCACTTTGGCGATCGGAGCCAGACAGTTCGTGGTGCAGGATGCGTTCGAAACGATCGTCTGACCGGCGTAAGTTTTGTTGTTCACGCCCATTACGAACATCGGGGTATCGTCTTTCGACGGAGCCGACATAACGACGCGTTTCGCGCCCGCTTTGATATGAGCTTCGGCTTTTTCCTTGGTCAGGAACAGGCCGGTCGATTCAACGACATATTCGGCGCCCACTTCGTTCCATTTCAGGTTTGCGGGATCTTTTTCAGCAGTTACGCGGATCGAGTGGCCGTTGACAACCAGTGCGTTTTCCTTCACTTCGATCGTGCCTTTAAACTGACCGTGCATCGTGTCGTAACGAAGCATGTAAGCCATGTAATCCACCGAAATCAGGTCGTTGATTCCGACGATTTCCAAATTGTCTTTGGCCATTGCGGCACGGAACACCAGGCGTCCGATACGGCCGAAACCGTTGATACCAATTTTAATCTTTGACATAATTCTACTTATTTTGAAAGGTTAATCAATTGCCGAAAAATACCTTATAATACACCGTTGCAAAAGTATATAAAAAACAGGGAGCCTGCAAAATTATTTTAAATTTTTTTAGTAAACCGCCTCTCCCGCGGAACGTCCGTTCGGTACGGCCCGCCCCGCTACATTTCCACCTCCCGGGCGCGCTTGGCCATCGCCGAAGCGAACACGAAATCGTTCAGCTCGCGGTTATCGGCATGCAGAATATCGTGCTTGGTGCCTTCCCACCATTTCTGCCCCTGATGGATAAAAATAATGTGTTCGCCGATCTCCATCACCGAGTTCATGTCGTGCGTGTTGATGATCGTCGTGATGTTGTATTCCTGGGTGATCTCCTGGATCAGGTTGTCGATCAGCACCGACGTCATCGGATCGAGCCCCGAGTTCGGCTCGTCGCAGAACAGGTACTTCGGATTCAGCACGATGGCGCGGGCGATCGCCACGCGCTTGATCATCCCGCCGCTGATTTCGGCCGGGTACAGATGGTTCACGTCGCCGAGGTTGACCCGTTTCAGGCAAAAATTCACCCGGTCGCGCTTCTCGCTCATGCTCATCGTCGTGAACAGGTCGAGCGGCAGCCGCACGTTCTCCTCGACGTTCGACGAGTCGAGCAGCGCGCCTCCCTGGAAAATCATGCCGACCTCCTCGCGGATCGCCTTGCGCTCCTTGAACGGCAGCCGGTTAAAACAAACGTCGTTATAGTAGATATTGCCGCTGTCGATCTTATGCAGCCCGACAAGCGACTTGAGCAGTACGGTCTTTCCGGAACCGCTTTGTCCGATAATCAGGTTGGTGATTCCGGGAGCGAAGTCGGCGGAAATGTCGTTCAGCACCACGCGTCCGTCGAAAGACTTTACGATATGTTCGGCTCGAATCATGCTATGTCAAAAGTAACTGTGTGAGAATCAGGTTAAATATCAGAATCACGATACTGCTGACCACGACGGCCTGCGTACTGGCCCGCCCGACTTCGAGCGAGTTGCCGTTGGCAAAATAGCCGTAAAAACCCGAAATGGACGTGATGATGAACGCGAATACGGACGACTTGATCAGCGAATAAGTGATGTAGAAAGGTTTGAACTGGTACTGCACGCCGACGATGTAGGAATCGGGATTCACCGCCCCGGTCAGTATGCTCACGACGTATCCGCCGGCCACGCCGATAATCATGCTCAGGATCGTCAGGAACGGGAAAAAGAATACGGTGCCGATGATCTTCGGCAGAATCAGGTAGCTCGCCGAATTGACGCCCATGATCTCCAGCGCGTCGATCTGCTCGGTAATCCGCATCGTACCGATTTCGGAAGCGATGTTCGACCCGACCTTTCCGGCCAGGATCAGCGCCACGACCGTCGAACTGAACTCCAGCAGCATCGACTCCCGCGCGGCGTATCCGATCAGGTATTTCGGAATGAACGGCGACTCGAGGTTCAACGCCATCTGGATCGTAATCACGGCCCCCATGAAAACGGAGATGATCGCCACGATCCCAATCGAATTCAGCCCCAAATCCTGGATTTCGGCCAGTATCCGCTTCCGGTAGATGGCCATCTTCTCGGGCTTCGAGAAAACCTTCCCCATCAGCACGAAATAACGGCCTATCTGTTCAAACAGTTTTTTCATAATCAACATCCAAAATATCCGGCGACGGGTAACTTCCGCGACGGTTTCCGCCGGTAAAATCGTCGCGGCGAACAGCCCGGAAGCCTAATTCGCCTCCTCCTTCACCTCCTCGTAATCGACATAATCGCCGACGTTCCGGTTCACTTTTTTCTGCGCGGAAGCGGTTTGCCGCACGGTCACGTCGCCTTCCGGCTTCGGACGGCTGCTGCGGCCGAAACCCGTCCCCCACGTATAGGTACGCGAAAACCCGCCGCCACCTTCGGCAAACTCCCGCTGTTTCTTGCGGATCCAATAATTCAAAAACAACCGGCCGAGCAATCCGAACAGGTAAAACCCGACAATGATAAAAAACAATACCGTCAGCATAGCTTCGTCAACCTAAAAATTCTCCGGGGGCAAAAACCCTGCAAAGAATGTCCCCGGAATTTACAAAAGTAACATTTTAATTCCGGATTGCATAAAATTGCCCTCTTTTTGACACAATACGAAGTTGAAGGCACATTTATTGCAGATTACGCGGAGGTTTCGTATATTTGCATGACAGATCGAAAAAACCGGGACGCCAAGGCGCGCCTTGGTTTGTTTGTTTTCTATTGTGTGATTAAGAACCGTAAAAAAATGATGGAATTGTCTGAATTAACCGCCATATCGCCCGTCGACGGCCGTTACCGCAGCAAATGCGAAGTGCTGGCCGACTACTTCTCGGAGTTCGCGCTGATCCGCTACCGGGTGATGGTCGAAGTGGAATATTTTATCGCCCTGTGCGAATTGCCGCTGCCGCAACTCGCCGACGTGGACGCGTCGGCGTTCGAAGGGCTGCGCGACCTGTACCGCGACTTTTCGGAAGCGGACGCGCTACGCGTCAAAGAGATCGAGAAGACGACCAACCACGACGTGAAAGCCGTCGAATACCTCGTAAAAGAGAAAATGGAGCAGCTCGGTATCGGCGCGCACAAGGAGTTCGTGCACTTCGGGCTCACGTCGCAGGACATCAACAACACGGCGATTCCGTCGACACTGCGCGACGCGACCAACGACGTCTACTATCCGCTGATCGAACAACTGGTGGCCAAGCTCACGGCATTGTCGAAGGAGTGGGAAGAGATCCCGTTGCTGGCGCATACGCACGGGCAGCCCGCCTCGCCTACGAAACTCGGCAAGGAGATTTGCGTATTCGTCGAACGGCTGAACAAGCAAATCGCGCTGTCGCGCGCGATTCCGTCGCCGGCCAAGTTCGGCGGAGCCACCGGGAATTTCAACGCGCACGTAGCCGCTTACCCGGGCATCGACTGGATCGAATTCGCGAACCGTTTCGTCAACGACATCCTGCACCTGGAACGTTCGCAGGTCACCACGCAGATCGAGCACTACGACAACATCGCCGCGATCCTCGACAACTTCAAGCGGATCAATACGATCCTGATCGACCTGTGCCGCGATATGTGGACGTACATTTCGATGGAATACTTCAAACAGAAGATCAAAGCGGGCGAAGTCGGCTCGTCGGCGATGCCGCACAAGGTAAACCCGATCGACTTCGAGAACGCCGAAGGCAACCTCGGCGTGGCGAACGCCGTATTCGAACACCTGTCGTCGAAACTGCCGATCTCGCGGATGCAGCGCGACCTGACCGACTCGACCGTACTGCGGAACATCGGCGTGCCGATGGCCCATACGGTCATCGCCTTCAAGTCGATCCTCAAAGGGATGGACAAGCTGATCATCAACCTCGACGCGATCAACGAAGACCTCGAACACAACTGGGCGGTCGTCGCCGAAGGCATCCAGACGATTCTGCGCCGCGAAGCCTATCCGAACCCGTACGAGGCGCTGAAAGCGCTGACCCGCACCAACAAGCCGATCACCGAAGCCGATATCAAAGCGTTTATCGAAGGATTGGACGTGCCGGCAGGAGTCAAGGAAGAGCTCCGCAGGCTTTCGCCGCAGACCTATACCGGCGTGTGCAAATACTAAAACCGTTTTTACGCGACGCAATGTCTCACTCAATAAAATATCGAATACGATGAAAAAGTACAAATGCCAAGTATGCGGGTACATTTACGACCCGGAAGTGGGCGATCCCGACAACGGAATCGAACCCGGAACCGCTTTTGAAGACCTGCCCGACGATTGGGTATGCCCGTTGTGCCAGGAAGGGAAAGAAGTTTTCGAGGCCCTGTAATCCGCCGCATGGAATTTCAGGCGGGACACGCTCTCCGGAGCGCGTCCCGCTTTCGTTTTCCGGCAACCGCCGGAATCCGCCGCAACGCGTCGTACCGCAGCCCCTTCCTTTTCGGGGAACGGTTTTTACAAAAAATGGTTATTTTTGCGGGATAAAAATCCGACCATGAAAATCCATCGCCGCAACTCCCGCACTTTCCTGCTGATCATTCTCGGCATGCTGTCGGCGTTCGGCCCGTTCGTTACGGATTTTTACTTGCCGGGACTCCCGTCGATCGGCGACTACTTCGACGTGCCCGCATCGATGGTGCAACTGAGCCTGACGTCAAGTATGCTCGGCCTCGCCGGCGGCCAATTGCTGGTCGGCCCGATCAGCGACAAGTACGGCCGCAAACGGCCGATCCTCATCACGCTCGGCCTGTTCGTCGCGGCGACCGTCGCCTGCCTGTTCGCCTGGGACATCTATTCGTTCGTCCTGTTCCGACTGTTCCAGGGAATCGCCGGAGCGGGCGGGATCGTACTGTCGAAATCGGTCGCGGCCGATCTGTACGAAGGCAAGGAACTGCGCCGCTTTTTCTCGATGCTGATGGTCGTCAACGGACTGAGCCCGATCCTCGCGCCGGTATTCGGCGGATTCCTGCTGAACTTTACCGACTGGCACGGCATTTTCGTGACGCTGCTCGTAATCGGCATCCTGCTTTTCGCCGTCAACCTGCGGATTAGCGAATCGCTGCTGAAACACCGACGGATACAAGGCAGCGTCTGGGGCACGTTCCGAGCTTTCGTTCCGATCCTCAGACACCGCCGGTTCATGTATTACGTACTGACGCAGGCTTTCGGGATGGGCGTATTTTTCACCTACATCGCCTCGTCGCCGTTTATCCTGCAACAGCATTATGGCCTCAGCCCGATCGGGTACAGCGTCTGCTTCGCTACCAACGCAGCGGGCATCATCGTCGGCAGCTGGCTGGCCGGCCGGTTCCGCAGGGGAAGCAACGCGCTGTCGGCAGGCCTGTGGGGCCTGGTCGGTTCCGGCGTCCTGTGCGCGACGACCCTGCTGTGCGGACTTCCGTTCGGGTTCCTGGAGTCCACGCTTTTCCTGCTGATGGTCGCCATCGGCATGATCCTGCCGACCTCGACGGCCCTCGCGCTCGACATCGAACGCGAACACTCCGGCAGCGCTTCGGCCGTGATCGGGTTTTTCCAATTCCTCTCCGGCGCGATCGTTTCGCCGCTGACCGGTCTGGGCGATATCCTGTTGCTGACCGGTCTGCTGACCGTATGCTGTAGCGTCGTTTCGCTCTGTTTCGGAGCGCTGGCTTGCCGCCCCTCCCGAAACTGAACATCCCTTTACGCCCCTTCCCGGAAAATCCGTTTTGAGAAACGGTACAAAAAGCGTATTTTAGCACACGAATCAATCTTTTCAGCAATGAAAAACTTTTCGGCGATCCGTTCATACGGACTTTTAGGCATATTGCTGCTGCTCGGAACGGGCACAGCACAAGGACAATCCTTCGGCGCAGACAAACTCAAATGCGAGCAGGAGACCGACCCGATCGGCATCGAAACCCAAACGCCGCGTTTCAGCTGGCAGTTGTACGCCCCGACACGGGGCGCCGTACAGACCGCTTACCAGATCATCGTTTCGGACACGCCGGAAGCGGTCGAACGCGGCACGGGCAACGTGTGGGACAGCAAAAAAATCGCTTCGTCGCAATCGCTACTCGTCCCTTACGCAGGCGAACCGCTTGAAGCGGCAAAAAAATACTACTGGAGCGTCCGCGTATGGGACGGCACGAAAAAAGCGTCCCCGTGGGCGCGCACCGCATCTTTCGCAATGGGACTGCTATCGCAGGCCGACTGGTCGGGAGCACGGTGGATCGCATTCGAACCCGACATCGACAGCCTGACGGTGACCGACGGACTGGGACGTCACCTGCCGGTGATCGGCCGCTACAAACTGCCGCAAATGCGGCGCGAATTTCCGGTGAACAAGCCGGTGCGCCGCGCGACGGCCTACGTTTGCGGGCTCGGTCAGTTCGAACTGTTCCTCAACGGCACCAAGACCGGAGATCATTTTCTGGACCCGGCCTGGACGAAATTCGATAAAGAAGCGCAGTACGTGTCGTTCGACGTGACCGACCGACTGAAACAGGGGAAAAACGCCGTAGGCGTGATGCTCGGCAACGGTTTTTTCAATATCCCGAACGAACGCTACACGAAATTCGTCGGATCGTACGGCGCTCCGAAAATGCTTCTGAAGATGGAAATCGAGTACGAAGACGGCACGTCGGACACGATCGTATCGGACGCGTCGTGGAAAACCACGCAAAGCCCAATCACTTTTTCGAGCATCTACGGCGGCGAGGATTTCGATGCGAACCTCGTGCAGCAAGGTTGGAAAGAGGCCGGATTCGACGACAGCGGATGGCAGGATGCGGTTCTCACGAAATTCGACAGCCCGCTGCGCTCGCAGCGTACCACGCCGCTGAAAATCCGCCAGGCATTGCCGACCGTGCGCAAATATGAAAACAGCCGGGGCAATTACCTGTACGACCTCGGGCAGAATGCGTCGGGCATCGTCCGCTTGACGGTCAAAGCCAACGGCAAACATACGGTACGGATGTTCCCTTCCGAATTACAAGGCGGCGACAGCACCGCGAACCAACGTTCGTCGGGAGGCCCTTATATACTCAGCTACACGACGCTCGGTACCGGCGAGCCGGAAACCTGGCAGCCGCAGTTCACCTACTACGGTTTCCGCTACGTAGAAGTCGAAGGAGCCGTTCCGGCCGGCGAGCCGAACCCGGACGGACTGCCCGAAATCGTCGAACTGACCGGTCTGCATACGACCAACTCCGCCGCGCCGGTCGGCGCGTTCGCCTGCTCGAACCCGTTGTTTAACCGGATTTACGAGTTGATCGATTGGGCGATCCGCAGCAATTTTTCGAGCGTGTTCACCGACTGCCCGCACCGAGAGAAACTGGGATGGCTCGAACAGTCTCACCTGATCGGACCGTCGGTGCAGTTCGGCTACGACATCTCGCGGGCATTCCCGAAGATCGTCGGCGACATGGCGACGGCGCAGCACGCGGACGGCATGATCCCGACCATCGCCCCGCAATACACGGTCTTCTCGGAAGGTTTCCTGGACACTCCGGAATGGGGAAGCGCCTACATCCTGATCCCGTGGTACCTTTACCAATGGTACGGCGATACCCGCCCGCTGGAAGAGAATTACGACAAAATGGCTCGATACGTAGACTACCTGTCGTCGAAAGCCGACGGTCATATCGTCGCCTACGGCCTCGGCGACTGGTGCGATATCGGCCCCGGCGAACCGGCGCACTCGCAACTCACGTCGAACGGAGTCAGCGCGACGGCCATCTACTACTACGACATCTGCACCATGAAACGGGTCGCCGAACTGTTCGGCAAAACGGAGGACGCCGCTCGTTACGACGCGCTGGCCGCACAGGTCAAGCAGGCGTTCAACGACAAATATTTCGATAAAAATACGAAAAAATACGACCGAAACAGCCAGGCGGCCAACGCCATGGCGCTCTACATGGGACTGGTCGAACCCGAAAACAAACCGGTCGTACTGCAAAACCTGATCGACGACATCCGCAGCCGCGGCAACGCGCTGACGGCCGGTGACGTCGGCTACCGCTACGTCGTGCAGGCCCTGCTCGACAACGGGGCGTCGGACGTGCTGTTCGACATGAACAGCCGCTACGACGTGCCGGGATACGGCTACCAACTGGCCTGCGGCGAAACGGCGCTGGCCGAATCGTGGATGAGCAAGGACTACCTGTCGCACAACCACTGTATGCTCGGCCACCTCTATTCGTGGCTGTTCAACGGACTGGGAGGATTGTCGCAGGCTCCGGGATCGGTCGGCTATAAAGAGGTTGTGATCGACCCGCAGGTCGTCGGCGACATCCGCAGCGCCCGCGTCGCGTTCGAATCGCCGTACGGACTGATCCGCAGCGAATGGAACGATACGCCGCAGACGTTCCGGCAGACGGTCGAAATCCCGGGCAACGCCTCGGCGCTCGTCTACTTGCCTACGGCCGATCCGGAAGCCATTTCCGAAAACGGGCAGCCGCTGGACAAGATCGAAGGCATTACCGTCGAACGGAAGGGCGACCGCACCGTATTGCACGTCGGATCGGGCGTCTACAACTTCTCGGTACGGAAATAACCGCCGACCGATGAAAACGATCCCGGCCCTACTGACGGCAGGAATCCTGCTGCTGGCATACGACGGCATCCGGGCCGGAACGCCGGACGGAACTTGCGGCGCAACGGGGATTTCGCCGCAGGTCTCGGCTTTCGGCGATCCGCTGGTAGCGACGGACGCTCTCGGGCGCGAGTTGCCGAACTACGCACAGACCGGCGGAGAAAAGCCGAACCGCTACGTCGGTCTGTTCTACTGGCTGTGGCACGGGCCGTTGCGCAACGACACGCCGGACTACGACATTTCGAAAACGCTGCGAAAAGAGCCGGATCGCACGCAATGGCCGCACCTGGCTTACTATTGGGGGGAACCCGAGCTCGGATATTACCGCTCATCGGACGCGTACGTCATGCAGAAACACCTGAGCTTGTTCTGCCTCGTGGGCATCGACTTCCTGTTTCTCGACTTCACGAACCTGGTAATGGACAAGGACGAACTGCGCCTGCTGTTACGGCTGACGGGCAATATGAGGCGCAACGGATACGATCCGCCCCGGCTCGTGCCTTTTTTCAACACGAATCCCGTCCCGAAACTGGAGGAGTTTTACACGGAATTTTACCGCGACACCGCTTACCGGGACGCATGGTTCGTACTCGACGGGAAACCGCTGGTGCTGTCGCCCGTACAGCATCCCTCCGACCGGAAAATCAACGACGCCTTTACATGGCGTCGGATGTGGGCCGGCAAGGACGCCGACGGGTTTTGGCACTATTTCGACGACTATCCGCAGACGCCCGCCCTGCGCCCCGACGGGGCGGCCGAACAGATCGCCGTGGCCGCCGGCAAGGGAGCCCCGTTATGGGACTACCCGGCCTACGGTTCGAAAAGTTCCACGCGGGACAGCACGCCCGCATACGACCGCTACTGGAACAGCCCTCGCTCCGGCGAAGGCCTGTTTTTCGAAGAGCAGTGGAAAGGGGCCGAACGTTTCCGTCCGCTGATCGTCTGCGTTACCGGATGGAACGAATGGAAAGCCGAGGCATGGCCGGCCACCGCCGAACTCGTGGCGGGCGGCATCACTTTCCAGAACCGGAAACTGGCCGAGGGCGAGACCTACTTCGTCGATGAATTCAACGAGGAGTTCAACCGCGACCTGGAGCCGCAGGCCGGAAAAAATTCGGACAACTATTTCTACCAACTGGCCGCCCACGTCCGCCGTTACAAAGGGATGAAACCGCCTCCGGAAGCCTCGCCCCGCAAGACGATCGCGATCGACGGCCGCTTCGACGAGTGGGCCGACGTGCAGCCCCGCTTCGAGGATTTCGTCGGGGAACTTCAAATGCGGGACAACGACGGCGCGCCGCAGGGCATCCGCTACGTCAACCGTACCGCCCGCAACGACATCGCCGAATCGCGTGTGGCCTGCGACGACAAATTCATCTATTTTTATGTCAAAACCGTCGAACCGATGACCTGCTGGCGGGAGCCGAACTGGATGCTGCTTTTCATCGACGGCGACCGGGACAAAAAAACCGGCTGGGAAGGATACGATTTCGCCGTCAACCTGGAGATCCGGTCGCCGGAAAAAACCATGCTGAAACGGCGCGACGGCGACCGCTGGACGACCGTTGCGCCCTGCCGGTACCGGCAGCGAGGGAACGAGATGGAGATCGCCGTCCCGAAAAAGTTGCTCGGCCAAGGCGATCGGCCGGATTTCTATTTCCATTGGGCCGACAATATCCGGAAGCCGGACGACATCGCCGAATTTTTCCTGAACGGGGAATCCGCTCCGGAACGACGTTACAACTACCATTACAAAGCCAAATAATCAGTGGAAAAATGTACCCGATCAAAAAAATATTGTTGATATTTCTGCTGAGTACGCCGGTAATTGCCGTCAGCCGGACGGCAGAGCCATTGCAACCAAATTTTTACGAAGGAGATGCGGTCGCCGGAGCCCACCGGCTCCGGATGCAGTTCATCGTACAAAAAGACCCTTCGGGAAACTTTTCAGCGAAGATGAATGTCCCGGCACAGGGCACATTCGATTATCCGGCGACGGTCGGTTATGAACAAGACAGCGTGGTATTCAGGGTAGAGAAACCCGCAGATGCTTATTTTAAAGGCAAAATAAAGGCGGACAGCATCGTAGGCGAATGGCATAACTACGGTAAAAAATTCCCGCTGACGCTCCGCAAATCCGTCGACCGGATCAAACTGCGCCCGCAATACCCGCAACCGCCTTTCCCCTACGCCGAACAGGATGTCATTTATTACAACGGCGACTCCTCGATCCGCTACGGCGCCACGCTGACGTTGCCGGAAAAAGGGGAGCGATTTCCGGTCGCACTGCTGATCACCGGCAGCGGGCAGCAGGACCGGAACGAAACGCTGTTCGATCACCAGCCGTTCCGCGTGATCGCCGACTACCTGGGACGCCGCGGAATCGCCGTACTGCGCGTGGACGACCGCGGATGCGGCCAGACGACCGGGGATCTGCGGCAGGCTACATCCGAGGATTTCGCCCGCGACGTACTGGAAGGCGTCCGTTATCTGAAAAACCGGCCCGAAATCGACCCGGCGAAGATCGGACTGGCCGGACACAGCGAAGGAGGACTGATCGCGCTGATCGCCGCGCAGGACAATCCGGACATCGCCTTTATCGTTTCGCTGGCAGGACCGGGCGTGCCGGGTATCGAAATATTCCTGTCCCAGCAGGAACACGCCCTGAAAAAAATCATATCGGATCGGACGGTCATAGACGCGGCACAGGCGCTGAACAGGAGCATCTATACCGACCTGATCGCGAACCCGCAGCAGAAGGCGGAAGTGATTTTCTCCGGACAGTTGAAAAAATGGGTCGCGGAACAAGACAGCGGCACCGTAAAAAAGGTCATGCCGTCGTTGCCGTCCGAACATTACCTCGAACCGGACTCGCTGACGAAACTGGTAGGCCCGATGAACATCCCGTGGTACCGGTACTTTATGGCTTCCGATCCGGGCAAGCTGATCGGGCAGATACGCTGCCCGATGCTGATTCTGAACGGGGAGAAAGACATGCAGGTCTACTGCGACCTGAATATGGACGGCCTCGAAAAGAGCTGCCGCGAAGCGGGTAAAACGAACGTGGAATTCCGCCGGTTCCCCGGGCTGAACCACCTTTTTCAGCACTGCGAAACGGGAGAACCGGACGAATACGGCAGCATCGACGAAACGTTCGCTCCGGAAGCGCTCGACCTAATCGCCGAATGGATCGGGAAAACGACCGGCAGTTCCCGCTGACCTTCCCCCATAACAACGGAACGAGGGCGGAGAGTGCAGAAAACACTGTCTTCTAAAATATTCCCAGTAATTCCGACAGGGCCGAAACTTCGTAGGTCGCGTCAATCTCGCGGACTTCGCCGAACGGATTGAACCAGACGGAGTCGATGCCGGCGTTCGACGCGCCGAGGATATCGGTTTGCGGATCGTCCCCGATCATCACGGCCTCATCGGCCCCGACGCCCGCCGCACGGAGGGCATACCCGAAGATTACCGGCGACGGTTTGTTCGCACCGGCCTCCTCCGAGCAGACGACGCCCCGGAAATAACGGTAAAGGCCGCACTCTTTCAATTTGATATATTGCGTCTCTCTGAATCCGTTGGTCACGACGTACAGCGGATAGCGTCCGCTCAGCTCCCGGACTACCTTCTCGGCATACGGAATCAGGTTCGTAAAAGTCGGCGCAAGGCGGACGTAATCGTCCCCCAACCGCCGCGCCAACTCCGTATCGTATACGCCGATCGCAGCCAGCATCTCCTCGAAACGCGCATTGCGCAGGGTCTCGCGGTTCACTTTGCCGTCGCGGTACTCTTCCCACAGCCGAGCGTTGCTCGTTTCGTAATAACCGAAACAATCGTCGAAATCGGGGCAGAAACGCTCCAGCCGGTAACGGTCGTACAACACCCGCAGAGCCTCCTTCTGATTCCGCTCCACATCCCACAGGGTTCTGTCCAAATCGAACAGCAAACAATCGTACCTTTTCACTTTATGATTAATTTTGCTCCAAAGATAACACAACCCGAACTCATGGACAAAACGACCGAATTGATCGAACTGCTCAAATCGCACGCCTCGCCCGACCACCTGGCAAAAATGAAACGTTTCGGAATCCCGAACGAACGGGCGCTGGGCGTCCCGGTGCCGCAACTGCGGAAGATCGCCAAGCCTTACAAAAGACAGCACGAATTGGCGTTGAGTCTTTGGGAGACCGGTTGGCACGAAGCCCGGTTGCTGGCCCCGATGATCGCCGATCCGGCCCGGACGACGCCGGAGCTGGCCGACCGCTGGACGGACGGTTTCGACGCTTGGGACATCTGCGATATGTGCTGCCAGAACCTGCTGCGGCATACACCGTTCGCATTCGACAAAATTTACGCTTATGCTCCCCGCGAAGAGGAATTCGTCCGCCGAACGGCCTTCGCGCTGATCGCCACGCTGGCCGTCGGAGACAAAAAAAGCGGCGATGAAAAATTCATCCCGCTTTTCGATCTGATCGAAACCGCTTCCGCCGACCCCCGAAATTTCGTTCGCAAGGCGGTCAACTGGGCGCTGCGGCAAACCGGCAAGCGTAACCTGCGGCTCCACACGCAGGCCGTCGCACTGAGCCGCCGCCTGGGGGCGTCCGCCGACCGGACGGCTGCATGGATCGGCCGCGACGCGCTGCGCGAACTCTCCGACCCGAAAATCATTGCCCGGATCAAGCCGTAGACGGCGGCGGCACGATACGGATTACTCCCCGAAATCGACCCGCACGTTGAACCATTTGCTCTTGTTCCGGTAATAGACGTTGAACCCCTGCTGGTCGAACCCGACCACGCGGTATTTGTCGTCGATCACGATCAACCCGTTTTCGCCGGTCAAGTTTTCGATCGTAAAAGGCTTGTTGGTCTTAAATTTCGCATATTCGGTAGAACTGCCGCCGAGGCTGACCTCGAGCACCTGAGTCATCTTTCCCTTGTGCCGATCGAGCAGCTCCTTGAAGGCGTTGAAATCGGGCAGCCGGTTCGTATAGGCGACGCCCGTAAGGTTCGTCTCGGCCGAACTGGACGAGAAATAACCGATCTTATTGCCTTCGGTGCGCTGGTTGGTCAGGTAGACGGCGTTCGCTCCCATCATCGCAGCCACCATTTTAAGCTTCCGGTACGCCCGGTTCTTCACTCGCTCCTGATTGGACAGTTCGGTGGTTCCCACCGCTTTGGCGCTGACATCCCCCACTTTGAAAAGCCCTTTCACCTCGCTTTCGACGGCCGTCACGGTCACTTTTTCGTAATCGTCGACGCCCTTGACCGCATTGAACGAAGTCGCCTCGGCAAAAACCTGAACCCGGCCGTTCTTAAAGACGATCTTCTGGACGGCATTTTTATAAATACTGTTCAGAAGCTCTTCCCCCGGATGCACGTACACCACAGAGCTCTCCTTGATCTCCTTGACGATACACGGGATCTTTTCGTTGTTCGAGAAAATCGTATCCGTCTGTCCGAAAGCCCGGACGGAGAAAAGCAGCAGGACGAACAAAAACGCACTCTTTGTCATATTCATATAGTTTAACCTTAATCAGTCTTTCAATTCGTCTCAGTCCTGAGGATCGATCTCGATCGTCCGCGAATCCTCGCCGGTCACTTCGATACGTACCGTCATCGCATCGTCCGGCAGCAGGCTTTCAATCTTTTCGGGCCACTCGACCAGGCACAGGTCGCCGCCGTAGAAATACTCCTCGTACCCGAAATCGAAAGCCTCCTCGATCCGGTCGATCCGGTAAAAATCGAAATGATACACCGGCGGAATCCCCTCTCCGCGATATTCGTTGACGATGGCGAACGTCGGGCTGGTCACCGTATCGGTTACGCCCAGCGCATCGCAGATCGCACGGATCAACGTCGTCTTGCCGGCTCCCATTTCGCCGCGGAAAGCCACGACGGAACGTCCGTCGAGCGACTCCAGAATCGCGGCCGCCGCCTTGGGCAGATCGTCCGTCGAACCTATCTTCAGTATCATAAAATCGTTTTATCAAAATTCAGCGACTCGCCGTTTCCGGTACTTTCCGGGATACGGGGCAAAGATAAACGTTTCCTTTCGAATTCCACAACAAACTCCGGTTTCCCGGAACATTCGTTTCGACTTTATTTCCGGGTCGCCGCTTCCAGCGCCTCGCGGGTCTGCCGGCAATACTCGTCGGGCGACACGCCTCCTTCGACGAAATGCCGAATCTTCACTTTATTGCATAACGCATGGAAATCGTCCAGCAGGGTCGTTATTTCGGGACGCACCCTCCAGCGGCCGTCCGCCTGTTCGAACACCCGGTCTTCGGCGGTACCGCGCGCCTTGGCGATCTCGAAAAGCGAGAAGGTCAGCGGCAGGCGAGCCACCCGCACCCGTTCGAGCACGTCGGGTTTCGATACGACCGCTTTTTCGGCTTCGTCGAACAGGACTTCGTAACGGGCAAAAAGCTCCGGACGCATATATCCCTTCTCGTAATGATCGTACGGCTTGCCGTAAATAGTCAGCGGCAGGCCCGACTTTTCGAGTTCGTCGTGCATCAGGTCGATATAAGCCGCAATATGCGGCCCCGCTTCCTCGTAATACCCGGACAGGAAATCGGCCAGTTCGGCGCGGATATCGACATCGGGATTCCACAGCAGCCGGGCCACCAAATAAGGCCGCAATTCGCAGAATTCACCGCCTTTGCTGATATTGCCTTGCTGAAACTGGGCCGTCACGCCGTTGCGGACGAAATACTGCATGTTCGGCTGCAACGTGCGCAGGTTCGGATACGGGGCCATCAGATTCGAAAACTGAATCACGTAATCCCACATCAGGATACTTTTGGCGATTTTCCCCCACTCCTCGAAATCGGTGCGGAACGCCCGGCTGGTCGGATCGGTTTCGATCGGCCGATGGCGGTTGCACTCGATGTCGCACAGCATGATATTGACGTTGTCGGCCGGGCGAATTCCTTTCGGGGCCGTACGACTGTAACGGTAGGCAAGCGTCGAAATCATTTTGTCCGGGAACCGAGCGGCCACGCGGTTGGCGAAAGCGACGACCGAACCGCTCGGAGCGCCGGCCTGCTCGTCCAACTCCCGGCAGGAGGGACAGGCGCAGTTATAGCCGTGCTCGGCATAGGTGTCGTTCTGACTGACCGACCAATAAAGGGCGTCGGGCTGCTCGCGCATCCTGTCGCCGAGGTTTTCGACGACCGTCTCCAGCACGTCCGGGTCGGTCAAGCACAACTGCGCGCAAAGGTGACCGTCGGCCTGCATGCCGACCCGTTTGCCGTCGACCAGGGCGTAATATTCCGGATGTTCCGCAAAATACCGGTCGGGCGGCAGCAACTGCGCGAACGTATGCACCCACATGCCCCAGTCGGGTTTCATGTGATCGAGCTTATGCCAATCCGCATAGAACGGATCGTCGGCCACTTCGTAAAAGACGTTCCGGTAGAGGTTGACCGGCACCTGGCGGTCGGCGATCCCGGCTGCGACCGTCACCTTCGCGAGCGTCGGATATTTGAACACGGTCGGCGAATAACAGCGGTAACCGAGGTATTTGTCGAAAAACGTATAAACGCCGTACAACACCCCCTTTTCGCTGCCGCCGCGGATCGAGAGCGATTTGCGGTCGGTGCGGATCACGAACCCGTCCTGCTGCAGGCCGGAAGTATCGGCGGCGGAATTCGACCGCGACGTATTGCCGATCACGATCTCCCGCGCCGAAGGACGGCGGGCGTCGGTACAGACGGGCAGTTCGACCGAAGAACTCAGCGCGAACAGCCGCCGGAACTCGTCGGCCGCTTTTTTCTCGACCGGGGTGGCTTTTTCGGGAATGATAATTACATAACCGCTCTTACCGTGCGAGGCGAGCGTCAGTCCGCCGGCGCGGACGAAACCGGTTCCGGCCGCCAGCAGGCAAAAGACAAGCAGAATATTTTTCATAGCGGAAAAGGTTAGCGATTGTAGGCAAACCGACGACGCCCTCGGGCGCGACGCCGGCCGCCGTTTACAAAGCTACGAAAAATTCCGGACGAATCCGTTAAAAACGATCTGTTTCCGGGCGTCGCTCTCCGTAAATGCCGTCGGGCGCGGCGAGGTCGGCGAACAACCGCACCAGCCGGTCGACGACCGCTTCGGCGTAACGCGCCCCCTTTTCGGGCGAAGATTTCAGCGGATTGCCGATGCCCGTATCCTCCGACACCCGGTTCCAATCGCGCGGCACCCATGCCGTCCGGTCGTTCAACGACTCCACGGCGAACGGCTCCGAACGGCCGTCGCCGGCGCGTTCGATATCCACCAGTTCCGGATGGTAATGCATCATCAGCGAAGTCTCCATTTCCCCGGCGTGGTCGTCCCTTTCCTCGAAAAAATCCCGCTGCGGAACGATCCCGAACGAATCGGAAACAGCGATCAGGAAATCGGGGTATTCGAACGCCAGATCGCGCACCATGTTACGGTACGAATTACCGCCATGTCCGTTCAGCACGATCAGCCGCGAAAGCCCTTGCCGCCGCAGCGAAGCGACGATGTCGCCCAACACGGCGCGCTGGGTTTCGTAGCGGGTATGCAGACAAAACGGCTTGTCCCACTGTCCCGGATTCTGCGACCCCAGCGTAACGGGCGGCAGCACGACCGCGCGAACGCCGCGTTCGCGCCACAGCCTCGCCGCCGCGTCGACGGCCAAGCTCTGCGCCAGCAAACAATCGGTCAGATACGGCAGGTGCAGGTTGTGCGGCTCCGTAGCGCCCCAAGGCAGCACGGCCAGACGGTACGTTCCGCCCCTGAGGTCGGCATAGCAGCAGCGGGTAAGATCGACGCCGCGTTCATCGGGATTCTCCATAACGGCAAACGGTCGGTTATCGAGGTTTCAACACCAGGAACGGCACGATCATCTCTTCCATCGAAATGCCGCCGTGCTGGAACGTATTGTTGTAATAGCGGACGAACTGATTCGTATTGTTCGGATAAACGAAGAAATCGCGGTTGTAGGCGAAAATGTAAGTCGACGTGATGTTCGACTTCGGCAGGTGCGCCAGCTCCGGCTTGGTGATCGCAAAAACTTCTTTCTGATTGAAGCCGAGGTTGCGCCCAGTCTTGTAGCGCAGGTTCGACGAAGTCGCGCGGTCGCCCTGCACGCGCACCGGATTATCCACCTGGATCGTACCGTGATCCGACGTGATGATGATCGTATGGCCGCGCTCGGCCAGCAGCCGCATCAGCTCCAACAGGTCGGAATGCTCGAACCACGAGCGGGTCAGCGAACGAAAAGCCGCTTCGTCCTCGGCCAGGTCGCGGATAATCTGCGTCTCGGTGCGGGCATGGGACAGAATATCGAGGAAATTGTAAACGATCACCGAGAAATCGGCATTATGTACCTTGTCGATATTCTCGATCAGTCGTTTCCCGGAATCCGTCTTGACGATCTTGTCGAAAAACAGGCTGTATCCCTTCCCCTGCGACTGGATTTGGCGGCGCAGGAAATCCTCTTCGTGCTGGTTTTTACCGCCTTCTTCATCGTCGTTCAGCCACAGGTCGGGCATGATCTTGTCGATCGCGGCCGGCATCAGTCCGGCAAAGATCGCATTGCGCGCGTACTGTGTCGCCGTCGGCAGGATGCTACAGTAAAAATCCTCCTTTTCAACTTCGAACAGACTGTGCAGCACCGGCTGGATCACCCGCCACTGGTCGTACCGGAAATTGTCGATCAGAAAAAACGTAGTCTTCGGAGCGGCGTCCACCACCGGGAACACTTTTTTGCGAATCAGGTTCTGCGACATCACCGGCGTATCGTCGTCGGGCTTCGCGAACCAGTCCAGATAACGGTTTTTGATAAATTTGGCAAATTCGTTGTTCGCTTCGTTCTTCTGGTAAGAGAGAATCTCGCGGACGCCCGGATCGGTCGATTCGGAGAGCTCCATCTCCCAGTTATACAGCTTGCGGTAGATCTGCACCCAATCGGCGAACGTCCGCGCATCGGCGAACGACGACGAAATGCGCCCGAACTCGCTGCGGTAATCGGCCGTGGTCTGTTCGGTGACCAACTGCTGGCTGTGGACGTTCTTTTTGATCGACAGCAACACCTGATTCGGATTAACCGGCTTGATCAGGTAGTCGGCGATCTTCGATCCGACCGCTTTGTCCATGATGTTCTCCTCCTCGCTTTTGGTAACCATGATCACCGGGGTCATCGGCCGCAACTCCTTGATCCGGGGCAGCGTTTCGAGCCCCGTCAGCCCCGGCATCATCTCGTCGAGGATCACCAGGTCGAACTGCCGCGCAGCCACCAGGTCGATCGCATCGTAACCGTTGTTGCAGGTCTCCACGTCATAACCTTTTCCCTTCAAAAACAGGATATGGGGTTTCAGCAGATCAATCTCGTCGTCCACCCATAAAATTTTAGCACCGCTCATAACTCCTCCGAATTTTACTAACAAAGATAATTATTTTCCAGCCAACCCACCGAATACAAAGTCCGTAATGCGGCCGTTTGTTTCGATTATAATGCAAAAATCAGCCGTTTATTGCCCGCTGAAAGACTATAAAACGTTTTGCCGCGTTATACTTACGGCAGGCGCCGAAAGACACGAATCTAACAGACAGCGACTTACCCTTCCACAGAACGGTTATTCGTCTCAGAATAAGATTTATAAACGGAAATCGGGCCGGCCGTGATTTTTGGGCTGATTTTTGCGAAACCTCAGGGTATAGAAACGAAATAGGACAGAAAGAGTTAGCGCGCTCGGAAATCCAAAAAAAAAGTTGTTTTTATCGTTGGAATCAAAAATTAAATGTATCTTTGCACTCCAGCGGGAGTTTTGAAAATAAGTTAAACTAAAAATACTTGTAATTATGACTAAGGCGGACATCGTTAATGAAATCGCAAAAAGCACGGGCGTCGAAAAGGCGCAGGTGCAGCAGATCGTGGAATCTTTCATGGAAAGCATCAAAGATTCGCTGACGGCCAATAAGAACGTATACCTGAGAGGTTTCGGCAGCTTCATCGTTAAGAAAAGAGCTGAAAAAGTAGCCCGTAACATCTCGAAAAATACGACGATCACAATTCCTGCCCACAACATCCCGGCGTTCAAACCGGCCAAGAGCTTTGCGGGCAAGGTGAAAGCTAACACCAAATAGTAACCTTATTTATTAAATTTTTCAATCATGCCAAGCGGTAAAAAAAGGAAAAGGCATAAAATGTCTACCCACAAACGGAAAAAACGTCTGAGAAAAGACAGACACAAAAAGAAAAAGTAGGTCGCATATTTTATGCATCTTTAGTATTATAAACCTAAAGAGCCCTTCGGGGTCTTTAGGTTTATTGCATAATAAACAGCCAGTGATCACTTCTCCCCCACGACCGCCCGCGCAAAGGATCGCCAAGCGACGACGGCGGATCGTGACGAAACCTCAAACAACTGATGAATAAAGAATTAATAATCAATGTAACCTCCAACGAAATCACCATCGCCCTGTTCGAAGACAAACAGCTTGTCGAACTGAACAAGGAAAAATGCAAAACGGGATTTGCCGTCGGCGATATCTATCTGGGAAAAGTCAAGAAGATCATGCCCGGGTTGAACGCCGCGTTCGTCAACGTAGGATACGAAAAAGACGCATTCATCCACTACCTGGATCTCGGCCCTCAGTTCACCACCCAGCAGAAGCTGGTCAACATACTGACCAACAACAAGAAAATCCCGAACTTCGAAACCATGCGCCTCGACAAGGCGATGGGCAAGAACGGGAAAATATCCGGATTCATCGCCAGCGGACAATCGATCCTGGTACAAATCGCCAAAGAGGCCATCTCGACGAAAGGGCCCCGTCTGACCTGCGACATGTCGCTCGCGGGGCGCAACGTCGTACTGATCCCGTTTTCGAACAAGGTATCCATTTCGCAGAAAATCCGTTCGGCCGAAGAGCGCAAACGGCTCAAGCGCATCGCATCGGAAGTGCTGCCGAACAACTACGGCGTGATCATCCGCACCGCGGCGATGGGACAGCAGGACGAAGAGATCAAGCACGACATCCTGTCGCTGATCGAACGCTGGAAAAAAGTCATATCGGGCGTCCGCAACAGTACGGCTCCCGCCCTGATCCTCAACGAAGAGAACCGAACGACCACCATCATACGCGATCTGCTGAACGGTTCGTTCAGCAGCATTTGCATCGACGACCAGACCGTCTACGAAGAAGTGCGCGAATACATTCGCACGATCGCTCCGGAAAAGGAAAAAATCGTCAAGCTCTATAAAGGCAACGTTCCCATTTTCGACAATTTCGACGTATCGAAACAGATCATGTCGCTTTTCAGCAAATACGTCTCGCTGAAAAAGGGAGCCTACCTGATCATCGAACATACCGAAGCGCTACACGTGGTGGACGTCAACAGCGGCAACCGCGCCAAAGTGGACAACGACCAGGAGCAGACGGCCATGGACGTCAACCTGGCGGCGGCGGCCGAGATCGCGCGGCAGTTGCGCCTGCGGGATATGGGCGGTATCATCGTGATCGACTTCATCGACCTGCACAAAAGCGAAAACCGCACGGCGCTGGTCGAAAAGATGCGCGAGATGATGGCGAACGACCGCGCCAAGCACACCATCCTGCCGCTATCGAAATTCGGCCTGATGCAGATCACCCGCCAACGGGTGCGTCCCGAGACGCACATCGACATGCGCGAAACCTGCCCGGCCTGCCACGGCACCGGACTGGTCACGCCGGCCGCGCTGCTCGATACGCAAATCGAAAAACAGATCGCCTACTACGCGAAAGAGAAAAAACTCGACTACATCAAGCTCCGAGTCAACCCGGTCGTAGCCGCCTTCCTGACCAAAGGGGTATTCTCGCTGCGGCTGCGCTGGATGCTGAAATACCGGTGCGCCATCCGCATCGTTAAAAACACGACCACCGGCATCATCGAAACCCGTTATTTCAACCGGAAGGACGAAGAATTGTTCTGAACCGCACCATGACCACCGACGAACTGCTGCAACTTTTTACCGGCGAAAAAGCTTACCGGCAACTGGCCGCGGAGATCCGTCCCGGCCGCAGCGTCGGACTGGCTTCGCTGGCCGGATCGTCGCTGTCGCTGGTCGCGGCAGCAGCCGTGCGGCAAACCGGAGGGCTGCACGTCTTCGTCATGGAAGACCGGGACGCGGCGGGCTACTTGTACAACGATCTGTTTCCGCTGCTGGGCGAAGAACGACTGCTGTTTTTCCCGACCGGCTACAAACGTTCGATCCAATTCGGACAGGAAGATCCGTCGGGGATCGTACAGCGAACGGCAGCGCTGAACGCCGTAAAAAACAACGACGGCGGCGCGCTGGCGCTCTGCACCTATCCGGAAGCGCTGGCCGAAAAAGTCGTCGGCCAGCAGCAGCTCCGCGAAAGCATCCTGACGCTGCGCAGAGGCGACCGTCTCTCGACGGCATTCGTCGAAGAAATCCTCACGACGAACCGTTTCGAAAGGGTCGATTTCGTTTACGAACCGGGACAATACTCGGTACGCGGCGGAATCATCGACATTTTTTCGTTTTCGTCCAACGTGCCGTACCGCATCGACTTTTTCGGCGATGAGATCGACTCGATCCGCCCGTTCGACATTTCGACGCAACTCTCGACCGGGAAACTCGCCGAAGTCGAAATCGTCCCGAACCTGAAGGACATCGCCAATGCGTCGGCCCGCGTTTCGTTCGCCACGTTCGCCGGACAGGCCGTCTACTGGATCGCCGACGGCGAATACACGCTGAAACGATTCAACGACATCCGCACCAAAATACTCGGCGACCTCGAAAATCCGTCCGAAATCGACCGGATGGTCACCAGTCGCAAAGAATTTTTAGAAAACAGCGGCAAGGCGACCTTCATCCTGCTCAACGACAACATCACCGAACGCGCCGCAGACGTCCGGATCGCCTTCAATACTTCGCCGCAGCCGCAGTTCAACAAGAATTTCGAACTGTTGGCCGAAGACATCACACGAAACCGCGAAAACGGATACGAAACTTTTTTCCTGACCGAAAATAAAGCCCAACTGGAACGCCTAGGCAATATTTTCAATTCGATCGGCGCCAAACAGGTCCGGTTCGGATCGGTGCCGTTGACGCTGCACGCCGGATTCATCGACCACATTTCGCAAAAGTGTTTTTATACCGACCACCAGATCTTCGACCGTTATCAGCGCTATCGCATCCGCGGCGAACTGGACCGCAGCGAAAGTCTGACGATCCAGGAGCTTAATTCGCTGAAGGTAGGCGATTACGTGGTACACATCGACCACGGCGTAGGACGCTTCGGCGGACTGACGCGCACGGTCGAAAACGGCAAGGTACACGAAGCGATCAAGCTGGTCTACCGCGACAACGACGTGCTGCTGGTCAACGTACACGCGCTGCACCGCATTTCGAAATACAAAGATAAGGAGAGCGAACCGCCGAAAATCTACAAGCTGGGATCGGGCGCCTGGCAGCGGATGAAACTGAACACGAAAAAGGCGGTCAAGGACATCGCCCGCGAGCTGATCGCGCTGTACGCCAAACGCAAGGCGAGCGAAGGTTTCGCATATTCGCCGGACAGTTACCTGCAGCACGAACTGGAAGCCTCGTTCATCTACGAAGATACGCCCGACCAGCAGACCGCCACGCAACTGGTCAAGCAGGATATGGAGAGCCGCACGCCGATGGATCGGCTGATCTGCGGCGACGTCGGCTTCGGCAAGACCGAGATCGCGATCCGGGCCGCTTTCAAGGCAGTCACCGACTCGAAACAGGTCGCCGTACTGGTTCCGACCACGATCCTCGCCTTGCAGCATTACCGAACGTTCAACGACCGGTTGAAAGAATTCCCCGTGCGGATCGAGCACCTGAGCCGCGTGAAAAGCGCGAAAGAGATGCGGCAGATCGCCGACGATCTGGCCGCCGGCAAGATCGACATTCTGGTCGGAACGCACAAACTGCTCGGCAAAAGCATCGAATTCAAGGATCTGGGCCTGCTGATTATCGACGAAGAACAAAAATTCGGCGTAGCGGCCAAAGAGAAACTGCGCCACCTGAAAGCCAACATCGACACGCTGACGATGACGGCCACCCCGATCCCGCGTACGCTGCAATTCTCGTTGATGGGTTCGCGCGACTTGTCGGTCATTTCAACGCCGCCGCCGAACCGCCAGCCGATCGCCACCGAGAGCCACCTGTTCGACGAGGAGATCATCCGCGAAGCGATCGGATACGAGCTCTCCCGCAACGGGCAGGTCTATTTCGTCCACAACCGCGTCGAGACGATCGGCAACATCGAACGCCTCGTGAGGAAGCTGTGCCCGGAAGCGCGCGTTGGCGTCGGGCACGGGCAGATGAACCCGCAACAGCTCGAACAACTGATGATGGACTTCATTTACGGGGAGTTCGACGTGCTGGTAGCCACTTCGATCATCGAATCGGGAGTGGACGTGCCGAACGCGAACACGATCATCATTGACAATGCCCAAAACTTCGGCCTGAGCGACCTGCACCAATTGCGCGGCCGCGTCGGGCGGTCGAACCGCAAGGCGTTCTGCTACCTGCTGACGCCGCCGGACGAAATGCTGTCGTCCGACGCACGACGCAGGCTGCGGGCCATCGAAGAGTTCTCCGACCTCGGCGCGGGATTCAACATCGCCATGCAGGATCTGGACATCCGCGGCGCAGGCAACCTACTGGGCGGCGAACAGAGCGGTTTCATCGCCGATATCGGCTTCGAAACCTATCAGAAAATCCTGAACGAAGCGATCGCCGAACTGCGCGAAGAAGAATTCGCGAAAACCGGCGAAACGCCCGGCGAAACGGCGCCGCCGCAACCGGCCACGTACATCTCCGACACGCAGATCGACACCGACCGCGAAGCCTTTATCCCGGACGCTTACATCAGCAGTTCCGCCGAGAAAATCCGCCTGTACCGCGAACTCGACCACATCACAGACGACCGGCGGCTGGCCCTTTTCGAGAAAAATCTGATCGACCGTTTCGGCCCGATTCCGGAAGCGACTCGCGAATTGTTCGACATCGTTCGGATGCGGTGGGTATGCATCGAACTCGGGTTCGAGAAAGCGATCGTCAAAAACGGCATCATGATCCTGAAATTCATCGAAAACCAGCATTCGGCCTACTACAAAAGCACGGTATTCGGCAACATCCTGAAAATCGCGACGCGCCCCGACAGTAAATTTATTTTCAAACAGAACAATAATAAGCTGTCTATTGTAGTTAGAAATATAAAAAACATATCCGAAGCGACTGCGAACCTTTGCGAACTGGCAGCCAAAGTCCGCGGGGAAGGGGTCGTTTAGCGGGATTTCGTACCGGAGCGGAGAGCGGCGGGAGGTTGCGGGAACGGTTTTTATCACTAATTTTGTACGGATGAATCTTGCTATCGACATAGGAAACACGCTCGCCAAACTGGCCATCATCGACGGTGGCCAGGTCGTCGATTTTCTGAAAACCGAACAGATCGACACGGCCTATATCGAAAAACTGCTCAAAGCGAACCCGGGCATCGACGCCGCGGTGATCGTCTCGTCGCGCGACACGGACGAGGAACTCGAACGGTTCCTGGAACAGCGCATGAAGCGGTTCCTGAGGTTCGACCAAAACGTCCCGGTGCCGATCGTCAACCGCTACGCCACGCCCGGCACGCTGGGCGCCGACCGGCTGGCCGCAGCCGTAGGAGCCAATACGATCTACCCGAACAGCGATATCCTGATCGTCGATTTCGGAACGGCCATTACGATCGACGTCGTCTCGGGCGGCGAATTCCTCGGCGGCAACATCACCCCCGGCGCGGCGATCCGTTTCAAGGCCCTGCACCACTTCACGAAAAAACTGCCGCTGTGCTCGCTGAACGATAACCCGACCGAACTGTTCGGCAACACCTCCGTAAGCGCCATCGAATGCGGCGTGGTCAACGGAATCGTTTACGAAATCGAAGGCTATATCCGCGACCTGCAACGCAAATACAGCGACCTGCGGATAATTTTCACCGGGGGAGACAGTAATTTCTTTGCCAAACGATTAAAAAATACGATATTTGCAACCTACGACCTTGTGGCTTACGGTCTGAACCGAATTTTAGAATATAATGCAGAATAACAAGCGAATTCTCCGGGTTGTCCTGGCATTGTTGCTGGCGTTGCCCGCAGCGGCGTGGGCTCAGAGCAGCAGTCTGAATACTTTCTCTCCTTATACGTTTTACGGAATCGGGGACTTCTCGACCCAGGGCCCCGGGTATATGCGTTCGATGGGAGGCGCCGGTATCGGATTACGCAACGCGCTGAAGATAAACTACCTGAACCCGGCCTCTTACAGCATTTTGAAACAAAAAACGTTCCTGTTCAACGTCGAAATCGAAGGAAACAACACCTACTCGAAAACTTCGGCAGCCAAAACCAGCCACAATTCGTTCAACGTAAGGGACATCGCACTTGCGTTCCCGATAGCCCGTTCGCTGGGAATCGGCATCAGCGTCACCCCGATGAGCAGCGTGGGCTACCGGATCGAAATGCGCGACACCGACCCGTTCTTCCTGGCCAATAATATGGACGTGCTGTATAACTACACCGGAGAAGGGAACGTCACGCAGGCCAAGCTGGGATTCGGCATCCTGCTGACCAAACGTCTGTCGGTCGGCGCCGACATGGTTTATTACCACGGGCGCATCTCGCGGTATTTCAACACCGACATCACTTCGCTGCTGTCCAACGAAACCTTCGTCAACGCCCACGGAACCGCGCGGGAATCCATTTCGCGGCTGGGGGCCAACATCGGATTGCAATACGACCTGATTCAGAGCGATAAACGCGTGCTGACCTTCGGAGCGACTTACCGGCCCAGGACGAATCTCAAGCCGACCACGAGCCGCTCGATCTACTCGACCAGCATTACGTCGGACAAAATTACCGATACGACTTCAAAAGAGAATTTCTCGCTGCCCAATACGTTCACGTTCGGCCTGAGCTACCAATCCGTACGGTTAAGCCTCGGCCTGGATTACTCCATGGAACAGTGGAACAACGTGAACACGAACGATCCGATGAACGGCATAGAATTCAAAAACAACCAGTACATCAAGTTCGGCGTTCAGTACATTCCGAATCCGATGGATGTCCGCCATGTCCTGAACCGGTGGTCTTACCGGCTCGGCTTCCGTTACAACGATTACTACATGCGGATCAACGGGCACAACGTCCGCGACAAGGCCATCACGCTCGGCGTGGGCATTCCGATCAAAGTCCAGGGACTGAGCGCCGTCAATGTCGGAGTCGAATTCGGCCAGCGCGGCAGAACCGCCGACGGCGCGATGGGAACGCGGCAGTTTCGGATGATCCGGGAGAATTACATCAAACTCTCCATCGGGCTGAGCTTGTTCGGCGAGGACGACTGGTTCAAGCGGTTCAAGTACCAATAACACCGGCTCCCGATCGAAATGATTCGCTTTTACCGAAATATCACGGCCGTCGCCGCACTTCTCGGAAGTGCGGCGCTGCTGTTTTCGTGCTCGCGGCAAACGGCCGTCGTCGAAGAGGAGAACAACCAGAATATGATGACCCAGCAGAGCGAGAACCTGACGGTCATCCAGACGAAGGAAGGTAACCTCTCCTTCCGTTTTTCCGCGCCGCTGCTCGAAGAGTACGAATATGCCGAGGAACCCTACATCGAATTCCGCAAAGGGATCGAGATCGAGACCTACAACGACTCGACCCAGACTGTCGAAGCGAAGCTGTCGGCCAATTACGCGATCTTCATGAAACGGCAGCAGCTCTGGGAAGCCAAAGGAAATGTCCGCGGCAGCAATGCCGACGGCAACCAGCTCGAAACCGAGCAGTTGTTCTGGAACCAGAAATCCAAACGGGTCTATTCCAACGTCGATTCGAAAATCACCCAGAAAGGGGATGTCATCTATGCCGACGGGTTCGAATCGAACGAGCGGTTCGACGACTTCGTAATGCGCAAAGTAAAAGGAAAAGTTACGGTCGATACGACTCCGAAGCAGGATTCCGTCGCCGGGACTCCGCCGGCCCCCGAGGCTCCGCAGCAACCGCCCGTAAAACCCGGTTATCCGGTTATCCGCGAAGGCGAAGCGGTGGCCCGCCCGCACGTCGAAGAGACGAAGGCGAAAGAATAAATCAGGAAAAATCTTCCTCCCGGTCCGCTTTGATTTTTCGACCGGAATCTCCCTTGCAGAAGACGGATCAGCCGCGGCGGATCAGATGAATAAACTCCTCCCGGGTCTGCATCTGCCTGAGGAACACGCCTGTAAATGCGGAAGTAGTGGTCAGTGAACTCTGTTTCTGCACGCCTCGCATCTGCATGCACATGTGTCCGGCCTCGATCACCACCGCCACCCCCAACGGATCGAGCGCCTGCTGAATGCAGTCGCGGATCTGGACGGTCAGTCGTTCCTGCACTTGGAGACGGCGCGCATAAGCTTCCACAACCCGGGCGATTTTAGAGAGTCCGGTAATATAGCCGTTCGGAATGTATGCGACGTGCGCCTTCCCGTAAAAAGGAAGCATGTGGTGTTCGCAAAGCGAATACAGCTCAATATCCTTGACGATCACCATCTGTTTGTACTCTTCGTGAAATTTGGCCGACAACAAGATTTCGCGCGGATCTTCATCGTAACCGCGCGTCAGGAAACACATCGCCTTGGCGATCCGTTCGGGCGTCTTGACCAACCCTTCGCGGTCGGTATCCTCGCCCAGCAGTTCGAGGATCGCTCGGTAATGTTCGGAAAGTTTCTCGATGGTTTCGGGATTGTACACCTCTTCTCTGGCGTAATTCTGTTCCATGATCCGTTGTTTTATGCGGAACAAAGGTAACACTCTTGCGGCAGATAACAAAAACGGAAACCGCAACGGCGGACTACTCGCCCCGTTCGAGCGCACTGTGCACGAAACGGATCTCGCTGTACGAATAATCGCTGCCGAGATTTTCCTGTATCAATGCGAATTTCTCTCCGGGATGCTCGTTCAGACAACGGGTAATCGCCCGGATCTTGTCTTCCGGCACGAATCGGTCGGCTTCGAGCGCGCCGCGCCGGATCAGGTCGGCAATATGCCCGTCGATCGTAGCTGCGCTCAATCCGCGTTCGGCGGCGATTTCGCGGCGGGTAAGCCCCTCTTCGAGCAATCCCAGCGTAACCAGCCGCGTGTCCTCCCGCTCTTTTCTCTTCGGTTTCGTCCCCCCTGCATCCGGCCTCACGGCGACCTCCGGAGTCGGGAAATCCATATCGGCTCCCGTTTCGGCCCGGAACTCCCGAACGAATTCCAGCACCGTGTCCCCGTATTTTTCCAGAAACTTATCGCCTATCCCTTTGATACGCGCCAGTTCGCGGAGCGAAGAAGGCAACAGGTTCGACACGCCGAGCAGCGCTTTCTGGCTCATCACCACGTATACCGGAACTTTTTGCCGGCCGGCCTCCTCTTTGCGCCAGCTCCGCAGCGTTTCGAAAAGCGCCGGATGCAGCACGTCGTCGGAAACCGTCACCTTCGCTTCCGCGCCGATCGAAATCCGGGACTCTTCCAGCGAAGCCTTCGCCTTCGCTTCCAGGTAACGGTGCAGGTCGAATCCGTCAGCGGTCGCCTCCAGCACGGCTTTTTTAATCCGCACCTGGTCCCCGGCCGCCGACAGCATCTTCGCAAAATCTTTCCGCAGCTCCTTGCTGTCGATCTCGACGTCGCAGGCCGCCAACAGCGGATCGATAATCTCGCCGCATCGGGCCAGGAAATAGTCCCGTCCTTTGCCGACCCGTTCGGCGAGCCGCGGATCGTCGCGGTAGCCTGCGCTCCCGCCGATCATACGGTCGATCTGTTTTTGGAAACGAATGCCGACATCGCTTATCTCGGTGCTGAAACGCACCGTATGCTGTTGCCACATGGCCGACAATTTCGGATAAAGCGCGCCCAGGTGTTCGTCGACGAACCGGCGGAGTATCCGCAGTCGTTTGCCTACCGCCGCGAAATCGAACAGTTCCAACAACAGCCGCCGGTAATAAGCTTCGGCCTGACGGGCCAGCAGCGCGCCGTCCGGCCGGTGTTCCGCGGCGTAATCCGTAAACGCGCGGACGGTAGGATCGCAGATCATGCAACGCGCGTCGAGCGGGGCGCGCAGCACCAACCCTTCCAAACTCTTGCAGCGACTGAGCGCCACGTACACCTGCCCGTGCGAAAAAGAGTCGGCCGCGTCGATCACCGCGCGTTCAAACGTAAGCCCCTGGCTTTTATGGATCGTAATAGCCCATGCCGCTTTCAGCGGATACTGAACGAAGCGGCCTTCGACCTCTTCGGTCAGCTCTTTCGTTTCGGGATCGATCTTGTATTTGGTATTCAGCCATTCGGCCGGTTCCACGGCGATCGGCTCGGCGGCCCCGTGCGGCAGCACCTCGACCGACCCGTCGTCCAACCCCGTCACGATACCGATTTTTCCGTTATAATACCGTTTCTCGGGCGACGGATCGTTTTTGATGAACATCACCTGCGCCCCCGCCTTCAACGTCAGCGACGCATCGGTCGGATAAAGGTATTCCGGAAACGTTCCTTCCAGCGCCGCCTGGTAAGTACAGGACGCGCCGGGCAGCGCGGCCATTTTCGCCTCGTTGATCCCATGCGCCGTATGGTTATGCGATGTCAACGTAATGTATCCGTCCTTTTCGTCCGGATCGAAAGCGGGCCGGTAACGGCGGTTCAGCTCTTCGAGCATCGCAGGATCGACGCGGCTTTCGCGCACGGCATTCAGCATCGTAATGAAGCGTTCGTCGCTCTGCCGGTAAATATGTTGCAATTCGATGCAGACGTACGACGTCTCCTTCAGTGCCCGGGATTCGAAAAAGAACGGCGACGCATAGAATCGACCGAGCAAGCTCCACTCCTCGTCGCGCACGACCGGAGCCAACTGCTGCAGGTCGCCGATCAGCAGCAGTTGCACGCCGCCGAACGGTTTGCCCGGATCGCGGTACCGCCTGAGCACGTCGCTGACCGCATCGAGCACGTCGGCGCGGACCATGCTGATCTCGTCGATCACCAGCAGGTCGATGCTGCGAATAATGGCTATTTTCTGTTTATTGAAACGGAACTGCTCCTGTCGGTTCTGCGGGTTCACGCCGCGGACGGATTCGGGAATATACGGTGCGAACGCCAACTGGAAAAACGAATGGATCGTCACCCCGCCGGCATTGATCGCTGCCACACCGGTCGGCGCCACGACGATCATCCGTTTCGGCGAGCGTTCCCGCAGCCTGTGCAGGAACGTAGTCTTGCCCGTCCCCGCCCGTCCGGTCAAAAACAGATTGACGGCGGTCTCCCCGATAAAACGGTCAGCCAGTTCCAACTGCGGATTCTCCATCGTTCCCCCATCGGGCATTCGCCCTATCTAACAGTCCATTACATTTTATCGCCGTAGGCCAGGTCGCCGGCATCGCCGATCCCGGGAACGATATAGGATTTCACCGTCAGTTCGGCATCCACCGTTCCGCACCAAATCTCGGCCTCCTGCATCGAAAAATTCTTTTTCGCGAATTCGATCCCCTCCTCGCTGGCGATCACCGTAGCGACGATCGTCCGGCGGGGTTTCCCGGCCTTCTCCAGCAACGCCTGATAGGTCAGCGCCAGCGACGCCCCGGTAGCCAGCATCGGATCGACGAGCAGCAGCGTCTTGCCGGTCAATTCGCAACTCGATATATACTCGACCTTGATATGGAAACTGCCGTCCTTGCTATACTTCCGGTAGGCCGACACGAACGCGTTCTGCGCATCGTCGAAATAATTCAGAAAACCCTGATGAAACGGAATCCCCGCCCGCAGGATCGTAGCGATCACCAGTTGGTCGTCCGGCAGCGACACTTCGGCTTCGCCGAGCGGCGTCTCCACGACATGCTTCGTATAATGCAGCGTCTTGCTGATCTCATAAGCCATCACCTCGCCGGCCCGCTCCAGGTTGCGCCGGAAGCGCATACTGTCGCCCTGCACGTTCACATCGCGCATCTGCGCGATAAATCTGTTGAAAATGGTGTTTTCCCGATCCAATACCCGTATCATCATCTGTCCGCCCTTTTTTTTATGTAGCTGTTTTGTGAATTTTCGCAATATCCTTTATTAAAATACATTTTTGTATTTCACAGAAATACGATCAATACAAAAAGTTATTAAACGGATAACGCCCTGCATGGATCTCGCGCACCATGCCGTACAGGTCGTGCCGGAACTTTTCGATATTGATTTTCTCGCGCGCCGAAAGGAAGATACACGGCGTGTTGGCTTTTGCGATCCAGCTTTGCTTCAGATCTTCCAGCGAAAGATTCTCACGCGTGGCCGGGGTCAGGTCGTCCTCGTCCTTGCGGACGAACGTGTAAGCGTCGATCTTGTTAAAGATCAGAAAAACCGGTTTATCGCCCGCCCCGATCTCCTGCAGGGTCTGCTTCACCACGTCGATCTGCTCCTCGAAATTCGGATGTGAAATATCCACCACATGCAGCAGCAGGTCGGCTTCGCGCACCTCGTCGAGCGTCGACTTGAACGATTCGACCAGTTGATGCGGCAGCTTGCGGATAAAGCCGACCGTATCCGACAGCAGGAACGGCAGGTTGTCGAAAACAACTTTGCGCACCGTCGTGTCGAGCGTCGCGAACAACTTGTTCTCGGCAAAAACCTCGCTTTTCGAAACCAGATTCATCAACGTCGATTTTCCGACGTTCGTATAGCCTACCAGCGCCACGCGCACCAGCGACCCGCGGTTGCTGCGCTGCACGGCCATCTGCCGGTCGATCTTTTTGAGCTGCTCTTTCAGCCTGCTGATCCGGTCGCGGATCACGCGGCGGTCGGTCTCGATCTCCCGTTCGCCGGCGCCGCCGCGCGTCCCGGTTCCGCCGCGCTGCCGTTCGAGATGCGTCCACATCCCGGTCAACCGAGGCAACAAGTACTGACACTGGGCCAGTTCGACCTGCGCTTTCGCATAGGCCGTGGTCGCACGCTGCACGAAAATATCGAGAATCAGACTTGTCCGGTCGTAAATCTTATTTTTGAAAATCCGGTCGAGGTTGCGCAACTGCGACGGAGTCAGTTCGTCGTCGAAAATCACGTAGGCGATCTCGTGCTCCTCGACGTAAGCCGCGATCTCGGCCAGTTTACCCTCGCCGACGAACGTTTTCGACGAAGGGTTGGCCAACCGCTGAGTAAACCGTTTGACCGAAGCGATCCCGGCCGTCTCGGCCAGAAACTCCAGTTCGTCAAGGTATTCCACGGCCTGCCGTTCCTGCTGCTGATCCCGGATCACCGCGACCAGCACGGCTTCGCGGGCGGGAACTATCGTTTCGTTTTCCTGTTTCATAAATTCAAAAAAGGCGCTTCGCCACGCGGCCGGAACACCCTCCCCCGTCTCTCGCGCACCAGACTCAATTTACCACAAATTTACAAAAAATACCGTCGAAAAAAAGCCTCCGCCCGTTTTTTTCGTCATCCGGTTTTGCAGATTTTGAAAATATGCCTATATTTGTCCCCCGAAGGGGGATTAGCTCAGTTGGCTAGAGCGCTTGCATGGCATGCAAGAGGTCACCAGTTCGACCCTGGTATTCTCCACCTTGACTTTTACAGGCTGTCGGCGACAGCCTTTTTTTATTTGTACAAACCCGTTGCGCTATGGAAAAGGAATGGTTGTTCGGCAAAACGCTCGGCGAGCTCGCCGAAGTCGCCGCTTCGTTCGGGATGCCGCGCTTCACGGCCACTCAGATCGCGGCATGGATTTACCGGAAGGGAGCGCTGTCGATCGACGAGATGACGAACATTTCGCTGAAAAACCGCCGGGCGCTCGAAGAGAGATATCAAGTAGGCCGCATCCCGTCGGCTGCCGTACAGCAATCTGCGGACGGCACGAAAAAATACCTTTTCCCGACGTTGCGGGATCGCTTCGTCGAATCGGCCTACATCCCGGACGGCCAGCGGGCGACGCTGTGCGTTTCGTCGCAGTCGGGCTGCCGGATGGGCTGCCGCTTCTGCATGACGGCGCGCCAAGGTTTCGCGCACAACCTGACCGCCGGCGAAATTCTGAATCAAATCCGGTCGATCCCCGAAAGCGCGCAACTGACCAACGTGGTCTACATGGGCATGGGCGAACCGCTCGACAACGCGGATAACGTACTGCGGTCGCTCGAAATCCTGACCGCCGACTGGGGTTACGCCTGGAGTCCGACCCGTATCACGCTGTCGACCGTCGGCGTCATCCCGGCCATGCGCACGTTCCTGGAGAAGACGAAAGTGCACCTGGCGGTGAGCCTGCACAACCCGTTCGCCGCCGAACGGCTCGAAATGATGCCGGTACAAAACCGGTATCCGATCGAAGAAGTGGTGAAGGAGTTGAAAAAATGGGATTTTTCGCACCAGCGACGCATCAGTTTCGAATACATCATGTTCCGGGGAATCAACGATTCCGACCGGCATGTAGCAGCGCTCGTCCGACTGCTGGCGGGGCTGAAATGCCGCATCAACCTGATCCGCTTCCACGCCATCCCCGACGCCCCGATGCAAAGCCCGGACGAGACGACCCTGGTCCGTTTCCGCGACGCGCTGACCCGCCGGGGGATCACGACGACGATCCGCGCTTCGCGCGGCGAAGACATCCAGGCGGCCTGCGGACTGCTGTCCACCCGCGAGCGGGAAAAACGAGAGGCCGGCTCCGGGCAGCGACCGACCGGAAACGCAAAATAACGAAGGAAATGCACAACTAAACGGACGGTTTTTCCGTTCTGTTATGGAACGACAATTGCAAACGACAACCGATACGAACCATTAAAAACCGAAAAATTATGAAAAAATGGATTGCAATGACGATGTTGGCGCTGTTCTCGGTAGCGGCATTCGCTCAGAATAACACGAAGGAGACAGCCCCGGCCGCCAAGGAGATCAAAGGAACGGTGTTCGAAAAAGGGACGCTGAAAGAGTTGCTGGCAAAAGCCGCCAAGGAGAAAAAATACCTGTTCGTGGATGTTTACGCCACCTGGTGCGGCCCGTGCAAAGCGATGGCCACGCAGGTCTTTCCGCAGGAAAAAGTGGGCAACTACTTCAATAAGACGTTCGTCAACGCCAAATTCGACGCAGAAAAGGGCGAAGGCATCGACGTCGCTAAAAAATACGGCGTGCGCGCCTACCCCACCTTCCTGATCCTCGATAAGGACGGAACGGAAGTAGGGCGAATCGTCGGAGGAGCCGACGGCGACATGTTCATCGAAAAAGTACAGGAAGCCCTCGACAACATCGGCAAGGAATAACCGCCGACAAAACCTTTTCCAGAAAGGCCGTCGCTTCGTGCGGCGGCCTTTTTCGAAACGATATATCGAGTCATTTCTTCAATGATTTGATATATTTTGATTCGTCGAACTCGCCTTTTCCAGCATCGTCGATCATCTGTCTGCAAAGATCGGAGAAAGCCAGGATATCACCTTGAGGCATACGTATATGCAGAGATCGTAATTCATCTCCGACAACGCAACGGAAAGTTACCCGATAACCATCAAAAAAACCCTCCGGCCTTCCCTCGGCTTTGAAGTCATCGATCGATGAAAGCATTTTGGAGTATAATTTTTCTGCGAACCGATCGCTTACGGGGAAAGAGCGGGTCTCGATCGTGTACAGTTTTAACTCTTCTTCCCTTGCTTTGGGATACATAGCGGAATTATGATCAAATATCAGGCTTTTGATATTCTTAGGTAAAGAATTAAGCAGCGCCATCGGAATCCCTATCGACGGAAACTTTTCCTCCGCCAGTCGGGAAGCTTCCTTGTAATTCGAAACGCGTTTGACCTCGAGGATATAGGAAGTCTCGGTCGAATCTTTCGTAAGACGGAAACCGGTCGCACCTTCGAAGGAGGGGGATACGAAAAACTCGACATCCGCATTATAATCTCCGAAGAAGCGTTTTTCGAGTTCGGTCTTACTATCGAGATTCCAAATGCCGTATTTTTTTCCCTTGATTATCTGTATGGATTTGTTTTTGTAATTGTTTTCGATTTTTTTCTCAAACGCTCCGCCGTTTTTATGTGGCCCGTTTTGGGCGAATGCGGTCGGAAAAATAAATCCCAGCAATAGAGACAGCAGTATCGACTTGTTTTTCATGGCGTGGAAAGTTAACGATCGCTATTTCGGCAGACATCGTACGGGCCGGTAAACGGCTTTCTACCCTCCGGTAAATTACGTTCGGCAAACATTATCGTTTATTCAATGACTATTACAAAGATAGGAATAAATTCATTTTGCGACAGAATTAAATTAAACTACTCGAAATTTTGAAATCCAACACCGAATATGGTGTCGTTTCAAAGAGGCTGTTCACATCACGAAGCGGCGGCCTTTTTTGTTTTCGAAGCGGAACGTTCCGGACGTTTCGACCGAAAAAACCGGGGCGAAACACACGGAATATTAAAAACGGGCAGACATCGCATCGTATCGCATATTTCGCTATTTTTGTGAAAAATTAACCCGATATGCTGAAACAACTGGCGGGACAGACGGCGATCTACGGGCTAGGGACGATCGTGCCCCGTTTCCTGAATTACCTGCTGTTCCCGTACCTGACCCGCGTGATGACCGTCGGCGAGTACGGAGTCGTCACCGACCTCTACGCGCTGATCCCGTTCGTGCTGGTGCTGCTGACGATGGGCCTCGAAACCGGTTATTTCCGCTTTGCGGGAAAGGCCGGCAGCGAAGCGGAAAAGCGGACGATCTTTTCGAACGTATGGGGCGCGGTGACCGCCGTCAGCATCGTTTTTTTCGTACTCGCGCTGCTGTTTACGCCACAACTGGCCCGGGTCATGGAATACACCGACCATCCGTCATACATCCGGCTGGTCGCCGCCATCGTTATGCTGAATACCGTCACGGCGATCCCGCTGGCGCGGTTGCGGCAGCAAGGCCGGGCCAAACGGTTCATGATCCTGCGGCTGCTGTTCGTGATCGTCAACCTCGCGCTGACTTTCTTTTTCTACTCGGGACTGCCCGGACTGGCCGAACTCGGCATCTGCGCATCATGGTACGACCCGCAATACGGGGCCGGATACGTGCTGCTGGCCGACCTGCTGGCCAACATCGTGCTGCTGTTCGCACTGATACCGGACTTCCGGGACGCCGTGCCGCGCATCCGGTGGCGGCAGTTGCGGACGATTCTGGCGTACTCGTTCCCGCTGCTGGTCAGCGGCATCGCCGGCGTATCGAACCAGTTCATCGACCGGCAGATGATCAAATACCTGCTGCCTTCGGGCATCTCGATGGACGCGTTGGGCATCTACGGCGCCGTTTCGAAATTAGCCGTCATCATCTTCCTATTCACCCAGATGTACCGTTACGCCGCGGAGCCCTACTTTCTGTCGGGGTTTAAAAACGACGATTTCAAACGGCAAAACGCAGAGGCCCAAAAATATTTCATCATCGTGTCGATCTTCATGTTTCTGGGCATCACGCTCTTCACGAACCTGTTCGCGCTGATGATGGGGAAAGACTTCCGCGAAGGGGTTTACGTGCTGCCGGTCATCCTGCTGGCAAATATTTTCGCAGGGATCTGGCTGAACCTGTCGTTCTGGTACAAAAAGACCGGCGAAACGAAATACGCGATCTGGATCACCGGAACGGGGCTCGTTTTCACGCTCGGGTTGAACCTGGCGCTGACTCCCGTCTTGGGATATTTCGGAGCCGCGCTCGCCCGGCTGGGCTGCGAAACCGCCATGGTCGCCGTCAGCTATTACCTGAACCAGAAACACTATCCCGTCCCGTACGACTTGCGCCGGATCGGGACCTACTTCCTGGTCGGCGGGGCGATTTACGGGGCGTCGCTGCTCACGTCCGCGCTACCCGCCGCGCTGGAGTACACGCTGAACCTCGCGATGCTGGCGGCTTTCGGATTCTATGCGATCCGTCTCGAAAAAATCGACATGAAAGGTATATTACACTCGATCATTAAACGTTAACGATATGAAAATAAAAGTCATAAACCGATCGGCATTCGAACTGCCGCATTACGAAACGGTCAGCGCGGCCGGCCTCGACGTCCGGGCCAATACGACCGAAAGCATCGTGCTCGAACCGCTGCAAAGGGCTCTCGTTCCGACGGGCCTTTACGTCGAAATCCCGGACGGTTACGAGATCCAGGTGCGTCCGCGCAGCGGGCTGGCCGCCAAACACGGCATTTCAATAGCCAATGCGCCAGGGACAATCGACCCCGACTACCGCGGCGAAATCAAAGTGATCTTGGTCAACCTGTCGAACGAGCCGTTCGAACTGAAACCGGGCGAGCGGATCGCGCAACTGGTCGTCGCGCAATTCACGCGCATCGAATGGGAAAGCGTGTCGGAGCTGAGCGAAACGGAGCGCGGCGCCGGCGGATTCGGATCGACCGGACGCAAATAATAAACTCCGCGGTTTTTCGTATCTTTGCAGGGAGGGTTGCGCCGCCGCAGTCCGCGCAAACGCCACACCGGAGCGGAAACGGCCGCCGCGACGGAAAACCCGGTCATTTTCAAACAACGAAGCCATGCAGTTTAAAGAGATCACAGGACAGCAAGAAACCGCCGCCAAACTGGTTCAGGGCGTAACGCGCGGACGAATCAGCCATGCCCAGCTCTTCATTGGCGGCGAAGGCGTCGGCGCACTGCCGCTGGCGATCGCCTATGCCCAGTACCTAAACTGCACCGACCGCCGCGACGGGGACTCTTGCGGGCAATGCCCGTCCTGCCGCCAGATCGCGCAATTGGCTCATCCGGATGTCCATTTCGTCTTTCCGGTCAACACGCCGAAAGGAAAATCGTCGGGCGAGAAGCCGCTGAGCGACGCTTTCCTGTCGCAGTGGAGGCGGCTGTTCGAAAAAACCGGCGGGTATTTCAGCGAACCGATGTGGTATTCGGCCATCGAAATAGACAACAAACAGGGAAATATCAGCACGTTCGAAGCCGACGAAATCATCCGCAAACTGTCGTTCAAAGCGTTCGAATCGGAATACAAGGCGGTCATTATCTGGCTGCCCGAGCGGATGAACACGCAGGCGGCGAACAAACTGCTGAAAATCATCGAGGAACCGTGGGAAAAGACCCTCTTCCTGATGGTCTCCGAATCGCCCGAACGGCTGCTGCCCACCATCTTGTCGCGGATGCAGGTCGTCGACGTACCGGCCATCGCGGACGAACGGATGGCGGCGTGGCTCGCCGCCCGCAAAGGGTTGCCGACGGACGATGCGGCCAAAGTCGCACGGCTCGCGCGCGGCAGCATCCTCGAAGCGTCGCGGGTGCTGGAACAGCGCGAAAGCAGCGACGAATATTTCGAACTGTTCGTGCGGCTGATGCGGCTCAGCTATGAAGACCGCCACATGGAACTGCTGGAATGGGCCGAAACGGTCGCCGCCCTGGGACGCGAAGAACAGAAACAACTGCTCGAAAACGCCATCCGGCTGCTCCGCGACAGCTACATGCTGACGGCCGGCGTCGAACGGATCGCCTACCTGTTCGGCCGCGAATACGAATTTTGCAGGAAATTTGCTCCGTACGTCAACAACGGGAACATCGAGCAACTGATCGCCGAAATGGAACTGGCGATCCGACAGGTCGCCCAGAATGGCAACCCGCGCATCCTTTTCCCGCACTTTGCATTAACAATCAGCAAATTGATCCGTAAAATCTGATGTCGAAAGCAGTCCTGATCACCGGCGGAAACCTCGGGTCGGTAGCGGAAAACCTGGAAGCGGCGCGGGAAGCGATCTCCCGCGAGGTGGGCGTCGTCGAACGATGTTCGTCCGTACGGGAGTCCGAAGCGTGGGGATTCGAAGCCGAGGAACATTTTCTGAACCAGGTGCTCGTAGTCGCCACGGCGCTTCCGCCTGAACAACTGTTGGAGCGCTGTCTGCAGATCGAACGGCAGTTGGGGCGGGTTCGCCGGCCCGGGCCTCGGTACGGTTCGCGCACGATGGATATCGACCTGCTGTTCTACGACGACCGGGTCGTCGACAGCGACCGGCTGACGATTCCCCACCCGCGGATCGCCGAAAGGGATTTCGTGCTGGCGCCGCTCGAGGAGGTACTTCCCGACTACGTGCACCCGGTGCTGAAGAAAACGATCCGGCAACTGCGCCGCGAACTGCTGCAGGCCGCAAATCCGCCGGGCGCGGACGGCATGAAAAACTGACGAAAAATCACTACCTTTGTTTCCTATTCTCCGATTAAAATGAGCGTGACCGAAATAAATATCTGTAAAACAATCGCCCGCTTCGGGATCCTGGCTTTTTTCTGCTTCGGGATCCTGGCCCGCTGCGCCAGCGTCGGCACCCCGCAGGGAGGCCCGCGCGACTCGCTGCCGCCGAAAGTCGTCATGATGACCCCCGCTTTCGGGACGACCAATTTCAAAGACAAACGGATCACGATCCAGTTCAACGAATACGTCCAGCTCAAAGACCAGCAGAAGGAGTTTTTCACCTCCCCGTTCATGAAGAAAAAACCGACCCTCATGCTGCGGGGGCGGGGTATCCAGATCGACCTGAAGGAGGATCTGGATTCGAACCAGACCTATTCGCTGAACTTCGGCAAAAGCGTCGTGGACAACAACGAGGGGAATCCGTATACCGGTCTGCGCTACGTCTTTTCGACGGGCGACCACATCGACTCGCTGCTGATGTCCGGCTACACGACCGACGCCATGACGACGGATACGGTGGGCAACGTCTACATCCTCTTTTACGACGCGAAAACCGACTCGATCCCGCAGTACGATTCGACGCTGCTGAAAAGCAAACCGATCGCCGTCGGGAAATCTTTCCCGAACGGAATCTTCATCGCTGAGAACCTGAAACCGATCGACTACCGGATCTACGCGCTCGAAGACAACAACGGGAACCTCGAATACGAACCGGGAGTGGACCGCGTGGCATTCCTCGACTCGACCTACAACCCGCTGAACCAGCCGGGATTCGACATCTGGTACGACACCACGCGCCGCTACATGCAGGCCGACCCGCAGGTCATGATGCGGATGTTCATGGACAAACCGTTCAGACGGCAGACCTACACCGGATCGAAGCGCACGCACGGCAACCGGATCGTACTTACCTTTACGGCTCCGCATCCCGACATCAAAGAACTTTCGTTCGAAGGAATCGACCCCGGAAAGATCGTCACCGAATACGGAAATTCGAAGCGGGACACCATGGAACTGTGGTTCGACTCCAGATCCGAAGACCTGCCCGACACGCTGCGCGGCAAGCTGATTTACATGAAGCACGACAGCCTGTTCCGCTTGCAGCCCGACACCCAACTGCTGAAACTGGGCTGGAGGGCCCCGGTGAAAAAAGAAAAAGAGGAGAAAAAGAAAAAAGAGGACGACCTTCCGGAACCCAATCCGTTCAAAGTCCGCGTAGCGGGCGGAACGACGCTCAATCCGGAGAAAAACATCGTTTTCGAATTCGATTATCCGCTGACGGGAGTCGACAGCGCGGCCATGTCGTTGCTGAAACTCGGGGAAGGCGACCAGACGACGCCGGTCGGGCTGACTTTCCGGCAGGATACCCTGAAACTCCGGAAATGGACTCTCGCGGCCCCGTGGGAAGCCGATCAGAAATACCGGCTGCTTATCCCGGCCGGCGTATTCAAGAACACCAACGGCGAGAGCAACGATACGCTGCGATCCGAGTTTACGATCGAATCGCCCGAAAAGTACGCCACGCTGGTGCTGAATATCCAGGGTAAAACGCCCGAAAGCGAATACGTCGTACAGGTGATCTCCCCGCAGGGCTCCGTTCTGAAAGAGGTCGCCCATCTGAAAACGGGGAGCCATACGCTGCAATACATCGACGTAGGTACCGTAAAAATCCGTTTCATCGAGGATCTCAACGGGAACGGCCGATGGGACACCGGATCGCTGGTCGAAAGACAGCAGCCCGAACGGGTCGGGATGTACGTCGACGACAATAATTCGGAGGAGATCACGACTAAGGAGAACTGGGAATTGGTCTTCGACGTGGACATGAACCGGATTTTCGGCCCCATTACGATGGAAAGCATGACGGCGAAAATCAACCGGGACAACGAAGCGCGGCTGAAAGCGATCGCAAAAAAACGGGCCGAAGACGCCGCCAACCAGAAGAAACAGCATAACAGCGGCGGCGGCATGGGCATGGGCAGCATGGGAGGTATGGGCAGCATGATAGGCCGGTAACGAAAGCTGTCGCGGAACAAACGAATGCGGAACAAGAAACGAAATATGTGGAAAATAGCTAAACTGTCTTTACTCGTGATCCTGCTGGGATGCGGAACGCTCCGGGCCCAGCATTATATCGGCGTGCGCGGCGGATGGGGCGGCGGTTCCGCACGGTTCACCCCGTCCCGGGAGACGGGCACCGAATGGGGGCTCTATTCGGGCGGGATTTCGTATAAATTCTATACCGCGCAAAAATTCGTCGGGGCCATCCAGGCCGACTTGCAGTACATGGGACGCGGATTCATGTACGACCTGCAAAGCAAAGGCGACACGAGCTACCACCGCACGATCAATTCGTTCGAACTGCCGCTGATGTGGCAGCCGCATTTCTACTTCATGCAGCGGCACGGACGCTTCTTCGTCAACCTGGGCGTCTACCTCTCTTATTTCATGGACTCGAAATACTATTATAAATCGAAACGGGCGGGGATCTACGAACAGGGACCGTATACGATGAAACTGACCCGCGATACGCGGTGGGGATACGGACTTTGCGGCGGAGCGGGACTTTCGTTCCTGATCCGTCGGTTCGAAGTGGCTTTCGAAGGCCGCTACTATTTCGGTTACTCGGACGTTCTGCGGAACGGAACCAAATATCAGGGCAATCCGACCCATTCGCCGCTGGACAACATCAACGTTTCGATGGCCTTCTATTACCGCCTGAGCAAAGAAGGCATCCGCGCCGAGCCGAGCAAGGGCGTCGCGAGACGGATGCAGGAGGCCGAAATGCGCCGGGCCGAAAGACTGATCGAAAAAGCGAAAAAGCACGGGGATAGCCTGGGCGCAGCGGACCTTTCCGCCGATAGTCTGCCATCCGGACTACGGCAAGCGCTCCCGGACTCCCTGCAACGAATGCTTCCGGACTCCCTGCAGCGGCAAAAACCGGAAAAGCGGAAGACGAAACGGGAAAAAACGAAAAAGGAGTATCCCGCACCCGCCGGAACGCCCGGACAAACGGCCGGCCAACCGACGATAAAAGAGACCGAATCGATACAGGAATCACAAAAAACAGATAAAAAATGAACGACCGCATCGAATCCACCCGCCAGCAAAAAATCGGGCGGCAAATCCAACGCGACATCAGCGAAATTTTTTCCAAAGAGGCCGCTTCGCTGCTGTGCGGAACCATGGTATCGGTAACGCTGGTACGGATGAGTCCGGATTTCGAACTGGCTAAGATTTACCTGAGCATCTTCCCGTTCGAAAAACATGCGGAGGTGATGGCCTCGCTGCAGGAAAACAACTGGCTGATTCGCAAAACGCTCGGCGTGCGGGTCAGGAACCAGTTGCGACACGTGCCCGAACTGGCCTTCTACATCGACGACTCGCTGGAATACATCAGCGCGATCGACAAACTGCTGAAATAGAAAATCCGGATCATGCCCCGTCTACCGCTCTTTTTCGCACGGCGTTACCTTTTTTCGAAGAAATCGCACTCGGTGATCAACATCGTCTCGGGAGTGAGCGCCTTTTCCGTGGCGATCCCGGTGATGGCGATGGTGATTCTGCTGTCGGTATTCAACGGTTTCGAGGGGCTGATCAAAAGCATGTACCGGTCGTTCGACCCGGATATCCGGATCACGCCGGTACGGGGCAAGGTATTCCCGATCGACTCGCTGCCGCGCGAACGCTTTCTGGCAATCGACGGCGTGCGGGACGCGGCGTACGCGCTCGAAGACAATGCGGTCTTCGAGTACCGCGACCGGCAGGCTTTCGGCACGATGTGCGGGGTCGATTCGCTCTACCGGCAGGTGGTGCCGCTGGACAGCCTGCGAACCGAAGGCGTATTCCAATTGCAGTTCGGAGATTTCCCGGAAGCCTACGTCGGACAGGGCATGGCCTACGCGCTGGGCATCCGGGTCAACCTGAACAGCCCGATCTCGGTGTACGTCCCCCGGCGCGGGCGGGTTTCGCCGCTGCTGCCGTACAGTTTCTACAAAAAACAGAATATTTTCCCGTCGGGCGTATTCGCGCTGGAAGCCGAAGTGGACGGGAAATACGTGATCGTCCCGCTCCACTTCGCACAGGAACTGCTCGACTATCCGGGACAAGCTTCGTCGGTAGCCATCCGTCTCGAAGCGGACGCTTCGCCGCAGCGGGTGCAGCAACAGATCGGGCAATGGCTCGGCGACGATTACAAAATCCAGTCGCGCTACCAGCAAAAAGAGTCGTTCTACCGCATCATGATGTACGAAAAATGGGGGATCTATTTCATCATCCTGCTGGTACTGGTGATCGCTTCGTTTTCGCTGATCGGTTCGCTGGTAATGCTGATCATCGAAAAACGCAAGGATTCGCAGACGCTCGTCACGATGGGCGCCGATACGAAGCTGCTCCGTAAGATCTTCGTCGCCGAGGGGATGCTGATCTACCTGATCGGCGCCGGCGGCGGATTGCTGCTCGGCGTCGCGCTGGCGCTGGCCCAGCAGCATTTCGGGTTCCTCAAACTCTCCGGAGAGACGTTCCTGATCGACGCCTATCCGGTCGAAGTCCATCCGAGCGACCTGGCGTGGGTAATCGTAACGTTCGTTTCGGTCAGCTACCTGATTTCCGTGCTGACGGTGCGCGCGATGATACCGAAAAAAGAGATAAGTCAGAACCGACCATGATAAAACGATTGATCTGCCTGTTGTGCGTCGCCGTCACGGCGGCCGCCTGCAACCGGCCCCGCAACATACCGGACGAGAAATTGATCGCCATCACCCGCGAGATTTTCCTGGCCAACGCCTACCGCGACTCGCCGAAAAGCGGATTTTCGCAGGCGGACACGGTGGATTTCTACACCCCGATTTTTGAAAAATACGGATACAAACCCTCGGATCTCAGCTACACGATCAACAACCTTTCGCGGCGCAAAAGCGTCCGATTTACGGACATTCTGGAAGAAGTGGCCCGGCGGCTGGATCGGGAAGACTCCCTGATGAAAGCGCGGATCGCCACGCTGGACACCGTCGACAGCCGCACCATGAACCGCTACCGACGCGTCGTCTACTCCGACTCGACCCGGCGGCTCCGGCGCCTGTCCGATCCCGACAAACCGGACATCGTCCTTCCGGTACGTCCGGGACGCTACCAGGTCGCATTCAAGTACGACCTGGACACTTCGAGTCGTAACGGAAACCTCCGCTATACGCACTACCAGTTCGATACGACGGACGGCACGAAAGGCAGTTTCTACTACCTGGGGTATATCAAAGGGGCTCAGAAACAGGAAATTTTCAGTTTCGACGTCACCGATCCGAAAACGAACGAAGTACGGATCAGCCTGGCGACCTCCCCGTCCGACAAGGAAAAGAGCATCGCCCTGCGCATCGACTCGATGACGATCACCTACTTCCTGCCGCTGCGGGAAGCCGCCGATTCGCTGATCCGCGAAATATTCCGGTTCAACCCGAGCCTGGCAGCGTACAACTTACCTTCAAACGCCTCCCATGTCGCAGATAAAAAGGAGATTATCGGCGCACTTTATCCTGACACCACAGGGACTGCTGCGCAACGGGATTCTGTCGTTCGACGCTGACGGCGTCCTACGGGAAATCGCCGCCTCCGACGCGGTCGATTCGCAACAGCGGGTGGAGTTTTTCGGCGGCCTGCTGATCCCCGGCATGGTCAATGCGCATTGCCATCTGGAACTGTCGTACCTGCGCGGCCGGATCGCCCGCGGCTGCGGGTTCGCCGGGTTTGCCGACACGATCGCGCGGGCGCGCAACGAAACCGCCCCGCAACAACGTATCGAAGCGGCCGCTTATTGGAACGCCCGGATGGAACACGACGGCATAGTGGCCGTCGGGGATATTTGCAACGGCACGTCTACGTTCGAGCTGAAACGGAATAGCCGCATCCATTACCACAATTTCATTGAAGGTTTCGGCCTGCGCACGACCGACTTTTCATTCCTACGCCGAATCGCCGCCGAATCGGAAGCGCTCGGACTCTCCGCCTCGGTCACCCCGCACGCCACCTATTCGCTGCAGGACGCCGCGTTCCGGGCGATCGCCGCAGCGGGAAACCCGCTGTCGGTACACTTTATGGAAAGCCGCGGCGAACAGGAACTTTTCGAAGAACGGGGGCCCCTTCACGAACGGAACCTCCGGGAAGGCGTAACGATCGATTTCGCCGGATACGGATCGCCGGCCGGACGCATCGCAGGCTCGGTCCCGAAAGAAAAAAATATGCTGCTGGTGCACAACACGTTCGTCACCGAACAAATCGCAGACACTCTTCAACATCGTTTCGGGAACCGGCTCACATGGGTATTGTGCCCTCGGTCGAACGATTTTATCGAAAGGGCGACGCCTCCCGCCGAGTTACTCCATAGGTTATCGGGGCGGATCGCCGTCGGCACCGACAGCCTCGCGTCGAACGATTCGCTGTCGATGATCGACGAACTGAAAAGGTTCCCGGAAATCCCGCTGCCCGAACGGCTGCAATGGGCCACCCGCAGCGGCGCCGAAGCGCTCGGAATCGACGCATGGGCCGGCAGTTTCGACATAGGCAAACGTCCCGGAGCCGTACTGATCACCGGCATCGACTGGGACACCCTGACCCTGCTGCCGCACGCCGCCAGCCGCCGCATCCTGTAAACCCTTCCCCCAGGCCGTACCGCGCCCCGAATCGTCCGATCGGGACGAACGCGGCGAAAAATTAAGTATTTATACCCATTCAAAATAGGTCTATCCTCTCTGTTCCGTGCTACACATTGGATGTAAATTTGTTACGTGTAAAAATATGCACGTTATCGGACAAGAGTTATGGGGAAATATTTCGATATGCTGATGGAGGATGTCCGCATGAAAGAGGGCCTGACGGCCTGCATGAACTGCGGGATCTGTACGGGAGTCTGCCCCGCGGCCGAGTTTTACAACTACGACCCGCGCCAGATCGTCAACATGGTGCAAACCAAGGACGACGACGCCATCGAAAAGCTGCTCAAAAGCGATACGATCTGGTACTGCGGGGAGTGCATGTCGTGCCGCCCGCGCTGCCCGCGCGGCAATACGCCCGGATATATCATCCAGTCGCTGCGCACGCTGTCGCAAAAACTCGGTTTCTTCACCGAGTCCGAGAAAGGACGCCAGCAACTGGCCATCAAACGCACCATCGGGCAGAATATCCTGACGTCGGGTTACTGCGTCAAGCCGAATTTCGTCGATCCGGATCTACATCCCGAACAGGGGCCGGTATGGCGGTGGATCCACGACAACGACAAAGACGTCTTCGAACGTTTCGGCGACAACTACTGCAAGGTAGGCGTCGGAGCCGGACGCAAGATCGACGACCGCAGCATGGAGGAGATCCGCAGCATTTTCGAAGTGACCGGGGGTATGCGTTTTTTCGAGAACATCGAAACGTGCTCGGATAAAAAAGCGAAGGAAATGGGATACGAAAAAGCCGGGGACGACTATTTCCACGACGTATTCACGACTAACAGCGGCCAACACTCCGGAAAATAAGAGGCCGAAACAAAAAACGAACGCGATGAAAACACCCTGGAAAGAGTATCAGAAACAGATCGCCGACAACGATTACTACTATGCGCGCAGCTGCATCCGGCAGAATTTTTTTCCCGGATCGGAAGCGGCCTTTTTAAATATCCTGCGCAACGACCTGGGTCGGGACATCCACGAAGACCCGCGTCACACCTCCTGCACCGGCATCGGCTACCATACCGACATCGTGCCGCTCGAAACGATCATGACGGTCGTGGCGCGGCAGTTCTCGCTGATGACCGAATCGGGGTACGAGAATTTCGTCCCGTCGTGCATCACGTCGTTCGGCATCTATTCCGAAGCGCTCGAAATGTGGCACGACTTCCCGGAACTGGAAGAGAAGGCCCGCGACTACCTTTATAAAGCTACCGGCCGCGAATTCAAAAAGCCGAAAAACCTGGCGCACACGTCCGACGTGATTTTCCACCACCGCGAAGAGATCGCCGCGAAAGCCAAACACAAATTGGTCAACGTCGAAACCGGAAAACCGCTGCGCGGCGTCGAACACATCGGCTGCCACTATGCGAAGATTTTCCCGAAGGTCGGTATCGGCGGATCGGAATTCCCGTACGTGCTGGCCGGAATGATTGAGGCGTGGGGCGGCGAAGTGGTCGACTATCCGGAGCGGCGGCACTGCTGCGGATTCGGATTCCGCAATTACCTGGTGATGGCCAACCGCGGCTATTCGGTCGCCAACTCCAAGAAAAAGTTCGAATCGATGGCCCCGTATAAGCCCGACTTCATCCTGGCCAACTGCCCGGGCTGCGCGATGTTCCTCGACAAATGGCAATACACGATCTCCGAAATGGAGGGAACGTTTTACGGGCAGGACAACCGCGGCATCCCCGTGCTGACCTACGAAGAGTTGGCCGGGCTGGTGCTCGGATACGATCCCTGGGAACTCGGTATGCAGATGCATCAGGTTGCCGTCGAACCGCTGCTCGACAAGATGGGCGTCCAGTACGACCCGTCGGCGAAATACCTCGGCAAAAATGGAAAATACATCGGGCAACCGGCCCCCGCGGCGATCGGAAGCTACACGAAAAACATACTGTAACGGATTATGGGAAAAAAGGTAATTATCATCGGCGGAGGCGTCGCAGGTATGCAGACGGCCATTACGCTCAGCAAACTGGGCATCAGCCCGGTGATTATCGAGAGAGAGGAGACGATCGGCGGCAAGTTGAACCGCTGGGACCGGCTCTTTCCGACCATGACCCCCGCGAGCGAAGTACTCGGATCGCTTCGCGAACAGGTCGACGCTTCCGGCGCCGAAATCCTCACGTCCCGGGAGGTGAAGGAGATCGGACAGGAGGGTAAAAACGTAACGCTGAACGACGGCACCCGGCTTCGCTCCGACGCGGTGGTCGTCACTTCGGGTTTCGACCTTTTCCCGGCCGAACTGAAAGAGGAGTACGGTTATAAAATCTACGACAACGTATATACGACGGTAGACGTCGAACGGATGTTCCGCAACGGCGGCATCCGCACGGCCGACGGCCGGATACCGAAGACGATCGCCTTTCTGCATTGCGTCGGATCGCGCGACGAGAAGGTGAACCAGCGCCACTGCTCGCGGGTCTGCTGCATCACCGGCGTCAAACAGGCGATCGAAATGAAACAGGCGATCCCCGACGCCGAGGTATACAGCTTTTACATGGACATGCGAATGTTCGGCCCCGGCTACGAGGAACTCTACCGGCAGGCGCAGCAGGAGTTCAATATCCATTTCATCCGCGGCCGCATCTCCGAGGCGAGCCAAACGATCGACAACCGAGTGCAGATCAAGGCCGAAGACACGCTGATCGGCCTGCCGCTGAAAATGACCGTCGACATGCTGGTGCTGATCGTCGGCATGAAAGCCGGAGCATGCAACCTGCAGTGGAGCCGCTGCAACGGCGTCGACCTATACCCCAGCGGATTCGTCAAGCCGAAAGATCAGTTTACCGGAAGCGTCGACTCGGGGTCGCCGCATATCTTCTATGCCGGAACGATCACGGCGCCGAAAAACATCGGGGAGTCGATCAACGAAGCCGTCGCCGCCGCACACCGGGTGGCCGAATCGCTAAAAGAATAACGCCATGAACTGGGGATTTTCCATCAGCCAAACGCGCGGCGTAGACATCGACCGCAACGACATGCAGTACTCCCGCCGGCTGCTGGCCGAACATCCGGAACTACAGACCTGCATCGCGTGCGGCAACTGTACGGCGACCTGTACGGCCGGCAATCTGACCAAGTTCAACGTGCGTAAACTGCAAACGCTGGTGCGGCGCGGCGAATACCGCGGCATCCGCGAAGAACTGGCCAAATGTATGCTGTGCGGCAAATGCCGGCTGGTCTGCCCGCGCGGAATCAACATCCGGCAATTGGTGCTGACTCTGAAAAAAGAGGTGCCCGAAAAGTAACGGACCGTTTCCGCGAACCCGGACGAAGAAAAACGAAGTTGTAAACAACCGCACGCGGCACCGCGTGCACCGTTATCGGAATAAAACATGGAGCATTTCAGACTATTCGTCTTGCCGTTCTGGCTGGGAGCCTTCTTCCTGCTGGTAACGCTTCTGTATAAATATATCGGCTGGTTCGTCGGACTGACCGCGGCGGAGCGCCGTCTGTTCGTCCGGTCGCTGTTCACCCGCTCGACGTTCCGCTCGGTCGGGGAGGTTATCAGCGAATCGCTGCTGCACCGCAAGATATGGCGCACCAACAAACTGCTGGGTTACATGCACACCAGTTTCGCGCTGGGATGGTTTCTGTTGATCCTGACCGGCTGGATCGAAACGCTGGTCTACTTCAAGGGCGAAAACGTTCCGCTGTACGTCGATATCTTCTTCTCTTATTACGTACACCCTATTTTCGAGCATAATTTCAATTTCTCGCTGATCAAAGACGCGCTGCTGCTGCTGATCCTGATCGGTATCGGCCTGGCGCTGTTCAAACGAATCCGTTCGCGGATGATGGGTATGCGCCGAACGACCCGGCATACGCCGGGCGACCGGATCGCCCTGTCGGCGCTGTGGCTGATCTTCCCGGCCCGGCTGCTGGCCGAGAGCATGACCAGCGGCGTAATCTGGAAATTCGGCGGCATCGTATGGGCGCTCGGCGAAGAGCACCACCTGATTCCCCCGGGAGTCGGCTGCGGCAGCTTCCTGACCAATTCGACCGGCGAACTGCTGGCCCGCATACTGCCGCCCGACGTGCTGATGGCCGGCGAACTGCCGACCTGGTGGTTCTACTCGATCACGCTGGGCGTCTTTTTCGTCGCGCTGCCGTTCTCGCGCTATATGCATATTTTTACCGAGATTCCGCTGATTTTCCTACGAAACGCGGGGCTGCGCAGCAAAGAAAAACCGTCGAGCTACGACCATTTCCAGACCAACGCCTGCTCGCGCTGCGGCATCTGCATCGACCCCTGCCAGTTGCAACGGGCCGCCGGGATCAACGGCGTGCAGTCGGTCTACTTCCTGCGCGACCTGCGGAGCGGCAACCTGACCGATGCGGTGGCCAACAACTGCTTGATGTGCGGTCGCTGCGAACAGGCCTGCCCGGTCGGCATCGAACAAAATACGCTGCGGCTGAACAGCCGCCAGCGGACGGCCGTACCGGTCGGCGAAAACCGTTACGGATATATCCGGGGAATCGACCGTTCGCAGGGAAACGGCAAAGTCGGCTACTTCGCCGGCTGCATGACGCTGCTGACCCCGAAGATCCTCCGCGCGATGGACGACATTTTCAAAGCGTCCGGCGATGAAGTGTGGTGGGCCGACAAAGAGGGGGGCGTATGCTGCGGCAGACCGCTGAAGCTCTCGGGCGAAGTGGACGCCGCACGGAAAATGATGGAATACAATACGGAACTTTTCCGCCAGCACGGCATCGAAACGCTGGTTACTTCGTGTCCGATCTGCCTGCGCGTTTTCCGCGAAGACTACCGGCTGGAAGGCATCGAGGTGCTGCACCATTCGGAGTACATCCAGCGATTGTTGAAAGCGCACCGGATCGACCCGAAAATCGGCGACCTGAATTTCACCTACCACGACCCCTGCGAGCTGGGACGCGGTTCGGGCATTTACGACGCTCCGCGCGAAGTGATCGCCGCAGTCGGTCGGCTGACCGAAGTGGCCGAAAATCGTGAAAAAGCGCTCTGCTGCGGTTCGAGCCTGGCGAACATCGCCATCAACGACGACGGACAGCGGAAAATCGGCGAAAGCGTCGCGGCAGCCTTTGCCGCCACCGGGGCCGATGCGGTCGTCACGGCCTGCCCGCTGTGTAAGAAAGGGATCGCCCGGGGCAATTCGATGCCTGTTTACGATCTTGCGGAAATCGTCGCCCAAGCATTATGATACCGGACGTTCCGGAGGATGCTGCGACAGGCGGCAGGAGTCTCCCCCCGTTACGAATCCGTCCCGACACTATAAAACTTAAAAAAGAATATCGTCTCGCCTCGAGCGGAACTTTTTCATTCACCGCCGTACGGATAACTCGATCACGCTGTCGATTTCGTCGGCCGGTATCCCGGACAAATCCAGCGACACGGAGTCTGTGGCCACCGAAAAAGGCACTTCCGCCCGATCCGCAAAACGAACGGCCGAACGGACGACACCGCCGGTCAGCGGCAGGGAAAGCGTATCGCCGTCGCGTCGGAGAACATGCACGAAGAGCCGGTCGCCTTTGCGGGTGGAAACGCCCCACGCACCGGGAGCGATCTCTCCGGCCCGGGTTCCGTAGACGGTCTCCCCGTAAGTTTTCATCCACCGGCCGACTTCCCGGAGCCTTTCGAGGGAAGCCTGCGGTATCTCGCCGTCCGGCTGCGGGCCGACGTTCAGCAACAGATTAGCGTTACGTCCGGCGGCATTGACCAGCAGATGGATCAACGCAGCGACCGACTTATAGTTCCGGTCGGTAATGCTGTAACCCCATGTCCCGTTCATCGTCGCGCAGGTTTCCAGCGGCAAGGCGCTGATCGTCTGCCCAGCCGAGTGCCCGGCGGTATTCTGTCCCGGAAGATCCTGCTCGAACGCTTGAAAATCCTCTCCGGGGAACGGTTCGCGATGGTGATTGTTCCCGACCAAACAGCCGGGTTGCAACCGGTGGATCGTCGCGTAAATTTTATCCAGTTGCCAGTCGGCATCCGCCTTGTCCCACCAACCGTCGAACCAAACGGCTCCGACCGGCCCGTACCCGGTCAGCAGTTCGGTCAGTTGGTTATTCATGAAACCGAGGTAATCGTTCCAATCCCCGTGAGCCGTACGCCCGGTACCCTGCCCCGTAGTGCCCAACGGATAGTAATCTTCGCGCGTCCAGTCGAGCAATGAATAATAGAAATGCAGCCGGATCCCCTGTTTGCGGCACTCTTTCGCCAGTTCCCTGACAACGTCCCGTCCGTAAGGGGTGGCTTCGACGATGTTGTAATCCGAATACCGGGTGCCGAACATCGAGAAACCGTCGTGATGGCGCGAGGTAATGCAGATGTATTTCATGCCGGCATCTTTAGCTGCCTGCACCCACGCCTTCGCATCGAATTTCGACGGGTAAAATCCTCCCGCCAGTTTCGCATACTCGCGGCAATCGATGTTTTTGTTCGTCATCGCCCATTCGCCGTCGCCAAGCATACTGTAAATGCCCCAATGGATAAACATCCCGAAACGGCTATCCTGAAACGCTTCCCGGCTGCGGAGATTCTCCGGCGCGGGCTGGTAACCGGACTGCGCGGCCAACCGGCCGGCCCCCAGCCATAAAACGGCAAACAAGCAAACGTATTTCATGGGCGTATTCCTTAGTTTTATAAAAAACAATAACAAATATTAATGAAGTATAAATTTTAATATACAGAAATACACCCCCTTACAGATTACCTGTTCCGGAAGAAACCACCGTAACCTTAATCTTATCGATCCGTCTGCCGTCCATCTCTTCGACTTGCAGAACCAGATCGCGGCAGGTCAGCGTTTCGCCCCGGTGCAGAAAATCCTTCCGGATCTCCAGCATCAGCCCGGCGATCGTCTCCGCGCCGCCTTTCATGGCGTCGAGATAATCGTCGTCCAATTCCAACACTTCGAGGAAATCATTGATATGGGTTTTACCGTCGAACAGGTACGTATTCGGAGAGAGCTTCGTATAAAAAGCCTGATCGCGGTCGGATTCGTCCGAAATTTCGCCGACGATCTCCTCCAGGATATCTTCCAACGACAGCAACCCCATCGTGGAACCGTACTCGTCGACCACGATCGCCATGTGGATCTTACTGTCCCGGAACTCCTCGAGCAATTCGTTGATTTTCTTGTGCTCCGGCACGAAATAAGGCTTGCGGATCAGATTCTGCCACTCGAAATCCCGCTCGTGCGAGACATACGACAGCATATCTTTTACATATAGCACCCCTTTGATATGATCGATACTCTCTTCGTAGACGGGAATCCGCGAGAAACCGGACGAAACGATCGTCTCGCGCACCCGATCGAAATCGGCCTCGATGTCGAGCGAAACGATGTCCAGACGGGGTTTCATGATCTCCACCACTTCGGTATGAACGAAATCCACGATCTCGGACAGCATCCGCTTCTCCTCGGCGCTCTGTCCGGAGGTCATCTCGATCGCATTCGACAGTTCGTCGATCGAAATGTTCTCCCGCTTCCGCGTCACGCTCCGGTTGATATAACCGCCCGAACGAATCAGCAGGAACGAAACCGGCCTGAACAGCGCCTTGAGCAACAGCAACGGTACGGCCATCATCCGCGCGATACGCACCGGATGGTACGATGCGAGGATTTTCGGCATGATCTCTCCGAACAGCAGCAACAGGAACGTAACGATCACCATCTTCACGACGAACTCCAGCCCCGCGGCGCCGGCGAACCCGACCAGCGAGTCGATCAGTCCGTTGGACAGGATCACGATGCAGATATTGACCAGGTTATTGACGACCAGAATCGTCGCCAACAGATACTCGTCCGCCGACAGCAACCGCAGGATCGCATTGCTCCTACGATCCGGGCTGTTCTTCAGCCGGATGACATCCCGCGGCGAAAGGGAGAAAAAAGCGGTTTCAGAAGCCGAAACCGACGCCGAAACGCCCAGCAACAGAATTACGATCAGCAGGATCACGGAATCCTGCAGCGTAAACGGGTTGAACGTCACGGCCTGGATAAAACACGCTGTCAAAATTACAGATATTTAGCCGGCCCGATCCATAACCGGAACGGCTTAGTCAAACAACGAACTGCTCTGCCCCTTGTCGCTCTGCTGTGCGGAATCGTCTTTCAACACGACCCTCGCACTGCGGTTACCTTCCGCCGAAGTGTCTTTGACGAACTTGATATTCCGACGAACGAAGGCGGGACGGTTCTCCAGTTCTTCGATATCGATATCGGAACCTTCGTCCTTCTTGGATTCGATGGCAGGTTGCGAAACCGGCGCGCTGAACGGTTTGGGCTGCGGTCTCGGCGGAACCGGGACGGGACGGTTCGGCACGATCCGGCGGGCGGCATCGGGCTGCCCCCCCGGCGCGGCGGACACCGGACGCACGGACGGCTCATGCGGCACGAACGCCGGTTTTTCGGCCGGTTCGGGCGACTCGACAACCGGTTCGCCGGCAACCGCATCGTTCTCCGACTCGCCGCGAACGTTCGCCTTGCGAAGCGAATCCTTGTAATCCTGCAGAGGCGAATAGCTGACCATGTTCATCTGCGCATAATCGAATCCGGTCGCGATGATCGTCACCTCGATATCCTGTCCGAGAGCGTCGTCCTTACCGGCTCCCCAAATAATATCGGCGTTGTTCCCGGCGCGTTCCTGAATGTACTCGGTAATCATATAGGTCTCCTCGAGCGTGATCTCTTCGTCGCCCGAGGTGATGTTGATCAAGATATTTTTCGCCCCGGCGATGTCGTTGTGGTTCAGCAACGGGGACTCCAGCGCCATGTTGGCCACCTTCATCGCCCGGTCTTCGCCGGAAGCGCGGCCCGAACCCATCAACGCTACGCCGCTGTCGCTCATCACGGTCTGCACATCGGCGAAATCGACGTTCACCGTATTTTCGCGCGTAATCACCTCGGCGATCCCGCGGGCTGCGGTAGCCAAAATATCATCGGCCTTGCCGAACGCCTCGGTCAGCGTCAGCTTGCCGAAGATCTCCTGAATGTTCTCGTTGTTGATCAGCAGCAGCGAATCGACGCAGCCGCGCAGCTCCTCGATCCCCTGCTGGGCCTGCCGCATCCGTTTCGGGCCCTCGGTCTTGAACGGAAGAGTCACGATGGCCACCGTCAGGATACCCAGCTCCTTGGCTGCCCGGGCGATCACCGGCGCCGCGCCGGTTCCGGTTCCACCGCCCATACCGGCCGTGATGAAGACCATCTTGGTGCCTTCGCGCTTGTAAATCTCGATGATCTCGTCGAGGCTCTCCAAAGCCGCCTGTCGTCCTTTTTCCGGATTGTTGCCGGCGCCCAGGCCGTTCTGTCCGAGACGCACCTTTACCGGGACGGGACTGTTGCGCAGCGCCTGCGGATCGGTATTGCACACCATGAACGAAACGTCGGCGATCTCCAGCTCGAACATGTGGTTGACGGCATTGCTACCGCCGCCGCCGACACCCGTAACCATGATGATCGAAGGCGACAGCTTCGGAATTTCAAAATCGATTATATCTTTTACGTCAGACATATACTAAATCTTTTACGCTTTTCACACTCGTTCCATTACGACCGACGCGGGCCGAAACCGATCCGCCCGCGCCGATAAACCTAAATCTCGTTATCTTCAATCTCCTCGTCAAACATGTTGATCACTTTCTCCCTGAGCTTCGAGAACAATCCCGGCTTGCGCTTGGGTTTGTATTCCGGTTCGTAAGCGTCGTCCTGCAACCCGGCGCCTTCCTCTTCGTGCGGCCGGCTCCCGCTCCGGTAAAAATCGTTCAACTTCCGCTTGACCGGCGAAGCGGGCTCGGTAACCGGCTTTTCCTCCCTTGCCGGACGAACGACCTGCTGTTTCGACCGGGAAGTCTTGTTCTGGGCCCGTTCGTCGAATGCCCGCGCCAGGATGCCGACGGCAGTCGCCATGGCCGGCTGTCCGGCCGTTTCGAGACTCTCCCCGTCGAGCGTGCTCTCCGCCCCCGCTACGCGGGCATCCATCCCGGTGTAACTTTTAAACAAGGTTTCGACATGCTTCAACTGCGCGCCTCCTCCGGTCAGCACCACCCCGGCGGCAAGCCGATCCTGAAACCCGGATTTTTTCAGTTCCTCGACCACGAAGTCGATGATGTCGAGCATCCTCGCCTCGATGATCGCCGCCAGATTCTGAGACGAAATCTCTTTCGACGCCTTCGCGCTCAGGCCCGGCGTGGTAATGTATTTGTCGGGCTGCGCCGCATCGCGCATGGCTTCCCCGTAACGGGTCTTCAGGTTCTCGACATGCTTTTCGAGAATCCCGTACGAGCGGATATCCTTGTTGATCACGTTGCCGCCCATCGGGATGATCCCTACGTGACGGATGATATTTTTCTGATAAACGACCACGTCCGTCGTCCCCGCTCCGATATCCACCACGGCGACTCCTTCCTCCTTTTCGTCGGGCGTCAGCACGGCCTCGGCCGAAGCGATCGCATTCAGGAAAAGCCCGAGCGGAACGATATCCACCCGTTTGAGGGCCATCTCCAACCGGTTGATCGCGACCGAATCGCCCAATATGATGTTGAACGTCGACGCCAGTTTGTTGCCGAACGTCCCGACCGGATTGGCCGTCTCCTCCTCGTCGTCGACAATGTAGTTCTGCGGAATGATCTGCAGGATTTTCTCCCCTTCGGGAGCCGGAACGTTGCGCATACTGTCGTGCAACTGGCGGACGTCCTCCTGGCGGATCTCCCCGCCGCGGCTGGCAAATACGTAATAGGGCTGCTTTACGCTGCGGATGTGCTGTCCCGATATACCGGCATAGGCTTCGGTGATCCGGATTCCCTGGCGCTCTCCGATCGCATCGACGGCCTCCTTGATGCTTCTGGAAACCAGGTCGATATTTTTGATTTCGCCGCGGATCATCCCCGCCCCCTGCACGGCGGAAACTTCCCGGTCGATAACCCGAATCCGGCCGTCCTCGCCTTTCGTGCCGATCATCGCGACCACGGTATTCGTCCCTAAATCGATTGCAACAATATAATCCCCGTTTTCCACTTTCATTCCTGTTTATTCGATGCAGACAATCTGATCTTTATATTTCAAATTTATGTAGCTACAACAATTCCACCCCTCGTAGGCGACGGCATGCCGGTAAAAACTCAATAACTTTGCCAGTTTCTGTTCGTAACCGTCGACGCTGCCGAGCATGATCACCTGGTCGCCCGCCCTGGGCACGATCTCGATATCAGGATCGTACCCGTCCCCGGCCTGCGAGCCGACGACATGAATCTGAACGATAAACGCTTTCCAGAAGTCGTCACTATCCACGAATTTCACAAAATTAATCAGTTTCACCAAAAACGAGTAATTTTTCTGCACTTTTTTTTCGGGATTTCCGGCGAACCGGTCGAGCGGGCCGACATAGTCCGGTTTGAACGGGAACGGCACATAACCGGTAACCACCGGAACATAGACCACGAAATAGCGCTGCTGCGGCAGGACATAGCCGTCGTCGGTCACGTAGAAATTGTACCCGTTTTGCGTATTGAACCGCACCACCGGACGCCGTTGCGTCAATTCCACGTTCAGCCGCCCATCCATCGAAGTGTAGACGCGGGCCGTGCGGACGAACCCGCGCCGCCGGACGAAACGCTCCAGTTCGAGGGTATTGATCGACGACAGTTCGGTTCCGACCAACTTCATCTTTTCGGCTGCGAACCACGCCCTGACCATCGCCGGCGTAATGAAATTCCGCTCGGCGCTGTCCAGCACCGTCACCCGTACCTCCCGGCACAACTGTTCCTTTTTCCGCTGCGACGTATATCGCAACGAAAACGACAGGTAGACCGCAAGCAGCGTCCACGTCAGCAGATTCAGGGTGATAACCAGCGACCGTTTCACGATTCTCCGTTTTATCGGGTTCTTATTTTTCTGCGAATAAACCGGCGATCTGCGTGCAGAAGCGGTCGATATCGCCCGCCCCGAACGTCACCAGCAATTCCGGGTTCTTCGATTTCAGCACGTCCGTCAGATCCTCCTTGCGGACGACCCGTGCCGGACAACCGATCAGCGGCAGCAGCATTTCGGAAGCCACCCCTTCGATCGGCTCCTCGCGCGCCGGATAGATCGGCAGCAGCAACACCTCGTCGCACAAAGACAACGCCTCGGCGAACTCCCGGTAAAAATCGCGCGTCCGGGTGTACAGGTGCGGCTGGAACACCACCGTCAGCTTCCGCGCCGGGAACATCTCCCTGACCGACGTGATCGCGGCCCGCAGTTCGTTCGGATGGTGCGCGTAATCGTCCATATAAATATGCTTCGGCGTATTGACGTAAAAATCAAACCGGCGCTTCACGCCGCTGAACGACGCGATCGCGACCCGCAGCTTCGCTTCGTCGAAACCGGCCACCCACAGCATCGCCGCCGCCGCCACGCAATTTTCGACATTCACCCATCCCGGAACGCCCGGCGTGCAATCCCGGATCACGCGGTCGGGACAAACAAGGTCGAACGTGTGCCGCCCGTCCGGCTCAAGCCGGATGCGGTCGGCGTAAAAGTCGCAGGGCGTATCGTATGCATACCGGTAAACCCGGATTCGGTCGTTACGGATATCCAGTTCGACCCCCTGTTTGAGAATCAGCGCGCCGCCCGGTCTGATCTGCCCGACAAACTCCGAAAAAGCCTCTTTGACCGCTTCGTGCGTCCCGTAAATGTCGAGATGGTCGGCATCGACCGCCGTCACGACCGCGACGTCCGGATAGAGCTGCAGAAACGACCGATCGAACTCGTCGGCCTCGACGACCAACCGTTCCCCCGGGCCGAGCACCAGGTTACTACCGAAATTTTTCGAGATCCCGCCGAGAAAAGCGCTGCCGCCGCCCCCGGCCTCGCGATCGAACCACGCGGCCATCGTACTGGTCGTCGTCTTGCCGTGCGTTCCGGCGACGGCCATCAGGTATTTCCCCTCGGCCATCACGCCGAGCATCCGCGAACGCTTGACGATTTCGAATCCCCCGGCCCGGAAAAATCCGAACTGCGGGCTGTCGGCCGGGATCGCCGGCGTATAAACGACCAGCGTATCGGCCTTGTCCCGAAACGGCTCCGGAATCGTATCCGCCTCGTCCTCATAAGTAACGGTCGCTCCTTCGCACTCCAATGCCCGGGTCAGTTCCGACGCGGTGCGGTCGTATCCGGCCACCTGTTTCCCCTCGTGCAGGAAATAACGTGCCAGGGCGCTCATCCCGATCCCTCCGATTCCTAAAAAATATATTTTACTAAAGTTCATTATTTTTCGTTTACAACATCCATAACTTCATTCACAACCCGATCTGCGGAATCGCCGATCCCTAAAGTCAATATATTACGCTCCATTTCAGCGAGTTGCTTCGGATCGGCCAACAATTCCTCCACGACCGGAAAAACTCCGTTCACCGCATCTCGGTCGGGAATCATCCGGGCGGCCTGCTTCCCGACGAGAGCCATCGCATTTTTGGTCTGGTGATCCTCGGCCACATTCGGCGACGGCACGAAGATCGTCGGCCGGCCGATCAGGCACAGTTCCGAAACGGTACAGGCTCCGGCCCGCGCCACGACGATGTCGGCCGCAGCATAGGCCAGATCCATCCGGTCGATAAAAGCTCCGCGCCAGATACCCCGGTCGGAGCGCCCCTGCATAAACTCCGTCATCTCCCGTTCGTAATATTTACCGGTCTGCCAAATCACCTGTATCTTCCCTTCGGCAACGATCCGATCCACGTTGGCTTTCATCATTTCGTTCAGCGTCCGGGTACCGAGGCTGCCGCCGACGACCAGCGTCACCGGCTTGCCCTCTTCCAAACCGAAATGCCGAAGCGCCTCCGCGCGCAGATCCGGATTGCGCCAAAAACGCCCCCGGAGCGGATTGCCCGTCAGGACGATCTTCTCTTTCGGGAAAAAGCGTTCCATCCCTTCGTAAGCCACGCAGATACGCCTGACGCGCGAGGACAGCATCTTATTGGTCATGCCCGCATAGGAGTTCTGCTCCTGAATCAGCGTCGGAATTCCCATCCGCTGCGCGGACCACAGCACCGGCGCGCTGGTATACCCGCCGAAGCCGACCGCTACGTCGGCCCCGAATTTTTTGACGATTCGCCGGGCGCGCAGCACCGACCGCACGACCTTGAACGGAACGGCCAGGTTTTTCGGCGTCAGCCGCCGCTGCAATCCCGCGACGGGCAGCCCCTCGATCCGGTAGCCCAGCTCCGGGATTTTCTCCATTTCCATCTTCCCTTCGGCGCCGACAAAAAGGATTTCGACGCCGTCGCCGAGCCGCCGCTTCAGCGCTTCGGCCACCGCAACCGCCGGATAGATATGCCCTCCGGTACCTCCTCCGCTCAGTATGACTTTTAATTTCCGATCCATATTTTCAAACACAACATCAATGATCCGATATTCGCCGCAAAAACGGCCGCCCGTTCCGCTACTCCAGTAACGACTCTTTTCTCGGCCGATCCAGCGACTCTTCCTTCACCTGTCGGCTGATCCCGAGAATCAGGCCGAGCGCCAGGCAGGTAAACACGATCGACGAACCGCCCAGGCTGACCAGCGGCAGCGTCTGTCCGGTCACCGGGAACAGGCACACCGAAACCAGCATGTTACAGATTGCCTGGAACGTAATCATCAGGCAAAGCCCCAGCACCAGCAATCCCGGAAACGCCGTCCCGCAACGCCGGAACGTAACGATCCCACGGAAGAAAATACACAGGTACAGGAAAAGCATCAGCGACGCTCCGATCAGCCCGTACTCTTCGACGATAAAGGCATACGCGAAATCCGAATAGGAGTGCGGCAGGTTCGACCGCTGCGTACTGTTTCCGGGCCCTTTGCCCATCAATCCGCCCGAAGCGATCGCGATCCGGGCCTGCTCCTGCTGCAGGTCGTCGTCTTCGCCCTGCGCTTTGACTTGCTCGGTCTTACTCATCATATCCCCGATCCCAAGCCGGTTGACCCACGTATGCGACCGCCCGATATTGAAGGCGTACATCACCGACACGGCGCAAACCATCGTCACGAACACCAGCGCGACCAGCCGCCACAACTCCCGCACGCGGACACGCCCGACATAGAGCATGATCAGACAGGTGCAGAACGTGATCGCCGCCGTCGAAAAATTGGAAATAAAAATCGCGGCGCAGGCGATCACGATCGGCCCCAGAACGGGGATCGTGATATTGGTCAGTATATTGAAATTCTTGTCCGGATTTTTACGCCACCCGCGCAGCGTCAGCGCAGGCAGCAGCGGCATACGGTGAATGTTTGTTTGCCGCTTGGCCAACTGCCGCGCCAGGATCGCGATCAGCGCGATCCGCAGGAAATCCGAAGGCTGGAACGTCACGCCGATCAGCGGGATGCGGATCCACCGCGAAGCGCTATTCAGGTTGACTCCGACGAAGAAGGTCAACAGCATGAACAGCAGCGCCGTAACGAAAACGAACGACAGAAAGCGCGGACGCGCGTAACGCTGGTAATCGATCCGGTGCACGGCGATCATCGCGGCGAACCCCAGCACGATGAACTTCAACTGCTGCAGGAAATAGTGCGCCGTATCCCCGCCGGCCTTACGGTAAGCCATCGACGCGGTCGACGAATAGATCACCAGCAGCGACGCGATCGACAGGATCGCAATGATCACCCACAGTACGCGGTCGCCGCTGAAAAAGCGGTCGAAAAAGCCCTGCTGTTCGTTGTGCGGTTCGTCCGGTTGCATGATCGTCGTTTTTTCGGTTTTATCGATACGTTATCGTTGCGCGGCGGCGACCCTCTCTTTGAACTGCCGTCCGCGGTCTTCGTAATTTTTAAACAGGTCGAAACTGGCGCAGGCCGGCGACAGCAGTACCACATCGCCCGTTCCGGCGTTCCGGCGGGCGGCCGCCATCGCCTCGTCCAGCGAATGGGTATCGACAATCTTCCCGATCCGACCATCGAAAGCCTTCAGCAACTTACCGTTATCGACGCCCATGCAGACCAGCGTCTTGACTTTCGCCTCCGCCAACTCGTAAAGCCGCGCATAGTCGTTCCCTTTATCGGTTCCGCCGGCGATCCACACCACCGGACGGGTCATGCTCTCCAGCGCGTACCACACCGAATCGACGTTGGTCGCTTTCGAATCGTTGACGTAGGTCACGCCGTCGATCTCCCCGCACTTTTCGAGGCGGTGCTCGACCCCTTCGAACGCCCTGAGCGTCCGGCATATCGCATCCGGCCCGACCCCGGCCGACAAGGCCGCCAGCGAAGCGGCCATCGCATTATAAGTATTATGCATTCCCTTAATTTTCAATTCCGCAACCGGAATCTCCACCCGTTTCCCGGCAACTTCCGCACGGATCACGCCATCGGCCAGCATCGCCGCGCATCCGTCGCAGGTTTTCACGCTGAACGGCAGGGTTTGCATCCCGAGCGGATGTTTCGGCAGGTTTCCGAGCGTCAGCGGATCGTCGGCGCAATAAATAAAACGGTCTTCCGGTCGCTGGTTCCGCAGGATACGGAACTTGCTGCCCACGTAATTCTGCAACTCGTAATCGTACCGGTCGAGGTGATCGGGCGTAATATTCATCAGCACGCCGATATCGGCCCGGAAATCGTAACAGCCGTCCAACTGGAAACTGCTCAGCTCGATCACGTACCAATCGTAATTGCCGGTGGCCACCGCCAGCGCGAAACTTTCGCCGATATTTCCGGCCAGGCCGACGTTCACGCCGGCCTGCCGCAAAATCTCGTAGGTCAGCGTCGTCGTCGTCGTCTTGCCGTTGCTGCCGGTGATGCAGATCGTTCGCGCAGAGGTATAAGCCCCCGCAAACTCGATTTCAGAAATAACCGGGATTCCCCGCTCCCGGACGGCCTTCACCATCGGAGCCTTGTCCGGAATTCCCGGGCTTTTCACGACTTTGTCGGCCGACAGGATTTTACCGGCCGTATGCCGTCCCTCCTCATAAGGAATATCCCATTTCTCCAGCAGTTCCCTGTACTTCGGAGCGATACTCCCCCTATCCGACAGAAACACGTCGAATCCTTTTACGCGCGCCAGCACCGCCGACCCGCAACCGCTCTCGCCTCCTCCCAATACCACGATCCTCTGCATCGTTATCTGATTTTAAGCGTTACCAACGTGATGGCGGCCAGCAGCAACTGCACGATCCAGAAACGCACGACGATTTTCGATTCGAAGTAACCTTTCTTCTGGAAATGGTGGTGCAGCGGCGACATCAGAAAAATGCGCCGGCCTTCGCCGTACCGTTTTTTCGTATATTTGAAATAGGTGACCTGCATGATGACCGACAGGCTTTCGATGAAAAAAATCCCGCACAGGATCGGCAGCAGCAACTCCTTGCGGATCAGCAGCGCGAATACGGCAATGATTCCGCCGATCGCCAAACTGCCGGTATCGCCCATGAAGACCTGCGCCGGATAACAGTTGTACCACAAAAAGCCGAACAGCGCCCCGGCAAACGCCGCCGCATAGACGATCAGCTCCCCGCTCATCGGTATATACATGATATTCAGGTAATCGGCGTAAATGACGTTCCCCGACAGGTAGGCCAGTATCCCGAGCGTGACGACGATCGTCGCCGACACGCCGGAAGCCAGTCCATCGAGCCCGTCGGTCAGATTCGCGCCGTTCGAGACGGCGGTAATGACCAGCGTAGCGATCACGACGTATACCAGCCACGTCCACAGGTCGGCCCGCTCGCTGTCGCCCGGCACCAGCCAGTGGTAATTGAATTCGTTGTTCTTGACGAACGGGATCGTAGTATTGACGGTTTTTTCGGCCGGCGCCATATAGACCGCGCTGCGCTGCCCGTTGTCGTTGACATATTCCACATGCGCGCGCGGCGCGTTTCTGTCCAGTTTCTCCTTGGTCACGATCTGCGGGCTGAGCCACATCGCGCAACCGACGATCAGTCCGAGGCCGACCTGCCCGACGATCTTGTACCGGCCGCTGAGCCCTTCCTTGTTCTTGCGAAACACCTTGATGTAGTCGTCCAGGAAACCGATCAATCCGAGCCAGACGGTCGAAACGATCATCAGCCGCGTATAAACGTTGGTCAGGTCGCCGAACAACAGCGTCGGGATCAGAATCGAAATCAGGATAATAACGCCGCCCATCGTCGGCGTTCCGCGTTTCTGCAACTGTCCTTCGAGGCCGAGGTTGCGCACCTCCTCGCCGATCTGCTTGCGCTGCAGGAAACGGATGATCCGGCGGCCGAAAATCATTCCGATCGCCAGCGCCAGAATAATCGCCATCGCCGCACGGAACGACAGCGACAGGAACATCCCCGCACCGGGAATGTCGAAATGCAATGAAAGATACTTGACTAAATGATATAACATAAATACGGTTCTTAATCGAATTTACTTCTTCGTCCGCAGTGCGAACAGGTTCGAAACCTCTTCCTTGTCGTCGAAGTGACGTTTCACTCCGGCAATGTCCTGATAGGTTTCATGCCCTTTGCCGGCCAGCAGGATGATATCGCCCGGCCGGGCCAGCGTCACGGCCGTCCGAATCGCCTCGCGGCGGTTGGTAACGGCGAGATACGACGCCGACGGATCGAGCCCCGCCTTCATGTCTTCGAGAATCGTTTCGGGATCTTCCATCCGGGGATTGTCCGAAGTCAGGATCGCCAGGTCGCTGTTCGCCACGGCGATCTGCGCCATTTCGGGCCGCTTGGTCTTGTCGCGGTTGCCGCCGCACCCCACGACGACATAGATCCGCTGCCCTTCCCGGCGAATCTCGTCGATCGTCCGCAGGACGTTCTGCAACGCATCCGGAGTATGAGCGTAATCGACGATGGCGGTCACCCCGTCCGCCGAACGAACGTACTCAAAACGGCCGCTGACCGACGTCAGCTCGCTCAGGATACGCAGCACCTCGTCGCGGTCGGCGCCGAGCAGCAGGGCCGTCGCATATACGGCCGTTAGGTTGTAAGCGTTGAAACGCCCGAGGAATGTCGCCCAGACCTCCGAACCGTCCAGATTCAGCAGCATGCCGTCGAAATGCATCTCGACGATCCGGCACCGGAAATCGGCGAACGCCTGCAACGCGTAAGTCTTGACCTCCGCGCCGGTATTCTGCACCATCACCATGCCGTTGCGGTCGTCGGCATTGGTCAGCGCGAACGTTCCCTCCGGCAGCGCGTCGAACAGCATTTTTTTGGCCCGGATGTACTCAGCGAACGTATGATGATAATCCAGATGGTCGTGGGTAATGTTGCTGAAAACGGCGCCGACGAAAGAGAGTCCCTCGATGCGGTGCTGCACGAGGCTGTGCGAACTGACTTCCATAAAACAGTATTCGCATCCGCGTTCGACCATTTCGGCCATCATGCGATTCAGCCGGATGCCGTCGGGCGTCGTATGGGTCGATTCGCGCTGTTCGGTATCGATGCAGTAGGTTACGGTCGAAATCAATCCCACCTTATATCCCAGCCGGCGGAACAACCGGTACAGCAGCGTCGCCGTCGTGGTTTTCCCGTTGGTTCCGGTTATACCCACCAGTTTCAGATTACGGCTCGGATGTCCGTAAAAGGCCGACGCGATGCGCCCCAGCGCAACCGTCGAATCCGCCACCCGCACATAGGTCACCCCACCGCACAACTCTTCCGGCAACTCTTCGCATACTACCGCCGACGCTCCGAGACCGACGGCCGCCCCGATAAAGCGATGTCCGTCGGTCTGCGTTCCGCGCATGGCGAAAAACAGCGTTCCCGGCTTCGCCTCGCGCGAGTCAAACTCAAGATTGTCAATTTCTACCGAAAGGTCTCCCGTCGTCGAAAGCACTTCCACGTCCACCAATAGCTCACGTAACATCCATATACACTTTATGCAATATACAAAAGTAAGGTTTTACACCGGAGAAATAAAAAATAAGATGCCTTTTAATTGACATCTTATCGACAAAATCATTTCTTGCGGAGAATCCGCCGTACGAGCTTTTTTTCCGTTTTCGGTACGGGAGGCTTCGTTCCGACGAGCACCTGTTCGATCGTCTCCCGGTCGCCGGCGATCCAAACCATATCGTACGGCTGAAAACGCACCAGTCCCAGCGGTCTGACGTACGAGCCGTCGCTGCGTTCGATCCCGATGATCAAGCAGGCCCCTCGGCACATCATGCCGAACTGCGAAACGGTCATACCGATCAGTACGGAATGCTCGCCGACCGAAAATTTTTGCATCGTCGCCTCTTCCCGATCGACCGGCGACAGCGGCACTTCGACCTTCGAAGCGAACTGGCTCAACTGCGCATCCGTCCCGACGACCGAAATCTCGTCGGACGGCATCAGCACCATCGATGCGCCGGGCGCATTGTACCGGTGGCTGCCGCGCAGCACCGACACCACCGTCACCCCGTAGCGCAGGCGGAGATCCAACTCCCTGAAACACCGCCCGACGAGCGGGCTGTCGGCCGAAACCGTCATCTTAGCCATATGCAGGAACTTGGCGCGGTAGTTCCCGGTCGTCACGACGGTGCTCGCATCTTTTTCGTTCAGGTTGGTAAAGAAACGCTGTTCGAAACGCAGGTATCCTCTTTTGATCCGTCTCCAGAACAGCGCCAACAGCAACAGCAGAATGGCGAACGCCATCAACGCCCCCCAACGGTACGAACTCAGGTGAGCGACTACGGTCAGTACGAACATCAGCGCGAGGAGAATCCGCAGCACGATCAACGACACCAACAACCCGTGGTTGAAACGGGGATCGTTCCACAGCGGCACGAACAGCCTGCGATTCAGGTGCCGCACCGCAAGCCCCCACAACAGCGGCGTCATAAAGAGAATGGTCGTCGTCGTAGCGATCAGTTTGCCGGCGAATCCTTCGAAACGCTCCTCGACGAACGGCGAATAGTAACTCGAAGAGATCCACACCACGCCGCCCAACAGCACGCAGTAGATAAACATGTTCAACAGCGACTTTTTCAGCAGCGACATCCACTCCCGCTCGCTGTTGACGGTTTGCGACCCGGCGCTGTACCGGGCCAGCAGCGCTTTCATCCGCTTCGGAATCAACCGGTTGATCCGGTGATAGGCAGGATCGCTGAGCCGGATGATAAACGGCGTGGTAAATGTGGTCACGACCGACACGGCCACCGCGACCGGATAAAGGAACGAACTGGTAACCCCCATCGACAGTCCGAGCGACGCGATGATAAAGGCGAACTCTCCGATCTGCGCCAGCGAGAACGACGACTGCAACGCGATTTTCAGATTCTGCCCCGACACGAGGAAACCGAGCGTCCCGTAGAATATCTGTCCGACGATCACGACCACCGTCAAAAAAACGATCGGCACGATGTATTGCACCAGCATCGCCGGCTCGACCAGCATCCCGACCGACACGAAGAAGACCGCCCCGAACAGGTCCTTGACCGGAGCGATGACCTTCTCGATGCTCTCGGCCTGTACCGTCCCGGCTAGGATCGACCCCATGATGAACGCCCCGAGCGCAGACGAAAATCCGGCGTAAGTCGCCAGCACGACCATAATCAGGCAAAGGCCCAGCGAGATCACCAGCAGCGTTTCCTGATTCAGGAATTTCCGTATTTTTTTCAGGAACGTAGGAATCAGATAGATCCCCACGACGAACCACAGAATCAAGAAAAAGATCAGTTTGAAAAGCTGTTCGGCGATCACGACGTGTTCGACCGCCCGCTGCACGAAAAGCGTCGACAGCATCACCATCAACACTACGGCGAACAGGTCTTCGACCACCAGCACCCCGAACACCAGCGACGTGAACTTCTGGCTGCGGAGCCCCAGATCGTCGAATGCCTTGATAATGATCGTCGTAGACGACATCGACAGCATCCCGCCGAGGAAAATACTGTCCGTCGAAGTCCAGCCGAGGGCCCGTCCCGCCATAAAGCCGGAGCACATCATCCCGACGATCACGACCAATGCCGTCATCAGCGCGGGGCCGCCGACGTTCATCAATTTTTTGAAGCTGAATTCGAGGCCGAGCGAGAACAACAGGAAAATGATACCGATCTCGGCCCAGATGTCCACGTTCCCCATGTTCGAAACCCCCTGTAACAGGAAATTTCCGCTACACAGGAACCCGGCGACGATGTAACCCAACACGACCGGCTGTTTCAGCCATTTGAACAGCAGCGTCGTAACCCCCGCGACGGCGAGGATCAACGCAAGGTCTGAGATGATCGGATCCAGATGTGTCATATTCCCAAAACGGGCCCGGCATTCGGACCCGACATATTCATTTTTTACGACAGTCCCGGTCGTTACGAACCGGCGGTCGTCTCCCGTCGGTCCGGTTTCGTTCGTTCCGGCGCGACCGACGGATTCCACCGGTAATACAAGCTTCCGCGGCGCACGCCCGACAGGTACAGCATCAGAGCGGTCAGCCCGGCCAACAAGGCGAACCAAAGCAGGTGGCACAACACCGTGAGCGGGTAATTCACCACCGGAACGAATACGTTGACGGGACGATTACCGTCGGCAGTCCGCACGAAAGGATTGAAAAACAGGATCGTTCCGTCGTCGAAATGCGCTTCGGCACGCGCGTAGGCATCGTTCTTCCGAAAAGCATAAACGGCCTCGGCCCCGCTTCCCTCTGCAAGCAGCGTTCCGTTTTGTCCGATAAACCGGATCGCCGAAGCGGGCCGGTCGACCCGGATGCGAATCGTATCGCCCTGCATCGAAATGCGCTCCATCCGGGGCAGGTCTCCGTGCGGATCGGGACGGTTATTAACGTCGTGCGGAACGTATACCGCATAAGCGGCCCCTTTTTTCAAAGACTTCATAATATCCCCGGGGCGTAGCGACGGCGTATTGACCATTGTGAAGCAGCGCTGGAACCACGACGACCGGTTGCGGATATTGTGCGCGTCGTCGTCGCCGATCAGGGTCGAATAGATCCCGGCCGAAAGCGCCGTATCCCAGTACTGCTCGGAACGCTCGCGTCCCCGTTCCGGATTGATTTCCAATAGATCGTACCCGCGTAGCCAGCCGTACACCGCCAGGTCGATGATCCGCGTCTTGCCCGGGTGGTTCAGCACCAGCGCCTCGGCCTGCGGGCGCAGCCAGTGCAACATGTACTGCATCTGCGACTGGGTCAGCATCAGCGGAAAATCGCGCCACGTGACCCGTTCGGCCCCCATCACCAACTGATGGTAACCGTTGATCCCGTAACCGTGTTCGTAAGTCGGGATAAATCCGGGGCGGTCGGCATGCTCGGTATTCAGGCACTGATGATCCGAGATGCTCATGATATCGTACCCGTTGCTGCGATAGGCTTCGAGCATCTGTTCGACCGTATAATCGCACTGGGGTTTCTCTTTTTGATGGGCATGGAAATTGGCTTTCCGCCAACAGGACGAATCGGCCCCTGCATACGGATTGTAAACGGAATCCCCGCAGAACGAACGGCCGGACTGAAAATCATAGACCGGCACCGAAATGTAACTCAGCACGCACAACATCAGCACGGCGACGATTACAATCAAAATGTATTTCCCGAATAACAACATGGGGCGTTTCTCACAATTCAGCAACGGACAAAATTACTATTTTTATTCATTTCCCGTAAAAAACGATCGTTTTTTAGCATTTTTTTCACATTCCGCCCCGAGCTTCCGCCGGACGCTCCCGAAAAGAAAAAGCCGGCCCGCCTTTCGGGGCGGACCGGCATCCGTGACTACACGGCGGTCAGACCAGTCCGACCGCCAGTTTGCCCTGCTCGGCGGAAAACCGCACGACGTCGGTAACCGGCTCGAAAGCGTGGGGAACGTACTGCGACACCTGCCCCATCGAGAACGAACCGCTCTCGGTCGCATACAGCGTCAGCAACAGGCTGCTCGATTTGTCGTTGCGTGGAATATTCACCAGGCGCTCCATATCGCCCGACGATACGGCAGCGCACAGGGCCGGCTTATCGGCAGCCTGATAATAGATTTCGTACCGGCGAATCCGTTCCCCGGTCGGTTTATAGACCGGCGCCGCGGAGCTGAACGTCACCCCGGCCTTGATGAACCCGACGATGGCAATCAGCCCCCCGACGAGCATCAGCATCGAAGAGAGGTTGCCGCGATCGACCATCGTATCGGAAGTCAGGCTCCAGACGGCCAGCGCGCTGCCGGCCAGAGCGACGATCAAGGCGATTACGGGACTTTTTCTGCGTTGAATGATATCTTCTGCGGCGACGCCGCTGTACAGCGTGTCGTCGATTACTTTAAAATCGTTGTTCATGATTCATTGTTTTATTCGGTGATTGATAAAATACGCGGCGGAATGCTCCCTCCGCCGGGGGAAACAACACCGGAAACCGTTCCGGAAAACCGTCGTACGGCCGACGCAACCGACTATGCCGGACGCCTGCACCGAACGTTCGATCGGAATCGGCTAAACAATGATTTTTCTGAGAAAAAAGACGTAATACCCCGTGTGCTGCAATGCCGCAAGCCAGCCGTCGAAACACCGCTGCTGGAATCGCAGCCGCGTCAGCGGTCCGCTGCTCACGACGCGGTTCTCAGACACCGCATTCGCACAAAAACGGAACAGGGACGACACCCGCGACACGGGCGTTTTAGTTACGAAAGAACAGAAACCGGAAGACCCCGGCGCCAAATCGCTCTGCAACGATGCGAAGACGAACCGGTGCAACTCTCCCGGCGGAGCGGCTTCGGTGATCTGGTCGCAAACCGTTTCGAGCGCCGGCGCGCATTCCGCGGCCGGACCGTCGCCGAAAATGCGCGGAACGATCACCGAAAGGGCCATTGCCAGTAAAAAGTATCGAAACAGTCTTCCCATAAAACTTACGCTGCGTTACAAAGATATCTTTTTTCCCGGAATTATACGAATCGGCTATTTCTTCTTGCTCGATTTTCAATCGCCGCGGCCCGAAGAAGCCACGGAATCTGCCGAGCTGTCCGCCTTTTTCTCCTTCAGGTAAATCCCCGGTTCCAACGGCGTACAGCCGAGTTCCAGCCGAATCAGCATTCCTCGGCGCACTTTCGTTCCGGCCGGGACGGACTGGGACTCGACGCCGCCGACCCCCGAAAACGCGACGACCATTCCACGGCGTTCCAGCAGATAAACGGCCTCCTTCAGGCCCATCCCGACCACCGAAGGCACTTCGTCCGACCATCCCTCGTAGCTTGTATACGCAATCCCGGCCGAATCGACGGCTTCCACTCCCCGCCAGTCGGTCCGTCCGCGCCGTCCTTCGTAACGGACGTCGAAACGATAAGCGACTTCACGCATTTCGTCGGCGCAACCGGCCTTGAGCCGGGGCTTTTCATCCGTTTTTTCCTTTCGCTGCGACAACGGATCCTGCCAAGCGGTATTTTTGGCGTACACCCGGTCGGCAATCGCCCGAAATACGGGCCCGGCCAGCGAAGCCCCGTAATAAAATCTCCGGTGTCCCGGAGCATTGTAAGTCTTGAGCGCGACCAGGCAACTGTACTTCGGATCGTCTTCGGGAAAATAGCCCACCATCGTCGCCAGGTAGTGCCGTCCGCCGTTGCGGTCGGTATAGCGCCCGTTCACCGGAATCTGCGCCGTACCGGTTTTGCCGCCCACCTTATAATAACGGCTTTTCAGGATGCGTCCCGTTCCCTCTTCCACGACGCCGCGCATCGCCGCGCGAACCTCTTTCAGCGTCTCGTCCGAGGCGATCGAAGAGACCATCGTTCGCGCCCGGTAGGTCCGCAACGTCTGCCCGTACTGCCTCAACTCTTTGACGAACAGCGGGCTCACCATCCGCCCGTCGTTGGCCACCGCATTGTAGAACGTCAGCGTTTTCATCGGGGTAAGCAGCAGCGCGTACCCGTAAGCCATGTTCGTCAGCGTCGTCCCGTCCCACCAGCGGTCTCCGGGCTTGCGGATCACAGGATTCTGGCCGCCGGCGATTTGCAGGTGGAGCGGCTCGTTCAAACCCATTTTATAGAGGTGTTCGACGAAGCGTTTCGGATCGTCCTTGTAATACTTATTCACCGCTTTGGCAAAACCGACGTTCGACGACTTTTCGAAAACGCCTTTCAACGTCAGCAAGCCGTAACCGTGCGTATCGGTCACTTTCGTGCGACCGATGATGGCCGTACCGTTGCCGGTATCGTATTTTTCGTCGAGACTGGCCCCGGCATCGTCGAGCAGCGTAATCAACGATGCCAGCTTTTGCGTGGAACCGGGCTCCATGTTCATCCCGATCGCGTAGTTGTAATCTTCGACGATGTTTCCCTCGCCCTTGCGGGTCAGGTTCGTGATCGCACGGATTTCGCCGGTGGAAACCTCCATCAGGATCGCCGTCCCCCAATCGGCCTGCATCGTTTCGAGCTGCTCTCGCAGCGCTTTCTCGGCCACGTCCTGGATATCGACGTCGAGCGTCGTCACCACGTCGATACCGTCCACCGGATCGACGTTCATCTCGTCGGGAACCGGAACCCGGAACGTTCCCGAAATACGCTGCATCAGCACGTTTCCGTCGATACCGTGCAGCACGCTATCGAAAGCGCCCTCGATACCGACTTTCGTCCCGGTCTGGTTCACCATGCCGATCGTGCGCTTGGCCATATCGCCGTGAGGCAGCAGCCGACGGCTGGTCTGCTTAGCGATGAAACCGCCCCGGTTCTGCCCCAGCCGGAATATCGGGAAACGGGCGATCTCTTTTATTTCCAAATGATTGACGCGTCGCGGGGACAGCAGCACGTAACGGTTTTTCCTCCGCTCCCGGAACGCATTGATCAATTTCAGCTTATAAGCGCTCTTGCTTTTGTCGCCGAAAAAATCGGACAGGCAATAAGCCAGCGAATCGACGTCGCGCAGGAAAATCGAATCGACCAGTCCGTTGGCGGCGAAGTCCATCCGCACTTCGTACTCCGGCACCGAAGTGGCCAGAATACGGCCGTCGCAGGCGAGGATATCGCCCCGGTCGGCTTCCATCGCCACCCGCTCGTAAGTGATAGTCGTCCCTTCGCTGCGCAACCGCCCGCTTTTGGGTCCGTACTGCAGATACAGGATCTTGCCCACGATCATCAGGCCGATGATGAAAAACAACACATAGAGCACCTGCACGCGATGCAATATTCCTTTTTTGATATCCGGTTTGCGTTCCTCCATACGGCGCTACTTGTCGATGATCTTCGGCGGGCTCACCAACTCATCGAGCGGAATGCCCCGCTCCTCCAGTTCGCGGATGATCTCGCTCTGCCGCGTGGCGATCATCCGCTGCGACGAAATGGTCAGCGACTGCGCACGCAGTTCCTTGACCCGCGCGGTCAGCCTTTCGTGCTGCCGGTGCAGCTTCTGCGTATGAAACCCGTTGGCGATATACAGAAACATCAGTACGGCCATAAACAACACGTACGGGTAGTGCTTCTGCACCTCCGCATCGGCCAGAATGCTCCCGGAGATCACCCGCCTCACATAGCGCTCGAACCGGGACGGACGCGACACGGGACGCGTCGACGGCTCCGGCTGTCTCGGCGATGCGGCGGCAGGTTCGGCAGCAACAGACTCTTCTCTGGCGATTTCTTCTGGTTCGGCCATTTCACACGCATTTTAATGCAAAAGTAATCTTTTTTATCAAAAAGAGACGATCTCTCCGGGCCGTCCCGGCATATTACCGAACAGAAACCCTCCGCCGGTACTTCGGCGCGCGGCATCCATTCCGGAATGCGTTCACAGCCGAAACAGTCCGGCTTTTTCAGGAATCGTCCGTTTCGTACCGCACTCTGCTTCTTCTATTTTCTATCGTATTATTTTATAACGCAATAAGAAAGCGCGTCAGGGTATGCGAAAAACGGGGGCAAATACCCGGAAGGGCATCTGTCCCCCGATAAGGGAAACCGGTTTGTGCAACCGCCGTTTACGGCTTCATGTAGGAAAAAACGGCCGTGACCGGATAATGATCCGACAGATAATAATCCTTGCCGTCTTTCTGCACGCCGTAACAGTCGGTCAGCACCCGGTAACTCTGCGGGGCGTCGATGTTGCGGTACAGAATATGGTCGATAAACGCAGCCGAAGAACCGTTGTTATGGAAAGTCGGGGTCTGATCCATCGGGCTGAACGACTCGCGGGCCCCGGTCAGGTAGCCGGTCAGCGGGGCCATCGCAGCATTGGTATAGGCCACATTCAGATCTCCGGTAACGAATGTCGCCAGATCGTCGGCGCCGTATTTTTTCAGCCGGGCGACGATCAGTTCCGCCGAATTGCGCCGCGCGGTCGCCGACTTGTGATCGAAATGCGTATTCAGATAGAGAATTTCTTTGCCGGAATCCCGCTCGCGGAGCTTCACCCAGGTGGCAATCCGCCTGTAAGCCGCATCCCATCCGATCGACATCTGGTCGGGCGTCTCGCTGAGCCAGAAATTCCCGCTGGCGACCAATACGAAACGATCTTTCCGGTAGAAAACGGACATGTATTCGCTGCTCTGCGGACTTCCGTCCCGGTCGATCCCGACCCGCGCATAGTTGCCCAGCCGCTCGTCGAGCGTATTCAGCACGTCGATCCGCGCCTCCTGCAAGCCGAACATATCGGGATTCTCTTCCCGCAGCATTTTCACGACGCCTTCCCGCCTCTCGTCCCAGGGGCGGGTGTTGGTCGTCTGAATATTAAACGTCATAACTTTCAACGAACGCGTCCCGTCGTCGTACCCGCGTTGAAGCACTGGCACGTCCGTCGCTTTTCCGGAAACGTCGGTAATCCGGATAATGGCTTTGCGTTCCGGCGTACTGGTTTGAGTCCCGTTCGTATTGGCCGCCACGTTGAACTTCACTTCGGACTTTTCCACATCGGACTTGCCCGAAGGAACCTGCGTAATCCATTTCGTCTGTCCGCCGGAAAGGTAGACAATGTCTAACCGGAAGGAAACGTTATGGGACACCGTCACCCGGATCACCGTATCGCGGTACTCCAGCTCGTGCTCCGTCGGGGTTACCTCGACCCCTTCCCCGGCAGGCTGACTTACGGCAATCGTCCGCGACTCGCCGCCGCAGGTTACCGTCACCGTAGCGTTACGGACGCCGAGCGACGGGTTGGTTTTCGCTTTCAGGGTGAACGAACTGCGTCCGGCCCGCCCGGACGCGGGCTCTACGGTCAACCAAGGTTCGCTCTCCGCTTCGGCATACGCAACCGCAGCCGACCATCTGTCGGGAGCCTCAATGTCCACCCGCTGGGAAAGCGAACCGGGCGTTATCGGCCAATCGCTAATCGACAGCCGAAAGGTATACGATTCTCCGTTTTTATCATCGGAACACTGCAGGGTCAGCGCACAAAACAGAACCGCCTGCAACCACAGGATCATTCGTTTCATCGTTCATTAAGTTTTAGGCGTATCCGGAGCGGTATTCCGTAAATGCTTTTTCCAGACAACGGATACTTTTTTTTAAAAAAATAAAGGCCGGCTTCCTGCCGGCCTTATCTGTCGAAACCGGAAGATATTTACAAAGCTTTTATCTCTTTCAGGATCGCATTCGTCTTGCGGACAGCCTCGGCGCTCTTTTCGAACAAGGCTTTTTCATCGGCATTCAGGTTCAGTTCGAGCACTTTCTCGACGCCGTTTTTACCCAGTACGACGGGTACGCCGATGCAGATATCCTGCTGGCCGTATTCGCCTTCGAGGTAAGCGCAGCACGGAACGACTTTTTTCTGGTCGCGGATGATCGACTCGACCACATAGGCTCCCGCAGCGCCCGGTGCGTACCATGCGGAAGTACCCAGCAGTTTGGTCAGCGTAGCGCCGCCCACCATCGTGTCGGCTACCACTTTTTCGACCTCTTCCTTGCTCAGCAGTTCGGTTACCGGCATACCTTTGTAGCTCGCTTTCGAATAAAGCGGAATCATCGTGGTGTCGCCGTGACCGCCGATCACCATACCTTCGATTTCGTTCGAATTAGCGTTCAGCGCCTTGCTCAGATAGCATTTGAAACGGGCCGAATCCAGCGCGCCGCCCATACCGAACAACTGGTTCTTCGGCAGACCCGTCTTTTTCAGCGCCAAGTAGGTCATCGTATCCATCGGGTTGCTGATCATCACGATGATCGCTTTCGGAGAATATTTCAGGATATTGCCCACTACCGAAGCGACGATGCCGGCGTTCACGCCGATCAGCTCCTCGCGGGTCATGCCCGGCTTGCGCGGCATCCCCGACGTAACGACAACCACGTCCGAATTCGCCGTAGCGGCGTAATCGTTCGTAACGCCGGTCAGTTTGGTGTCGAAATCCATCAGCGTGGCCGTCTGGAAAATATCCAACATCTTGCCTTCCGAAACTCCTTCTTTAATGTCCAAGAGAACCAGCTCGTCGGCAATTTCCCTTGTAGCAATTACATTGGCACAGGTCGCACCCACGTTGCCCGCACCCACTACTGTTACTTTGCTCATACTTCAAATTTATTTTTTAAAAAAGTCCTTATCCATTCGCATCCGCGCAACCGGCGTCTCAGCCGATCAGCTTGCCGTAATCGTCCGCGCCGAGCAGCACGTTCAGCTCGGCGGGGTCCGTCATCCGGATCTTCACGATCCAGCCCTCCCCGTAAGGGTCCTTGTTGACCCGGTCGGGAGCGTCGTTCAACGCTTCGTTGAATTCGAGGATCTCTCCGCCGACCGGCAGGAACGCGTCGGAAACGGTTTTCACCGCTTCGATCGTACCGAACACCTCGTTCTGGGGCAGCGTCTCGCCGACCGTCGTGACATCGACAAAAACGATATCTCCTAATTGATTCTGTGCGAAATCGGTAATCCCGACATAGGCCTCGGCCCCCTCGACCCGTATCCACTCATGGTCTTTCGAATACTTCAAATTGACTGGTATATTCATAACGGCAACAAACTTTTTATTTCCAGAACCCAAAGGTAGTTTTTTTTTACGGATTCAGGCAACGAACTGTGAATTATTTCACACAAATTATTGCGAGCCCGCGCCGGCGGTATTTTCGAACACAACCCTCATCACGACCGGATTGTGATCGCTCGACCGGAAACCGAGCGGCAGCGTACGCACCGACAGGACACGGACGCCCGGAGAGACCAGAAAGAAATCGGTCAGCGTCGTCTGCGGCCGCTGCCGAGGTTCCCCGTCTTCCGGAACCGGCGTCCACGGAGCGTCCAGGTAACGCAGCGAAGGCGCGGAATCGTCGTACGCGAACCGGAATCCCGGCCCGAAAACCTGCGAATCGACCGCCTGAGGCACGAAAAATTCGTTGGAAAGTTCCTCCGGAGAAGGCGTATATCCGGGCGGATACTGATTCCAGTCGCCGCCGACCACCGAAACGACTCCGCGCGCGGCATCCCGTCGCAACATCCCGCCGAGAAAACGCATTTCGGCATCGCGCATCCCACCGGCATCGTAAGCCGTATTATGCGTATTGCCGATCAGCACCGTATCGCCGCCCGCCGTCCGGAACTGCAAGGCCAGCAAGCAGCGTTTCAGATTGAACAACCGCACCGGAAACGGAAAGGCCGACGGATACTGCACCCGTTGAGCTTGTAGCGGAACAACCCGCGAAAGCGTCACGAGCCCGCTCCCGACGCGTCCCATCGGACTTCGGAGCGGAATAGGCACCCACCACGCCCGGTAATTATAAGCGAACGACAGCACGTATCCCGGAAAAGCTGCGCGCAGCGAATCCACCTCCCGGATTCCGTAACTACGGTGCGAATCGCAGTCCACCTCCTGTAACAGCATGATATCGGCGTCCGCTTTCCGGAGCTCGGCGACGATATTCCGCAGGTTCTCCAACGTTCGCCGCCGGCTGTCCCTGACCCGCTTTCCGCCGTCGTAGAAAAAATCCATGTCGTCGCCCAGGCCCGCATACCCGACATTCCAACTGAGGACGGTCAGCGTATCGGGCAGAAAAACGGGTTCCGCCGTGTCGTAGATCACCGTTTCCCGGACGTCGGGCCGGTACTCGGCAATCCACGATACGCCCAAAAATAGGACTGCCGCGACACAAATCGCGGCCGCCGCCCAAACCGTTGCTTTAAAAGTTTTTCTAATCCGCATTCCCGGAAGGTATTTCCACGCCCAACCGACCGCATACCCGGCTTACGATCATCCCGGGCGTAATCTGACGCATACACCGGTAATCTCCGAACAGGCAGGGTTTGTTGCCGTACACCGAACAGGGCCGGCACGGCATATCGACTTGAACGGCCAGCGCCGGGTCCTGGCCGAAACCGTAAAATCCCGCGAACGGATGGGTCGCCCCCCAGACGGACACCACCGGCAGTCCGACCAACGACGACATGTGCAGCCCCGAAGAGTCCATGCTCACCATCAGATCCAGGTTCGAAATCAACTCCATTTCCTGACCGAGACGGATGCGCCCGATCACCGATACGATATTGTCCCGCAGCGCAGCCACCTCTTCGGCATACGCTTTTTCGGCATCCCCGCCCCCGAAAACGAAAATACGTGCGCCGGGAATACGGGCCAGCCGCAGCATCACCTCGCGCATCTTGTCGAGCGGATAAATTTTCCCTTCGTGCTGTGCGAAAGGCGAAACTCCGATCCATGTGCCGTCATGCGCGCCGGCCAACCGGGCCACCGCTTCCGACATCGGGTAACGAATGCGGCTCGGAAGAGGGATCTCGGGCAAATCGAACCCGAGCCGGACGAATACTTCGCGGTAACGTTCGACGGTCGTCTTCAATTGCACCCGCTGCTTGTTTTCCGGAGCCGTCAGCATTTTTTTTTCGGCCCGCCCTTTATCGATACGTTCGATCCGGGTGCCCCGCAGTTTCATCAGACGGCACAACCCCTTGCTGCGCAACACGTCGTGCAAATCGGCAACCATATCGAAACGGCCCAAATCGCGCCCCAGTCGCAACAGGCCGGCCACTCCCTTGTGCCGCCCTTTCAGATCGGGCGCGAAAAACTCGATGTTTCCGACTTCCCGGAAAAACGGCTGCAAAAATTTCGGAGTCAAAACGGTAATGCGCAGATTCGGATAGTTTCTGCGCAGGGCTACCAGTACCGGAGCGACCATCGCCACATCGCCCATCGCCGACAAACGGATCACCAGCAAACGCACGGAAGTCGACCGAGAAATTACCGCCATGTTATTTCGACGCGTACAGAACCGGATTCAACTCCGGATCGTTATACATTTTCATCTGTTTGTAAACCTTCATGTACTTACGCCCCGCGGCGATATCTTCGAGCAACTGGTCGATCGCCGCGGACAGGTCGTCCTGCTGCTGCCGCAGTACGGCCAGTTTTCGGCCGCACTCTTCGACATGTTGCAGTGATACATCTTTACGAGCCACCTCCTGCGCCATGTGATAAATTTTCAGCGCGAGAATCGACAAGCGGTCGATCGCCCAGGCCGGACTCTCGGTATTGACCGTCGCATTTTCCGCTACGGGAACGTCCTTATACAGATCGAGAAAATAACTGTCGATGTATTCCACCATGTCGGTGCGCTCCTGGTTCGAACGGTCGATGCGGCGCTTGATTTTCAGCGCGATTTCCGGATCGATGTGCGGATCGCGGATGATGTCCTCCAGGTGCCACTGAACCGTGTCGATCCAGTTTTTCAAATACAACAAATATTCGATCGACCCGTTTTTATAGGGATTGTCGATCGGCATATCCACCTTGTCAAAACGATGATAATCGGCAATGGCTTGTGAAAATATCTGATTGCTTTTTGTCGTAAACATAGGTTTTCCGTTAAAGTTACATACAAAGCTAAAGATTTTTGCGCAAATTCCAAGAAAATATTATTTTTGTCGGAAGCATTTACCGAACCCCGATATGAAGAATCTCAGACAAATCGTTCTGACTTTCGCGTTGCTCGCCGTCACGACCGCGTCAGCCGAAGGACAACAAAAACTGACCCGCGAGGCCTATATCCTGAAGTATAAACCGCTGGCGGTCGAACAGATGGATATTTACGGCATCCCGGCGAGCATCAAACTGGCCCAGGCGCTGTTCGAATCGGACAACGGCAACAGCCGTCTGGCCCGCGAGGCCAACAACCATTTCGGCATCAAGTGCAAAAGCAACTGGACGGGGCAGACCATCTCGCATACCGACGACGCCCCGGACGAATGTTTCCGCAAATACCCTTCGGTCGAGGAATCGTACAGGGATCATTCCGAGTTCTTGGACAAATCGGCCCGGTATCAGGACCTGTTCAAACTCGACCCCACGGATTATAAAGGCTGGGCCCACGGATTGCAGAAGGCCGGTTACGCCACCAACCCGCAATACGCCCAGCAACTGATCAAGATCATCGAAGACTACCAGCTCTTCCTGCTCGACGAAGGACAAGACGTCCGCATCGCGGAGAACGCCGCCCCCGTCGAAGAGCCCGTCGCAGAACCGATTCCGTCGGCGTCGCCCGCAGATATGGTAGACGTGGACAATTATTCGGTATCCATCCAGGGACGCAACGGCGGCCATACCGTGTACCGCAACAACGGCAGCCTGTTCATCGTCGTGCGCGACGGCGACAAGCTGGAAAGCGTAGCGTCGGAATTCCGGGTATCGCCCAAGAAGCTGATCAAATACAACGACCTGGACATCCATTCGAACGTCAAAACCGGCGATATGATCTACATCCGGCCGAAAGCCAAACGCAGTTCGAACGGCAAGATGATCCACGTAGCCCGCGACGGAGAAACGCTGCACAGCATTTCGCAAATGTACGGCATCCGACTGAAGAGTCTGTGCAACATCAACCGCCGCAGCCGCGATTCGCAGGTGACCGAAGGCCAGCAGATCCGACTCATGTAAATACGACGAAACCCAAAATACCAAACCTTAACGATAACCTTAGCAAAATTATGGACGGTGACCCTGGCAGTATACGAAACGGCATCATCGAAAAACTGAGTAACAAAGCCTCGCTGAACCAGCAAGTGTTCGACAACACGTTCTCCGTGTTCGGCAACCTGAAAGAAGTCCTGCACGAAATGTCGTCGGAAATCGACGATACGCTCGAAGAGGCGGGCAAAGAGGCGCGGATCGAATACCGCGACCGCGGAAAATTCGAAGCGCAGTTGCAAATCGCGGACGACATCCTGATCTTCAGCATGCACAGCAACGTCTTCGAATTCAACCGCGAGCACATCATCTGGCAGAACTCTTACGTGCAACAGGCCCGCGAAAACTCCTACTGCGGGATGATCAACATCTACAACTTCCTGTCCGATTCGTTCCGGTACAACCGGAGCGCCGACGAAGGATACCTGATCGGACGGATCTTCATCAACCGCGAGATGCAGTATTTCGTCGAGGGGAAACGCCAGATCAGCATGCGGCACAACAGTTTCGGCACGCAGCGGATCGACCGGGCGGCGCTGCTGAACATCATCGAGAACGCGATCGACTATACGGTCGACTTCGACCTGCTGGTTCCGCCGTACGACGCGGTGAAAGTGGTCACGGTAGACCAGCTCAACACCAAGATCGAGAACTCGAAAATGCAGACCGGTAAACGACTCGGATATAAATTCAATTCCGACGATATTTAACGGCACGGATATTTCCGTGTAAGCTAACCCGTGCACGGGCACACCTGAGACCCGCGCACCCAAACCGATCCAAAATGACGACGATTTCGCTCTCGCTTCGCCACGCGGCGAACAAAACGGTTTTTGCGGCCTGTATAGCCGCTTTCTGCTGGATGCCGGAACCGCTCGGCGCACAATCCCCGTTCCCGGACGAAAATGTACCGGAAACCGGGTTCATGGCCATTTTTGACGGCAAAACGCTGGACGGCTGGGAATACGACCCGGTTTACTGGCGCGTCGAAGGAGACCGCATGGTCGGCGAAGTGACGCCGGAAACGCTGTTGGAGCGCAATTCGTTCATCGTTTGGAAGGGCGGGACGCCAGCGGATTTCGAACTGAAAATGGAATACCGGGTCTCCCCGGAGGGCAACAGCGGAATCAACTACCGCAGCGTGAAAGTGCCCGGCGTCGCACACGCGCTGAAAGGATACCAACTGGATATCGACGGCCCCGGCCAGTGGACGGGACAGAATTACGAGGAACGCGGCCGCACCTTTCTGGCGCTGCGCGGACAGGCGACGCAGGCCGAACCCGGAAAAAAACCGCACGTAATCGGCTCGACCGGAGACAAAGACGCCCTTTTCGCCGAAATCGACCGCGACGGCTGGAACGCGTGCCACGTGATCGCCAAAGGCAACACGCTGATCCATCTGATCAACGGAAAGGTGATGAGCATTGTCGTGGACGACGATCCGCACGAACGCACCCGCAAAGGACTGATCGGTATGCAGGTGCACGTAGGCCCCCCGATGAAGATCGAATTCCGGAACATCCGGCTCAAAACACGTTAACGCATCCGCAACGATTCCCCAAAACCCGCGCTATGAAAATCTCTCCGGTTATCCCCGCACCGCCTCCTGCCGTAACGATGACGGCGGGCGATCGTACCGGTTCCGAAAGCGCTGCTCCCGATTTTCCGAAAAACGGAAAACGGAAAGTCCGGGCCGAAGGGTTTGTCCCGATCCCCTGAACCCGATTCCCGAAAACCTTAACCAATCAAATAATCATGAAAAAAATCAATTTCATCACGTTATTTTCCGCCGCGGCGCTGCTGCTGGGAACGTGCACGGCATCGGCCCAATTCGTAACGAAACACGGTTCGGAAGATTTCAAAATCGGCGTCGCCGGCTTTTCGTTCCGCAATTTCAACATCGACGAAACCCTGAAGATGATGAAGCAGATGGGAGTCAAATACATGAGCGTAAAAGATTTCCACCTGCCGATGAACAGCACTACCGAACAGATGGAAGCCTTCAAGGCGAAGCTGGCGGCAGCCGACGTGAACGGCTACATCCTCGGCCCGATCTACATGAACTCGAAAGCCGACGCAGACCGCGCGTTCGAATACGTGAAACGCTACGGCGCCGACATTTTCATCGGGGTTCCGGCCTACGAGCTGCTGCCTTACGTCAACGAAAAGATCAAGGAATACAATGTCCGGATGGCGATCCATACGCACGGCCCCGATACCCAAACATTCCCGGACGCCGCCGACGTGATGGCGCACATCAAAGACCTCGACCCGCGCATTGGGATCTGCATCGACCTGGGACATACGGCGCGCTTCGGAGCGAGCTGCGTGAACGACCTGAAAAAGTACAAAGACCGCATCTACGACATCCACATCAAGGACGAGACCGAAGCGTCGAAAGCGGGCCAGACCTGGGAAATGGGACGCGGGATCATGGACATTCCGGCAATCGTCAAAACACTGCGCAAGATCGGCTATACCGGAGTGGTCAGCCTCGAATTCGAAAAGGACGGCAAAAACCCGCTGCCCGGCGTGGCCGAATCGATCGGCTACCTGCGCGGAGTCTGCGACGCCACCAAATAGCGAACCGGACTTCTCCAGCGAACGAAAAAACCGCCGCATGAGAATGCGGCGGTTTTTTCGTTTTCAAATCCTGTCCCTCTACTTCATCCCGCGCAAATGCTTTTCCCAGGCCCAGGCCGAAGCGAGCGTCTCCTCGATCGGACGCGTGGCTTTCCACCCCAGTTCCCGGTTCGCAAACGTGGTGTCGGCCCAGATCTTTTCGATATCTCCGGCCCGGCGGCCGACGATCTTGTGCGGCACTTCGACTCCGGTGACTTTTTCGAACGTTTCGACCAGTTCGATCACCGAACGCCCCTGACCGGTGCCCACGTTGAAAAACTCGTAATTCGACCGGCTCTTGCCGCCGACCATCCGGTCGACCGCCACCACATGCGCGCGGGCCAGGTCGACCACGTCGATATAGTCCCGGACAGCCGAACCGTCCGACGTATCGTAATCGTCCCCGAAAATACTCAGGCACGGCCGAATCCCGGCCGCCGTCTGCGTAATAAACGGAACGAGGTTGCCAGGAATCCCTTTCGGAAGCTCCCCGATCAACGCCGACGGATGCGCCCCGATCGGGTTGAAATAACGCAGCGCGATGCCGTACAGCTCCCCGTACGCCGCCGTCGTGTCGCGCAGGATATCCTCGCATATCTGCTTGGTATTCCCGTAAGGCGATGTGGCCGGTTGACGCGGGGTCTGCTCGGTCACGGGCAGCACTTCGGGTTGCCCGTACACGGTGCACGACGATGAGAAAACGATGTTGCGGACGCCCTTTTCGCGCATCAGTTCCAGCACGTTCACCAGCGACAGGATGTTGTTGCGATAATACAACAGCGGTTTCTCGACCGATTCGCCGACGGCCTTCGACGCCGCGAAATGAATGACCGAATTGAATTTGTACTTGTCGAACACCCCGGCGAGCGCAGCCTTATCGTCGCAGTCGACCTGCTCGAACGGGATCTCCGCGCCGGTAATTTCACGCACGCCGTCCACCGCCGCCCGTTCGGAATTCGAAAGGTTGTCGACCACGACCACGTCGTACCCCGCCGCGATCAGCTCGACCGCCGTATGGGTTCCTATATACCCGGCTCCGCCGGTTACCAATACACACTCTTTCATTGGACTACAATTTAATTATCCTTTATATTTTATCCATTTGTACAACTCTGCGAATCCGGGCTTCTTGCCGTACATGAAAATCCCCACCCGGTAAATTTTGCCGGCCACCCACACCATCGAAAGGAAACTGCCGTAAAGCAACGCGACCGACAGCGCCAACTGCCACGCAGGCACTCCGTACGGAATGCGCGCCATCATCACGATCGGCGAGGTGAACGGGATGATGCTGCACCAAACGGACAGCGTCCCGTTCGGGTTCTGCATCGTGGTGAACATCACGACGATCGCGAAAACCAGCGGAATCGTGGCCGGCATCTGCAACTGCTGGGCGTCCTGCGCGTTGTCGACGGCGCTGCCGACCGCCGCGAAAATCGCCGCATAGAGCAGGTAGCCGCCGACGAAATAAACCAGGAAACCGCCGAACAATTTCAGCAGGAAACCGCCGTCGGTTACCTGCCGGATCGCCGCAAGCGTACCGGCGTCCATTTGCGGCACAACCCCGGGTACGGCCGCGCTCCGGATCAACGCGTCGGGCGTCAGCAGGTGCAGGGCGGCCGTTCCCAGCGCCAGGATCAGCGCAACCCAGATCAGGAACTGCACCAACGCGACCGACGCGATGCCGAGGATTTTGCCGAGCATCAGTTCGAACGGCCTGACCGACGAAACGATGATCTCCAACACCCGCGAGTTTTTCTCTTCGATCACGCCGTGCATGACCATCACGCCGTACATGAAAACGAACATGTAGATCAGGAACCCGAACAGATAGGAAGCGGTCATCGACAGGACGCCGGAACTGGCCCGTCGTTCCCCGGTATCGTGCCGTTGAAAAGTCTGCATCGAAACGTCCGTTTTGACCTCCTGCATGATCTGAGACAGGTTCCGGATATCGTGCGCTTCGAGTTTCCGCTTTTCGATAATCCTGCCCAACTGCGACTTCAGATCGTTTTCAACGTCGAACGTCAGGGCTTCTTTCGTATAGAGACGGACATCCCCGGGATCGGACAGAACGTCCTCACCGATAACCAGGTAGTTGTACCGGTTTCCCGGTGCGCCGAGCTCGTCTTCGGACAAGTCGGTAGGCGTCAACTTCAGCAGCGCGCCGCTTTGCAACTGCGGGGCGATCCAACCGCTGCGGTCGAGCACCAGGATCTCCAACTGCCGGCTTCCGCCGACCTTGTTCAGCAGTACCGGCGCCACCATCAGGACGACCATCAACAGCGGCGTCAACACGGTCGTCAGGATAAACGTCCGTTTCCGCACCCGCTGGTTGAATTCGCGACCGATAATCAATCCTATCTTACTCATGGTCGGTTTGTTCAAGTTGTCCGTTGACTGCCCGGATAAAAATGTCGTTCATCCCGGGGATCACTTCCGAAAAGCCGTGCAGTTCGGTTCGTTCGTTCAGCAGCCCGATCAGCGGACGCACGGCGTCCGGCGAGACGAGCCGCACTTCGGCCGTATGATACGGCGCCCCGCGTTTTATGCCGAGCACCGAACAGTAAGGCTGCAGCTCCTGCTGCGACAGCGCCGCCGGGTCGCCCGCGAAATCGATCCGGAAAACGGATTCGCCGTACCGGCGGCGAATTTCGCCGACAGCGCCGCTCAGGACGTTGCGCGAACGGTCTATCAGCGTGATATGGTCGCAGATCTCTTCGACCGACGACATGTTGTGCGTCGAAAAAATCACCGTCGCCCCGCTGTCGCGCAGCGCGAGGATTTCGTTTTTCAGCAGGTTGGCGTTGATCGGGTCGAAGCCGCTGAACGGTTCGTCGAAAATCAGCAAGGCCGGTCGGTGCAATACCGTGATGATGAACTGGATCTTCTGCGCCATCCCCTTACTGAGCTCCTCCACCTTCCGGTCCCACCACTCGGCGATCCCGAATTTTTCAAACCACGCCCTCAGGCGCTCCGTCGCTTCCCGCTTCGAAAGACCTTTGAGCTGCGCGAAATAGAGCGCCTGTTCGCCGACGCGCATTTTTTTATACAATCCGCGCTCTTCGGGCAGGTAGCCGATCCGGTAAATGTCGTCGGGAGCGAGCGGCCGTCCGTCGAAAAACACCCGGCCGCTGTCGGGCGCCGTGATCCGGTTGATGATGCGGATCAACGTCGTCTTGCCCGCGCCGTTCGGCCCGAGCAACCCGTAAACCGCCCCCCGCGGAACTTCCAAAGACACGTCGTCGAGCGCCGTATGAGCGGCGTAACGCTTGGTGACCTGTTCTACCCGTAACAAACACATGGCGGATGCGAGGTTAAAATAATCCGAAAATAATCGCCGGCACGCCTCACGGTATCGGGCTGATTGCCACATAAGTCCGCACTTGCGACCCGCCGCCGCGAACTGGCAGCGGGAACAAAGGTATGAAAAGTTGCCATAATTTGTTAAATTTGTCGTTAAAATTCAGGGCTTTGTCTGCCGTTGCGTTCTCCGTTCCGGGGAACCGTCCGCAGCCGGGCTCGCTAAAACGTTGCGAATGCTGTATCCGTTAAAATTCAGGCCTCGGCCGAAAGAGCGTATCTGGGGGGGGCGGCGGCTGTCCGAAAAACTCGGAAAACGGCTGCCCCGGGAGCGTACGATCGGCGAAAGTTGGGAAATTTCCGGCCTCGACGGCGACGTATCCGTCGTCGGCAACGGCATACTGGCCGGAAACAACCTCGAAGAGTTGATCGAAGTCTATATGGGCGATCTGGTAGGCGACAAAATTTACGAGAAATTCGGCCTGCAGTTTCCGCTGCTGATCAAATACATCGATGCGCAGGACAAACTCTCGGTGCAGGTGCATCCGGACGACGCCCTGGCGGCGAAACGGTACGGCGGTTACGGCAAATCCGAAATGTGGTACGTCTTGGACTGCGATCCGGGAGCCGAGCTTTACTTGGGATTCGACGGGGACGTATCGCGCGAACGCTATGCGGAACACGTGGAGCGCGGCACGCTACCCGAAATTCTTTCTCGTCCGAAAGTAAGTCCCGGAGACGCATTCTTCATTCCGGCAGGCACGATCCACGCCATCGGCAAGGGAATCCTGCTGGCCGAGATCCAGCAGGCTTCGGACGTCACCTACCGGATTTACGACTGGGGACGCACGGACGCTTCGGGTAAAGGGCGCGAACTGCATACCGACCTGGCCGCCGACGCGATCCGTTTCGACAACGACATCCCGTACCGTATCACCGCCGAACCGCGGACGAACGAAGCGGTTCCGCTGAAAAGATCGCCTTACTTCACCGTCAACCTGATCGGACTGGACGGCGCGGTCGAACGCAACCACGTGGAGCGCGATTCGTTCGTCGTCTACATGTTGACCGAAGGACGGGCGACGCTCGGCTGGGAAGGCGGCTCCGAAACCGTCAAAAAAGGCGAGACCCTACTGGTACCTGCCTGCATCGAGGAGGTAACGCTGACCGGACAGGGAAAACTGCTGGAAATTTACATCGAATAAAAACTGAAACGGCATACACGACATCTTTTTATGGGATACCAGGAAGAAAAACAACGTCAGCTCGACATTCGTTACATCAAAATGGCCCGGATCTGGGCCGAAAACTCCTACTGCGTCCGCCGGCAGGTAGGCGCCCTGCTGGTCAAGAATAAGATGATCATCTCGGACGGTTACAACGGCACGCCGGCCGGATTCGAGAACATCTGCGAGGACGAGGCCGGCAAGACCAAACCCTACGTTCTGCACGCCGAAGCGAACGCGATCACCAAGGTGGCCAAATCGAACAACAGCAGCGAAGGCTCGACGCTGTACGTCACGTCGTCGCCCTGCATCGAATGTTCGAAACTGATTATTCAGAGCGGTATCCGCCGCGTAGTCTACTGCGACGACTACCATTCGACCGACGGTCTCGACCTGTTGCAGCGCGTCGGGATCGAAGTGGTGCGGGTGACGCTGCCGGAAGAACGGTAACGCATCGGCCTTTATCCAAACCGAACCCGAATATGAAAAAACGCAGGAAAGAACGGCAGGCAATACGACTCCAGGAACCGGTCAAAACGGTTCCGATGGTTTCCCGTTACGCGAACGGCGCGTATCGGCTGATCCGCGTGTTCGTCGAAGGGTACGACGACGTGGCGTTCTGGCGCAGCATCTTCGACGACTACGAAACCGAGCGGCTGAAGTTCGAAATCAGCGTCCCGTTGCGCGACGACCTGGCAAAAGGCAAAAAAGTCCTGCTGGCGATGATCGACGAGCGCGACCGGGATACGATCCTGTGCATGGACAGCGACTTCGACTACCTGTTCAAAAACTTCAACGACCAGTCGCGGCTGGTGAACAACACCCCGAGGCTGTTCCACACCTACGCCTATGCGACCGAAAATTTCCTGTGCCACCCCCCGTCGCTGCATAAGGTGTGCGTCAAAGCGACCAAAAACGATACGCTGATCTTCAACTTCGAAAAGTTCATGACCGCTTATTCGCGGACGATCTACCCGTTGTTCCTGTGGTACGCCTACTCCGCCCGCCGCAAAAGCGAAAAGGCCTTTTCGTTGCTCGACTTCCGCAGCAGCGTCCGGCTCAACTACCTCGATTTGCGCGACGACGGCGCCGAAACGCTGCACTGGCTCGGCCGTCAGGTCGAAAAGCGTCTCCGAACGTTGGAAGCCAACCATCCGACCTGGATCGGCGAAGTGGCCGCTTTCGGGCACCATATCCGGCAGTTCGGCGTCGAAACCGACAATGTCTATTTTTTCATGCAGGGCCATACGCTGCTGGACAACGTGGTGCTGATCCTTCTGCACACCGTTTGCGAACGGCTGCGGGACATGACCGTCGAACGGATCACTTCGGGAACCAAGCAGGGCGTGTCGTTGAAAAACGAACTGAGCAATTACAACAACTCGTTGCGCAACGTGCGCGAGGTACTGCTCGACAACGAACAGTATAAGGAGTGTTTCCTGTATAAAAAACTGAAAAAAGATATCGAACTGTATATTCAACAACTGATCGCGGAGGACGAAGCCGGCCGTCGGCCGGCCGACGCTCCGTACGATCGGGCAATCAGATAGACTATGGCCGACGTAATCAAGAATTTCCCGTCCCGCCTGCACAAGATGACGCAGGTGTTTTACCGCGAAGTTCCGTCTCAGGTGGCCACGCGCCGTTTCATCGACACGCTGACCAACCTGCTGTTCCCGGTACGGGACAAAAGGAACATCTCGCTGAAGGAAATGGATCTGAAATGGGAGAATCTCCAGCACGATTTCCTGGAGATCATCAGCCCGCTGTGCGCCGACATGGACTGTTGCTGCGAACATCTCACCGAACGGTTTTTCGGCGAAATCCCGCTGATATACACCCGGCTGATGCAGGACGCCAACCTTTACAAAAACTGCGACCCGGCGGCCTACTGCACCGAAGAGGTGATCTTGTGCTATCCGGGATTCTACGCCGTGATGGTGTACCGCCTGTCGCACGTTCTGCACAAACTGAAAATACCGGTATTGCCGCGCGTGATTTCGGAATACGCGCACAGCCAGACCGGAATCGACATCCACCCGGGAGCCACCATCGGGCCGAACTTCTACATCGACCACGGCACCGGGATCGTCATCGGCGAAACGACCGTTATCGGGCGGAACGTCAAAATTTACCAGGGCGTCACGCTGGGCGCCACGTTTGTCGACAAAGAGCTTTCGGGCGTCCGGCGCCATCCGACCATCGAGGACAACGTGATCATCTACGCCGGCAGCACGATCCTCGGCGGCGACACGGTGATCGGCCACGACACGGTGATCGGCGGTAACGTATGGCTCACCGAGTCGGTTCCGCCCCATTCGACGGTCTACTGCAAACCCGAAATCGTCATCAAAGGAAAACGCACGAAAAAATGAACCGGAAAAACGGCAGGCATTTCGACGGATTCTGCCCGGCGCTGGCGCTCGTCCTGAGGCTGGGACTGCTGTACGCGGCATGGCTGTTGTGCCGCATCGTATTCTTCCTGCAGAACCGGGCCGAAATCGGGCCGCTCGCGGCAAGCGAACTGCCCGGACTGCTACACGGCAGCCTGGTGTTCGACACGGTGTCGATCCTGTACGTCAACTCGCTGTTCATCGTGCTGTCGCTCGTACCGCTGCGGCTGCGCGAACGGCGGTGGTACGGCACGATGTTGTTCTGGCTTTTTTCCGTCGCCAACGCCCTCGCGCTGATCGTCAACGTCTCGGACGGCGTCTATTACCACTACGCGAAAAAAAGGTTCACCTCGGACGAACTCTCCTACCTCGGCAACAACGACAATACCGGAACCGTACTGCTGAAAGCGCTCGCCGAAAACTGGTACGTCGCGCTGTTTGCCGCCGGATTGATCGCCGCCCTCGTCTGGGCCTACCGCCGCATCCGGGTCGCTCCGTCGCGGATCCGGTCGAACACGGCCTACGCGCTGATCCATCTGCCGGCGCTGCTGGTCGCAGTCGGACTGTCCATCGGGGGCATACGGGGCGGATTCAGCCGACAAACGCGCCCGATCACGCTCAGCAACGCCACGCTGTATACCGCGTCGAGTCCGAAGGCGAACCTGATCCTCAGCAACCCGTTCTGTATGCTGCGGACGCTCGGCAACCGCTCGATCGCGTACACCGAATTCTTCGACGACCGGACGCTCGAGGCCATTTACACCCCGATCCACCGGCCGGAGGCCGCTGCGGGCGACTCCCTTGCGTTCGGCGACCGCAATATCGTCATTTTCATCCTGGAAAGTTTCAGCAGCGAACATTCGGCGCTGCTGAATCCCGACCTCTATCCGGACGGGCACGGGTACACTCCGTTCCTCGACTCGCTGATGCGCGAAGGATACTATTTTCAGAACGCATTCGCCAATGGACACAAATCGATCGAGGCGCTGCCCTCGGTGCTGTCGTCGATCCCCTCTTACCGGACGCCGTTCGTACTGATGCCTCAGGCGCTCGCCCCGATGAAGGCGCTGCCGGCACTGCTGGCCGAAAAAGGATACAAAACGTCGTTCTTCAACGGTTCGGGACGCGGTTCGATGGGTTTCGGCGCCTATGCGGCGCAGGCCGGCGTACAGGATTATTATAGCCGCGAGGATTATGAAAAACGGTGCGGCACAGACGATTTCGACGGCTACTGGGGCATCTGGGACGAACCGTTCCTACAGTACATGAGCCGCGTGCTGTCCGAAACGCCTCAGCCGTTTTTCGCATCGGCTTTCACGCTCAGTTCGCACCACCCGTTCGTCGTTCCGGAAAAATACGCCGCGACGCTGCCGGAAGGAAAAACCAAGGTACACAAAGGCGTGGCGTACACCGACCTCGCACTGCGCCGTTTCATGGAGACTTCGAGCCGGGAACCGTGGTACGAAAATACGATTTTCGTCTTCGTAGCCGACCACGTATCGTCGGAAACCTTCGCCCCGAAAACGCTGACCCCGACCGGCAACACGCAAATCGTCTGCCTGATCTACACGCCGGACGGATCGCTGCGCGGCGTAAACCGTTCGGTCGCCCAGCAAATCGATCTGATGCCGACGCTGCTCGGGCTGACCGGCTACGACCGGCCCTATTTCGCCTTCGGACGGGACGTGTTGCGCGAAACCGACCGCGAACCGATGGTTTCGAATTATGCGGGCGGAACTTACCAGGGCATTACCGATTCGCTGGTGCTCTTTTTCGACGGAGAACGGACGCTGTCGGCCTACCTACGCAGCGACACCCTGCAAAAAAACGATATTTCGGGAATCCGCACCCCCGCGTTGGAAGCCGCCGAACGCGACCTGAAAGCGCGCCTACAGCAATACTACCGGCATGTGAAACAAAAAGATTATTTAGCCGAATAGAAAGCATCCGTTTTATTCCCCGTACCTCGCGGCTGCGCCGGAAACATTCAGCAAGCCGCGTGCCTATCGATAAATCCGCGAATGATTTCCGCGGCGGCCTCGGGTTCTTCGAAAAAGCCCATGTGTCCCGAATGATCGAGCCACGCCGCTTCGGCCTGCGGATGAGCGGCGACCAGCGCTTCGGCCCGTTCGACCGGGATAAATTCGTCCATCCGGCCGAATATGAACAGTTGCGGCACTTTCAAACCGTGCAGCATGTCGTTCATATCGCTGCGGCCGATCATCCCGTTCAGCAGCGCCACAATGCCGTCGTCGTCGGTCGACGAGATCAGCTCCTGCAATTGTTCGATCCGCCCGCGAAGCCGCTTGCGGTTCGCCTCGGCAAAACCTTTCGGAGCGAAAAGCGATGCGATCAGTTCTTTCTTATCGCTGCGGATCAGTTCGATCTCGCGGCGTCGGTCCTCTTTTTTCGCATCGGTATCGGCATTCGGCGTCGAGTGGAACAAAATCAGCCCCTGCAACATTTCGGGATAACGGGCCGCAAAAGCTTCGGCGACGTATCCCCCCATCGAGTGCCCGGCCACGAAACAGCGCGCGACGCCCTGCTTGTCGAGCACCCCTTTCAGCACATCGGCCACGAACTCCATGCTATGCACCTCGCCCCGCACCTCCGAGATGCCGTGACCGGGAATGTCGATCGCGATCACACGGTAGTAGGGCGTCAGCAATTTCGTGAAATCCTCCCACACTTCGAGAGATTCCAGGTAGCCGTGCAGCAGTACGAGCGTCGTATCCCCCTGCTGCGAGTCGCTGATGCGCAATGCCGTTTCGGCGGCAACGATGAATTTTTCCATGATTGTTCGATATTTTGTAAAAAATGGCCGCCCTGCGGCAGCCATTCCCGTTTCATTCGATTTATAAACGATCGTTTATCGTTCGTCCTGTTCTTCCTCGCCGTCGTCGAAATAGTCGAGAACCGATTCGCGTTTCTTGAAAGAGAGTAACTCGTCGTCGTCGTCCTCGTCGAGTCGGCTGTAAATCGCCCGCTTCTCTTTTCCGCTTTTTTTAATAGGTTCGAGCTTGGCCGCTCGCTTTAACGAATCTTCCGGTTCGGAATCATGGGCCTTGTTCCGGAAAACATGGGTCGATTTCATGGGTCGTGAAAACGTAAGGGTTTAAACGTTTGACATGGATTTCAGTTCTTCGTACGCAGGATTCACGTCCTTTGTACGATTGCAATGATAGAGATTTTTTTTGAAAAAACAACCGCTTCGGGTTTAAAATTTTTCCGCCAGGCAGCCTTCGAACACCTTTTGCGCCGGGCCGGTAAGCGTCACATTCGTAAAACGCTCGTCTCCTGTCCGTTCGAAAGACACGAAAAGGACTCCGCCCTCGACGTCGACCCGGTAATTCCGGCAATCGCTTCCGGATCGCACGGCAGCCGCCAGCGCCGAAGCCGTGGCCCCGGTTCCGCAGGCAAGCGTCTCGGCCTCAACGCCCCGCTCATAAGTACGCACCCGGATACGACCGTCCGAAACGATCTCCACGAAATTGACGTTCGTCCCTCCGGCGGCGGCGTACGGATCGCTGCGGCGTATCATTGCGCCTTTTCGGGCGACGTCCTCCCGCCGGACATCCGGCACGAATTCGACATGGTGCGGCGAACCGGTATCGAGAAAATAATGATCGGGGAATTTCTCCACGCGCGGAACGTCGATCATGCCGAGCCGGATCTCGCCCGCCGTCGCGTCCGCCGACAGGATTTGCGCATCGTGCACGCCGTCGATCCCCGAAAAACGCTTGCGCGATCCGCCGATCCCCAAATGATGGGCGAACAACACGATGCAACGGCCGCCGTTGCCGCACATGGTCGATTCGCCGCCGTCGGCATTGAAATAGCGCATCCTGAACAACTCCCGGGGATCGTTTTCCAGCAGCATCAGCCCGTCGGCGCCGACCCCGGTGCGGCGGCAGCACAGGGCGGCCACATGCGCGCGGGAAACGTCGAATCCGCCCGAACGGTTATCGATCAGCACGAAATCATTGCCCGCTCCGTGGTATTTATAAAATTTTTGTTTCATATCGTTTCCGGCTTATCCGTGCAAATATCGCGAAATTTTCAAAAAGCTTTTCCTCTTTCAAAAAAATAGCGGATATTTGTATAAATTCATGCGGAATCCGCGTTTCCGTTAAAAAGACAGAAAGCTATGATCAAAACGATATTCGAGCATCGGTCGGTGCGCAGCTACAAGCCGGATCCGGTGGACGAGGCCCTGCTGCAACGGATTCTGGAAGCCGGCACGAGGGCTTCCAACACAGGCAATATGCAGATATACAGCATCATCGTGACGACCGACCCGCAGATCCGGGAACAACTGTCGCCGTGCCATTTCGGACAACCGATGGTCACTCAGGCCCCGATCGTGCTGACGTTCTGCGTCGACGTGCGCCGGTTCTCGCTGTGGTGCCGCCAGCGGGGGGCCGACCCGCAGTACGACAATTTCGTCTGGTTCGTCAACGGCGCGATCGACGCGATCCTCGCTTCGCAAAACGTCTGTCTCGAAGCGGAGTCGGAGGGGCTCGGCATCTGCTACCTCGGCACGACGACCTACAACGCCGACCGGATCGCCGAGGTGCTCGCCCTGCCCGAGGGGGTGATCCCGGTCACTACCGTGACGATGGGCTACCCCGACAAACTGCCGCCGCCGACCGACCGCCTGCCCTTGGAAGGGGTGATCCACCGCGAACGCTACCACGATTACACGCCCGAAGCGATCGACGCGATCTGGGCCGACAAGGAAGCTTCCGAAGAGACGGCCGGCCTGCTGCAAGCGAACGACCTACCGAACCTGGCGCGTATTTTCACCGAACGTCGCTACAAGGGCGAAGACAACCGTCTTTTTTCGCGGAAATATTTCGAAATGCTGAAAAAACAGGGGTTCTTCAACCAGTAAGAACCCGTAAGACCGACCGGATATGGAAACGATTCACGAAAAAGCGTTCGCGCTGTTACAACGGTGCGAAGTGATTACCGTGGCGACGTTGGACGAAAAGGGTTTCCCGCGCCCCGTTCCGGTCGTCAAAATACGCGCCGAAAAACCGTTTACGATCTGGTTCGCCACCGGCACCAGCTCCGACAAAACGGCGCATCTGCGCCGGAACCCGCGCGCCGGCATCTCTTTTTTCGACCGCGGAGACAGCGTCGCACTAACCGGAACGGCCGAAGTGATCGAATACCCTGCGGTCAAAAAGATCATGTGGCAAGAGTGGTTTATCAAACATTTTCCGGGAGGAGTCGAAGACCCGGAGTACTGCCTGGTTCGGTTCGAAGCCCGGAAAGGCGTTTTTTACATCGAAGACAAATTCGTAAAATCGGTTTTAAAATAACGATGAATCAGATCGAACAAACTCCGAACGGAAAAGACTATTTCGAGCCGATGCACTCGGCCGAGCACCTGATCAACGGGGCGATCGCCCGGACGCTCGGGTGCGGCCGGGCCTTTTCGACCCATATCGAAAAGAAGAAATCGAAATGCGATTTCCGCTTTCACCGCAACCTGACGCCCGAAGAGCTGACCGGAATCGAACGGACGGTCAACGAACAGATCGCCTCGCACGCGGACGTGCGGGACGAAATATTGACCGCGGCAGAGGCCGCCGCCCGTTACAACCTGTCGCGGCTGCCGGAAGGCGCAACCACCGTCCGCATTGTCCATATCGGCGATTTCGACAGCTGTCCGTGCATCGGGGCGCACGTATCGAACACGGCGGAGATCCCGCCGGTCAGGCTGATCTCGAGCGACTGCGCGGACGGCGTTCTACGGGTGCGTTTCAAATTTGTAAAATAGTTGGCGGAGTGAGTAGGATATTCCGGTCGGATTCGTTTGCAGAGGCGGCAAAAAGGCGGCTGCGGCTGCCGGTCGTCGTCGTTTGCGGCTGCTTGCTCGCAGCATGCAGCGCGACGCGGCACATTCCGTCCGGGCAATACCTGCTGTCCAAAAGCGACGTCCGGATCGAACGGGAGAAACAACTGACGCGGGACGAACGGGCGACGCGGACGGAATTGGAACAATTCATCCGCCAGCATCCGACCAAACGTTTCCTGGGAACCAATTTCTATCTGTGGGCTTACAATTCGGCAGACCCGGACAAAACGAACTGGTGGAACCGTTTCAAACGCCGCATCGGCAAAGAACCCGTGCTGCTCGACTCGACACTGACGGCCCGTTCGGCCGAAGGCATGAAAATTTACCTGAACGGCAAAGGCTTCCTGGACGCTTCGACGGCATTTCGGGTCGACACTTCGGGCAAAAAAGCGAAAGTCACCTACCTCGCCCGGCAAGGCGAACCGTACCGGATCGGCAGCATCCGATACGATTTCCGGGACCGGTCGCTGCAATCGATCATTTTCAGCGACACGATTTCGACGTTGCTGCATACGGGCGACATTTTCGATGCGAATACGCTGGACGACGAACGGGTACGGATCACTTCATTCCTGAAAAACCGGGGATATTACAACTTCTCGATCAACAACATCAGTTATGTAGCCGACTCGACGGCGGGCAACCGCACGGTCAACCTGACGATGGTCGTAAAACGCTACATGGCCGGATATACCGCCGAAGGCGAAGCGACGCTCGACGACAACCGAATTTACCGCATCCGGAACATCTATATCTATCCGGATTACAACCCCTCGGCAGCCGTGTCGGATTCTCTTTACGAAAGCCGGCTCGACACGCTCGACTACAAAGGCCTGAAAATCGTTTACGACACCCGGTCGAAAGTGCGGGCGGAGATCCTGCGCCGAACGATCAGTCTCTACCCGAACTACCTGTATAATGCCGACGAAGTGAAACGGACTTACGAAAACATCATGCGGCTCGACTATTACAAAAGCGCCAGCATCCTCTTTTCGGAAGCGGAAGGCGATACGCTGCTGCGGGACAACCGGATCACCTACATCGGGCAGTCGCAGGACTCCACCGGCATCGGCGAAGCCTCGTACGGCACCGAACACTACCTGAACTGCACTATTTTCTGTACGCCTGCGCTGCGGCAGGGATACTCGCTGGAACTCGAAGGAACCACGTCGGCCGACTATTTCGGAATCGCCGCCACGGTGGGCTACCAGAACCGCAACCTGTTCCGCGGCGTCGAACTGTTCGACATCAAGGTGCGCGGAGGCTACGAATTCATGCGCGTCAAACAGAAGCGCAACTCGTTCGAATTAGGCGTATCGACCTCGTTTTCGTTTCCCCGTTTCATCACGCCGCTGCGAATCGACCGCTACAACCGAGCCTTCAATCCGCGGACGAAAGTAGAAGTCTCCTACAGCGTACAGCGCCGCCCGTACTACCATCGTACGCTGGCCAGCGGCGTCTGGGGCTATACGTGGGGCAACGGCAAAAACAGCACCTTCGTCCTGCGGCCGGCGGACATCAGCGTGGTGAAACTGCGGCAGATCGACACGGCTTTCCTCGAACAATTGCAGAATCCCTACCTGCGGAACAGCTACGAATCGCAGCTGATCGCCGGACTGTCCGGCTCGTATATCTTCAACAACCAGAAGATCAACACCGAACGCAATTCGCTGGCGTTACGGTTCAATTTCGAAACGAACGGTAACCTGATCGACGGACTGAGCCACCTGTTCGGCCGTTCGTCGGGGGAAGAGTATTACAAACTGTTCGGTATCCGGTACGCCCAGTATTTCCGGTTCGATCTGAACCTGGCGCGAAAATTCGTATTGGGGCCGAAAACCAGTCTCGTATATCGCTTCTACGGCGGATGGGGATACGCTTACGGCAATTCGACATCCATCCCGTTCGAGCGGCTGTTCTACTGCGGCGGCAGCAACAGTATGCGCGGCTGGCTGGCCCGGACGCTCGGCCCGGGCAACGAAGTGCGCTGGGTCAGCGACTATCCCACCCAGTTGGGGAACTTCAAACTCGAAACGAATCTCGAAGCCCGTTTTCCAGTCTGGGGAATCTTGCAAGGCGCGCTCTTTTTCGATGTCGGCAACATCTGGTTCCTCGGACAGGGCGGCTACGGCGAAGAATCGCAGTTCAAGATCGACCGATTCTACAAACAACTGGGATTCAATACCGGACTCGGCGCGCGGTTCGATTTCAGTTTCTTCGTATTCCGGATCGACTGGGGCATCAAACTGCACAACCCGAACGAAGCGGCCGGACAGCGCTGGATTCAGAACTTCCGGATGCAGAACACGACGCTGAATTTCGGCGTAGGCTATCCTTTCTGACGACGACGGACGCCGAAAACGAACGCAACGCCGTACTATTCCGCAAAAGCGATACGCCGAAAACTTTTGGCAAATATCCGAAATGTTATTACCTTTGCCGCCGTTACTGAATTTGTGGAAAGATTTGGCCGCTTGCAACCACGGAAAAAAATGCTAAAATAGTATTTGTGTTCATCTACAACAGCTGAGTTTTTCCCATTGTTTAAAAGTATTTTAAACCATTAAAAAATTTTAAAGATGGGATTTTTATTTACCTCCGAATCGGTGTCCGAAGGACATCCCGACAAGGTTTCGGATCAAATTTCCGATGCAATCCTCGACGAATTTCTTCGTCACGATTCCAATTCGAAAGTAGCCTGCGAAACGCTCTGCACCACGGGGCTGGTCGTCGTGGCCGGTGAAGTCCGTTCGGAAGCGTACGTGGACGTACAAGACGTCGCGCGCCGCGTGATCAACCGGATCGGCTATACGAACGCCGATTACCGTTTCGACGGCAATTCGTGCGGCGTGCTGTCGGCGATCCACGAACAGTCGCCCGATATCAACCAGGGCGTCGTACGCGAGACCGAAGAGGAGCAGGGCGCCGGCGACCAGGGAATCATGTTCGGTTACGCCTGCTCGGAGACCAAGGAGCTGATGCCCGCCACGCTGATCCTGTCGCACGTAATCCTGAAGGAACTGGCCGCCATCCGCCGCGAAGGCAAGGTGATGACCTACCTGCGACCCGACGCCAAGAGCCAGGTTACGATCGAATACGGCGACGACAACAAACCGCAACGCGTGCATACGATTGTAGTATCGACCCAGCACGACGAATTCATTACGGCCGCCGAAGCGGGCGGCGAAAAAGCCGCTGAACAAGCGATGTGCGCCAAAATCCGCGAAGATGTCCAAAACATCCTGATTCCGCGCACCAAAGCCCGCCTGGAACGAGCCGGCGACTGCCTGGCCGAACTGATCGGCGACGACTACATCCTGCATGTGAATCCGACCGGCAAATTCGTGATCGGCGGCCCGCACGGGGATACCGGAGTGACCGGCCGCAAAATCATCGTCGACAGCTATGGCGGACGCGGAGCCCACGGCGGCGGAGCATTCTCCGGCAAAGACAGTTCGAAGGTCGACCGCAGCGCAGCCTACGCCGCCCGGCACATCGCCAAAAACCTCGTAGCGGCCGGTATCGCCGACGAAGTGCTCGTACAACTGTCCTACGCGATCGGAATCGCACAACCGCTGAGCGTCTACGTCAACACGAACGGAACTTCGAAAGTGAAAATGACCGACGGGCAGATCGCCGCGAAAATCAACGACTTGTTCGACCTGCGGCCTGCGGCCATCGTCCGCGAATTCGGACTCCGCAACCCGATCTTCGAAGCGACCGCTTCGTACGGACACTTCGGCAACCGTCCTTATACGCAAAAAGTAACCCTTTTCGAAAAAGGAAAAGAAGTGAGCAAAGAGATCGAATTTTTCGCATGGGAGAAACTGGATGCCGTCGATAAACTGAAAAAAGCGTTCCGCTGCTAATCGCGGCGATCGACGACTGCATAGGAACAGCCGGTTTTCCGGACGTTTTCTTATAAAAAGAGGAACGGGTCGATAATCGACCCGTTCCTCTTTTTTATCGAAATAAGGCCCGGTCGGGGCAGCGGGCCTCGTTACTGCAACGCCTCTCCGCTCCCGGCGAACCATCGCCGTCGAAATCTTTTGATTCAACGAACCGTACCGGAAGATTCACAGCATCCCGAACTACACGTAAGCCGGCCGCAAATCCGATAAAAAGAATAACGCGTCCTATAATTTTCAGATTTCAGGCGGTTTTCGAAGACAGCAGATTTTCCTTGGCGCCGGGAGTATGCTGAAAAACGGCGCCGACTATCCGGCAAAATAAACGGTTCCTGCCGCCCCCGCGGCTCGATCGATCCGGTCGCAAACGCCATCCCGACCGTCGATCGGTCGCAAGCCAAACGAGCGCCCGCCGCGGACAAGTCTCAAAAAATCTCACGCAAAATCGACACCGACCGGACGGTACGGATAGCGTCCAGATGATAACCGAAAAACAGCAGCATCGACTCCATAAAAGCGGAACGCTGCGTCCGCGACAACGGCAGGCTACCGAGCCGGTCGGCTTCGCAATCCATCAGATCGCCGAGCAAGCCGGAACAGGAAGCGTCCATGCAGATCCGATGCGCCGGAACGGACGGCGTAAACACGCCGCCCCGGATATCGAAATAACCGTTCGGGATCGGCTCGTTGCCCGGATAGAATCCGAGGTAGGCGGAAAGTTGCACGAGGAACCACAGGTGAAAATTGGAAATCCCTTCGGTCATCCGATCCAACTGCACGACCGACCGACAGACGAAATCGAACAGCGGTTCGTTGGCCTCCGACTCGCGGATCAATCGGTACAGCACCTCGGCCATAAACAGCGAAATGGTGCTCTTGCGGACGTCGAACGGCAGGCTCGAAAGCGGCGTCAGGCTGCGCACCTCCTTCATGCGATGCATCCGCGCCTGCGGCTGCTCGATCCCTTCGAATTCGACCAGGAACATCGGCTGGAACAGCGCCGCCTTGTTGCCCCGCCCCCGGCTGCTGTGCACGCCCTGGATCATGTAATTCATCCGCCCGAACAAGTCGGTAAACAGGTAGGCGACCATCGAACTGTCGCCGTATTTGATCGTATGCAGCACCACGCCGCGGGCTTTGTACGTACGCATTATTTCGCTCCCGAAAGAAACGCCGCCAATTTTTCGACGGCGCGGCCGCGGTGACTGATCGCGTTTTTGGCTTCAGAATCCATCTCCGCGAACGTGACGTCGTAACCGTCCGGAACGAAAACCGGATCGTAACCGAATCCTCCCCCGCCGTGCGGCGTATCCGTGATCGTACCGTCGACCACCCCGTCGAACTGATATTCCTTTCCTCCGAAGATCAGCGCGATCACCGTGCGGAACCGGGCCTTTCGGTCGGCCTGTCCCGAAAGGTTTTCGAGCAGCAGCGCCACGTTGTCGGACGAATTTCTGCCCTCCCCGGCATAACGGGCCGAACGAACCCCCGGCGCGCCGCCGAGCGCATCGACTTCCAAACCGGTATCGTCGGCGAAACAGTCCAGCCCGGTGCGGTCGTACAGGTAGCGGGCCTTCTGAAAAGCATTTCCCTCCAGAGTCGGCTGCTCTTCCGGTATATCCTCGGTAATACCCAGATCGCAAGGCGTTACCAACTGATAACCACTGCCGAGAATCTCCTGCGCTTCGGTCAGCTTATGACGGTTATTGGTAGCAAAAATAATTTTCATAGCTTTTAAAAATACAAATTACTTTTTATAGAATTTGCTCAACTTGTGGTCGGCTTCGATCTTGTCGATGATCGTCCTGACGAGACAGTCGATCTCCTTATCGGGACTGTAATCGGCAGCGCAGATATAGCTGACGCGGTTATCGCGGATCAGTTCCATCATCTCCATGCGTTTCTGGCGCGAACGGGGATTGTAGACGGCGATCGAATGTCCTCCCTGCTGTTTGACCAGTTTCATACACGGAATATCGGTCGTCCCGTCGCCGAAATAAATCATGTGACGGAACTGCACCGGACGCTGCTCCTCCTCGATATACTCGTTGATCCGCCGGCTGTCGTACACGCTTTCGATCCCTTTGTTGATCTTGAAGATGAACTGCGTTTTATTGGTGTAGTTGACCGCCACGGCCGGCCAGTAAGCCACGCCGTCGATATCGTAAAGGAACGAACAGGCGTAAATCTTCCGGAATTCCTTGGCGATCGGGGTCCCTTCGATCATCTCGCGCAGGCCCGACGAATTGATGTAATGCTGCAGTTGGATGCCGCGTTCGGCGGCATAGGCGTTGATCCGCGGGAACCACTCGCGAACGCCCTCGTACAGTTCGATATTCTGTCCCGACCGGGCGAACGACTCGCGACGCAGCGAAATGCCGGAACTCTTGGCTTCGTGCAGCATCCGGTACATATAGGCGAGGATCGGGTCGCCGTCCTGTTCGCGGGCGGTTTCGTTGCTCTCCTCCCAGAACTCGCGGTTGCTTTTGCCGATCGCCGGAATAAAGTCGTACTCCTGCATGTTGCCCGGCGAAAGCGTGCCGTCGAAATCGTAGATCAGCGCTACGGTCAGTTTCTTTGCCATAATCGAAGTAATTGATGCCCTAAAGATATAAAAAACGGGAATAAACGACAATCACCGTCGCGTAGTCTTCCGTCGCGCACGGATGCGGCGGCAGATTTTCGTCCCCCGGTTCCGCAGCGCCGGACCGTCGTCGCGCATTAGCCAACAGATCGTATCGTAAAGCTGCTCTTCGACCCACGGCAATTCTGCCGACAGGCTGTCGAGTATCTCCATCGACCACACTTTTACGGCCGGACGCACCGACGGGTCGATCAGCCGGTCGAACGTCGCTTCGGCAACCTGTTGACGCTGACTGTCGGTCAGTTCGATCCGCCTCCGGTCGAGCAGCCACGCCATCATCTTCGAATAATGACGGCACGCGCTCGGATTGACGATCGCAAGGTAATTCCGGACGAAATGCCCGATATGCCGCCCGAACGCCTCCGGCGCGATAAAAAACGCCCTTTCCAACGCATACGAAGCATGAAACGCGACGGCCGGATCGCGATCGAGTCCGAGGTTCAGCGCGAACCCGAAAAGATCGTTTTCCGCAATCAATTTCCCGTAACGCCCGGCAAACCCTTTGGTAAAATTGCCTTTCAGTTCGGCGGCCAGTTCCTTTTCGGTCATCGTACCCGGATTAAAAACTGCGGAGCGGGATTCCCCGTCCGCAGTTCCCTGTTTTTCAAAAACGAATCCTTACAACGCAGCCATCCACCCGTACGTATCGGGTTCCTCGGCATACTGGATCGCACGCAGTCGGTGGTACAACTTTTCGCTCCATTTGCCCGGCTTGCCGTCGTTGTAAACGAAAGTATGTCCGGTCTGCGGATCGTAAATGCTGCCGATCGGTGACAGAACGGCCGCCGTACCGCACGATCCGGCCTCGTCGAACGTCCCGAGCTCGTCGTAATCGACCGGACGCTGTTCGACTTTCAGCCCCATCTCCGCGGCCAGCGTCATCAAACTCATGTTCGTGATCGACGGCAGCACCGAATGGGATTTGGGCGTAATGTAAACGCCGTCGCGGATGCCGAAAAAGTTGGCCGCGCCGCATTCGTCGATGTGCTTTTTCTCCTTTGCATCCAGATACAGCACGCTCGGATATCCTTTTTCATGCCCGATCTCGGCCGAAGTCAGGCTCGCCGCGTAGTTCCCGCCGGCCTTCACGTGCCCCGTTCCGAGCGGAGCGGCGCGATCGTGGTCGCGGTCGATCAACACCTTGATCGGATTGAACCCTTCCTTATAGTAAGGACCTACCGGAGTAACGAAAACGATCAGCAGATATTCCCCGGCGGGCTTTACGCCGACCTGCGGGCCGGTGCCGAACAGCACGGGGCGGATATACAGCGAAGCGCCTGTCCCGTAGGGAGGGACGAAACGTTCGTTGGCCTTAACCACCCGCTTCATCATATCGACGAACATATCGACCGGCGGCAGAGCCATTTTCAGGTATTCGGCCGAGGAGCGCATCCGTTTAGCATTCTCTTCGGGACGGAAGATACGGATCACGCCGTCGGCGCCGCGAAATGCTTTCTGTCCTTCGAAAGCCTCCTGCCCGTAGTGCAGGCAGGTCGCGGCCATATGCATCGTGACCGTTTCCTCAGTTGTCAGTTCGGGCGTTGTCCAGGCTCCGTCGCGGAAATAACTCCGTATGTTATAGTCTGTCTTGATGTACCCAAAAGATAGGTTTTTCCAATCTAAGTCCATAACTCTATTTTTATTCAATCGTCACAAATCCGTTTTTATTCCCGCTACCCCACCATCGTGCCGTTGCCGACCGGCTCGGCAGGAGACAGCAGCACCAGCTTTCCGGTAGCGTCCTGCGCCATCAGGATCATCCCCTCGGACAGCACGCCTTTGAGTTCGCGCGGCTCCAGGTTGATCAGCACCTGCACCTGCCGTCCGACAAGCGATTCGGGAGTATAGTGCTCGGCGATGCCCGACACGATCGTCCGTTTGTCGATCCCGGTATCGATAGTCAGCTTCAGCAGCTTTTTCGTCTTGGCTATCTTTTCGGCGGCGATGATCGTCGCCACGCGGATATCCATCTTTCCGAAATCGTCGAACGCAATGCTCTCTTTCTGCGGTTCGACCTTCTTGCCGGCCTCCTTTGCGAGGTTGGCCCGTTTCGTAGCGGCCAGCTTTTCGAGCTGCGCCTCGATCACGCTGTCTTCGATTTTCTCGAACAGCAAGGCGGGCGTCCCGATCCGGTGTCCGGGCTTCAATAGGGCCGTATCTCCGAGCTGATCCCAGCCGAACTTTTCGACGTCGAGCAGCCTCAGGATCTTCTCCGCAGTAAAAGGCATGAACGGCTCGACGGCGATCGCGAGCGACGCGGTGATCTGCAACGAAACGTTCAGGATCGTCTGCACGCGTTGCGGATCGGTCTTATACAACTTCCAAGGCTCCGTATCGGCCAGGTATTTATTCCCCAGACGGGCGATGTTCATCGCCTCTTTGAGCGCTTCGCGGAAACGGTAATTCTCGATATTCTCTTCGAGCGCCTTTTTGATCTGCGGCAGTTCGCCGAGGATATCGCGGTCGTAATCGGTCAATTCGCCGCAGGCGGGAACCTTCCCGTCGTAATATTTTTGCGTCAGCACCAGCGCGCGGTTGACGAAGTTGCCGAGCACGGCCACCAACTCGTTGTTGTTGCGCGTCTGGAAATCCTTCCACGTGAAATCGTTGTCCTTGGTTTCCGGCGCATTGGCGCACAACACGTAGCGCAGCACGTCTTCCTTGCCCGGAAACTCTTCGAGGTATTCGTGCAGCCACACCGCCCAGTTCCGCGACGTCGAGATCTTTTCTCCCTCCAGATTCAGGAACTCGTTGGCCGGCACGTTCTCCGGCAAGATATAACCGCCGTGCGCGCGCAGCATCGACGGGAACACGATGCAGTGGAAAACGATGTTGTCCTTGCCGATGAAATGCACCATCTTGGTGTCCTCGTCCTTCCAGTATTTTTCCCAGTCGGGCGTCAGATCCTTGGTCGCCGAGATGTAACCGATCGGCGCGTCGAACCACACGTACAGCACCTTCCCCTCGGCACCCTTGACCGGAACGGGAATCCCCCAATCCAGGTCGCGGCTCACCGCGCGGGGCTGCAATCCCAAATCGAGCCAGCTTTTGCACTGCCCGTACACGTTGACCTTCCACTCCTTATGCTCTTCGAGTATCCATTTGCGCAGAAACTCCTCGTGCTTGTCCAGCGGCAGGAACCAGTGCGTCGTCTCGCGCATCACCGGAACCGACCCGGTAATGGCGCTGTGCGGATCGATCAGGTCGGTCGCGCTCAGCGTACTGCCGCACTTCTCGCACTGATCGCCGTATGCGCGGTCGTTCTGACAGTGCGGGCAGGTGCCGACGATGTAGCGGTCGGCCAGAAACTGCCCGGCCTCCTCGTCGTAATACTGCATCGTGGTCTTTTCGATGAACTCTCCTTTGTCGTACAGCGCGCGGAAAAAATCCGACGCGGTTTTATGGTGCGTGGGCGAAGTCGTCCGCGAATAGATGTCGAACGACATGCCGAGTCCTTTGAAAGCGTTCTTGATGATATTATGGTACTTGTCAACGATATCCTGCGGCTTGACTCCCTCCTGGCGCGCCTTGATCGTGATGGGCACGCCGTGCTCGTCGGAACCGCATACGGAGATCACGTCCGCGCCCCGCAGGCGCAGGTACCTCACATAAATATCCGACGGAATGTATACCCCCGCAAGGTGTCCGATATGCACCGGCCCGTTGGCATACGGGAGCGCCGATGTGACAAGATAGCGTTTAAACTTTTTCATCGTAAAGGTCAAAAATCAATATTCCGTACAAAGTTATGAATTTTTCGTCAAAAACGGTTCGCCGCAGCCCCATTAATCAGCCGAAGAGGCCGAAATATCATCGGCGGACGAGCGGATCGAAAAATTCGCGGAACTTCGTATGCGGAACCGATACGCAAATCCGGCTGAACCTCGACGCGTAACCGGCCAACGCCGCGTCGCGCGTAAAAAAGTCCAGCGACACGCTGCCGATGCGGTGTTCGAGCAGTTCCTTCTCGCTGCGGTCGACGATCGCGAAAATGCCGACCGGCATCGACTCGCGGTAAAATTCCGTGGCCAGCAGGCCGTTTTCTTTCAGGTAAGCGATATTCAGCCCGATGTCCCGCACGGTCGCCGCTTTGAAATCCGCGACGGCGCGCCGTCCTTCGGGCGTCGTAAGCAAGCGCAGCACGAGCGTCTGCGCGAACGCGTTGACGCCGTTGTTCGTGTACATCGTCCGCTTTTCGAGTTCGGCGTACAGTCCCGGATCGGTCGTATGGATAAACCCGATCCGCTGCCCGCTGAGCCCCATCGACTTGCTGAAACTCTCGACGATCGCCACGTTGCGCAACGGGCGTATTTCGCGGTAGAACGTGTCCGTCGCGTCGCGGAAAACCCGGCGGTAGGGGCTGTCGAAAAAGACGGTTACGCCGGCGGCGTCCAATTTGCGCAGCAACGCCAACAAACGGGCGTCGTCGTACTTTTGTCCCAGCGGATTGCCCGGATCGCAGATCAGCACGCCGCAGCCGGTCAGTCGCGGGATCATCGACTCGAGTCTGTCGAGCGACGGGTATTCGGCGCGTTGCACGCCCCGGATGGTCAGCAATTTGAAATAGCACCCCCAGTAATAAACCGGCAGATACAGCCGCTCGATGTCGACGCTTTGCGCCAGCAGGTCGAGTCCGTTCATCGCCCCCGGCACAATCAGCAGGTTGTCACGCGACGATTCGCCGCCGAAGTACTCCGCATTGATCGCGTCTCGCAACGCCGCAAAACCGCGCCCCGGCGGATAGGTTTGCATCTGCGCCGTATTGAAGTCGATCCCGGCGATCACCTCCCGCAGGTCGATATTTACCACCGAATTGATCCCCCGGTTCAGCCGCAGGTATTCCGCCCCGGTACGGGCGCTCAGAGCCGCCAGATTCTCTCCGATCTCGACGATGTGCGACAACGCGACGCCGCTCTCTTTTATTTTCATTCCGATATGATAACGTTCCGGCATAAATTTTCCGAAATCTCTAACCTATTTTTTCAACGCTTCGAAGCCATGACCGTAAACGCCCATCACGTTGCCGACCGTCATAAAGGCCTCCGGATCGACCCGTTTAATCAGTTTGAACAGCGTTCCCGTTTCGTATTTGCGGCAAACCACCATCACCACTTTCGTCGGCTGCTTCGTGTACCACCCTTCGCCGTCGAGCAACGTCACGCCCCTACGCATCTCGCTGAAAATCAGCCGGGCGATCTCTTCGTATTTTTTCGACACGATCAGCACCTGCGTCGACTGCCGGTTGCCGGCCATCACGGCGTCGATCGTATACCCGTTGACGGCCACCATCACGTAACCGTAAATGGCGGCCGTAATATTCTTGAATATGAAAATCGAACAGCCGATGATCAGCAGGTCGCACAGCATGATGATCCGTCCGTAACTGATCGTCTTGTAACGGTTGACGATCATCGCGATGATATCCGTGCCGCCGGTGCTGCCGCCCTGCGTGAAACAGATGCCGATACCGCCGCCCGCCACGGCCCCTCCGAGAATTACCGATAGCAGCTTGTCGTTGCCGAGTCCGAGTAGATTGTTCGGTATCAACCCCTGCATCACCGACATCGCCGCCGAAATGAAAACGATCGCATAGATCGTCTTCGCGCCGAACCGCAGCCCGACCAACACCGAACTGACCGCCACCAGCACCGAGTTCAGCACCAGGAACGAAAGCCCCAGCGGCACGCCGCCGTTCGTCCCGCCGGTCGCATAATAGATCAGCAGGCCCACGCCGTTGATTCCGCCTCCCATCACATCGGCCGGAATCAGGATGCCGGTCCATGCGAAAGAATACATCACCAGACCGATCGAAATCAACGTATATTCTTTAATAGTCTTTAAAACAGCCGTCTTCGAGAAATCCGCATTCATATTCCATCGTTATTTCGGTTTCCCGCCGCGCAACCCGAGCGACGGCGATCCGATTAACAAAGATCGGCAAGATTTTTCGATCTGCCAACAGTTTTTTGCACTTGCCGCCCGTCCGGAGCAGCCGCCGGAAGAATTTGCCGCGACGACCGGCTTCACCCGGAAACAATCCCGAAAAAACGCTATTTTTGTCGAAAAACATCCTTCTTTGGAAAAACGACCCGACAAATCTCCCGCGACGGCCGACCGCTACGCCGACGTGATCCTGCCTCTGGCCGCGCCGGCCATGACTTTCGCCGTCCCGGACGCGATGCTGCGGCAGATCGTGCCGGGCTGCCGGGTGATCGTCCAACTGGGAGCCCGGAAATACTACACCGGGATCGTCGACCGGCTGCACGGCCAGCGGCCGCCTTTCGACCGGATCAAACCGGTCGGGCGGATCGCGGACGCGGAACCCGTCGCCACGGCGGAACAACTGCGGCTGTGGCATTGGCTGTCGGAATATTACATGTGTCCGTTGGGAATGGTACTGCGGGCGGCGCTGCCGGCCGGCCTGAAATCCGACGGTTTTTCGGAGGACGAGACGTTCGGCCGCGGCTACATGCAGCCGCGGCAAACGGTCGTTTCGCTGCATCCGGACATCCGCAATGAGGAACGGCTGCACGTCGCGCTGGATTCCCTGTCGCGCGCGAAATCCCAGTACAAAGCCCTGCTGGAATACCTCGAAAAAACCGGGAATCCCGACTTCGGCGCACCGATCGAAATTCCGCGCAAACGGCTTTCGGCTCCGACCGCGATCCTCAAAGCGTTGGCCGAAAAAGGATTTATCCGGATCGCCGATACCGAAATCCCGGCATCGGACGCGCCCGCCGCGCCAGACAAACTGCCCGAACTTTCGGCAGCGCAAACGGCGGCCTACGAGCGGATCAAAACCTGTTTTTCGGAGAAAGAGGTCGTCCTGCTGCACGGGGTAACCGGCAGCGGCAAGACCGAAATCTACATCCGGCTGATGGCCGAAGCGCTGGCAGCCGGGCACAACGTGCTGTACATGCTGCCCGAAATCGCGTTGACCGCACAACTGATCCGGCGCATGGAAAGCTATTTCGGAAAAGCCGTCACGGTCTACCATTCGCGGCTGAGCGACAACCGCCGAGCCGCCGTCTACCACGAACTGCTGCGCTGCGACGGCGGACGGATCGTGATCGGCGTGCGCTCGTCGGTACTGCTGCCGCTGCGCAACCTGTCGCTGGTAATCGTCGACGAGGAGCACGACACCAGCTTCAAGCAGACCGACTCGGCCCCTCGCTACCACGGCCGCGACACCGCCGTGGTGCTGGCATCCGTCTGCGGCGCCAAAGTGCTGCTCGGCAGCGCGACGCCCTGCGCCGAATCGTTCCACAATGCGGTAACCGGCAAATACGGACACATCGTGCTCTCGGAACGCTACGGCGGAGTCACGCTGCCGCAGGTGATCGTGTCGGACACGCTGCGCGCCGCCAAACGCGGCGAAAAGTACTCGCATTTCAACAAAATCCTGCTCGATCAGATCGACCGGACGCTGCAACGGGGTCGTCAGGCAATGCTGTTCCAGAACCGGCGGGGATTCTCGCCGTATGTCGAGTGCGGGCATTGCGGCTGGACGGGCGTCTGCCCCGACTGCAACGTTTCGCTGACCTACCATAAAAACGACGGAACGCTGCGCTGCCACTACTGCGGCTACCACATGCCGATCCCGAAAACCTGTCCGTCGTGCGGAACCGGCGAACTGCTTCCGCAAGGCTTCGGCACCGAAAAAATCGAAGAGGAACTGGCGGCGATCTTTCCGCAGGCCGCGATCGAACGGCTCGACGCCGACACCGCGCGTTCGTCGCGCAACTACCGGCGCATCATCGCTTCGTTCGAACAGCGTAAAACGGACATCCTGGTCGGGACGCAAATCATCACGAAAGGGTTCGATTTCGGCGGCGTCGCGTTGGTCGGCATCCTGAACGCCGACAACATGCTGAATTACCCGGATTTCAGGGCCGGGGAGCGGGCTTTCCAGATGATGATGCAGGTCGGCGGACGCGCCGGACGCCGCGAAGAGCAGGGAACGGTCGTTATCCAGACCGCCCAGCCCGAACACCCGGTCGTTCGGCAGGCGCGCGACAGCGACTACGATGCGATGATCCGCTCGCAACTGGCCGAACGCCGCGCCTTTTTTTACCCGCCCTTCTGCCGGTTGATCGCCGTCCTGCTGCGCCATCGCGATCACGCTTTGCTATGGAAAGCGGCTGCGGCGTTCGGGACGGAAGCGCGCACCCGGTTCGGCCGCCGGCTGCTCGGCCCCGAACCGCCCGCAGTAGATCGGATACGCGGACAATTCCGGTTGCAGTTCCTATTGAAAATCGAAAAGCAGTTGCCGGTCGCCGCCGTGAAAAAAGAGTTGTCCGGACTTTTCGATCGGTTGCATGCCGTGCCGGAATTCCGGCCGGTCGACATCGTCGTAGACGTAGACCCGCAATAGCGTTTTTTCGGGAAAAAACGCTATCTTTAGAGCTTACCGATATCATGTACCTAATTATGGAACAAAAATTCTGTCAAAGTTGCGGCATGCCGCTTACGGACGCCTCCCAATTCGGCACGAACGCCGACCGAACCCCAAACGAAACGTACTGTCATTTTTGTTTCCGGGACGGAACGTTCACGCAGAAATGCACGATGGACGAAATGATCGAAAACTGCCTGAACTACCTGGACGAATTCAACCGCGATTCCCCGGTACAGTACACCCGCGAACAAGCCCGCGAGCAGATGCGACAGTTTTTCCCGCACCTGAAACGCTGGCAATCCGGTTCTCCCGAATAATCGATTTTTTCAGGGCCGCAACGGCCGATGTCCAAACCCAGAACGTCCGTCATGCTTCGCACCTATTTTTCGGAAATATTCCGCCTGTTCTTCCCGGAACGGTGCCCGGCCTGCGGGCGGGCGCTGCCCGAGAGCGTCCGGTGGCTGTGCCCGCACTGCCGCTGGGACATGCCGCTGACCGGGTATGCCGCCGAGCACGACAACCCGGTCGCCCGTAAATTCTGGGGACTGGTTCCGGTGCAAGAGGCGGCCTCGATGTTCTTTTTCACCCGGCACGGCCGCTACCGGGCGATGATCCACGGATTCAAATACCACGGACAATGGAAAACCTGCCTGCGACTCGGAGCGATGTTCGGCGCGGAGCTGTCCGAAAGCGGCCTGTACGACACGGTCGACCTGATCGTCCCCGTACCGTTGCATTACAGGCGACTTTTCCGCAGGGGCTACAACCAAGCGGAGTACCTCGCGCGCGGCATCGCCGGGGCGCTCGGCAGGGAGACCGATTGCCGCAGTCTCGTCCGTAAATCCTACAACCGTTCGCAAACCGCCATGCGCAACCGCAAAGACCGCTGGGAAAACGTGGCGGACATCTTTTCGGTACGCCGTCCGCAACGGCTGGCCGGACGCCATATCCTGCTGGTCGACGATGTGCTGACGACCGGTTCGACGCTGACCGCCTGCGCCGAAACCATCCTGAAAGCAGCCCCTTCGTGCCGCATCAGCATCGCTACGCTGGCCGTTTCGGCGACGGAACTGTTCGGGGGCAAAGGACAGGGAGGACTTTAACGGGAAGCGGTCGCCTGGACAAAACCCGGCGATTATTATATAATAATTAAAGGGCCGTTCCGACAGGATTTTCAGCCCGGTGCGTGCTTATTCGCTGAGCCGGTACGCTTTCGGCGTCATGCCCGTATGCTTCTTGAAAAAACGGCCGAAGAACGACGGTGTCGGGAAATTCAGGTAGTTGGCGATCTGCTGCACGGTCATCTGCGACGATTTCAACTGCGTTTTCGCATCGAGCACGACCGTCTCGTTGATCCATTCGGTAACGGTGCGGTTGGTGGTCTTCTTAACGACCGACGACAAGTATTTAGGCGTCAGACACAACTCCCGCGCATAAAAAGCCACCGTCCGCTCCTCTTTATAATGCAGGATAATCAGGCGGATCAGCTTGCGGAAAATCTCCTCGTCGCGGGTCAGTTGCCGGTCGCTTTTCGCATATTTTTTCTGATACAGGGCGCTGATCTCGTAAAAAAGAGTCAACAGCAGGTTCTGCACGATCTCCCTACAATAACAGTGCTCCTTGCGCAGCGCTTTCTCGTACAGCAAATCGAACAGATCGAGCAGCGTTTCGGCGTCGTCCGCAGCCAGCGGCAGCACCGGAGTCTGGAAAATATACGGATAAAGCGGATTGATCGCCTGGTAAATCCCTTTCAGGAATTCCGCGGAAAAACCGGTCATGCAAAGGCTGAAATCGTCGCTTTGGCGCGGAATATGGACGATCGTTCCCGGGACGATGAAGATTAAATCGCCGGGACGGATTTCGGAAATTTTCAGGTTCAGCGAGATCGTACAACTCCCCGCCGTACAAATTCCGGTGCACGCGCCGTAAAACCGTACCGGCTCGGCGAAAAGAGCCGGCGCGCTCCACCTGCGGTCGGTAACCAGAAAATGATCGGTCACGTAACCGCGGCCGTCCGCCGGCCCGATTTGCGCTACGCCGATACCGGGCAATCCTTCTTTTTTCATCATCTTCGCACAACGGCATAAATGTGCCGGACAGGGGCAAAGATAACAAACCGGCGGAACTCCGACAAGGAGAAAAAAAGGTAGTAAAAAAGAAATTTAGGACATTAATGCCGTGGATCGGGACTTTTTTGATCCGTTCAACTCCGTACCTTTGAAATGTTTTTTTTAATTGGAAAAAAGTTATGGAATCGGAAAACATATCGAACACGGCCCATCCGTCGCAGATTACAGGTCGCATTTCGCAGATTATCGGCCCCGTGGTGGACGTGGCGTTCGAAGGCCCCGAAAACGAGGTCGTTCTGCCCAGCATCCACGACGCCATGCAGATCCGGCGCGACAACGGAAAAATCCTGATCGTCGAAGTACAGCAGCACATCGGTGAAAACACCGTGCGCACCGTCGCGATGGACAGCACCGACGGCCTGCGCCGGGGAATGGAAGCGGTATCGCACTTCAGCCCGATTACCATGCCGGTCGGCGAGCAGATCAAAGGGCGGCTGATGAACGTCGTGGGCGATGCGATCGACGGCATGAAGCCGCTCGACGAAAAAGGGGCTTACCCGATCCACCGCGAACCCCCGAAATTCGACGAACTGACCACCGTGCAGGAAGTGCTCTACACCGGTATCAAGGTGATCGACCTGCTCGAACCCTATTCGAAAGGCGGTAAGATCGGACTGTTCGGCGGCGCAGGCGTCGGCAAGACCGTGCTGATCATGGAACTGATTAACAACATCGCCAAGAAACACCACGGCTTTTCGGTTTTCGCAGGCGTCGGCGAGCGTACCCGCGAGGGCAACGACTTGCTGCGCGAAATGATCGAATCGGGCGTGATCCGCTACGGCGAGGCGTTCAAGGAGAGCATGGAAAAAGGCGAATGGGATCTGTCGAAGGTGGATTACAAGGAGGTCGAGAAATCGCAGGCCACGCTGGTGTTCGGACAGATGAACGAACCTCCCGGAGCCCGCTCTTCGGTGGCGCTGTCGGGGCTAACCGTAGCCGAATCGTTCCGCGACGCGGGAACCGGAACCAAGGACATCCTGTTCTTCATCGACAATATTTTCCGTTTCACGCAGGCGGGCTCCGAAGTATCGGCGCTGCTCGGACGTATGCCGTCGGCCGTGGGTTACCAGCCGACGCTGGCCACCGAAATGGGCGCGATGCAGGAGCGGATCACCTCGACGAAAAAAGGTTCGATTACCTCCGTACAGGCCGTTTACGTGCCGGCGGACGACCTGACCGACCCGGCCCCGGCGACCACGTTCACGCACCTGGACGCCACCACCGTACTGAGCCGCAAGATCACCGAGCTGGGGATCTACCCGGCCGTCGATCCGCTCGAATCGACTTCGCGCATCCTCGATCCGCTGGTGGTCGGCAAGGAACACTACGAAACCGCGCAGCGCGTAAAACAGATCCTTCAGCGCAACAAGGAGTTGCAGGACATCATATCGATCCTCGGCATGGAGGAGCTCTCGGACGAAGACCGGCAGACCGTGAACCGGGCGCGCCGCGTACAGCGTTTTCTGTCGCAGCCGTTCACCGTGGCCGAACAGTTCACCGGCGTACCGGGCGTGATGGTCACCATCGAGGAGACGATCCGCGGGTTCAAAATGATCCTCGACGGCGAAGTCGATTACCTGCCCGAGCCGGCCTTCCTGAATGTCGGAACGATCGACGAAGCGATCGAAAAAGGTAAAAAACTGTTAGCACAGGCTGCCGTATGACCCTCGAGATCTTATCCCCCGAACGGACGCTTTACAGCGGAGAAGTTGAGCGCGTAACGCTGCCGGGAGCGCTCGGCGAGTTCACCGTGCTCAGAAGACACGCTCCGATCATCTCCGCCCTCGTCAAAGGGGAGGTCAAATACCTGCTCAAAGACGGCAAAGAAGAAAAAGTGGCGATCGCGAGCGGTTTTGCGGAAGTGAAAAAAGACAAAGTGTCGGTCTGCGTCGAAAGCGTCTGACGACAGAAAAAAGAAAACACGGGGAAGCGTCGGGCTTTCTCAAACGACTGGAAAAAATGGAAAACGGGGAACGTAAATTTAAAAGGCATTACGTGATCGGGCTGACCCTCCTGACACTGATTTCGGGCTGGGGCGGCGCGGCGCTGATGCTGGGCGCTTACCCGAAACATTATGTGGAATGGCTGCCGTACATGCCGCTGTTTTTCTATTTCTGGGGGCTGATTTTCGTGGCGCTTTTCCGCCGCAACACCGGGCGGAAAATGACGCGACTGTTCCTCGGCATGAAAGTGGCGAAAATGTTGCTTTTCGTTCTGCTGATCGGGCTTTACACGTCGCTGGTGGATGTTCGCAATACGGAGTTCGTCGTGACGTTTCTCGCCTACTACCTGATTTTCCTGCTATTCGAAACGGTGTTTTTCTGGCACTATGAAAACAAATTGAAAAAAAACGAAGGGAATGAATAGTTTACGACATATCGTTGCCATCGTGTGTCTGCTGCTGTTCGGGATCGCGAAACCCGCAGCGGCGGAAGACCTGCCCAAAGGCGAGGACGCAGACGTGAAGGAGATCGTTTTCGGACACATCGGCGACGCTTACGGATGGCACATCACGACCTGGGGCGAAACGCACGTGACGGTTCCGCTGCCGGTGATCGTTCGCAGCAAGACCGGACACTGGAACGTATTCTCATCGTCGCGCCTGGAACATGGGGAATATAACGGCTATTACATCGCGCAGGACGGCCCGTACGCCGGCAAGATCGTCGAACGCATCAACGGACAGGAGATGCGCCCGCTCGACCTGTCGATCACGAAGACGGTGTTCGCGTTGCTGCTGAACAGCCTGATCCTCGTCTGCATCGTACTCGGCGTCGCACGGTGGTACCGCAAACGCACAGTCGAAACGGCCGCGCCGGGCGGATTCGTCGGAGCGATGGAAATGTTCGTGATGATGATCCACGACGACCTGATCAAAAGCTGCGTCGGGAAAGATTACAAACGGTTCGCGCCGTACCTGCTGACCGTCTTTTTCTTCATCTTCATCAACAACATCATGGGGCTGATCCCGATTTTCCCCGGAGGGGCCAACGTGACCGGCAATATCGCAATCACGATGGTGTTGGCGTTGTGCACATTCGTCGCCGTGAATCTGTTCGGGACGCGCGAATACTGGAAAGAGATTTTCTGGCCGGAGGTTCCCGTATGGCTCAAATGTCCGGTTCCGATGATGCCGGCGATCGAACTGGTCGGTATTTTCACGAAGCCGTTCGCGCTGATGATCCGTCTGTTCGCCAACATGATGGCCGGACACGCGGTGATCCTGAGTCTCACGTGCCTGGTATTCGTCACGGTCAGCATGGGCCCGGCCGTCAACGGATCGATGACAGTGGTATCGGTATTGTTCTGCATCTTCATGAACCTGCTGGAACTTCTGGTGGCGTTTATCCAGGCCTACGTATTCACGATGCTGTCGGCCGTATTCATCGGCCTGGCGCGCGTGGAGCACCATAAAACCGAAGAAGCGGAAATTTAATCCGGATACGGAATTTCAAAAAGTTACTAATTCAAATAACAATTAAAAACCTAAAGTTATGTTACTTACATTATTGTTACAGGTTGCAGCAGAATTGAGCCTCGGAAAACTGGGCGCAGCGATCGGCGCCGGTCTGGCCGCCATCGGAGCAGGTATCGGTATCGGTAAGATCGGCGGATCGGCGATGGAAGCCATCGCACGCCAGCCGGAAGCTTCGAACGATATCCGTACGAATATGATCATCATCGCGGCGCTGGTCGAAGGCGTTGCGCTGTTTGCCGTGGTCGTTTGTTTCCTCGCGCTTTAATCCTAAATCCGGAAAGCGATGGGACTCTTACAACCCGAATCGGGCCTCCTGTTTTGGATGCTGCTGTCGTTCATCGTCGTTTTCGTGATCCTGGCCAAATACGGTTTCCCGGTTATCACGAAGATGGTCGAGGAGCGTAGGGTTTTCGTCGAAAAGTCTCTGGAAGCGGCCAAAGAGGCAAAAGCCCAACTGGACAATATCAAAACCGAAAGCGAAGCCCTGCTGCAGCAAGCGCGCGAAGATCAGATGAAAATCCTGAACGAAGCCGCCGCCGCCAAGGAGCGTATCATCAGCGAGGCGAAGGGACAGGCGCAGGCCGAAGCCCAGAAACAACTCGAAGAGGCGAAACGCCAGATACGGCTTGAGAAAGAGGCCGCCGTGCGCGAAGTACGCAGCCAGATCGCGATGCTGTCGGTCGATATCGCCGAAAAAGTGATCCGTAACAAGCTGGACAACACCCCGGCGCAGATGTCGATGATCGACCGCCTGCTCGAGGAGATGCCCGACATGAAACAGTCGTAGCGTATGAACACAGGAATGATCCCGGTACGGTATGCCAAAGCGTTGCTAGAGTTCGCGTATGAAAAAAAATGCGCGGAACAGGTGTACGCCGAGATGTCCGCCGTGGCCGGAAGTTTCGAACGCGAACACGCGCTGCGCCGGGTACTGGATAATCCCGTACTGCCGGTCGACAAGAAAACGGAACTGATCCGTACCGCGGGCGGAGGACGAACGAGCGAAGTATTCGACCGGTTCGTGTGGCTCGTGCTGCACAACCGCAGGGAACGTTACTTGCAATCGATCAGCCTGATGTACCTCGATCTGTACCGCAAACTGAACCGCATCAGCACCGGCAGGCTGGAAACGGCCGTACCCGTAACCCCCGAAACCGAACGGAAGATCATCGACCTGATCGCCTCCGAAACGAACGGGAAGGTGGAACTCAAAACGTCCGTCAGACCGGAATTGCTCGGCGGGTTCGTTTTCGAAATGGACTCGGAACGGCTGGACGCCAGTATTGCGACGCAACTGCGCAATATCAAGAAACAATTCGTCGAAAAGAACAAACGGATTGTATAGTGTTTTTAATCAGTAAACAAAGAAGGTATGTCTGAAAATATAAAGGCAAGCGAGATTTCGGACGTGCTGCGGATGCAGCTCGAGGGAATCGACACCGACCTTCGGTTCGAAGAAGTCGGCACGGTGCTTCAGGTCAGCGACGGCGTCGTCCGGATCTACGGCTTGCAGAATGCTGAGGCCAACGAACTGTTGGAGTTCGACAACGGCATCCGGGCCGTGGTAATGAACCTCGAGGAAGATAACGTCGGCGCCGTGCTGCTGGGCCCGACGGATCAGATCCGCGAAGGGGACACCGTGAAACGCACCAAGCGCATCGCGTCGATCAACGTCAGCGAAGCGATGCTCGGTCGCGTGATCGACCCGCTCGGCAATCCGCTGGACGGCATGGGACTGATCGGTGGCGAAACGATCGAAATGCCGCTGGAACGCAAAGCGCCGGGCGTTATTTTCCGGCAGCCGGTGAACCAGCCGCTGCAAACCGGACTGAAAGCCGTCGACGCGATGATCCCGATCGGCCGCGGACAGCGCGAACTGATCATCGGCGACCGCCAGACCGGAAAAACGGCTATCGCCATCGATACGATCCTGAACCAGAAAAGCAATTTCGAAGCGGGCGACCCGATCTACTGTATCTACGTAGCCATCGGGCAAAAAGGCTCGACCGTAGCCACGATCGTCAACACGCTGCGTGAAAAAGGAGCGATGGACTATACGGTCGTCGTGGCCGCTACGGCTTCCGACCCGGCCGCCATGCAATATTTCGCACCGTTCGCCGGGGCCGCCATCGGCGAATACTTCCGCGATACGGGACGCCACGCGCTGGTCGTTTACGACGACCTGTCGAAACAGGCGGTAGCTTACCGCGAAGTATCGCTGATTCTCCGCCGCCCGTCGGGCCGCGAAGCGTATCCGGGCGATATCTTCTACCTGCACTCCCGTTTGTTGGAACGCGCCGCGAAGATCATCAACCAGCAGGAAGTGGCCGAGCAGATGAACGACCTACCGCCCAGCCTGCAAGGCAAGGTCAAAGGAGGCGGTTCGCTGACGGCGCTGCCGATCATCGAAACGCAGGCGGGGGACGTAGCCGCCTATATCCCGACCAACGTGATTTCGATCACCGACGGTCAGATCTTCCTCGACACCGACCTGTTCAACCAGGGAAACCGCCCGGCTATCAACGTCGGAATCTCGGTATCGCGCGTCGGCGGTAACGCGCAGATCAAGGCGATGAAAAAGGTGGCCGGCACGCTGAAAATCGACCAGGCCCAGTACCGCGAACTGGAAGCGTTTACGAAGTTCGGCGGCGACATGGATCCGGTGACGGCGCTGACGATCGACAAAGGACAGAAAAACACCCGTCTGCTGGTACAACCGCAATACTCGCCGATGCCGGTCGAACAACAGATCGCCGTACTGTACTGCGGTACGCACGGCCTGCTGAAAGACGTTCCGCTGGATCGGGTGCAGGATTTCGAAACGGCATTGATCAACAACCTGCTGGGCAGCGAAACGCTCGCCACGTTGAAAAAAGGCATCATCAACGACGAGGTAACCGCCAAAATCGAGGAAGTGGCTGCAGCAGTCGCCTCGGCACTTAAAAAGTCATAAGCCATGGCATCGCTGAAAGAGGTCAAGGGAAGAATCGCGTCGGTCAACAGTACGCTGAAAATCACGTCGGCCATGAAAATGGTAGCGTCGGCCAAGTTGCACCGCGCGCAGGGAGCCATCGAAAACATGCTCCCCTACGAGCGGAAGCTGAACGGTATCCTGTCGGGATTCCTGTCGGCCGAAGGTTCGGTCAGTTCTCCCTTTGCCGAAAAGAGGGAAGTGCAGCGGGTGGCTATCGTGGCCGTTTCGTCAAACTCGTCGCTCTGCGGTGCATTCAACGCCAATGTCGCTAAAAAACTGCACGAAACGATCGCCTCTTACGGCAAGCTGAAACGGGAAAACATTCTGATCTTCCCGATCGGGAAAAAAATCGCCGAAGCGACCCGCAAAGAGGGTTTCGAACCGCAGGGCGATTACCAGAAAATGGCTGAGAAACCGACTTACAAAGAAACTTCCGATCTAGCCGCCCGGTTGATGAAGATGTTCGCAAATCACGAGATCGACCGCGTCGAACTGATATACAACCATTTCAAAAGCACGGCCGTACAGGTGCTGACGCGCGAGGAGTACCTGCCGATCGACACCGAACAGCAGAAAGGGAAAGGTCTGAGCGCGGATTATATCGTCGAACCGGATCGCGAGACGGTCGTCAACACGCTGATCCCGCAGGTGCTGGGGCTGAAAATTTTCACCGTGTTGCTGGATTCGAACGCCGCCGAGCATGCCGCCCGGACAATCGCCATGCAAATGGCGACGGACAATGCGATCGAACTGATCCAGGAACTTACGATCCAGTACAACAAAACACGCCAGCAGTTGATTACGAACGAACTGCTCGATATGATGGGAAGCGAAATCGGCAACGACTGATTTTTCGACATCGCACACCTGACAAAAACGCCTTCATGCGATGAAGGCGTTTTTTATTACCCGAAAAAGTTTCGTATACACGCTGCCGACACAGTGATCGCCCCCGGCCGATCATGTTTAGCAACCGGGACGATCCCGTCGCTGCCGACCGCTTCGAATTGTCGATCTTCATTTTATCCGCAGGCCCCCCCTAAACATCATAAGAGAAGTTCCGGCTGTCCGCCCATCTCGGAGTCGCTATACGGGCGAAAAACGAGCCGGGTGGTAGATTTCGAACCGGAATTTCAGCCGAATAACCCCCCCCCGCACATTTTCCGGAAAGAACATCGGCCTCAACCGGAAGTGATTTAGAACGCACTTTAATAAAAATTCTTAGTAAAAGTTTCGGCGATGTTTTGGCTTTTCTGGCATATTTTATATAAATTTGTATTTAAGCTGCGGAGTGTGGCTAATTGAAAATTTTAACTATCAGTTTGTATGTCCGGGAAATCCGAAAAAAAAGAGCATCAGAAAAAAATTATAGGGCTTAGCCGTAAAGGACTCATTTTAACTGTCATAGCGGCGGTTGCCGTCGGAGCGAGCATCACGATCGGATTGAACAGAGTTTACATGCAGAGTTCGACGGACGAGTCGTGCCAGTCGTGCCATGTGCACCCTCAGGCGGATAAAAGCTGGAAACTGTCGTCGCACCACAACAGCAAAAGCGGCGTAGTGACCGGTTGCGCCGAATGCCACCTGCCCCCGAAAGGCTCTTTCAAGCATTTCACGGCCAAAGCGCGGACCGGTTTGAAAGATTTGTGGGCCTACTGGACGAAAGACAGTTCCGAATTCGACTGGGAAAGTAAAAAAGAACTGGACCACGCCGTCACGATCGTCTACAACGAATCATGCAAGGAGTGCCATCAGCAGTTGTTCCCGTCGCGGCTCAGTCAGGAAGGTATCACCGCCCATCTCTACTACGAAGAAAACGAAAAGAAACTCGACCTGCAGTGTATCAGCTGCCATCTGGACGTAGGCCATTACGATCCGAACTATACGCATGCGAAAATGCAGGGCATCCCGCAGCCCGAAGCGAAAAAAGGCGAACCGTTCACCGAAGCGGCTACCGTAACCGCATTCGAGAATTTTACCGAAACCATCCCCGGTACGACCGTATCGTTTGACATGAAAGCGATCCCCGGAGGAACTTTCGCAATGGGCAGCCCGGACGACGAACCGTTCCGCAGGGACGACGAAGGCCCCGTAAAAAAAGTGACCGTTTCGCCGTTCTTTATCGGCGAAACCGAAGTGACCTGGGATCAGTACTGGGCTTTTTACGCCGAGACCATGTCGGAAGGACGCACGCCGCCGGAAAAGGTTTACGCCAACAATTCGAACCCGGAAGTAGACGCGATCAGCGGCCCGACCCCGCCGTTCGGCATCCCCGACCAGGGTTGGGGCAGCGGCAACCGGCCGGCCATCACGATGACCCATTACGCGGCCGAAACGTTCTGCCAGTGGTTGTCGAAAAAAACCGGCAAGAAATACCGTCTGCCGACCGAAGCCGAATGGGAATACGCGACGCGCGGCGGAACGGAAACGCCCTACTTCTTCGCCGGCGATCCGAAGAAACTCTCCGATCAGGGCTTCTGGCGGAAATTCTTCGATGCCGACACGACCAACATAAACCGTTACGTCGTCTATACCAAAAACAGCAAGAACAAAACCCAGGAGCCGTCGTTCGTACAAGCCAACCCGTTCGGGCTTAAAAATACGCTCGGCAACGTAATGGAATACTGTTCGGACTGGTATGCCGAAGACGCCTACGCGAAAATGCCCGACGGCGCAGTCGATCCGAAAGGCCCCGCATCGGGGAAAGAACACGTAGTGCGCGGCGGTCAGTTCTCCGACGACGCGGCGGATCTGCGATCGGCCGCCCGCGGACATACCGAGCACGACAAATGGCTGAAAACCGATCCGCAAAATCCGAAAAGTATCTGGTGGTACTCGGATATCCGCAGCATCGGGTTCCGGGTCGTATGCGAACCCGCCGAGGGTCAGCAACCGTAATCGTCAGAGCTTGTCCGACAAAAAAGAAACCAAATCAATAAAACCTAAACATTAACTATTATGAGCAAGGATAACAAAATTACCAGAAGGGAGTTCCTCTCCTATTCGGCAGTGGCCGGCGTAGCCGGAGCGCTGGGCTTTTCACCGCTTCTTTCCTCGTGCGGAAACAGCAAAAAGACGGCTTACGTACCGTTGAAGGCGCCCGGGGAATATTACATTCCGGAATTGCCCGACAAAGCGGCCGACGGAAAAGAACTGAAAGCCGGCGTGATCGGCTGCGGCGGACGCGGTTCGGGAGCGGCCGAGAACTTTCTGGCCGCCGCCAACGGAGTCACGATCACGGCGCTTGGCGACGTATTCGACGACCGTCTGCAGGGATTGAAAAACACGCTGAAAGACAAATACCAGATCGAAGTAGCCGACGACAAATGCTTCACCGGTTTCGACGCCTATAAAAACGTGATCGATTCCGGCGTAGACGTGGTAATCATCGCCACGCCCCCGTTTTTCCGTCCGGAACACTTCAAATACGCCACCGAAAAAGGGGTACACAGTTTCCTCGAAAAACCGATCTGCGTCGATCCGGAAGGTTACCGCACCGTAATGGCCGCGGCCAAGCAGGCCCAGGCCAAGGGGCTGTGCGTTATCACCGGAACGCAGCGTCACCATCAACGCCCCTACGTAGAATCGTATAAAAAGGTGCAGGAAGGTCTGATCGGCGAAATTACCGGCGGCAACGTCTACTGGAATCAGCCGATGCTGTGGTACCGCAACCGTGAAAAAGGTTGGTCGGACATGGAGTGGATGATCCGCGACTGGGTGAACTGGAAATGGCTTTCCGGAGACCATATCGTTGAACAACACGTTCACAATATCGACGTATTCAACTGGTTCTCGGGTTATAAGCCGAAACGAGCCACCGCTTTCGGAAGCCGCCAGCGCCGCGTGACGGGGGATCAGTACGACAATTTCAGCGTAGATTTCGAATACGACAACGGCGTTCATATGCACAGCATGTGCCGCCAGATCGACGGCTGCGATTCCAACGTCAGCGAATTCATCCAGGGAACCAAAGGATCGTGGAGCAGCACCGACTTCGCCATCCGCGACCTGCAGGGCAACATCGTATGGCAGTACGACAGCGCGACCGAAGATGCCGCCCACCAGCAAAACGACCCGTACACGCTGGAGCATGTCAACTGGATCTCCTGCATCCGCAACAATACCCCGATCGTACAGGCCGAAGAGACCGCCACATCGAATATGTGCGCCATTATGGGCCGGGAATCGGCTTACACCGGCAAGTCGGTCTCTTGGGACGAAATGACGGCATCGCCGCTGAACCTCACGCCTGCCAAGATGGAACTCGGCCCGATGGACATGAGCATCTATACCGTTCCCGTCCCGGGCACAGGCAAATAGAACGAACTCCGGCGATCCGGATTCCGGCAATAAAACGGGTATATACATCTATACCCGTTTTTATTCGTTCCGGGAGACAACCTGAAACAAGATGAAACTCATCGATGCCGAACTGTTGAACCGTACCTCCGCCCAGGCCAGAACGGACGACCGTCTCCGAAAGAATTATAACTTTCACGAACGGCCGGACGATCCGGTAAACCGGCTGTTGAATGCGCTCGAACCGGGCAGCTACCTGCCGGCGCACCGCCACCTGAATCCTGCCAAGGACGAGGCGATCGTGGTATTGCGCGGCAGCGTCGCCTCGTTCATTTTCAACGACCGGGGCGAAATTGCCGAATGTGCCGTGATCGACCCGCAGCAAGGCGTTTACGGATTCGACATTCCGGCCGGCGAGTGGCATAGCCTGTTGGTGCTCGAAAGCGGTACGGTCGTCTACGAAGTGAAGCCCGGCCCGTACGTCCCGCTGCAAGAGTCCGACCTGGCGCCCTGGACGCCGCGCACCGGCGATGCCGAGGGAATAGACCGTTACCTGAAACGATTGCAGGACGAATTATCGAACCGAAACAAACAATCAAAAATATGAAAAGAAGAGACTTTTTACGGGCGACGCTGGTCGGCGGAGCCGTCGCAGCGGTCAGTCCGCTGAACATGCTCGCAGGATGCGACAGCACTAAAAAGAAAAAAACGGAACTGAAACTCTCGTTCCAGGAAGGAACCGCTCCCGGTGAAACGCTGGAGCAGAAATTCGATTTCATGGAACAGAACGGCGTGGTCGGCTTCGAACCCGGCGGAGCCGGCTTGGCCGCACGGGTCGGCGAACTGCAAAAACTGCTGCAAGGACGCAACATCAAGGTCAGCGCGATCTGCGCCGGTTTCCAGGGCTTCATTCTGTCGGAAGACGAAGCCGTGCGGCAACAGTTCGACCAAACGATGCGCGAGATCATCGCTGCGGCCGGCGAACTCGGCTCGACGGGCGTCATCATGGTTCCGGCTTTCAACGGGCAGGTTCCCGCAATGCCGCACACGATGGACACCCGCAACTACTTGGTAGACCAGCTCCGCCAGTTGGGCGATTACGCGGTACAGTGCGGCACGACCGTCATTCTCGAACCGTTGAACCGCAACGAGGCATTCTACCTGCGCCAAGTAGGCGACGCCGCCTCGATCTGCCGCGATGCGAAACATCCCGCCGTGAAATGCATGGGCGACTTCTGGCACATGACTTTCGAAGAACCTTCCGACTACGGGGCCTTCTTCTCCGCCGGCGAGCACCTGCAACACGTACACATCGCCAGCCGCGGCACCCGCAACACGCCCGGCGAAGACGGCGACGTAGACAACTACGTGGACGGCTTCCGCGCCCTGAAAGCGATGAATTACCCGAATTACGTCAGCTTCGAATGCGGCTGTAAAGGAGACAGGACGCAGAGCGTTCCGGCTGCGCTGAAACTGATCCGCGAACAGTGGGACATGGCCTAAACCGGTCGGTTCCTCGCACTGATTCGGGAATTATTTTCTTTTTCTGAAAAATAATTCCGATCTCATTTCCAAATAAAAGCCTTACAATAAGCATATTGTAAGGCTTTTGTCGTTTACGCACCGGAATAGATTGAGAAAAACATGGTACTTTGTATTGCAAAGTATAATTTTATTCCATATATTTGTCGTATCCATTCAAATATCGTTTAATCTCAAAAAAGCGACATCATGAAAAAGACCGTAAACGTAAACATAGGAGGCGCTCCGTTCATCGTGGACGAAGACGCCTACGGCATGCTGAAAAAATACCTGAACGAAATCGAAATCCGTCTGGACGGCGTAGACGACAAAGAGACGATGCAGGACATCGAGATACGGATCGCCGATATTTTCAACGGCGCGATTTCGGCCCAGTCGCAAGTCGTGGACGCGGCGCTGGTCAAACGGGCGATCGCGATCATCGGCAGCGCCCGCGAGTTCGGGGAACCGCGCCGCAGTCTCCCGGACCAAGAACCCGGACCGGGACCCGATCGGCAGCGCCGGCTTTACCGGAGCCGCCGCGAGAAGATCATCGGCGGCGTATGCGGCGGTATCGCCGAGTACTCGGAAATCGATCTTACGTTGGTCCGGGTCCTTATGGCGCTGTTCATCATTTTCGGAGTCGGCCTGATGGTCTACATCGTCATGTGGATCATCATCCCGCTGGAACCGGCAAAACAAGAGAACTATAACGAATACAGGAGGTAAGGCCATGACAGAACTGAATATAGACAATATCAAGGCCCAGATGCGGAAAGGGATCCTGGAGTATTGCATCCTGTCGATCATATCGCGCAACGACGCCTATGCTTCATCGATCATCGCCGAGCTGAAGGCCGCCGAAATGATCGTGGTGGAAGGGACGCTCTATCCGCTGCTCACCCGGCAGAAAAACCAGGGGCTTCTTTCGTACCGCTGGGAAGAATCGCCGCAAGGACCGCCCCGCAAGTATTATTCGATCACGCAGAAAGGCCGAGAATGCCTCGAACAACTCGACATCGCATGGAGTGAACTGATCTCGCAGATCCGGATCATCCGCGACGGAAACCGTTAAAACCCGACAGCCATGAACAACACGATCAATGTCAGCATCGCCGGCATCGCTTTTATCCTCGAAAACGAAGGATACCGGCTTTTGAAAGACTACCTGGTACGGATCGAGGTAGGATACAAAGGAAATCCGGACGGCCCCGAAATCCTGTCGGATATCGAAGCCCGCATCAGCGAACTGATCCTGAACGAACAGGACGCCGACACGGTGGTCACCGCCGAGCGAATCCGTACCATTATCGGCCAACTGGGTCTGCCCGACGGCATGGATACGCGCACGCCGGCAGACAACATTCAGGCAGACAGCGTTCCATCCGACAACTTCGCGCGACGGCTCTACCGCAACCCCGACGGAGCCAAACTCGGCGGCGTGTGCAACGGAATAGCCACCTATTTCCGGGTAGACCCGATCCTGGTGCGCCTGATTTTCTGCTCGCCGCTGTTGATCTTGGTCTGCATCAGCGTCATCCCGTTTCTGAATATGTTTTGCGGATTTTTCGGGGTGTTGATCGGCGTCAGTTCCCTGCTCTACCTGATCCTGTGGTTCTCGATCCCGAAAGCGCGCACGCCGCGCCAAAGGCTGGAGATGAGCGGGGAAAAAATCACCGCCTCGTCGATCCACCGTAACATCAGCGAAGATCTGAACAGCGCCCATCCTTCGCCGAAAAACGAACGGACGGCCTCGGTATTTTCCGAGTTGCTTTATGTTCTGGGCCGGGTATTGCTGTTTTGCATCAAGGCCTTCGTTCTGATCGTAGGCGGCATTCTGGCGCTGAGCATCATCGCAGCCGTCGTCGCCGTCATTTCATTCCTGATCGGCGGATCGATCGTCGGAATGCCGTTCCACATCGCCGGCACCCAGAGCGTCCTGCTGGTGATCCTGTTGCTGCTGGTGTTCGTCCTGCCGGTTTTCATCGTCATCTACCTGCTGATGAAACTGGTTTTCGACCTGCCGAGTCGGAAAACGACCCTGTCCGTGCTGTTCGGTATCTGGATTCTAATCCTGATCTATATCGGCGTATACGTCGTAAGGAATTACGACCGCTTGGAAGAAGCGGTGCGAAAAGACAACATCGAACTCTTTTTCAATGTAACCCGGAGCGTGACCGTCATCCCGACTCCGACGATCGTCAACGATACGGTGCGCGTCGAAACGGTTTCAATAGGCGACTCGACGGCCACCGACACCGTTCGCATCGAATATTATACGGAATAAAACGGAAAACGGGGGGCGCGTCGGCAGATCCCGACGGCCGACCCGACACAACCCAATAACTACCATCGGCATGGAAATCATCGAAAACGACAAACCCGGACGCAACCGAACGGTTGAAATAATCCGTCCGCGCAATCTTTTTATCGGGATCATCCTGATCCTCGCAGGCATCCTGTGGCTGCTGAACAACTTCGGGCTGCTATCCGACAGCGCATTCGAGCTGATCTTCTCCTGGCACATGCTGGTCGTTCTGATCGGAACCTACCTGCTTTCGCTGAGCCGGTGGATCCCGGGCGGCATCGTCACGGCGATCGGAATCCTGCTGCTGCTGGTCGACCGGCTGTGCCTGGATATCCCGTTCGAAAAGATCATTTTCCCCCTTCTTTTCATCTTCGCAGGAATTTTCTTTATTCTGAACCGCAGAAACCGGAATTAACGTTCCGGTTTCTTCTTTTCTTTCCGTTCAAAAAATCAGGCATCCAATGTGCAGGGGAATTGATTAATTACTATTTTTGTAACGGATAAAGATTGAACCGAAAAGGAGGAACGATTATGGAAGGAAAGAAATGCGTGGGTATTCTGACGTCGGGCGGAGACGCCCCGGGTATGAATGCGGCCATCCGCGCCGTGACGCGGGCGGCTATTTACAACGGATTCGACGTAAAAGGGATCATGAGAGGATACAAAGGCCTGATAACCGATGAGATCATTCCGTTCCAGACCCAGAATGTCAGCAACATCATCCAGCAGGGAGGAACCATCCTCAAAACTGCGCGCTGCGAGGAGTTCCGGACGCCGGAAGGCCGGAAGATCGCTTACGACAACATCATAAAGCACGGCATCTCGGCGCTGGTCGTAATCGGCGGGGACGGGTCGCTGACCGGAGCGCGGATTTTCGCTTCCGAATACAATTTCCCGATCGTAGGAGTGCCGGGAACGATCGACAACGACCTGTTCGGCACCGATACGACCATCGGGTACGATACCGCTCTGAACACCATCGTAGAATCGGTCGATAAGATCCGCGACACGGCGACCTCGCACGAACGCATTTTCTTCATCGAGGTCATGGGCCGCGAAGCCGGATTCCTCGCGCTGAACGGAGCCATCGCTTCGGGAGCCGAAGCGGCCATCATCCCGGAAATCGCGACGGAAGTCGACCAACTGGGCGAATTCATCCAACAGGGATTCCGCAAATCGAAGAACAGCAGCATCGTCCTGGTGGCCGAAAGCGAACTGACCGGCGGCGCCATCGGACTGGCCGAACGGGTCAAGAACGAATTTCCGCAGTACGATGTCCGCGTAACGATCCTGGGACACATTCAGCGCGGCGGTTCGCCGTCGGCCAGCGACCGGATTCTGGCGAGCCGGCTCGGAGAAGCCGCCATCAACGCCCTGCTCGAAGACCAGCGCAACGTAATGGTCGGCATCCAGAACGACGAACTGGTTTACATCCCGTTCAGCAAAGCGATCAAAAACCAGAAACCGATCAAACGGGAGCTGTTGAATACGCTGAGAACGCTTTCGATCTAAACCGGAACGGGAGACGGCTGTTCCGTCTTAAACATACAGGCAGCCGGCCCTTCTTCCGAAGAGCCGGCTGCCCTGCTTATAAAACAAAACATCATGGCACACACGCACAATCATTCGGTCGATCACCTGAACCGGGCTTTCATGCTGGGCATTCTGCTGAATCTGGTTTTCGTAGCCGTCGAGTTCGGCGCGGGACTCTTTCTGGACTCCGTCGCCCTGATCTCCGACGCGGGGCACAACCTGAGCGACGTCGTCAGCCTCGTCCTATCGCTGCTGGCATTCCGGCTCGCCCGGCTGAAACCGACCCCGAAATACACTTACGGATACAAAAAAAGCACGGTGCTGGTCTCGCTGCTGAATGCATGTATCCTGCTGGTGGCCGTCGGCGTCATCTTTGCCGAAAGTATCGACAAGCTGAAAAATCCGACTCCGATCGCCGGGGGCAGCGTCGCCTGGGTCGCCGGCGTGGGAATCGTCATCAACGCCTTTACCGCATGGCTATTTCTGAAAGACAAGGAGAAAGATCTGAACGTCAAAGGCGCCTACCTGCACATGGCGGCCGATACGCTGGTTTCGGTCGGCGTACTGATTTCGGGCATCGTCATCAGTTTTACGGGATGGTACGTCATCGACCCCATCATCGGCATGGTGATCGCCGTAGTCATCCTGATCTCGACCGCGCATTTGCTGCACGACAGCCTGCGTCTGTCGCTGGACGGCGTCCCGACCGGGATCGACAGCGAGCGGATCCGGAAAGAGATCCTCGATGCGGACCCCGGAATCGCAAACGTCCACCACCTGCACATCTGGGCCATCAGCACGACCGAGAACGCCCTGACAGCCCACATCGCCGTTCGCGACACGGAACAAATTCCAGCGCTCAAGCACCGGATCAAACACCTGCTCGAACACACGGGAATCACCCACGCCACCCTGGAATTCGAACGGCCGGAAGAGACGTGCGACGACCCGGGATGCAATCCTCCCTGCTGATATCGGAACCGGAATGTCTTTTTTCGGCCGGAAATCCGAGCAAAACATCGTCGCAGTCCGAATTATTTCTATCTTTACGATGAAATCATCGTTAAACCCGAATATATAAAAAGCGCTATGAAGAAACTTCTGATCGCGGCGTTCCTGCTGGCGGCCGTTCCTTTCTCTTCGTTCGGATGGAACAAATTGGGCCACGACATTTCGGCGGCCATCGCACAACAAAACATGACAAAAAAAGCGAAAAAGAACATCGCCAAATACCTCGAAGGACACGACATCATCTATTACGCCTCGTGGATGGACTACCTCGGCTACGTTACCAAAAGCGGCTACTCGAACGAATGGTTCGACCATTGCGTTCCGGTCAACAAGGATTTCGAATATGCGGAAGGCGACTTCCCAGGCGATGCGCTGATGGCCGTAGAAAAAGCGATCGACCGGATGAAGGATGGCAAGTACAAGAGCATGGACGATTCGACCGTATTGCTGCTGATCAAACACCTGGTTCACTTCCTGCCCGACATGCACTGTCCGGCTCACGTCATTTACAATTACCGCCCGTCGAACTACTGGCTGAAAGTGGACGGCGAGGCGATTCTGTTCCACAGCGTATGGGACGACATGCCTTCGCTCGGCCCCCACGCATGGAGCGTTACGGAATGGTGCGAACAACTGGATCGCTGTTCGAAAGCCGAAAAGGCCGAAATGGTCAGCGGGACTCCCAGGGAGTGGGTGAGCGACAATGCCCGCAACTGCATCGTCGCTTACGACATCGTAAGACCCGACACGGAACTTTCCGACACGGAACGCTACGAAGGCAACCTGCTGGCCGAAAAGCAACTGCTCAAAGGCGGCTATCGGCTGGCTTACGTACTGAACCTGATTTTCGGATAAAGCGTCTGGAAACCGGTGCGCCGCATCCGGCAATCCGGCACGCAATCATTCCATATTCGATATAAACAAATAACAACCAGCCTATTGTGCGCAACACCCCTTCGGCACGCGCCAAATAAAGCCGATATTTTTTGCGGATTTGTTTTTTTTGGTTATCTTTGTACCATAATACCGCGGGGTGGAGCAGTTGGCAGCTCGTTGGGCTCATAACCCAAAGGTCGGAGGTTCAAGTCCTTCCCCCGCTACTAAGACAGACAAGGCTCTCATATATGAGAGCCTTGTCTGTCTTATGAAAGTATTACGAGATCTTTGATTTGAACCGGCGCCTCGTTTACCTGAGAATCTTATGTAGAATTCGATTGCAAAATTACTCGGCTCGTGAGGAGACAATCTCTTCCTTACGATATACTGATCGTTATAAACCCCGTTTATCCTTTCGAAATCTTTCAAGATGTATTTCCCTGTCGAAACGTCCATAACGCTCCAGAGATCGTCTTTCAGAATCAGAACATGATTTTCGGGCAGGTAAGTCTTGGCGACTCCCCCTACCCACCCATCCGAATAGTAAGGATTGGTTATCCGGTTATCCATCTCGTCGTAGACGGGCGGTATCAATATCTCCCTTTAGCATTCATCAAACCGAATTCTTTACCGTCATACGGATCGCCGTCAACGACGAGATAGTAATTGCCGTTCTCATCCGGGATATAAGTATATATAAAAGGCGTTATTTCACCGCTGCTCAACACCAGAGCCTACATGTCGTCGAAGTCCTGTATAATGCCCAGCCCATTCTTGTAAAAATCAATGTCCTTATATATCGGCGGAATAATTTCGGTATAGTCTATGTCGATTGCGACCTGGACCTGGGTTCGATGACTCTGCTCGACGGCACCTACTACATTCTCTCCAGACGGATGTTCGACATGACGAATTTCAGAGACTGGACAGATAAGTTTTACGCTTTTTCGAAAACAGGGGAGAAACTCTCAGAAATCGACATCTCGCAAGTATTTACCAGCTATCACTACCTGCATTGTCAGAACGACACGCTCGTCGCCCGAATAGGTAGCCGCAAAGGAGCCAGAACCCTGTATTTCGACAAACGCGGGCAGAGCTGGAACCTTTCGGGAAAGCAAAGTCTCTGTTCAAGGAAAATATTATGTATCCAATTTTCTGGGACACGTGCGCGGACATTCGACCCTGTACAAAATAGAAGATCCCCGAAGCATGAACATCTACACGGGAGACAGACCGAAAGCCGACAAACTCATCGACCAGAGAGAGTGCAAATCGACCGAAGGCATGAAAAAATGGCTGGACATCATCGGGCGCCCACGAACCATGGAATTGCTCTCTTCCTTCGTCCGGAACAACCGGCTGTTGCACCTCTTCGGACGACAACGACGTGTATATATGCCAATCGGCGGACGATGATTCCGTGATCGACGAAACGAAAAACAGCCGCCTCCAGCATGTCTATCGCTTTAAAATTCCGATGCACAACAATCCGTGGATAAAATTCAGCCGGACGAACTACCGCCAGTTAAATCTGCACACGGACCCAAACGATGTCGGCGTCATTATGGAAATTCCCCCCTCCACGATCTTCGTACACTATATTATCCGCAAAAACAGGCGACTTGCGAATTCTTAATGCAAAATAAGAGTATAGCATAATTACAGCTTTTCGCCGACCGATCGACCGCTAACGCAAAAAATCGATACCGTCCGGCAAAAGGCCGGCTAACCCTTTTCCCGAGAACATTCCCTGTCCGCAGCCGGTGTAGTACGTATTTTGCATGTCTTCATGCAGAATTATTCATTAATAAAATAAAACAGCCATGAAAGAGAATTGTAACACATGCGATCCTTGTGAGGAAAATTTCTGGAACGAAGTAAAAGAGATCGTCGACAACGTGAAAAATTACACGAAGAAAGACCACGAAGAAAAAAAGAAAGAGGTGCAGGACGCTTTTTCCGAAGAAGAAAGCAAAAACGGCAAATAACTGCCCACGCAAAAACGGCAACAAAGCTTTCCCTCAGGGAGAACAAACTTACCGGGCCAAAACAAAAGAAGAAGGAACGTTTTCACGTTCCTTTTTCTTTTGAGCCACAAGTGGGACTCGAACCCACGACCTTTTCGTTACGAATGAAATGCTCTACCGACTGAGCTATTGTGGCAAATCCAAACGATCGTGCTCCCACAACCGGATTTAGCGAGTGCAAATTTCGTAAAATTAATCGAATTATCCGCAAAATCTTGCGACTTTTTTACCTCGCCACCGCTCTTTTTCCCGAAAAATCCGAAAAAAGAAGACCGACGATCGTTTATCCGACACGATCCTTTGCTATTCGGCCAACAATTTCTGCAACATAACGGGCTCGTCCGTCGTAATATAAGTAACGCCTTTACCGATCAACCATTTCATATTCGGCTCGTCGTCGACGGTCCAAACATTGACTTCCAACCCCAATTGTTTCGCTTCGTCGAACCACTCTTCATGGGCCCGCATCGCACCTATATGATAATCCAATCCGGTATACCCCTTGTCGGAGAGCTGTTTCGGGGTCAGATCGCTGCCAAGATAAGCCACCTTCGCTTTCGGCGACAACGCGATCAGGCGCTCGCAGACATTTTGACTGAACGAAATATATTCGACCAACTTATCCATCTTGTTTTTTTTCACCAGTTTCAACACAGCATCGACTGCCGCCGCCTCCTTCTCCTGGGTATTATGCGACTTGATCTCGATAATCAATTTCGTATGTTTCTGTTTACGCGCAATCGCAAGAAGCTCGTCCAGCGTCGGAATTGCTTCTCCGTTCGATAATTTGCAATCTTTCAAAGCCGCGTATGTGCTTTCGTCGATCCGCTTCCCGTCGATCGTCGGATCATGATGCACGACGACGACTCCGTCCGTCGTAATATACACATCGCATTCCGATCCCCTGGCTCCGATCTCAATCGCCTTTTTCAACGACGCGACCGAATTCTGAGCGGAACCCTCCGCCTTCCAATACCCCCGGTGCGCAACCACTTCCGTCGCAGGCTTTGCCCCGGCACCGACGATACCACACATAGCCACAACACTTAATAAAATCTGTTTAATTCCCATTTTATGCTTTTGTTTATGTTCTATTCAGAGAGTAAATATAATGATTATAGCGAAAATAATCAACAACGCCTAAAATAAAAGAAACGGAAACCCGTTGGTTTCCGTTTCTTTATCATGTAGACGATCGACTTATTCGGGAGATTCGTAGCCCGGATTCTGCCAGTTCGTCCCGGTAAGTTTATACATCTTATTCACTTCGTCCGTAGGCAACGGGAAAAGCAGATAAGTATCCGCATTCGATTTGCGTTCGCTGACAACGAACCGTTTATAAGTAAACGTACCGTCACTATCGTTCTTGGTCGCCCGCATACCCGTTACGACCGTCTCTGCTTCGTCAAGGATCTTCCAACGCCGAATATCGTAGAAACGAAGCGGTTCAAAAGCGAATTCTACCCGACGTTCATTCCAGATCCTGTCCCTGAACACATCTCTATCCGTAGTATATTCATCCCTAACATTCGGCATATCGGCTCTCGTACGGACTGCATTGACTGCCTCTACGGCAGACATGGAAGCCTGCCCGCTATATCCTTCTACCTGCTGAGTCGGGCCATAAGCTTCATTGGCCGCTTCTGCGAAGTTCAGATAAAGCTCTGCTAACCGGAATCTCCGTACATATCCGGTAACAGGTGTTTCATAAGATGAAGTATGTTTGTCGTACTTTCTCATGTAATAACCCGTTCTCGTATTCCGAATGGTCGTTTTATCAATTGCGCAGGAACTGTCTCTCGGCGCATTGTCATAAATCTTCACAAGTTCGTCCGGATCGTCCCAATGACGCTGTGCCCCATTGAAATAAACGGATTGATAGAAACGGGGATCGCGGTTCTCATAAGGATTCTGATCGTCGTATCCGGCAGCTTCATTGAAGTTCGGTTGCAAATGAGAGTCATCTTTATAATATTTGCCATCCCCAGTTTTCTTAAGAATCGGGTGTCCATCGGCCGTTTCATAAGAGTCAATCAACTCCTGAGTCGGACTGATTCCGGCAGAAGACTGCCTGGAATTAGTCGGAAGACCGTAATAATTCCAAACCGAAATACCGGCAACTCCATAAATCGTTTCCTTATCACTCGTACGGTCATAATCGTACGGAGTGAAGAAATAATAATCATAGGCGCCCTTCGAATCGGTCTGGACGACCGGCAGACGGGTAAACAAAGAATAATCGTGAGCCAGACATTGGTCGAGCGCTTCCTTCGTAATTCTAGCGGCATCTTCCCAAGTATAAGGATTTCCTTCTTCATTAGCGTGGAGCGGACTTACGGCCAGCATAATCGCTTCCGAACGGATCGCATAGGCTAATGCGCGGTGCATCATATTGGCATAGTTCGAGCCCAATACCCAACGGAATCCTTTACTCGTATAAGACATATCCTCGGCTCCCGGAGCTGCAAGAGCATCATCGGTATCCTGTAGAATCTGCTTAACGATTTCCCAAACTTTAGCACGCCTGTCGGAAGAAAAATCGTGATCATAAGAATAAGGCTCCGTAATCAACGGAACGCCGCCATACTCCCTGATCAGCGTCAAATAATAATAAGCGCGTAATGCCTGGGCTTGAGCGATCCAACCTTTCTTTTCCTCCTCCTGGGCATAGGCGGTCGCATTCGGCAATGCCTGAATAAAAACGTTACAATAACGGATCCCGACAAATGCATTACTCCAAGATCCTCCCAGCGGCCATGAAGTCGCACTGACCAAACCAGAGTACCAGTAAGTAACTCCGGAATTCGCCATGTAATCATATGCGTCCTGCGCATCGTCCGTATAAGATATCACTCCAAAGCTCGGACCGGAAACGTAATTATAGCAAGTATTCAAATAACCGATCGTTCTGTTCCGATCCGACCAGATACTCTCGTAACTGATACGTCCGTCATCCGGCAGATCGAGTGCATCGTTGCAAGAGGAAAGCCCTCCGGCAACAAATGCTGCAAAAAGAAGATATATATGTTTTTTCATACAATTTTTTTTTACTCGTTAAAAGAACTTTTACTGGTTAGAAAAGAACGCTGACACCTACGTTATAAACACGGTAGGCAGGAATGGTATACAAACCGCCGTATTCCGGTTCAATATCCTTGTTTTTCATGCGGCCCCAGGTAACCAGGTTCTGTCCGCTAAGCGAGAACCGAATTTTATCCGCAGAAATCTTCTTCGATACATTCAACGGCAATGTATAAGCGATCTCCACATTCTTCAACCGAAGGAATGCCCGGTCGTTCCAGTTATAGGAATTATTACGCATATCGCTCGAGGTCTGACTATTGGACAAAGCCGGAGCCGTAATCTCTTTCCCTGCGGCATACCTTTCAGGCGTCCAGGCGCCTTCATGCAACCGGGTATAGATCCCTTCGTAGTTAAGATGCCATGTACTGCTTTCGAATCCCCCCGTTCTGGCTACGCCCTGGAAAAGGAAGCTAAACTCCAGATTCTTGTATTTGAATCCGCCATTGAAAGCGTAGAATACCTGCGGTATGCCACCGTATCCGAAAGGAACCTGATCTTTCTCATCGATGATATAGTCTCCGTTTATATCCTTGAAGATCAAATCGCCGACCCTGGGAGAAGGCATGTTCCATCCGTAAGTACATTCGTAACGATCGATTTCTTCCTGCGAATTGAAATAACCATTACCGTTGCTATAATCAACCATCAATCCGAAAGAAGTTCCGAGCGGGAATCCTTCCTCTTTACGTCTGTAAGAATAGCTTTCACCCAGTTCGGTTTCGTCTTTGTAAATAACCTTATTACGGGCATAGCTAACCCAACCGCCTACGTTAAAACTCCAGTCCGCATTGATCCGTTTGTAGTAGTTAGCCGACAGATCATAACCTTTGTTCTCGTAAACACCGACTTGCGTAGCAGGATAATTGTTGATGGGAATACCCTGATAACTCGGAATCGTCGAGGTCGCATGGATCAGCATATTATCCATCCGTTCTTTGAAATAGTCGAAAGAGAACGTAAACCCGTTGAACAATCCTACGTCGATACCGTAATTTTGTTTGAGCATCGTTTGTGCCTGAAGCAAAGCATATCCCTTTTTATTTTCCCATGTAGAATAAGCCAACACGGGAACCGAACCGCCAGTACCAAACTGGTTCTCATCCAAGTAACCATGACGTCCGTTCTGCAAATCGTCCTCGGCAGTACGTCCGTAAGAAGCACGGATTTTAAACTCGTTCAGCCATTTCACATTTTTCATAAAATGTTCGTTCGCCAGATTCCACGCGCCGGAAATAGCGGGCGTAGCGATCCAACGGCGATCGGGAGCGAACTGCTCGGTTGCAGAATAACCCAGATCGACTTTTACGAAATAACGGTTGTCATAACCATAGGCAGCTTCGACGCCGGACAACACCGTATTGAAAGGCAAAACATTATTGGAAGACCCCATATCCGCCTTAGACAGGTTCTGGTAGTAAATAAAAGCGGTAGCCTGTACATTATGTTTTCCAAAAGTACGCTGATAATCCAAATAAGCCCGATAATCCAAATGATAGTAAGAAGAATAACCTTTCCCGTAACTCAGTTCGGAATCTTTCGTCGTACCGATCGTTTCGAAAGCGAGTACGGACGGATCGTCGGTCGTTTTCCTCTTAACAAGTTCATTGCTCTGAATAGCGGTAAGAGAATTGTAACCATAAGTCTGGTAAGCGATATATCCGCCTAATTTCAACCCTTTGGTCACGAAACTCAGATCCAGATCCAATCCGAACTGGGAATTGATGTTCACGGAAGTAGCCTTATTATAACCCATCCGGTTCAACACTCCGTAAATCGAATAAGTATTCTTCTCTTCAACGACCAACTTTCCTCCCGGATCCAACATCTCTCCGGTCGCCTGATCATATACGGCAGGCGTCAAAGGACCGTAAATATTCGCTCCGCGCCAATACATATCTTCATATAATCCCTGCTGCGCGTTATAAAAGGCATCGCTTCCGGGAGCGCGGTCGCGTCTTACGTTACCGCTCAACCGCAGGTATGAACTTAGGTATTTGTTCACCTTGATATCCACGTTCGTACGGTAATTGAACCAGTTGGTATTGAATCCTGACTTATAACGTTCATTAGTCGTCTTAAACTGACCTCCCTGGTGCATGAAATTCACCTGAGTGAAATAGGTAAACTTATCCGAACCACCGGTAACGTTTATATTGGCCCGGGACATGGTGGTCAACTTCTTATAGAACATATCGCGCCAGTTGTTATCCGGATACAACTCCCTGTTTTCTCCGGAGATATAATTGGCGATATCGACAGGCGAATAAACAGGCGTTTTACCCAGACTCGGGTTATCGTTATAGGTAGCTTCATTTTTAAACGTAGCATACTCCCAAGAATGGTAAAACCTCGGAGAGATCGTCGGTTGCTGTACAGACTGATCATAAGAAACATCGATCCGAACCGGCCCTTTCTTTCCTCGTTTCGTCGTAATCACGAGCACGCCGGCATTTCCCTTAACCCCGTACAAAGCCTGCGTAGAAGCATCTTTCAACAAAGTAATCGATTCGACCTCTTTTGCAGTCAGATAGCGCAAAACATCGTTACTATTATAAGAAGACATCACGCCATCGATCATAATCAACGGGGTCTGCCACCCATTCTGCGGATTCGAAGCGCCGCGGATCAACATACTGACCGTTTCATTACCAAGCACATAATTGTTCTGCCGTACCATCAAGTTGGTCACAAAACCGTTCATAGCAGCACCGAAACTCGAAACGGGAGCGGCTTCTATCGGAGTTCCTTTCACGGAACTAACAGCTCCGGAGATTGCTCCCCGCCGTTGCTGAACGAAACCCATGTCGATAATCTCGTCGCTTTTCAAAGCGTCGGGTTCCAATTTCGCATCGATTGTTTCCTTCTCTGCGATGGCCACCTTCTTATCTTTATAACCGAGATAAGAAAAAACGATATCTTTACTTCCATCGTCCACAGTCAGGATATAGGAGCCTTCAATATCTGTCGAAGTTCCGTTCTTTCCCGTCTCGGAATTAACGACCACTCCGGACAGCGGCTTGCCAAACTCGTCCGTTACGACACCCTTGATGGTATAGACGGTTGACGACTGCGCACTGATTTTAGCCCCGAATGCACTCAAAAACATGCATGTGAGCAACAGCGCTATTTTAATATTTACTTTATGTCTCATATTATTTATCATTTAATCGTTTACACAACCCGTAAATACTACCATCCGGGATTTTGCCATGCATGTCCGGTCAAAGTTTCCAACCGATTCTGATCGCTCAACGGAATGGGCACCCACAACCACTTATTGGAATAACAACGGCGGGGAGAGTTCCGAATATGCTTACGAGTGTAAGTATACATCGGCTTACCTTCCTTATCATCGCCCAACCATGAAATCTCCATAGCCGTCGGCCACTGATAATCCAACATATCTCCGTCGGGCCTCTGCCAACGACGCATATCGTCCAAACGGGTATCCTCCATCGCCATTTCGACACGGCGTTCATGTTTCAGATACAACAGAGCTTCGTCCTGCGTAAGACTCGTCGGCCAAGCCGGCATTCCCGCGCGGTCTCTGATCTCATTGACCAACGTCATGCCTTCCTGGATATGACCGGCATTGATAGCGCATTCGGCAGTATTCAGAATAATTTCAGCCAAACGGAAAATTTTACCCTTTACGCTACCGCCTGCGTTCTCTCCTTCGGACGGCCTCAGGTATTTATTGAGATAATAACCGGTACGCGTTCTCTGACGGCGACTGCTATGGATACCGGTGTAATCGTCTTCCTTATTCGTCCAGATCGTTTTGGAACGGATGGCATTTCCGACATAATGGACTCCCGAACGACCGTCGATCTCTTCGTTTTTCCAGAAGGCGGTACGAACACACTCATTGTAAACGACCGTTACGTAGAAACGCGGATCCCTGTCCCCATAAGGATTCGAAACCTGATCGAAAATCGTATTCTCAGGATTAAAATTCGGATTCAAATGCGTATTATCCCGGTAAGGCAACGCCAAATCGACAACCGGATAACTTTCCAAGGCAGTACTGCTGTTGTATTTTACATTTTCATACTGATCGACCAGTTCCTGCGTCGGCGTCAATCCGCACTTATAATATCCCTGGAAACCGATCCCGTTGATAAACCACATATCACCGCGGGCGCCACGGTCTTGCCAAATCGTCTCCTTATCGTTCGGATTCGCATCATAACTCAATGTTGAACAGAAATATTCATGCATTGCCGCCGCAGCGTCGGAACCTTTTTTCCATTTCACCTGCCCTTTGGTAGCGAATACATCGTATTCGGACGGATTCTTGCACGTTTTATAAAGTTCATAGCTGTTCTCACGCAAACTAGCCAACGCTTCCTTATTGATCTGATAGGCCTCTTCCCAAGTCATCGCATCCAGCGCATTCGTCGCGTTCAGCGGGCTGGCGGCATAAAGCGAATAACGGGATTTAAGAGCGCAAGCCAACGCTTTCGTTACCCGGTTCGATTCTCCGCCGGTAGTAATTCTCCAAGGAACTGCCGGTTCAGCCAACGCCGAATCGCAATCGGCAATGATAGACTCGACCAACTCACGGTAAGTAGACTTAATCGCATATTGTTCAAAATCGTCCGTATAAGCAGTGGCTGTCTTTATAATCGGAGCCATCGAACCGTAATAGCGAATCAGTTCCGCATAGAAATAAGCCCGCAACAAATAAGCCTCGGCTTTCCAACGGGCGCGGTTTTTCTCTTCGGTAACCGTCGCAGAGTCGATGTGAGTCAAAAAGACATTACACTTACGTATTCCTTCGTACAAATTGCCCCAACTGATCCGGGCTACACCTGAAACAGCTCTCGTCAGAGGATGATTGCTCGCCGACGCTATACCGTTGTAAGCCTGTGAAGAGTTCAAACTCGTTTCGACTTCCGCATCCGCGTCCCATGCATCGTCGGACATTGCAACCGCTGTATTAGTAGTAAAATACCACTGCCCGATTCCTTTGTCCGTAATATAGTTTCCACTGTAAATAGCATTCAGATAGGCTCCCACTCTGTCGTTATCCTGCCATATCGTGGACATGTCGATGTAACCAGCCGGAGCCATATCCAAAGCGTCCGAGCACGAACTCAATGCAACGACCGACGCTATAGCTGATAAAAATATATATTTCACTTTCATAATGAGAATTTTAGTAGCTTAGAATGTTACGTTAAATCCAAAGTTGAACGTCTTCACGATAGGATAACCGATCTGGTCCGTTTGTTCGGGGTCTGTCGAATTTGTTCTCAGACGATCCCACGTAACCAGGTTATCACCGCGGAAATACACTCTCAATTTATTAATACCGATTGCACGCAGAGCATTCGACGGCAAAGTATAACCCAATTCGATTGCTTTAAGACGGATAAAAGCACGGTCCATTACGAAGAAATCATTTTCGATCTTCGAGCAGGTTTCCCCGGTAGACAATCTCGGGTAAGTGATCTTCTGCCCGGCAGCATAACGTTCGGCGGTCCAAGCGGTTTTGTGATACTTGAAGAAAGTACCCTGATAGATGTTCTCGTTCACACCCTGACCGCTGTAATAGCTCGAATATTTACCTACCCCCTGAAGGAAGACCGTAAAGTCGAACCATTTGTAATTAAGAGAAACGTTGAGACCGTAAGATACGCGCGGCACATTCGTGTAACCGATGGGCACCCGGTCTTTCTCGTCGATAATTCCGTCCCCGTTCTGGTCGATGTATTTGAAATCGCCCAACTGGGGAGACGTAGAAAGGTTGTAAGTAATACCCTTGTGTTCGACGCCGTTCTCGTCTACATATCCTTCCGTATACTTGTCCAATTCTTCCTGAGTATTGAAATACCCGTTGCCGTTGCTCCAGTCGATCTTGTAACCGAAAGTCTGATTGAGCGACTGTCCGGTCGTACGATACTGGTAATAATAACCGTCCGCATAAGGCACTTCATCCCAGAATTTCACTTTATTGTGGTTATAACTGCCCTTTACAGAGAGGAACAGATCCTTGTTGAAAGATTTGTTGTAATTAATTTCGAGTTCATAACCCGAGTTATCCACCACGCCGAGGTTCAAGTAAGGCCACTGGGGCACACCCGCAAACTGCGGAGCCATTCCCTGGGTCTTCAGGATCTTCGAACGTTGTTCGATAAAGTAATCGAAAGTGATCGACCAATCGCTCCACAACTGGAGATCGATACCGTAGTTCTGTTTCTTGGAAACCTCCCACTGCAGGTTGTAGTTACCCGGACGATTCTCATTGATCGTACCGTAACCGCCGACGGCAACGCCGCCACTTGAAGAATAAGTATGATTGCTCAAATAAAGGAAACGGTTGTTTCCGATCTTATCGCTACCTACTTTACCATAAGAAGCTCTCAACTTCAAATTGGTGATGACTTTATTGCCTTTCAGGAAGTTTTCATTGGAAACAACCCAACCCACTGCGAAAGAGGGGAAGAAACCGAACCGGTTTTTCGGAGAGAACTGCTCGGAACCGTTGTAACCCATATTGGCGTCTAACAGATAACGGTTATCGAAGCCGTAAGTAACGCGGGCAGCCATACCCATCATATTATAAGGCATGTTAAGCGGAGCGCCGTTGGTTTCCCAAAAATCGCGCTGTACCAGAATCATGGCGCCTACGTCGTGCTTGCCAAAAGTTCTGCTATAATTCAACGATCCCTGCAAGTTGACCGTATAATTGGTATAACCGCTCTTGCTCAGGCTCAACGTACCGTTCAATTCGCGGTCGGCCGCAAAATAGATCTGGTCGTTATCTTCATCAACCGAAGTTGCGAAAGACATTTCCGTGATGTCGCCGCCCAGAATCGTATTGGCTACGGCGTCGAACGAAGCCATACCTTTCAAAGACAAACCTTTGGTGATAAAGGTCATATTCCACTCGCCTCCGATAGACGCATTCAGGTTCGTTCTGGTTTCATCCCGGTAACCTTTACGGTTTACGGATTCGAAAGGCGAACGGTCGGTTTCGACCGGACGGATCACTTTATCCGGAATTACATCGTAGCCCAGAGACGCATCGGGAGTGGTAGGACCTACGGTCATCGGCTTCATACCTACCGTACAGTGGATAAGGTCACGGATCATCCATTTATTGTCTCCGCCGTAAGTCGTAGTACCGGGCATGCCCACTTTTTCAATGTAACTACCCAAATTCAGGAAAGCCTTGAAGTTTTTCGTAATATTATAGTCCAAGTTCGAACGGAAGCTGTAACGGGTCATCCTTGCCTGAGGATCGTAGCCGAGCTTGCTTTTCGGCTCTGTATGCAAGTTACCGCCCTGATGCAAATAGCTGGCGTTCACAAAATATTGCAGCTTTTCGGTACCGCCGCTGATATTGATGTTCACACGGCTCTGAGGCGACCATTTTTTGAAAATTTCACGATACCAGTCGTGGTTAGGATACATATAATTCCTTCTGGCCGCTTTCAATGCATAATCCGGATCGTTCGGATCCAGCCCCATCAACGGATTCAACGAACGGGAAATCATCTTTCCGGAATATTCTTCGTTCATACCGTCGTTCCGGTTCGCTTCGTTACGCAAAGTCATAAATTCCCACGAATTAACCCTTTCCGGCTCGCGCGTGAACGCCTGGAAACTCTGGTCGAAAGAGATATCCAACTTAGTCTGTCCTACTTCGCCACGCTTGGTCGTGATCAGGATCACACCGTTCGCGCCACGCACACCGTATACGGCGGTAGCCGCGGCGTCCTTCAGCACGGAAACCGTAGCGACCTCGTTTGCATCCAACGTACGGATATTGTCACGAGGCACACCGTCGATCAGGATCAGCGGTCTCGTACCGTTCGTAGTGGAAGCCCCACGCAGATACAGGTCGGCATCGTCGAAACCCGGCTGAGAACCGCCGGACTGCAACGAGGTCAGACCGGCCAGACGTCCGGCCAACGCGTTGGCCAAGTTCGGCGAAGAACTCTGACGAAGTTCCTTGCTGTTAACCGACGATATGGAGGCAACCACGGAAACTTTCTTCTGAGTCCCGTAACCGACCACGACTTGCTCTTCGAGCTGCTGAGAATCGCTTTCCATCTTCACGTTGATCGTGGTACGAGCGCCAACTTTCACTTTCACTGTCTTATAGCCCAGATAGCTGAATGTCAACTCGGCTCCCGAGGGAACTTTGATCGTAAACTTACCGTTCACGTCGGTCACCACGCCGTTCGACGGACTCGAAGTAACCGTCACACCGATCAGGGGAGTGCCATCCTGATCCTGAACGGTACCTGAAACAGTCTGAGTTCCAGCCTGCATAGACTCCGAAACTTCAGATAGGCTCCCATTGCCAGAGAAAGCCGCGTATGGAACTGCCGACAACAAAACAACCAGGCTCAGCACCTTCGCACTGACCAGATTGCGTCCTGTTGCCTTCATCCATGTCTTGAAGTAAAGTAATGTTTTGTTCATAGATAAAAATTTAGGTTTAATTTTCTTGTTTTACCAAATTTTCCCCGCGTATTTTTATAGAAAATTCCGATAGCACGAAATTCTACAAATATTAGCTAATAATAGACTCATTTGTTTCAATTTTTTTCAAAAACTGTTCATTCTTGTACCCATGCGGGCTATATTCATTTAAATTCTGGTCAAAAGCATAATCCATAAAACTCTTATTAACAATAATATATAAAAGGATAAAATGTTTTTTGAAACAAAAACGAAAAAATTATCAAAGAATGATTATTTTTGTGCTATCAAGAATATGAAATTGCCGAAACCTTCAACGATGAATTGCAGATACATTTTATTATTTACGTCCGTTTTTGCTTTTATAACGTCAAAAACGGATGTAAAAGCCCAACAAAATTTTCATTTTTCACCCCGGATCTCAAACCTTCAGATACGGGATATCTGTCAGGATTCCTTGGGGTATCTCTGGATTGCGACGGCCCGCGGTGTAGACCGGTACAACGGCTATGAATACGCGCAATTATTCCGGGACGAATCGGCTCCCGAAACGTCTATCCAATCCAGCCGGATCAACAGGTTGCATTTGGACAAAACGGGAAATCTATGGATAGCGACATCCAGGGGATTAAGTAAATACGATCTAACCATCGACAAAATAACACCCTATACCATCAGTAACGGACAAGACGAATACTTCGTAACCGATCTCGCCGAAGATTCCACCGGTAATTTATGGATCGCGACTTACAGCAACGGAATTCTCAAAATGAACCGCACGACGGGCATTTTGTCTCCGATGCCCCTTCCGTTCGGCAACCGGGCTTCCCAACGGGCGCATACCCTGTTTATAGACGACTTACAGAATCTATGGATCGGATACTCTACCGGATCGGCGCTCGGCAGATACAACATCGACGACCAGACGGCAGAATTGTACACGCTCCCGGATTATATCGAAATCAACTGCCTGTCCAAATTCGGCGATTCACAGATATGGATAGGAACCGACCAGGGAATACTCGCTTACAGTATCAAAGGAAGGAAACTGACCTCCATTCCGCCATCCATACGGAAACACCCGGAGCTATCTGCCGCAAAAATAAACAGCATTAAACTGATAGACAAGAATAATTACATCATCACATCAACGCATTATGCATATAAATATTGCATCAGTACAGGCGAAATAGCCGTCATCCCGGTAAAAAGCGAAAAAAACGATCAAAACAACGACATCACCTGTGCATTGAAAGACAAGCAGGGAAATCTATGGCTCGGGACTTTCGAACAGGGCATCGTCAAAGTCAACGCCGCGGAAAATACGTTCAACCATCCGGAAATATCTTCGGTCACACTGAACGGGAAATCGGTAACCGTCGTTTGCGAAGACAAAAGGTTCGGCCGGATCTGGTTCGGCTCCAAATACGACGGACTCTATTGCTATTCGAAAAACGGTTCCGTAAAAAATCTCACAAAGAACAACCATCCTGCGCTGGCTTCAATCCGCAACAACTCGATACGGGCCCTGTTTTGCGACTCTCAAAACAGGATATGGATCAGTACGGGACGTAACCTGATCGTGGGACAGCTCAACGCGTCCGGATTTTCGGAAATTACGACGCTGCAAAATTTCGGGCCGATCACGGCGATCGGACAGGATCTGTCGGGCAATATCTGGGCGGGGGGATTCTCCGGACTTTATTTTTTCGGTCAAAATGTGACGGCCGAGCCTTCGCAGGTCGTAAAAAATGTGACGGTCACCACGATCCAGCCCTATAAAGCCGATCAGATCGTTTACGCCGCCTACGGGCAAAATGTTTTCACGATCGATCACCGCGATTTCGAACCGGAACCGTTGATCCCGGAGGGTCAGTTCGCCAACATGCACGCGTTGAACGCATGTACCGATATCCGCCGATCCGAAAACGGCTCCCTATGGATCGGAAGCTACAACAAAGGGCTGCTCGAATACGATCCGAAAACACGGAAAATCACAAAGTACACCTACACGGAGGGACTTCCGAGCAACGACATCCTGGCCCTGACCGAAGACGGAAACGGACGTATCTGGCTCGCCACCTCCAACGGGCTGTCACGGTTCGATCCCAAAACGAAACGGTTCCGTAATTTCAACGAAACCGACGGACTGAACAACACCCAGTTTTTCGAACGAGCGATGCTGACCGCATCCGACGGGCTGATCTACATCGGTGGAAATTTGGGAACCGACTGTTTCAATCCGAACGACGTCAAGCAAAACGGATACCATCCATCCGTCGTATTGGAAGACATTAAGATTCAGAACCGGAGCGTCACTCCGGGCGGCAAGCACGCTCCAATCGGCAAAAGCATCGCTTACGAGCGGAAGATCACGTTGAACCACTGGCAAAATTCATTCAGTATCGACTACGCAGGCATCGACTACAATTACTCGGACAAACTTCGTTATGCGTATAAACTGGACGGTCTCGATAAAGACTGGGTAGAGGCGGGAAACAACAAGCGGGCCTCTTATGCGAACGTTCCGCCGGGAGAGTACCGGTTCAAACTCAAAGTGCAGAACGGGGACGGGGAATGGAGTCCGGAAACCGGGATCGATATCCGGATAAAAGCTTCCCCATGGCTGACGGGCTGGGCCTACGCCCTGTATATCCTGCTGGTTCTGGCCTTCATTATTACGGTCACCAAGCTGTATTTCAGGACGAAATACAATAAAAAAGCGCTCGCCCTCTCCGAAAAACAGCGACTCCACGAACAGGAGATCAACCAGCAGAAAATCGACTTTTACGGAAACATCTCCCACGAATTACGGACTCCGCTGACCCTGATCAACGGAAACATCGAACTGCTGGCGCATGGCGCGCTGAACGAAGACAACGAGCATAAACTGATAACGACTCTGTCCTACAACTCCAACCGGCTGCTGCGACTGGTCAACCAATTGCTGGATTTCAGCCGGATGGGTAACGAAACGATCCCGTTGCACGTCATGCAAACGGATATCGTGCCGCTCATCCGGAATGTGGCCGGCTCGTTCCGTTTCAGCGCCCATACCAAAGAGATCGATTATTCGCTGCACCTGACGGAAGACTCCCTGCAAATCTACACGGACGAAGACGTGCTCGAAAAAATACTGACCAACCTCGTTTCGAACGCGGTAAAATACACTCCCCGGCAAGGTCGTATTTCGATCGACTTTCGGAAAATCGACCGGAACACTGCGGTCGACCGGTATCCCGAATTTGACGCCCCCGGTTCCGAATGTCTGGAGTTTCGAGTCGTGAACTCCTGCAAAACAATCGATCCGCAGCAATTGGAACACATCTTCGACCGGTTCAGGCGGTTGGAAAATACGGAAAGTACGGAAGAGACTCCGGGAAGCGGCATCGGCCTCCACTACACCAAAATGCTCGTCTGCCGACAGAAAGGATCGATAAAAGCCGTCTTCTCCGAAACGGAAGGTCTGATTATGAGTTTCGTGATCCCAATCGGTAGAGAGGCGTTCCCGGCCGACGAAATTTTCGAACAGCAGACGCCCGGAAACCTTCCTGAAAATACAAAATCCGACGGAGCGGATTTCGACACGCCCGTCGTTCAAACGCCCTCGCCCCCCAAAGGACGCACGATACTGATCGTGGAGGACGACCCGCAGATTCACACGCTGCTGCACGAAATTCTGCACATCGAATACGATCTACTGCACGCCTATAACGGAACGGAAGGCGTCCAGATGGCCAGGGAACAGATGCCGGAAATGATCATCAGCGACATCCGGATGCCCGAAATGGACGGGATCGCCCTGTGTAAAACCATTAAAAACGATCCGCAACTCAGCCATACCATTTTCATCCTGCTGACGGCCAAGAACCGGATCGAAGAGCGGATCGAAGGATACAACTGCGGCGCCGACGCCTATATTAACAAACCGTTCCGCGCCGACCACCTGATTTCGGTCATCCACAGCCAAACGAACAACAGGGACCGGCTGAAAGCCTATTTCAGCGACAAAGGTCTGCACGCCGAGCAGGAGGAACCTTTCGGGGACAACGACCGGATACCGGGAAACCTGCCGGAGATCGACCAACGTTTCATGGAAAAATTGCATTCGTTCATCGACAAAAGCATCGAAAATCCGGATATCAACATCAACGTGATCGCCGTCGAATTGGGTTTCAGCCGAACCAGTTTTTACCGCAAAATGAAAAGCCTAACCGGCCTGGCTCCGAACGATTACGTCCGGAATTTCAAAATGAAAAAAGCGGCCAAACTGATCCTCGAAGGAAATCTGAGCATCGCCGAAATTTCCGACCAGACCGGATTCGGCACACAGTCCCATTTCTCGACCGCATTCAAAAAATATTTCGGGGTGAGTCCGAAAGACTACAAAGAGAAATGGAAGGAAGAGCACAAACGATCCCATGCGAAATAATTTGCAAATAAAACGCATAAACCGCCGGGAAAGTCTGAAAAATTTGTTTACTTTGTCTTTATTGAGGTATTTGTAGCTCAAAATATACGTAACAGGACGATTTTTGCCTGCAAACGCAGACCGTTTTCAGGCAGAAAATGTTGTGTTTGCAACAAAAACCAAACCGATCGGGTGTCCAAACGACTGATTATGAAAACCTATCTGCTTTGTGTCACGCTATGCGCGGGAATCTGTCTCGCACTTGCCGGCAACACGGCGGCCCAATCCGTAAACAGCGATTTCTGGGCGGCGACCGATGCGCTCGGACGCAAAGTTCGGGAATACGGGGAAACCGGGGAACGCAAAAAAGATAAGTTCGTCGCCATGTTCTACTGGACGTGGCACATCTACGACATGCCCCCGGGCAGCCAGGTCAACAACACGACCGAGATACTCCGCGAACACCCGGAAGCGATCCGCTCGTTCGACGATCCGGCCTGGAATAATCCGGGCCGGTACTACTGGGAGCAACCCCTTTTCGGATACTATAAAACGACCGACCCGTGGGTGTTGCGTAAACACGCCGAGATGCTGGCCGACGCAGGGATCGACGTCGTTTTTTTCGACTGTACGAACCTGACACTGACCTGGAAAGAATCCTACGACGTACTGATGGAGGTATGGTCCGAAGCGCTAAAAGACGGCGTCAAAGCCCCGAAGATCGCATTCATGCTGCCGTTCGGTTCGCCGGAATACGGCGGCCCGCAGTTGCACATGCTCTACGAAGACATCTATAAACCGGGACGGCACCGGGAACTGTGGTTCGTCTGGAAAGGAAAGCCGTGCATCATGGCACGGCCGGAAGACCTCGGCGATACGCCTGAAGACCGTGAAATCGCCGATTTCTTCACCTTCCGTCCCGGACAGCCCGACTATGTGAACGGCCCGCAGCGAAAAGATAACTGGGGATGGCTGGAGCTCTACCCGCAGAACGGATATGCGCCGCTACCGGAAGGAGGTTACGAAGAAGTGCCCGTCGGAGTGGCCCAAAACGCCTGTTTCGCCAGCGGAGGCCGTTTTTGCTCTTTCAACGAGCCGGAAACTTTCGGGCGGAATTTCAGTATGCTGAAAGGATTCGACCCGCGCGTGGACGGCTATCTGTACGGATGGAATTTCCAGGAGCAGTGGAACCGCGCGCTTGAGCTCGACCCGGAACTGGTGTTCGTCACCGGATGGAACGAATACATCGCCGGCCGAGTCGCCGATTGGCCGCCCCACAGGCCTTATTATATGGGATTCCCCGATCAGTACGACTGGAATTGCAGCCGCGATATCGAGCCGAACGCCGGATGGGGCGACAAAGGAGACGTATATTACCTGCAACTGGTCGACAACGTCCGAAAATTCAAGGGGATGACTCCGCCCGAAAAGGCTTCGGCGCCCCAAACGATCAAGATCGGCAAAGCCGACGGATGGGACGACGTGGCTCCCTACTTCGCATCGTACAAAGGCAATACGATGCACCGGCGGCACAAAGGATACGGAGGAAACGTTTATGAAAATAATTCGGGCCGCAACGACATCGTCGGCGCAAAAGTGGCACGCGACGCCGACAACGTCTACTTCTACGTCGAAACCGCCGACAAACTGACCCCGGCGACCGACCGCAACTGGATGATGCTGCTGATCGACGTCGACCGCGACAAAGCGACCGGATGGAACGGATACGACCTGATCGTCAATCGCACCAGTCCGCACGGAAAAAAAGCCGTGATCGAAAAGAACGTCGGCGGACGATGGGAATGGGAAGCCGTCGGCGAGAGCAAGTTCGCCGTCAACGGCAACAAGCTCGAACTGGCTATCGCAAAGCAACTGATGAACCTCACGGGCGACGACGTCGATATCGAATTCAAATGGAACGACAACATGCAGGAAAACGGCAACATCATGGACTTCTACGTCAACGGAGACACCGCGCCCGGAGGACGGTTCAACTATGTTTATACCACGAAATAACCCATTCAAAATCTAACCCTAATAAAATCCAACAAACCATGAAAAACCTAACTTGCCTCGGACTTCTTCTCGGAATATGCTGCCTATGGGCGGCCGGCGCGCCGGCGCAAACCGTCAACAGCGACTCGTGGGCGGCGACCGACGCGCTCGGACGCAAGGTGCGCGAATACAAGGAAGCCGGCGACAAGAAAAAAGACAAACTCGTAGCGATGTTCTATTGGACGTGGCATACCGACTTCGTCGCGGACGGAGACGGAAAACCGGTACAGAATATCACCGAAACGCTCCGGAAATACCCTGAAGCGGCTTTCGACTACAACCACCCGGCCTGGAAGCACGGAACCTGTTTCTGGGAACAGCCCCTCTTCGGCTACTACCGGACGACCGATCCGTGGGTGCTGCGCAAACACGCCGAAATGCTGGCCGACGCAGGAGTCGACGTCGTATTTTTCGACTGTACGAACGGTTCCTACACCTGGAAATCGTCCTACGATGCGCTGATGAAAGTCTGGGATCAGGCCCAGAAGGACGGCGTGAACGTGCCGAAAATCGCTTTCATGCTGCCGTTCGCCCCGCTTCCTGCTTCGCAGGTATCCATCCGGCAGTTATACAACGATATTTATAAGCGGAAACGCTACGAAAACCTGTGGTTCGTGTGGCAAGGAAAACCCTGTATCATGGCTTATCCCGAATCGTTGTTGGACACTCCCTCGGATCGTGAAATCGCCGAATTTTTCACGTTCCGGCCCGGACAACCCGACTACGTGGACGGCCCGAGCCGCAACGACCAGTGGGGATGGCTCGAAAACTATCCGCAGCACGGTTACGTGAAGGGACCCGACGGCAAATTCGAACTGGTTACTGTCGGAGTCGCGCAAAACGCTACCGCCGAGAACGGAGGACATGCTTACGCGTTCAACGCGCCCAAAGCCTTCGGCCGCAGTTTTTCGATGCAAAAAGGATTCGACCCGCGCGTGGACGGTTACCTGTACGGATGGAATTTTCAGGAACAGTGGAGCCGCGCTTTCGAACTCGACCCGCAGATCGTATTCGTTACCGGATGGAACGAATTCACTGCCGGGCAACACGAGAACTGGCCGCCCAGCAAGCCCCATAAACCGTTCGCATTCCCCGACCAGTACGACTGGAATTGCAGCCGCGACATCGAGCCGAACGCCGGATGGGGCGACAAGGGCGACGTATACTATATGCAACTGATCGACAACGTCCGAAAATTCAAAGGCATGACGCCTCCCGAGAAAGCTTCGGCTCCCAAGACGATCGAGATCGGCAAAGCGGGCGAGTGGGACGACGTGGCGCCCTATTTCGCTTCTTACAAAGGAAATACGATGCACCGGAACCACAAAGGACACGACGACACGCACTATACGAACAACACCGGCCGCAACGACATTGTCGGAGCGAAAGTAGCCCGCGACAAAGACAACCTTTATTTCTACGTCGAAACAGCCGACAAACTGACCCCGTCGACCGACCGCAACTGGATGATGATGCTGATCAACGTCGACCGCGACAAAGCGACCGGATGGAACGGGTACGACCTGATCGTCAACCGAGTCAGTCCGCACGACGGCCTGGTCGTGATCGAGAAGAACGTCGGGAACCGTTGGGAGTGGGAGAAAGCCGGGGAAAGCCGGTTCGCCGTCAACGGCAACAGTCTCGAATTCGCCGTAACGAAGGCCCTGATGGGACTCTCCGGAAACAGGGTAGACATCGAATTCAAATGGAACGACAACATGCAGGACAACGGCAATATTATGGACTTCTACGTCAACGGAGACACCGCGCCCGGAGGACGGTTCAACTACGTATATACCGCGAAATAAATCTTTGCCCGCAAAACGCCCGACCCTATGAAAACCTCAATCAAAATCGGTCTGTCGCTCGGAATGCTCCTGCTGCTGGCAACGGCGGCGGCAGGACAAGCCGTCAACAGCGATTCGTGGGCCGCGACCGACGCGCTCGGACGCAAAGTTCGCGAATACAAAAATGCCGGCGACAAGAAAAAAGACAAGTTCGTCGGGATCTTCTATCTGACCTGGCACATGGGTCGTAACGACACGACCTCGCAAGTCAAAAACATCACCGAAATCGTCCGGCAGCACCCCGAAGCGATGAAAGATTACAACCATCCGGCCTGGGGAACTTCCAAACCGGGCATCTTCTTCTGGGACGAACCGTTGTTCGGATATTACAAGACGACCGACCCGTGGGTGTTGCGCAAACACGCCGAAATGCTGGCCGACGCAGGAATCGACGTCGTTTTCTGCGACTGCACCAACGGGACGCTGACTTATTCGGATTCGTACGAAGCGCTGATGAAAACCTGGGATCAAGCGCAGAAAGACGGCGTAAAGGTGCCTAAAATCGCCTTTTTACTGCCGTTCGGAGCCGTGCCGAACTCGCTCGTATCGCTCAGGCAACTTTACAACGACGTCTACAAACCGGGGCGTTACGAAAATCTGTGGTTCCGCTGGAAAGGCAAACCGTTGATCATGGCCTATCCGGACAACCTGACCGACTCGCCCGAAGACCGGGCCATCGCCGATTTCTTCACATTCCGCCCCGGGCAGCCCGACTACGTAAACGGCCCGTTCCCGAACCGGAACGACCAGTGGAGTTGGCTCGAAATCTACCCGCAGCACGGCTACGTAAAAGGGCCCGACGGCGGATTCGAGCAGGTCTCGGTCGGTTTGGCCCAAAACACTTCGTTCGCATTCAAAGGACATTGCAACGCATTCAACACGAAAGAGACGTTTGGGCGGAACTTCAGTATGCTGAACGGGTTCGATCCGCGCGTGGACGGATACCTGTACGGATGGAATTTCCAGGAGCAGTGGAACCGCGCCTTCGAACTCGATCCGGAACTGGTGTTCGTCACCGAATGGAACGAATTCATCGCCGGACAATGGCTGCCCGAACACGGATGGGACGGCTTCCCGTTCTCGTTCGTCGATCTGTTCGATTCGAATCACAGCCGCGATATCGAACCGAACAAAAGTTGGGGCGACAAAGGAGATGCCTATTACCTACAGTTGGTCGACAACGTCCGAAAATTCAAGGGGATGACTCCGCCCGAAAAGGCTTCGGCGCCCCAAACGATCAAAATCGGCAAAGCCGACGGATGGGACGGCGTGGCTCCCTACTTCGCATCGTACAAAGGCAACACGATGCACCGGGATCACTACGGTTATTGCGACCGCTACTACACGAACAACACCGGCCGTAACGATATCGTCGGCGCGAAAGTGGCACGCGACGCCGACAACGTCTACTTCTACGTCGAAACCGCCGACAAACTGACCCCGGCGACCGACCGCAACTGGATGATGCTGCTGATCGACGTCGACCGCGACAAAGCGACCGGATGGAACGGATACGACCTGATCGTCAATCGCACCAGTCCGCACGGAAAAAAAGCCGTGATCGAAAAGAACGTCGGCGGACGATGGGAATGGGAAGCCGTCGGCGAGAGCAAGTTCGCCGTCAACGGCAACAAGCTCGAACTGGCTATCGCAAAGCAACTGATGAACCTCACGGGCGACGACGTCGATATCGAATTCAAATGGAACGACAACATGCAGGAAAACGGCAACATCATGGACTTCTACGTCAACGGAGACACCGCGCCCGGAGGACGGTTCAACTATGTTTATACCACAAAACCGAAGTAAGTAAACATTGATAATACAGGATCGACACAGACAAAACAATCACCATCAAAACCTAATTTTAATAAAACCTACAAGAAATGAAATTCTTAACCAAATTTACTGTGGCGCTCGGAACGGTCTGCTTGATCGGCGGAAGCGCTTTCGGACAAACTGTCAACAGCGATTCGTGGGCGGCGACCGACGCGCTCGGACGCAAAGTCAGCGAATACAAGGATGCCGGCGACAAGAAAAAGGACAAGTTCATCGCCATGTTCTACTGGACATGGCATCAAGGCAATGACGACACCACCTATCAGGTGAAGAATATCTCCGAAATCGTCCGCAAATACCCCGAAGCGATGAAGGATTACAACCATCCGGCGTGGGGCGACAAACGTCCGGGCTTTTTCTTCTGGGAACAGCCGTTGCTGGGTTACTACAAAACGACCGACCCCTGGGTATTGCGCAAACACGCCGAAATGCTGGCCGACGCAGGCGTGGACGCCGTATTCTTCGATTGCACGAACGGCAGTCTTACCTGGGAGGATTCGTACGAAGCGTTAATGAAGACCTGGGATCAGGCGCAAAAGGACGGCGTAAACGTGCCGAAGATCGCTTTCATGCTGCCGTTCGGCCCGGCTCCGCACTCGCTGGTATCGCTGCGCCAACTCTACAAAGACGTTTACAAACCGGGGCGTTACGAAAACCTGTGGTTCGTGTGGAAAGGCAAGCCCTGTATCATGGCTTATCCGGACAACCTGACCGATTCGCCCGAAGACCGGGCGATCCGCGATTTTTTCACGTTCCGGCCCGGACAGCCCGACTACGTGGACGGCCCGTTCCCGACGCGCAAAGACCAGTGGAGCTGGCTTGAAATCTATCCGCAGCACGGCTACATAAAAGGGCCCGACGGCGGGTTCGAACAAGTTTCGGTCGGCGTGGCCCAGAACACCTCTCCCGACCGCAAAGGACACTGCGGAGCCTTCAACGTGAAAGACGCTTACGGACGGAATTTCAGCGTACTGAAAGGATTCGACCCGCGCGTGGACGGATACCTGTACGGCTATAACTTCCAAGAACAGTGGAGCCGGGCGTTCGAACTCGACCCGGAACTGGTATTCGTCACCGGATGGAACGAATTCATCGCCGGACAATGGCTACCTGAGCACAGTTGGAACGGCTTCCCGTTCTCGTTCGTCGACCAATACAACTGGAACTGCAGCCGCGATATCGAACCGAACGCCGGATGGGGCGACAAAGGAGACGTATATTACCTGCAACTGGTCGACAACGTGCGTAAATTCAAGGGAATGAACGCTCCTGAAAAAGCTTCGGCCCCCAAGACGGTCAAGATCGGCAAGGCCGACGGATGGGACGACGTGGCTCCCTACTTCGCATCGTACAAAGGCAACACCATGCACCGCGACCACCGCGGACGGTATGACCAGTACTACACCAACAATACCGGCCGCAACGACATCGTCGGAGCGAAAGTGGCACGCGACGCCGACAACGTCTACTTCTACGTCGAAACCGCCGACAAGCTGACCCCGGCGACCGACCGCAACTGGATGATGCTGTTTATCGACGTCGACCGCGACAAAACGACCGGATGGAACGGATACGATTTCATCGTCAATCGCACGAGTCCGCACGGTAAAAAAGCCGTGATCGAAAAGAACGTCGGCGGACGATGGGAATGGGAAGCCGTCGGCGAGAGCAAGTTCGCCGTCAACGGCAACAAGCTCGAACTGGCTATCGCAAAACAACTGATGAACCTCACGGGCGACGACGTCGATATCGAGTTCAAATGGAACGACAACATGCAGGAAAACGGCAACATCATGGACTTCTACGTCAACGGAGACACCGCGCCCGGAGGACGGTTCAACTATGTTTATACCACGAAATAAATCATCCATAAAATTTTATGAAAAAAAATCTTTTTAAACTTTCCGCCTGCGCTTTGGCAGGAGCCGCGCTGGCCGCCTGTTGCGGAACAGGGGCGTCGGGTCCGCAACACGTTTCCCACGAAGCGCTCGCTTCGGGATTCGTAACCCCGCCCGACTCGATCCAAACCAGCGTTTACTGGTATTGGATTTCGAACAACATTTCGAAAGAAGGCGTTATCAAAGACCTCGAGTCGATGAAAAAAGCCGGAATCAACCGCGCGTTCATCGGCAACATCGGCCAGGACGACGTACCCTACGGCAACGTGAAAATGCTCAGCGAAGAGTGGTGGGACATCCTGCACGCCGCGCTGAAAAAAGCGACCGAGCTGGACATCGAAATCGGAATCTTTAACTCTCCGGGCTGGAGTCAGTCCGGCGGCCCGTGGGTAAAAGCCGACCAGGCGATGCGTTATCTCGCTTCGTCGGAAACGCGCGCCAAAGGCCCGCAAAAGTTTAACGCCAAGCTCGTACAGCCGACCGACTCTTTCCAGGACGTACGCGTCATCGCTTACCCGGTGCCGAAAGACGACCAGCTCACGCTGAACGCGTCGAACGGGACGATCACCTCGACGCCGAAAGTGGCCGACCTGACGAAGATCACCGACGGCGACCAGAAAAGCGGAATCGCCATCCCGAAGGGCGGCGAAATTACGATCGACCTGAAAGCCAACGCTCCGTTTACGGCGCGCAGCCTGACCGTAAAACCCACCGAGCACCCGTTGGGCGCACAAGGCGAGTTGCAAGTTAAAGAAGGCGACAACTACCGCACGCTGTCGAAATTCGACATCAACCGCACGAATACCGCGCTGAACGTCGGATTCGACCAATTCGCACCGGTGGTCGTATCGATCCCGGCCACGACCGGAACCGATTTCCGGGTAATCATCAAAGGCGCCAATGCAGGCAGCGGCTTGGCCGAAGTGGCTCTGGCAGCCGCTCCGCGCGTAGAACGCTTCAGCGAAAAGACGCTGGCGAAGATGCACCCGACTCCGCTGCCGTACTGGAAAGACTATCAATGGCCGGTACAGCCCGCTGTGGAAGACGCCGCGCTGATGGTAGATCCCGCGAAGGTACAGGACATCTCGCAATACCTGGCTGCCGACGGCACGCTGACATGGGATGTTCCGGAAGGCGAATGGGTAATCCTGCGCATGGGTATGACTCCGACCGGGACGACCAATTCTCCCGCCGCGCCCGAAGCGACCGGTTATGAAACCGACAAAATGAGCCGCGAACACATCGCCAGTCATTTCGATGCTCACATGGGCGAAATCCTACGCCGCATCCCGGCCGAAGACCGCAAGACGTTCAAAGTCGTGGTGCAGGACAGCTACGAAACCGGCGGACAGAACTTCACGGACGGCATGATCGAAGAGTTCAAGACCCGCTACGGTTACGACCCGACCCCCTACTTGCCGGTATACAACGGCATCGTAGTGGGCAGCGAAGAGGCCTCCGACCGTTTCCTGTGGGACGTGCGCCGGATGATCGCCGACAAGGTCGCTTATGATTACGTGGGCGGCCTGCGCGACGTCAGCCATCAACACGGGCTGCATACCTGGCTCGAAAACTACGGTCACTGGGGCTTCCCCGGCGAATTCCTGATGTACGGCGGCCAGTCCGACGAGATCGGCGGCGAGTTCTGGAGCGAAGGCGAACTGGGCGACATCGAAAACCGCGCCGCTTCGTCCTGCGGCCACATCTACGGCAAGACGAAAATCTCGGCCGAATCGAACACCTGCGCCGGCAATTCGTACGCCCGTTACCCGGGCGTGATCAAACAGCGCGGCGACCGTTTCTTCGCCGAAGGCATCAACAACACGCTGCTGCACGTCTACATCACGCAGCCGGACGACCGGCTCCCGGGCGTCAACGCCTGGTTCGGCAACGAATTCAACCGCCACAACACTTGGTTCTCGCAGATCGACAACTACCTCACGTACCTCAAGCGCGCGAACTTCATGCTGCAACAGGGTCTGAACGTAGCCGACGCAGCCTATTTCATCGGCGAAGACGCTCCGAAGATGACCGGTATCGTCGACCCGGCCCTTCCGACCGGCTACCAGTTCGATTACATGAACGCCGAAGTGATCGAAAAGTACATGGACGTGAAAGACGGTAAGATCACGTTGCCGCACGGTACGCAATACCGCATCCTGGTGCTGCCGAAACTCGAAACGATGCGTCCGGAACTGCTGGCCAAGATCAAAGAACTGATCGAGAAAGGCGCCGTCGTGATGGGCCCGGCCCCAAGCCGCTCGCCGAGCCTGCAGAATCAGCCGGCCGCCGACCAGCAGGTGAAAGCGATGGCCGCCGAAATCTGGGGCGACGTGGACGGCGTGAACGTCAAATCGCGCAAACTGGGCAAAGGCATGATCCTAAACGGCATGACGATGGAAGAAGCCTTCGCCACGATCGACTGCATCCCCGACCTCAACATTCCGGAAGGCGCGCCGGTACACTACGGACACCGCACGCTGGACAATGCCGAAATTTATTTCGTAAGCAACCAGAGCGACGAAACGATCGTCGTTACGCCGGAATTCCGCGTAACCGGTATGCAGCCCGAACTGTGGGCCCCGACCACCGGCGTGATACGCAAACTGCCCGCTTACGAGCAGAAACAGGGCGCTACGGCCGTTCCGCTCGAAATGGCTCCGTACGAAAGCATGTTCATCGTGTTCAAGGACAAAGCGGGTGCCGCTTCGTCGACCGACGTGGCAGCCAACTTCCCGGTTCCGGCCCAGATCGCCGATCTGAAAGGCCCGTGGACGGTCGATTTCGCCGACAAGATACGCGGCCCGCAAGAACCGGTCGTATTCGAATCGCTGACCGACTGGTCGACCAACGCCGACGACAAGATCAAATATTACTCCGGTACGGCCACCTATAAGACCAACTTCAAACTGGACAAAGCCCCGACCGACGAGAACATCCTGATCAACCTGAACGACTTCGTGGCCATGGCCCGCGTGAAGGTCAACGGACAGGATGCCGGCGGCGTATGGACGGCTCCGTATGAACTGGACATCACCGACTTTGTCAAAGAAGGCGACAACGAACTGGAAATCGAAGTGGTAAACACTTGGGTGAATCGCCTGATCGGCGACCAAAAACTGCCCGAAGCACAACGCACGACATGGACGCCGTGCAGCCCGTGGACAGCGGATTCCCCGCTGCAAAAGGCAGGTTTGATGGGCCCCGTCGTTATCGAGAGCGTTACCTACGAAAAATAGACGGAACACTGCCGGATAATCGTTTCCGGAATTAAAAACCGGGTCGGACTTCAGTCCGACCCGGTTTTTTAATGGAACACGCTTTACGAAAACCGTTAGCGATTCTGCCCGGCACGCTCGTCGTAAACAAAATTGAACCGGCCGCCCGGGGCCGCATCGCCGTTCACGTAAAAATCCATGATATTCCCCTCTTCCTGCATGTTGTCGCTCCATTTGAATTCGATGTTCAGCGACTTTCCGAACTCACCGAGCAACAAACGCGGTATCCGAATCTCCATCCGGTTGCCGTCGACGGCATAATCCGCCTCCGCGGCGCGCTCCCAATTCCAGCCGTCGCCGCTATGGCGGGACAATACGGATTTGCCGTCCTGCGGCTTTTCGTAGTTCAGCACGAAATCGTACCCCTCCCATCCGGTCGCTTTGTCACGGTCGACGTCAATGAACAGCATCATCCAGTTGCGGTCGGTCGACGGGGTCAGCTTATCGGCGGTTTCGACGTAAAAATAAACGTACCTGCGATCGCGGGCCACTTTCGCGTCCACGATGTCGTTGCGCCCGGTCGTATTGGTATAAAACATGTTCGCATGACCTTTGTGATTCCGGTGCATCGTATTGCCCGGATAATGCCTGAAATCGGGCGATACGCCGTCCCAACCGTCGAAACGGCCGATCCGGAAGCTCCGGGGCTGCGACACCGCCTGCGACTCCGAAACGCCCTTGTAACGGCGGATATTGTCGACCAACTGGATGTAATAGGCATCGCCCTTATCGCCCCACGCCTTGACCGGTTCGATATCGCGGCTGCGTTCCCAGTCGAACTGATCGGGGAATGCAAACGGATAATAGGGGCGGGCGGGATGCCAGCCGATGTGCTTCCCGGCGATGAATTCGTTCCAGCCGGTAACGAAAATCAGGTCGGGATCGCACTGCAGCGCATAATCCCACTGCTCCTGGATATTCAATCCGTACAGGTAAGCATCCTCGCGGGTATCCTGCCCGCGCTGTTGGGTATAACTGCGCCCGTAAGTTCCCGGCGCATTGAAAGCACAGCAGTGGCCGCCGCTGGCATCGTTCGCATTTTGCGCCACGCAGACCACCATCTCTTCGCAGCCGCCGTCCGGACGTTCGACGAACTTATGCTGCGGATAGGTTTCGAGCCAACCCCACTGGTCGGGACGCCCGGGGCCGTCCACGATGTCGGGTTGACCGGGACGGAACGTGAAAAAATCGCGGATCGTCCGGTCTTCGGGCGAATCGGTCAGGTTGTCCGGATAAGCCATGATACAGGGTTTGCCGTGCAGGTAAAACCAAAGGTTTTCGGCCCGGCCCGGCTTGTAAATATCCTCATAAAGCTGGCGCAGCGAAACGAGCGACCGATCCACAGGCCCGAACGGCAGCATGAACGCGATCTTCGGCACATTCACGCCGTCCCCCTGCGCCTTCGTCCAGACGTCGATCAATACGTCGTACGAAGATTTCCAGGTAAGGGAAGCGTTCGTACAGTCGAAAAACACGACGTCCACACCGGCATCGGCCAGCATTTCGGCATGTTTGCGCAGCACCCACGGGTCGGTCGTCTTGTAATACCCCAGCAGCGGCTCGTCCCAGAAATAAGAATTTCCGCCGATATCCCAGGCGGGGTGGTCGTAATCGTCGATCGCCTCGGGATGTTCGCGGAGAATCTGCGTAATGTTGCCGATCCGCCGGTAGTCGGTAATCGGACTGGTGTGCCACGTCCAGTAAAACATCGCCACTTTGCGGTCGTCTCTGCGGGCGCGGGTCTGTTCCCGCCCGGGCAAAGCGCGGCCGAGACCGTCCGTCGCGGCCCACTGGTCGCTCTCGACCGCCTGTGCGGACGACCTTTCCGACCAAAAAACCAGAGCGGCCGCCACGATACTTATAAAAAATAATTTTCTCATCGTTCTCGAAAATAGCGGAGGGCGGCTATGGCCGCCCTCCCGATTTTACTTTTTTTAAATATCTCCGGACAGCGGAATTATTCGACCGGAATGTCCTTGTTCACGTTTCTGGAACCGACTTGGGCGTAATACAGGATGTAAGCCAGAGCGACGATAATCACCCAGAAACTGGCCAGGTAACCGAAACCGTCTGCAACGGCGCCCTGGATCAACGGCAGAACACCACCGCCGCATACCATCACCATGAAAATGCCGGACGCGGCGGCCGTATATTTACCCAGCCCCTCGACGGCCAGGTTGAAAATATTACCCCACATCACCGAGGTGCACAACCCGCAAAGGATCATCAACATGATACCGATCGGCACTTCAGCCAGACCGAACGAGATATCGGATTTGAACACCGGCATGTTGACCGTCGTCGACAGCGGCAGGAAGATCGCCAGCAGGATCAGCAGGATGCCCAGCGAAGAAACGAACGTCAGCATGGATTTGCTGGAAAATTTCGCACCCAGCGACGCGCCGGTCAAACGGCCGATCAGCATCAGGAACCAGTAGGTTCCGGCGATCGTCCCGGCGACCGTCGTATCGATAGCGAGACCGCCCTTATCGACGCTCTGCGTCATAAACAGGTTCGCAAAGTTGGCGATCCCGACTTCGACGCCCACGTAAAAGAAAATCGCCAGCGTTCCGAGAACGAAATGGCGGAACGAAAACGGACTGTGTTTCTCTTTTTCCTTTTTCGCGGTCACCAGATGCGGTTCCGGAATCTTCACGAACGAAAGTACGATAAACGCCAGCGCGAAAATTCCCATCGCCAGGAAAAGCGCCGGGTTGGCCTTGCTGATCGAGGCGCTGTATACGTCGCCCATCAGGTAGCCGACCAGCACCGGTACGATCGTAGCGCCGATCGAGTTGCACGAACCGCCGAACTGCACCAGCTGGTTCCCGCGATTACCTCCGCCCCCGAGCGTATTGAGCATCGGGTTTACCACGGCGTTCAGCATACACATCGAAAAACCGGATACGAAAGCGCCGATCAGATAGACGGTAAAACTTTCGACCTGTCCGGACAGGAAAGAAATCCCTACGCCGACGAAACCGACGACAATGGCCGTAAGAGCCGTCTTCTTATAACCGATGCGTTGCAGCATGATACCCGCCGGAATACCCATGCAGGCGTAAGCGATGAAGTTGGCGAAGTTTCCCAACTGCGACATCCAGTTCGGTACCTGGAACTGTTCCTTCACGATAATGCCCATCGGGTTCTGAAGCCCCGTAACGAACGCGATCATGAAGAAGAGCGCGAACATCATCGCTATCGGCAATGCGTAACTCTTTTGTTTAGTTGATTCCATCCTTATCTATTTTAGGTTAATAATTGGCTCTGCGGATTAATTCGCATCCGTTTCGAAACGGAAGACGATTTTCTCGTTATAGATCTCCCCGGGACGCAATACGGTCGACGGAAAGCCGGGGCAGTTCGGACTGTTCGGATAGGCCTGGCACTCGATCGCCACGCCGGCGCGGCGCCCGTACGGATGGCCGCTGATACTTTGCGGACAGCCTTCCAGATAGTTTCCGGCATAGATATGGATCGACGGCTGGGTCGTCCGGATCCGCATCCGCCGTCCGCTCTGCGGGTCGTACAGCACGCCCGCTTCGGAAAGTTTTCCCTTTTCATACCCGTCGATCGCCCAGCTCTGGTCGTAACCGGAACCGAAACGCAGCGGTTCGTAATCGGCGTCGATCTCCGCGGACAGCGCTTTCGGTTCGCTGAAATCCATCGGCGTGCCTTTCACGTCGACCAACTCGCCGGTACAGACGCAGTCGGCGTCGTAGCGCAAGTATTTCGATCCGTTGATCTGAAGCAACTGATCCATCGCGCCCGGCCGATCCTCGCCTTTGAGGTTAAAATAGGAGTGATTCGTAAGGTTGATAATAGTAGGAGCGGTCGTCTTGGCGTAATAGGTAATCTCCAGCTCGCAATCGTCGCTCCAGTCGTAAACGACCTCGGCGTTCAGGTCGCCCGGATACCCCTGGTCGCCGTCGGGACTGAACAGCGAGAAAACGACCCGGTCGGTCTCCACGCGGCTCTCCCAAATTTTGTTCGCAAAGCCGTTGATGCCGCCGCCGTGCGTATGGTGCCGCCCTTCGGAGCAGTTCGCCGACAATCGGTACTCCACGCCGTCCAACGTAAATTTCGCTCCCCGGATCCGGTTGGCGAACCGGCCGACCGTTTTCCCCATGCACGGCCCGTCGCCGAAATAACTTTTGAAATCGTCGTAACCGAGGGCCACGTTCGCGAGCCGGCCGTCCCGGTCGGGAACCTCCACCGATACGACCGTCGCGCCGATATTGGTCAACTTCACGGATGCGCCGCCCGCATTGGTCATCTTGTAAAGGACGATCGCTTCGCCTTCGGCGGTAAAACCCCAGATATTCTGTTCTATTTCCATCGTTTCGAGCGCTTTTGCGGGACTATGCCCAGAGTTTGTCGGGATAAACCCCGGCGGCGATCAACTTGCGGATCCGTTCGACGACGGCCGGGCGGTCTTCCTTGTAGGTTACGCCGAACCACTGGGCCGCGCTGTGCAGCACCCGCAACTGAGCCTTTCCGTCGGCAACCAATTTATTGACCATCGTCGGAATGTAAAATTCGGATTTCGGATTCCCGATATTGTCTTTCAGGTAGGCGCTGAAAAAATCTTCGGAATATTTGAAATAATCGGGCGTAAAACCGAACATGTTCATCGATACCAGCGTATCCCCGGCCAGCGGGAACACATTGCCCTTTTCGTCCTCGTAAACGATCTTGTCTTCGCGGCGCTCGATCTTCGTCCGCTCGACCATCGAGGTCAGGTTGCCGTTGCTATCGACGCTGCAGATGCCGCGCGATACGGACCCATAATCGGACAGCGTGTTTTTCAGTTCGTAACCGACCATGCAGTAATGGTTGCGCTGCGCGGCCACGCTGCGTAGGTAATCCGCGATGGTCTTATAAGCTTCCGCCCCGTAAAAGTCGTCGGCGTTGATCACGGCGAAAGGCTCCTCGCGGATCGTATCGGCGGCCATCATCACCGCATGGTTCGTCCCCCACGGCTTTACGCGGTCGGCGGGCACCGTAAACCCGGCCGGCAATTTATCCAGTTCCTGAAAAACGAAATCGATCTCGATCTTACCCCCGAAACGTTCCGGCGTGAACATCTCCCGGAACTCCTTTTCGAACAGGTGACGGATCACGAAAACCACGCGGCCGAATCCGGCGCGGATGGCATCGTAGATCGAATAGTCGATAATGGCCTCTCCGCCCGGCCCCACGCCGTCCATCTGTTTCAACGAACCGTACCGGGATCCCATTCCCGCAGCCAATACCAAAAGTGTAGGTTTTACCATGTTTTTGTCGTCTTTTTAAATCTTCGTTTCGGCCGCGGACGCATCGTCCCGCATCGGAAATACCGCCGCCCCGGATCGGAAAACAGGACGGAAAGCGGGTATCCGCGTCCAAACGCTACGCAAATTTACACTTTATAACTTATTTTCAAAATCGATTCCTCCGAAAAAACCGTCTGTCAAATAATCTTTGACATATTTTCCCCGTTCTGTCATTACCCGAGGGAAATTATTATCTTTGTAGGTCGAATTATGCATAAAAGTTCCATGAACTTCAAAACGAGCGTTTCATACTTCATACGGAACCTGCGCGAGAAGCACCGTCTCAGCATCCGGAATCAGCATAACGATTCGGAGGTTTGGTATATGTATATCAGCCCGTTGAACCTGCTGGCCGGCTTTCTGGCGCTGGTGCTGATCCTGTTTATCGTCATCACGATCACCGTGGCCTACACGCCGGTGCTGGACCTGATTCCCGGTTATCCGGGCAACAAGTCGCGGACGATGCTGATCGAAAACATCATCCGGCTCGACTCGTTGGAACAAGAAGTGCGCAACATGCAGATATACAGCGATAACATTGCGCTCATCATGGCGGGCAAAAATCCCGTCACACGAAATAACGTGCAAAGTTCCGACTCACTGTCGAAAAAAAACGCGGACGCGGCGGCGACCATCGTCGAGGACTCGCTGCTGCGCAGGCAGATGGAGACCCCGGGCGGCATTTATAGTCTGAACGATCCGGACGCGGCGCGCAAGAACCTGCGCAGCGCGATGGAACTCTATACGCCGGTCAAAGGCGTCGTCACCGAAAAATTCAGCCCGATCGACAACCGGTACGGAACGACGCTCGCCACCGCAGGCAACCAGCAGGTGATGGCGGTGATGGACGGAACGGTCGTCTCGTCGTCGTGGACGCCCGAAGACGGCTTCGTGCTGTTCATCCAGCACGGAGGCAATATGCTATCGGTTTACCGGCATAACACCAGCGTACTGAAAAAGGCGGGGGAACGCGTATCGAGCGGCGAGATCGTCGGTTACACCGGCGGCGAAAAATCCGCAGGCGGCGGACAGAACCTGTTCGAGTTCGAACTGTGGCATAACGGAACGCCGATCGATCCGGAAGGATACATCGTTTTTTAAACTATTTTAAATGAAGACGACGGAAAACCCGACACGGTTTTCCCTTTAACGGAAATGACACAAAGCAAACAGCGATTAGCCGTTCTCGGCTCGACCGGTTCGATCGGAACCCAGACGCTCGATATCGTCAGGCGATACGGCGACCGGTTCGAAATAACGACGCTGTCGGCCCACAGCAACTGGAAAAAGTTGGTCGAACAGGCCGTCGAATTCACCCCCGACAACGTGGTGATCGCCGACAAAACTCATTATACCGCCGTGCGAGACGCGTTGGCGGACCATCCGGTCAAAGTATACGCGGGCAGCGATGCGCTCGAACAGGTCGTCTGCTCGGAACAGGTCGACACGGTCGTCATGGCCCTGGTCGGTTACAGCGGGCTGTTCCCGACGGTCAGCGCGCTGAAACACGGCAAAAAAGTCGCGCTGGCCAACAAGGAGTGCCTGGTCGTGGCCGGAGAGATCGTCACCAGGCTGTCCGCCGAACACCGGGCTCCGATCATTCCGGTCGACTCGGAACATTCGGCCATTTTCCAATGCCTGACCGGCGAACATTCGGCGGTCGAAAAGGTGATCCTGACCGCATCCGGCGGCCCGTTCCTGCACCGCCCGGCCGAAGAACTCGAACGGGTCAGCGTCGAAGAGGCGTTGAACCACCCGAGCTGGTGCATGGGCGCGAAAGTCACGATCGACTCCGCCTCGCTGATGAACAAGGGTTTCGAGGTGATCGAAGCGCGCTGGCTGTTCGGACTGCGGCCCGAACAGATCGACGTGGTCATCCACCCGCGCTCGGTAATCCACTCGATGGTACAGTTCGGCGACGGAGCCGTCAAGGCGCAAATCGGCACGCCGGACATGCACCTTCCGATCCAGTACGCGCTGACCTTTCCGCAGCGGTTGCCGCTGCAAGGCCCGCGGATCGACTTCTGTAAGTTGGGATGCCTCGAATTTTTCGAACCCGACCCGATGCGCTTCCCGAATCTCGCGCTGGCGTTCGAATGCCTGCGGCGCGGCGGCAATGCCGGAGCCGTGCTGAACGCAGCGAACGAAGTGGCCGTAGCGGCATTCCTCGACCGGAAAATCCGCTTCACCGACATCGCCCGGATCAACGAAGAGACGCTCGGCCGGACGACGCTGCGCGAATGCGTTTCGCTGGAAGAGTACCGCCGCACCGATCGCGAAGCGCGGCAAACCGCCCTATCGATATTATAAATTCAAAATACTCACGTTAGTACGATAAAACATGGACATTCTGATTAAAATTCTGCAATTCATACTCAGTTTCTCGCTGCTGGTCATCATCCACGAATTCGGGCACTTCCTGTTCGCGCGGCTGTTCAAGACGCGCGTCGAAAAATTCTACCTGTTTTTCAACCCGTGGTTCTCGCTTTTCAAGTTCAAAAAGGGGGGCACCGAATACGGTATCGGCTGGATTCCGTTCGGCGGCTACGTGAAAATCGCCGGGATGATCGACGAGTCGATGGACACCGACCAGATGAAACAGCCCGTCCAACCGTACGAGTTCCGGGCGAAACCGGCCTGGCAACGATTGCTGATCATGGTCGGCGGCGTGCTGATGAATATCCTGCTCGCCGTATTCATCTACATCGGAATGAGCTATACGTGGGGAAAGACCTACCTCGACAACAAGGACGTCAAATACGGCTACGTCTACAACGATCTGGCCCGGGAAATGGGTTTCCGCAACGGCGATAAGATCGTCGACATCGACGGCGAAGCGGTCGAAGACGCCGGAGCGATCTGGCAGACGATCGTGATCGACCAGGCGAAAACCGTCACGGTCGACCGCGACGGACAGCGCATCCGGATCGACATTCCGGAAGAAGCGATCGCCCAGTTGCTCAAATCGCCCGATTTCGCGACGGTACGGATCCCGTTCGTGGTCGGAGAGACGGTCGCCGGCGGTCCCGCCGCCCAGGCCGGACTGCTCGCCGGGGACACGCTGGTGTCGTTCAACGGCGAATCGATGCGCTACTTCGACCAGTACCGCCAGGCTTTCGAGACGTACGCATCCGACACGGTCACGCTGGGCGTGATGCGCGATTCGGCGGGAATCACGCGGCTGATTACCCTTCCGGTCAAAGTTTCCGAGAAAGGGACGATCGGCGTCTATCCGGTATCCCCGGCCAGCCTGCTCGCGCTGAGCACGCACCGGTACAATTTCTGGCAGGCGATCCCGGCCGGTATCCAACGGACGGGCAGCGAAATCAGCAGCTACGCCAAGCAAATCAAACTGATGTTCACACCGAAGACCGAAGCCTACAAATCGCTGGGAGGCGTGATCGCCATCGGCAACATCTTTCCGAACTACTGGAGCTGGGAGCAATTCTGGCGCATCACGGCATTCCTGTCGGTCGTTCTGGCTGTCATGAATATCCTGCCGATTCCGGCGCTGGACGGCGGACACGTATTGTTCCTACTGGTCGAAGTAATCACCGGGCGACGACCGAGCGATAAATTCCTCGAACGGGCGCAACTCTTCGGCATCATCATCCTGTTCGCGCTGCTGATCTACGCGAACGGCAACGACATTTACCGCTTCTTCATCAAATAAACCGTTCCGACCCGCGATGGCCAAATTAAAAAAAGCGTTTTTCTGCCGCAGTTGCGGGTACGAGTCGGCCAAATGGGTCGGCAAATGCCCGGCGTGCGGCGAGTGGAATACGCTGGTCGAAGAGGTCGTCGGCAAGGAATCGTCGCGTACGACCTCGTTCGCACCGGCGCGCGGCAGCAACCGCCCCGTGCCGGTGCACGGGATCGAACGGCAGGCTTTCACGCGCACCGACCTGGCCAACGGCGAGGTGAATCGCGTGCTGGGCGGCGGCCTGGTGCAGGGCTCGATCATCCTGCTGGGCGGCGAACCGGGCATCGGCAAATCGACGCTGAGCCTGCAACTCGCGCTGAAAGCAGCCGGGCTGAAAACGCTGTACGTATCGGGCGAGGAGTCCCCGCACCAGATCAAGATGCGGGCCGAACGGATCGGTATCGTGAACGAAGCGTGCTACATTTACAGCGAGACGAACCTCGAAAACATCATCACCCAGATCACGCAGCACGGCCCCGACCTGGTCGTGATCGATTCGATCCAGACAATTTACACCGAAACGATCGACTCGTCGCCGGGCAGCGTGTCGCAGATCCGCGAATCGGCCGCCTTGCTGCAAAAATATGCCAAGCAGACCGGCACATCGATCATCGTAATCGGACACATCACCAAGGACGGCATCATCGCCGGTCCGAAAATCCTGGAACACATCGTCGACGTGGTGCTGCAATTCGAAGGCGACAACAACAACATCTACCGCATCCTGCGCAGCATCAAGAACCGGTTCGGAGCGACATTCGAGATCGGCGTATTCGAAATGCGCGGCGAAGGGCTGATCGAGGTCGACAATCCGTCCGAAATCCTGTTGTCGCACTACGACGAACCGCTGAGCGGCATCGCCGTCGGCGCGGCCGTCGACGGGGCCCGGTCATACCTGATCGAGACCCAGGCGCTGGTCAGCACGGCCGCCTACGGCACGCCGCAGCGCTCGGCGACCGGATTCGACTCGCGGCGGCTGAACATGCTGCTGGCCGTACTCGAAAAACGGATCGGCCTGAAGATGTACCAGAAAGACGTCTTTTTAAATTTTGCGGGAGGGTTCAAGATCAGCGACACGGGGCTCGACATGAGCGTCATCGCGGCTATCCTGTCGTCGTATTTCGACCGGCCGGTAGACCGGGAAACCTGTTTCGCCGGAGAGATCGGCCTGTCCGGCGAAGTACGTCCCGCTCCCCGCAGCGAACAACGCATCGGCGAAGCGGCCCGGCTCGGCTTCCGACGGATCGTCGTATCGGGCTACCTGCGCAAAAGCCTTCCGAAGCCGCCAAAAGGCATCGAAGTCGTCTATATCAACAAACTGGAAGAGCTGGGACGCATCGTCTTCGGCGTTTCCGGGCCGGTCGAGTAATCCCTTTTATTGCTTACTAAAATCGCTCCGGGAAGTCCGTCCGTTCCGTTTACGGAACCGGATCGTAACCGCTTCCTCCCCACGGATGGCAACGCAGAATTCGCCTCAGGCCCAGATAGCTCCCCTTGAACAGGCCGTGCTTTCGCAGGGCTTCGGCGCAGTACTCCGAGCAGGTGGGCGTGAAACGGCAGGAAGGGGGCGTAAAAGGAGAGATGCAATGACGATATATCCAGATCAACCCCAGCAAAGGGGCTAAAATAAGCCCCTTAAATCCTTTCGGAAAGGTTCCGGATGATCTTCTGCACGGCATTTTCGATCGACGTATAATCGGCTATCTCTTTAGAAACATACAACAGGCCCAGGTTGAACCGTCCGCCTCCCGAGATCTCCCGCAGGGGATTCCGGTTCAGACGGTAAGCCTCCCGTATCCGGCGTTTCAACAGGTTGCGCACGTTGGCCCGTTTGTGATTGCGCTTCGAAACGGAAACCAGCACCGACAGCCCGCCTTCGTCCGTCGCGTCGCCGGCATCGTCCTCCCCGGTGAGAAATACGTAACGGATCGGGTAGACGACACCGCTTTCGCCCTTTTCGAACAGGCGGGCGATCTGCTTGCGCGACCGAAGCCGCTCCGCACGGGGAAACGTATGATCCGAACTCTCCATCATTCCCGCCGGGCTATTTCCCGGCGCTTTTGGTTGCGGCCCCTGCCGTTTTTACCGAGGCTTTTTTCAGCGCGGACGGCGCTTGTTCGCCGGAAGCTGCTCCCGGTCTGGCGGCCGTGCGCACCCGCCTGCCTTTGGCGTATTTCGAACTTTCGATGAAAGTCAGGTCGGGCGACCGCTCCTCGAGCGTCACCGGCGGAACCTCCTCTCCGGCATTGATTTTCCGGATATAAATATCGAGCGCCTTGGTCATCGACGGAACTTCGGGCGTAGGCGCCATCACATGGACGGTCAGTCCTTCGGTCAGCGCGGCCTTGGCCGTCCCGTGGCCGAACGTCGCGATTTTCGGAGCGTTCTCCCCGAGCGTAAATTTTCCGGTCAGCGAGGCGATCTCGGACGGACTGTAAAAGACCAACAGATCGTACTTGCGGACATCGACCGCATCCAGGTCGGCGCTCACCGTACGGGCCAGGATCACCTTGCCGAACTGAAGTTTCATCTTCTCCATCGCCAGCGGCATCTCGGGCTTGTGCGGCTCGGAAAGCGTCAGCAGGAATTTCTCGTCCTTGTGCTTGGCGATCAGTTCGACCAGCGAAGAGAAAGTCCCTTCGGCAAAGAAGATTTTCCGCTTGCGGTAAACGATATATTTTTGCAAGTACAGGGCGATCGCCTCCGTATTGCAGAAATATTTCATGGTTTCGGGAATCGTAACGCGGGCTTCCTCGCAAATCCGAAAGAAATTATCGATCGTAACGCGGCTCGTGAAAATAACAGCCGTATGCGCCAGGATATCCACCCGCTGGCTGCGGAACTCTTTCAGGGAGACCCCCTCCAGCTTAATGAACGGATGGAATTCCACATTCACGCGGTGCTTGAGCACGATCTCATGAAAGGGAGATTTCTCGGCGATGACCGGAGCCGGTTGCGAGACTAAAACATTTTTAATTTTCAAAACAATAACTTGTTTATAGTTAGCTTCTTCTGATAACTCCGCCGTGAGACGGAACTGCTCCTCCTCCTCGGAAAAACACTCAGCAATTTCTGGCTACAACAAGCACGAAAAAGCTTATCGGAAACAATTCGACGGCACAAAGGTACAAAATCCATTGCAGAATTGAAACATCCCGCACCACAAAGAAACGATAACTTTTCGCCAAATACAGCAGATAGAGCGCAGCGGCGAAAACGGCGGTACCGTGCAGTAGCCGGTCGATTCCGGGGCCTTCGGTGAGCGCTACGACCAAAAAAAGAGGAGTCAGCAGGATATATATAAACGACGAAAAAATACGGATCGTGAACCGGAGTTTCTCAAAAAAAAGATCGTTCCGGATCACTCCGCCGATGATCCGCGTCACGATCTTGCGGTAAACCGCAACGGCGGCGGCGGCAAACAGCACGGCCAGGCAGGCCAGGTCGGTCGCAAAAGGGATTTGCCGGGGCAACCACCCCTCGATGCCGTACAGTCCGCCGTAGCGAATCAACAGCCCGCCGATCAGCAGCATCCCCCACAGAGCCGTCCATGACAGGAACTTGCGGAAAAACAACGGATACTCGTCGTAAACCTTGTCAGATGAAACCCGCCCGGTCAGGATCTTGAACACGATCCCGATACTGCTCCGGTAGCTGTGGATCAGGTAACAGAAAACCATGAACACGGCCAGCACGACTCCCTGGTAAGCATAACTGTCCGTCAGGTGCGGCTGCAGAGCGGGCAGCGCCAAAGGATCGTACCCGTCCGGCCGTTCGGCCACTGTCCCCGACACGCCGAAAATATCGGCCTGCGAAGGAACGCTCGCCCCTTCGAGCGGCTCGATTTCCGGAAGGTAACAGTCGCAATCGGTAACGTAGCGGGACTCCATCATACCGGTCTATGAATAGATTTTTTTCAGGGCGATGCGGATGGTCGTTCCTTTGTCGATCTCGGAATCGAGCACGAAGATCTTACCGCCGTGGTATCCGTCGATAATCCGTTTGCTGAGCGAAAGTCCGAGCCCCCAACCGCGCGTTTTGGTCGTAAAACCGGGTTCGAAGATCCGTTTGAAATTCCCCTTCGCGATCCCCTTGCCGCTGTCCCGGACATCGACGTAAATCCAGTTGGCGTCGCTGGAGAGTTTGACGTCGATCGTCCCGGTTCCCGACAAAGCGTCCATCGCGTTTTTCAACAGATTTTCGATCACCCATTCGAAAAGCGCTTCGTTGATCATCGCCTTTTGCTGAGCCATCGCCAGCCCGTTATAGGTCAGCGTGACGTTCTTCGGTACGCGCGTGCGGAAATAGATCACGCTGTTGCCGACGATCTCGTTGATCACCCCTTCGCTGAGCGGAGTCGCGGCCCCGATTTTCGAGAACCGGTCGACCACCTTGGTCAGCCGGACGATATCCTTGCCCATCTCGTCGATGGCGGTCTGGTCGATGTTCTGGGTTTTCAGGTATTCGAGCCACCCGAGCAGCGAAGAGGTCGGCGTACCCAACTGGTGGGCCGTCTCCTTCGCCAGCCCGATCCAGACGCGGTTCTGCTCGTCCTGCTTCGTCGAACGGAACGTGATGTATCCGAACACGACAAACACGATGATCACCAGCAACTGGATGTACGGGAAATAGACCAGCGTCTTGAGCAGCCGGGATTCGTCGAAAAAGATATACAGCGTCTCGTTGTACAGCGTCTGCACCTTCAGGTGCGGATTGACCTTCGTCATCTGGTCGAGCTTGTCGCGCAACAGGTTCGGATGATTCAGGATGTAATCGGGAATCAGATGCGAATACTCCACCCGCAACGCCCCGTCGGTCAGAATGAACGGAATGTTGTTGCGCGTGGTGATGATCGACAGCAACAGGGGGTTCCCCGGGTCGGCCCCCAGCTCGCGGAAGGCCGCCGCCCAGATCGCCACCTCGTTCTGTTCTTTCTCCCGGAGCTGGCGCGCCATGTCGTTGGTGAACAACAGCGACGAGATCCCGATCACCATCCCCAGAACGATGATGACCACCCGGCTCCGAAAAGAAAGCATCTTATGCAGCGCTCTTTTTTTCATAGTTTTACGGGAACCCGATGTCCCCTGTGTTTTGCGAATCGTCCCGGAAAGCTACTTGCGCGGAGTATCCTGCGAAGTCACGATCTGCCGGTAACGGTTTTGGTCTTTCAGCACTTCGACGGCCTGTCGTACTTCCGGATCGTGCAGCGCCGTATGACGGGCGACTCCGGTCTCGTAATGGTAACGCAAGATAATCTCGTCGCCGATCAGCTTACGAATCTCGTCGCCGAACAATTCGAGGTCGGTATTTTTATCGTCTTTCAGTTTTTCGCCGATCGCGTCGAGTTCGCCGGAGATTCGGTCGAGGTATTTTTCCCGCTCGGCTTTCTTACGCAGATCTTTGACGGCTTCCTGAGTTTCCGACTCGAAATCCATCTCCTTGTCCTGCATGAAAGCGACGAAAAGACCGTATTCCCCGTCCGGCAATTCGAACGTATCCGCATCCACGCCTTCGCGGTGCCGTTTGTAGTAATCGTTCGCAAAATCCTCGATATATCCTTTGCCGTAAAGCGCCATCGTGAAACGGCTGGTATAGACCGGGTCGAGACGGACGTCCGGCATTACGCCGCCCCCGTCGTACACTTTCCGCCCGGCGGCGGTCTCGTACTCCCGAATCAACGAATCCGGCACCAGCCCCACGCTGCCGTCGTCGTTGCGGTGCGTATAATCGATCGCCTGGATACAACGGCCGCTGGGAATGTAATATTTCGCGGTAGTCACTTTCAGGAAAGCGTTGTACCCCAGCGGACGCGGAGTCTGCACCAATCCTTTGCCGAACGTCCGCTGTCCGACCAGCACGGCACGGTCGAGATCCTGCAACGCTCCCGACACGATCTCGGCGGCAGAGGCCGTCATACTGTTCACCAGCACGGCGATCGGAATTTGCGTATCGAGCGGTTCGGCTTGCGTCACGAACGTCGCGTCGGATGATTTCGTGCGGCCGTGCATCGACACGACTTCGGTGCCTTTGGGCACGAACATCGAAAGAATCTTCACGGCTTCCTGCAAAATGCCGCCGCCATTGCCCCGCAGGTCGATGATCAGCGAAGTGATCCCCTGTTTTTTCAGTTTCTCGAAAGCGGTCCGCATATCGTCGCTGCAATCCTCCGAGAAATCGTCGTGCAAGATATAACCCACATCGCCGTCGATCACGCCGTAATAAGGTACCCCTGAGATCACGATCCGCTCCCGCTTGACCGAAACATCGACCGGATTGCCCGTCAGCAGTTTCTCGACGGTCAGTTTCATCGAAGTGCCGGGCGTTCCTTTCAACAATTCGCTAACTTTCGAAACGTCGTACCCTTTCAGGTTCTCGCCGTCGACGGCCAACAGCTTGTCTCCGATAACCAGCCCCGCCTTATCGGCCGGAAAACCCTCGTACGGCTGGGCGATCGCCACGTAATCGCCGCTCTTGCGGATCAGGGCCCCGATACCGCCGTACTTGCCGGTCGTCTGTATTTCGAAATCGGCCATTTTATTCTCCGGAATCAGTTCGGTGTAAGGGTCCAGGTTCTCGACCATGCCGGCCGCAGCGTCCTCGAGCAGTTTGTCCGTATCGACCGAATCGACATAGGAGAGACTGACCTCGCGGAACATGTTGAACAGGATCTGGATATTCCGTCCGAGCGCGAAATCGGGACGCGACGCAGCCAGCGAAAATCCCGCTGCCGCCACGATCGCACCGATCGCCAACACGTATTTGAGTCGCTTATACACTCTTTCCATTTTTATAACATTTCCTTATCTAACGTTCGTAAAAAACAAAGCGGTATGCCCCGTCCGCTCATTTTTTTATCCCCAAAGCGGGAATACGAATCATATTATTTACAACCAAATCTTTACGCATTTCCGAAAACCGGTCAGTTTTCGATGTGCGACCGGAGCCGGAACTCCGCTTTCACGACCTCCTTGCGAATGCCGTCCAACACGACGGAACCGCCCGCATCGGTTACGGCGATCCGGTCTTCCCACAGCAGCAAAGCCCTTTTCAGCGGCGACGAAGCCCGGAAGACCATCGTCCCGTCCTGTTCCCGAACCAGCGAAAAACCGTTTGCCCGGAACGTACTGAGAATCAACTCCCGGTCACCGGTAAAATCGGCCGCCACCGTCCGCCGGGCAAACCCGAATTTCGGATAAAAAGCCGCCACGACGACGATCACGGCCAACATCAGCCGTCCCCGCTGCGACCCGAACAGTTCGGCCAGATCGCGCCCGGCATCCGCCCGCGACGTCCCGGTCGCCAGCATCAGCGTGAAGACCAGCGTAAAAAGCAACAACAGCCACACGAGGTATTTCAGCGACCGGACTATATAAGTTTTTCCATCCATCATGATTCGCATTTAAGTTTTTTCGACGGCGTACCGAATGCAAAGATAGCGGATTTTTGCGAACGGTTTCCGAATTTCGCGGGATACGAACGAATTATAAAGACCGTAAAGCGCCGTCCCGGTACCAGCGCGCCTCCCGTTCCGACCCGCATACGACCCAGTCGACCGGCACGTCGTGCGCATCGGCGGGAACATGCTCGAAAAACTGGTATTCGAAACAAACGCCGATTTTCAGCGGTCCTTCGCGCGTCAGCAACCGATCGTAGAATCCTTTGCCGTGCCCGAGACGGTTTCCGTACGGATCGTATCCCATGGCCGGAACCACGATCAGGTCGATCCGCCGCAGGCAGGTCTCTTCCTCCCCGACCGGCTCCCTGATCCCGAAACGGGCTTCCCGCAGTTCGTTTCGGCCGGTAAACTTCCTGAGCGACAGTCCGTCGCCTCGCATTACCGGAAGGTAAACCTTTTTGCGGACGGCCCATTTTTCGACGAAAGCATGTGTATCTACCTCCGCAGGCAGCGACCAATAAAGCGCCACGCTCGCGGCATCGGCGAACGGCGGGAAACGGCCGACGGCTTCCATGACCCGCTGCGACATCGCGGCTCGCGTCCGCCCGTCGTACAGTTCTCCGCGATCGCGAACGATCCGGCGTAACGCACTCTTCGACTCCATACTCCAAATCCGGTTTAAAAACGGAATCCGAAGATACCGTTTTTTTCAAAAAAATTAAAACTCCGGACAGAATATTCCGTCAAAAGATTGTTATTTAAAAAACAATGGGATAACTTTGTACTCTGTTTTTTCGGAAGTACACGAAATGCGTAAATAACCAAAATCACTAAATTTCATTTTACTTATGGGCAATCTGTTTACATCTACAATCGGACGGAAACTGATTATGAGCATCTCAGGTCTTTTTCTGATCCTGTTCCTGTTGTTCCACATGTCGATGAACATTGCAGCCGTATTTTCCACCGAGGCCTACAATGCGATCTGTGAATTTCTGGGAGCGAACTGGTACGCACTCGCCGGGACGCTGATCCTGGCCGCCGGTTTCGTGGTGCATATCATCTATGCATCGATCCTGACGCTGCACAACCGCAGTTCGAGGGGCACGCAGCGCTATGCCGTGGAAGCTACGCCGAAATCGGTAACCTGGGCTTCGCGGAACATGTTCGTGCTGGGACTCGTCGTCGTATTGGGATTGCTGCTGCATCTTTACAACTTCTGGTATAACATGCAGTTCGCCGAAATCATCGGAGACCACTCGCTCGGAGCGTTCGGGCCGACCGACGGAGCGGCTTACATCGCCGACCTGTTCAGCAACCCGGTCTACTGCCTGATCTATCTGATCTGGTTCCTGGCCATCTGGTTCCACCTGACGCACGGTTTCTGGAGCGCCTTCCAGACGATCGGATGGGACAACCAGATCTGGATGAAACGCCTCAAATGCCTGGCCAACGTCTTTGCGACCGTCGTTTTCCTCGGTTTCGCTCTGGTCGTAGTCGTTTTCTACCTGCGCAGCCTGTGCGGCGGGTTCTGCTACTAATTTGATTGCACCAATTAGAAATAAAAAAACAAAAAATAAGATATGGTAAAGTTAGAATCGAAAGCTCCGCAGGGCCCGCTGGCCGACAAATGGAGCAAGCATAAGGCTGAAATCAAAGTGGTCAGCCCCGCCAATAAGAGAAAACTCGACATTATCGTAGTGGGTACCGGACTGGGCGGCGCATCCGCAGCCGCTTCGCTCGGCGAACTCGGATATAACGTAAAGGTATTCTGCATCAGCGACTCCCCGCGCCGCGCGCACAGCATCGCCGCGCAGGGAGGCATCAACGCCGCCAAGAACTACCAGAACGACAACGACTCGGTATACCGTCTTTTTTACGATACGATCAAGGGCGGCGACTACCGCGCCCGCGAAGCCAACGTATACCGTCTGGCCGAAGTATCGAATCATATTATCGACCAGTGCGTCGCACAGGGCGTTCCGTTCGCCCGCGATTACGGCGGACTGCTCGACAACCGTTCGTTCGGCGGCGCGCAGGTTTCGCGTACGTTTTACGCCCGCGGCCAGACCGGACAGCAGTTGCTGCTCGGCGCTTACGCCGCGCTGAACCGCCAGATCGCCAAAGGCAGCGTGAAAAGCTACCCGCGTCACGAGATGCTCGACCTGGTCATCGTAGACGGCAAAGCCCGCGGTATCATCACGCGCAACGTGGTAACCGGCGAAATCGAACGGTTCGGCGCGCATGCCGTAGTGATCGCCACCGGCGGTTACGGAAACGTTTTCTTCCTGTCTACCAACGCAATGAACTCGAACGGTTCGGCCGCATGGCAGTGCTATAAGAAAGGCGCCGTATTCGCAAACCCGTGTTTCACGCAGATTCACCCGACCTGTATCCCGGTACACGGAACGCAACAATCGAAACTGACGCTGATGTCCGAATCGCTGCGCAACGACGGCCGCATTTGGGTTCCGAAGAAAAAAGAGGACGTCGAAAAGATCCGCGCGAAGAAACTGAAACCTTCGCAGATCCCGGAAGAAGACCGCGACTATTACCTCGAACGCCGTTACCCGGCCTTCGGGAATCTCGTGCCGCGCGACGTGGCGTCGCGCGCCGCCAAAGAACGCTGCGACGCCGGCTTCGGGGTCAACGAGACCGGTCTGGCCGTATTCCTCGACTTCTCGACCGCAATCAACCGCCTCGGCGAACAGACGATCCGCGAACGTTACGGCAACCTGTTCCAGATGTACGAAAAGATCACCGACGTCAATCCTTACAAAGAACCGATGACGATCTATCCGGCCGTGCACTATACGATGGGCGGTATCTGGGTGGATTACAACTTGATGACCACGATCCCCGGCCTGTATGCGATCGGCGAGGCCAACTTCTCCGACCACGGCGCGAACCGTCTGGGCGCATCGGCGCTGATGCAGGGTTTGGCCGACGGCTATTTCGTACTGCCGTATACGATCGGCGACTACCTCTCGCACGAAATTCAGACTCCGAAAATAAAGACCGACCTGCCCGAATTCGAGGTAGCCGAAAAAGGCGTCCGCGAAAAGATCGCCAAGTTGCTGTCGATCCAGGGTAAAGAGACGGTGGACGACCTGCACAAAAAGCTGGGACACATCATGTGGGAAAACGTCGGCATGGCCCGCAGCAAGGAGAGCCTCGAAAAAGCGATCGTCGAAATTCAGGCGCTGCGCAAGTCGTTCTGGGCGAACGTCCGCGTGCCGGGAACCGACAAAGAGTTCAACCAGGAGCTCGAGAAGGCCGTTCGTCTGGCCGACTTCCTCGAACTGGGCGAACTGATGGCCCGCGACGCCCTGAACCGGAACGAATCCTGCGGCGGTCACTTCCGCGTGGAGTACCAGACCCCGGAAGGCGAAGCGCTGCGCGACGACGAACACTACGTATACGTGGCTGCATGGGAATATACCGGCAAGGACAAGGAACCGGAACTGGTCAAAGAACCGCTGGCATTCGAAACCGTGCATCTGGCCCAGCGCAACTACAAGGATTAATTGAGTCAAACAGGTAAAACGTTAAGACAATGAATTTGAAATTAAAGATATGGCGTCAGCAAAACGCCCACGCGCAGGGGAAGTTCGTCGACTATACCGTTGAAAACATCTCCCCCGACACCTCGTTTCTGGAAATGCTGGATATCCTCAACAACAAGCTGATCCAGAACAACGAAGAACCCGTCGTGTTCGACCATGACTGCCGCGAAGGCATCTGCGGCATGTGCTCGTTGCACATCAACGGTCATGCGCACGGACCCGATACCGACATCACCACCTGTCAGTTGCACATGCGCAAGTTCAAGGACGGGGATACCATCACGATCGAACCGTGGCGTTCGCGCGCTTTCCCGGTAATCAAGGACTTGGCCGTAGACCGTAGCGCTTACGACAAGATCCTGCAGGCCGGCGGTTTCATTTCGGTCAATACCGGCGGCGTGCCCGATGCCAACACGATTCCGATCCCGAAACCGGATGCCGACGAAAGCATGGACGCGGCCGCCTGCATCGGTTGCGGCGCCTGCGTAGCCACCTGCAAGAACGGTTCCGCGATGCTGTTCGTCGCCGCCCGCGTTTCGTCGCTGGCCAAGCTGCCGCAGGGCCGCGTCGAAGCGGCCCGCCGCGCCAAAGCGATGGTCGCTAAGATGGACGAACTCGGATTCGGGGCTTGCACCAACACCGGCGCCTGCGAAGCGGAATGTCCGAAAGGGATCTCGATCGCCCACATCGCCCGGTTGAACCGCGAATTCCTTTCCGCCAAACTGAAAGATTAAGCTTTCTCGCATTATTTGCCGGAGTCGATCCGGCATCCGAAACGAAAAGCGTTTTACCGTTCAGGTAAAACGCTTTTCGTTATTTCGACCATTGTTCAAAAATTACGGCTACGATCGGGAGTAGCGGGCTATAAAACCCGAATCGATGCCAATCAATATGATGTACAACAACATATTGCATTACAAACGTCTGCCGAACGGCCATCTTCGCAAATCCTCAAAATCTCTTGGAACGGTTCTTGCTTAATCCGTTTTAAACATTTTATGCAATCATGAAAAAAAAGATACTCGTTACCGGCGGAGCCGGTTTCATCGGCAGCCACCTGTGCGAACGTCTGCTGGCGGACGGGCACGAAGTGGTCGCGGTGGACAATTTCGTCACGGGCAACCGCCAGAACGTGGAACACCTGCTGCACAACCCGCAGTTCCACCTGATCCGGCACGACATCACATTCCCCTATTTCGAAGAGGTCGACTGCATCTACAACCTGGCCTGCCCGTCGGCGCCGGTCTATTACATGCACGATCCGGTGATGGCGCTGAAAACCTCGCTCGTCGGATCGATCAACGTGCTCGAAGTGGCCAAGCGGATGCGGGCCCGCATCGTACACGCCTCCTCCTCGAAAGTATACGGCCTGATCCAGTCGGGCCCCGTCCCGGAAGAGTTCCGCGGCAACGTGAACCCGGTCGGCGAACACAGCGCTTACGAAGAGGGCAAACGCGCCGCAGAATCGCTTTTTACGGCCTACCACAACCAGTACGGCGTCGACACGCGGATCGCCCGGCTGTTCAACGTTTACGGCCCGCGTATGGCGTTGAACGACGGCAAAGTGATCTCCGGATTTATCCGCAACGCCCTTTACGGCGAAAACATCACGATCCGCGGCAACGGAACGCAGACGCGCTGCTTCCTGTACATCGACGACGCGGTCGAAGCGTTGGTACGGATGATGGGAACCGACGGCAACCTGTCGAAACCGATCAACATCGGCGGAATCGACCCGATGCGAATCGACGCATTGGCCGAAGACGTGGTGAACCTGACCGGCAGCTCGTCTAAAACGGTGCGCTTGAACCTAACGGCCGATTCCGTCCAGCATGCGATCCCCGACATCCGCTATGCCCGCCAGAGGCTGGGCTGGGAACCGCTGGTGCCGATCGAAGAAGGATTGGTACGCACGATCAAATATTTCAAAAACGCGATGAAGTCCGAGAAAAAACCGTTCCCGTTCATGAGCTGGGTCGAAATGATGTAGGATTTCGATACGAACGACAACGGGGAGTTCCGGCGACGATACCGGAACTCCCCGTTCATTTTACCTCCGTACCGGTATTCCGGAACAGGAAAACGAGCACATCCGCCTGTTCGTCGATCCTTTTCGCGGTGGGCTTGCCGAGGCCATGCCCGGCGGCGGTATCGATCCGGATCAGCACCGGCCGGTCGCATCCCTGCGCGGCCTGCAACGTCGCGGCGAACTTGAACGAGTGCGCCGGCACCACCCGGTCGTCGTGATCGGCGGTCGTGACCAGCGTAGCCGGATAACACGTCCCCGGCCGGATATTGTGCAACGGCGAATAACGGTACAGGTATTCGAAATCGGCCGGGCGGTCGCTGCTGCCGTACTCCACGACCCAGCCCCAACCGACGGTAAACTTATGGTAGCGCAACATGTCCATCACGCCGACGGCCGGAAGCGCCACGGCAAAGAGGTCGGGCCGCTGCACCATGCAGGCGCCGACGAGCAGGCCGCCGTTCGAACCGCCGGCGATCGCCAACTTATGCGGAGCGGTGTATTTCCGGTCGATCAAGTATTCGGCGGCCGCGATAAAGTCGTCGAACACGTTCTGCTTAGCGGAAAGCATACCCGCCCGGTGCCACCGTTCCCCGAACTCGCCGCCGCCGCGCAGGTTCGCCACCGCATAAATGCCGCCCTGCTCCATCAACAGCACCGCCAACGGCGAGAAACCCGGCGTCAGATTGATGTTGAAACCGCCGTATCCGTACAGGTAAACGGGATTCTCTCCGTTCCGTTCCAGCTCTTTGCGGTGCGCCAGGAACATCGGAACGCGCGTTCCGTCCCGGCTCTCGTATTCGTGCCGTTCGACGACGAATTCCTCCGGGGAAAACTTCACCGGCGAAATCCGGTACGGCTCGGAAGCCCCGGTCGCCGGATCGTAGCGGTAAACGGCCGGCGGTTGCGTGAACGAAGCGTAAGCATAAAATATCTCGGACGGAACGTCTCCGCCGCTGAAACCGGTTACCGTCCCAATGCCGGGCAACCGCACCTCCCGCACCGGCCGGCCTCCCAGGTCGTACTGCACGACGGCGCTGTGCGCGCGATCGAGGTAATGCGCGAACAACGCCCCGCCGGCCACGGACGCCGCGACCAACTGCCGATCGGATGCGGCCAACAGTTCGGTGATCTCCGGATAACCGGCGCTGAAATCCACCTGCAACAGCCGACCGTTCGGCGCTCCCTGGTTCGTATGGAAAATCGCCCGGTCGTCTTGCGCATAAACCAGCGCATAATCGCCGGTAAACCCGAAGAACAGCTTGCGAAACGTCCGGTCGTGCCGCGAAAGGTCGCGGTACAGCACTTCGTTGCCGCAGGTTCCCTCGGCGACCGTAACGAAGAGCTGCCGGTCGTCCCGGCTAACCGCCGCAGTCAGGTAGCGCAGCGGATGCTCTTCGTCGCAATATATCGTGCGGTCGGCCGACTGATCGGTCCCGATCCGGTGAAAAAACACTTTTTGAGAGTGGTTGCAGGCCGACAGCGCCTTTTCCGGAGCCGGCCGGTCGTACCCGCTGTAATAAAACCCGTCTCCGCTCCATACGGCTCCGGAGAATTTGACCCAACGGATGCGGTCGGGCAGCAGGTCTCCCGTAGCGAGCTCCTTTATGCGAAGCTCCACCCAATCCGAACCCGATTCGGCCGCCGAAAAAGCCATGTAACGATTATCCCGCGAGAACGACACGCCGGTCAGCGCGACCGTACCTTCTTCCGACAGCGTATTCGGATCGAGGAATACCTCGGGGCCCTTCCCGTCCCGCTGCCGGTACAAAACGCTTTGGTTCCGCAACCCGTCGTTTTCAAAGAAAAAACGGGAATCGCCGTGGCGTTCCGGAATCCCGTACTTCGGATAATCCCACAATTCGGCCAGCCGGGCGGCGATCCGGTCGCGTTCCGGAAACTGCGACAGGTAGCGGCGGGTCACTTCGTTCTCGGCCGCCACCCAGCGGACGGTTTCGTCCGAACGGTCGTCTTCGAGCCAGCGGTAGGGATCGGCCACTTCGGTTCCGAAATAATCGTCCGTCGTATCGTCCCGCCGGGCAACGGGATAGGTCAGTTCTATCGTTCTCATATCTGAATCGTTCCGCCGTCCGCCCCAAGGGACGGGCAGTGCACAAAAATAGGGATTGTTTCCCGGAATCCGACAGATTTTTTTAACTTTGCGATCATACCTTAACGGAGAACGGATATGTGCGAAGAATTGAAAAAAACGGTAGAAAAAGCTTGGGATAACCGGGAATTGCTCGGCGACGAGCGCGTCAAACAGGCGATCCGCGACGCGATCGACCTGCTCGACAAAGGAAAGCTGCGGACGGCGGAACCGCTCGCCGACGGAACGTGGCAGGTGAACGAATGGGTCAAAAAAGCGGTCATCCTCTACTTCCCGATCCAGCAGATCGAAGTGATCGAAGCCGGCCCGCTGGAGTTTCACGACAAACTGAAACTGAAAACCGGATACCGCGAACTGGGCGTCCGCGTCGTACCGCAGGCTACGGCCCGTTACGGAGCCTACCTGGCCCCCGGCGTAATCATGATGCCGTCGTACGTCAACATCGGCGCTTACGTCGATGAAGGGACGATGGTCGATACGTGGGTGACCGTGGGTTCGTGCGCCCAGATCGGCAAACGCGTCCACCTGAGCGGCGGCGTAGGGATCGGCGGCGTGCTGGAACCCGTACAGGCGGCCCCGGTGATTATCGAGGACAACTGTTTCGTCGGCAGCCGCTGCATCGTCGTCGAAGGGGCCCATATCTGCCGCGAAGCGGTGCTCGGCGCCAACGTGGTGATTACCGGTTCGACCAAGATCATCGACGTGACGGGTCGGGAACCGAAAATTTACAAAGGGTACGTTCCGCCCCGCTCGGTCGTAATCCCCGGTTCGTACACGAAGCAGTTCCCCGCCGGAACTTACCAGGTTCCGTGCGCGCTGATCATCGGGCAGCGCAAAGCCTCGACCGACCTGAAAACGACGCTGAACGACGCCCTGCGGGAATTCAATGTATCCGTATAACCGATCATGGGAATAAAACAGGAACTCGAACGATTCGCCGGGCAGGTCGGATTCACGCTCGCCTACCTCGACGAAACGACGTCGACGAACGACGTCGCCCGCGACCCGCGCTACGACGCCGGAGCGGTCGTCATCGCCGAACGGCAAAGCCGCGGACGCGGACAGCGCGGGAACAGTTGGAGCAGCTCCGCCGGAGCGAACCTGACTTTCTCGGTCGTACTGTGCCCCGGATTCCTGGAAGCCGCGCAGCAATTTTACCTGTCGAAAGCCGTATCGCTGGCCGTATGCGACACGGTGGAAAGCTTCGGCGTCCGGCCGCAGGTCAAATGGCCGAACGACATCTACATCGACGGACGGAAAGTGGCCGGCATTTTGATCGAAAACGATTTGGCGGGAAATTTTCTTTCCCGTTCGGTCGTGGGAATCGGGATCAACGTCAACCAAACCGAATTCGATCCGGCCTTGCCGAATCCGACATCGCTCGCAGTCGCCGCGGGCCGGAAGCTGGACAGGGCGGAAGTTTTTAGACTATTTTACGAAAAAATGAGTTTCCGCTACGGGCAGTTGCAGCAACAACGGTACGCGGCGATGGATACGGACTACGCCGCCAGGCTTTACCGCCTCGGCGAGACGCATTCGTTTGTGGACGGACGGACGAAAGTCCGTTTCGAGGGGACGATCTGCGGCGTTCTTCCGACCGGCGAATTGGAGGTCAGACACCGCGACGGACAAATGCACCGGTATCTCTTCAAGGAGATCGAATACACGATTACGGGAATCGGCTGATTTAACGCGGAACGACTGTAACTTTTGCGCTGAAAATACGTTGTAATGACAAATACCGGACTTAATGACAGTTTCTGAATACGATAAATGTGTCAGACAATATTCCGATAATTTATACCGTTTCATACTGAAATCATTACGCAATGACGAGCAGGCGAAAGATATTGTCCAGGAGAGTTTTCTGAGATTGTGGGAAAACCGGGAAGCCGTCATCGAAGGAAAAGAGAAGTCCTATCTTTTTACCATAGCGTACCGGCTGATCGTAGATCATGTTCGTCTCGAAAAGCGTTACACCGGCGACGAAACCTTGCTGAAAAACCGACACTCCCCGGCGGAAAGAGAATATAACAACGCACGGGAAATGCTCGAACGCTATTTGAACGAACTCCCGCCGATGCAGAAATCCTTGATCCTGTTGCGGGATTACGAAGGATACAGCTACCGGGAGATGGCGGAAATGACCCATCTGACCGAAGCGCAGGTGAAAGTCTACATTTTCAGGGCGCGGGTGGCATTGAAAAAGAACATTGGAGACATAAATAATATTTTGTAATGAAAATCGGTCCGGATAACTACCAGGAATGGGCCTTGGATTACATCGAAGGTAATCTGAGCAGGGAGGAGCGCGCCTCGTTCGAATCCTTCCTTACCCGGCATGCGGACATAGCCCGCGAAATCGCGTCTTTGCAGGACGACATGCCGGTAATGGTCGCCGAACAGATCGTTTACCCCGACAAACGCTCCCTGTTGCGGGGAGGAAAAACAATGAGCTTCGGCCGGATCACGTCGTTTCTGGGCGGAGCGGCGGCGGCATCGCTGCTGATCGGACTGTTTACGCTGGTCGACAGCCATTCGTCGCAGAAGGAGCAGTTGCTCGCCGACCGGGCGAAAGAGGTTTTCCGCGAAGAGCTTCCGGCCGAACAGGACGAATGGACCGCTTCGGAAAGCGCGGGCGGCAGCGAAGAGAAACAAGACATCCCGCAACTGGCCGCCGCCGTACCGCAACGAGCCGCGTCCGGCAACCGCATCGCCCTCCGGACCAACGTCCCGACAACGTCCCGGACGAACGCCCAGGCCGTACAGCCCGAGCGCATTCAGCCGTTGTCGGAGCTGATCGGCAGCGAACCGCAACTGATCGCGCCGACGAGCGAACCGATCGCCCTGGCGGCGCTCAAGACCGGCGCGGAAATCTCCGGAACTCCGGGCGCAAAGACGCAGGCCGGCGCGGAAAAGAGCGCCGAACCCAAAAAATTCAACCTGATTTCGCTGTTCGCCCCGTTCGATCCGATCATTCCGATCAAAACTTACCGAACCGAAAACGAACACGGAATCGAAATTGCATCCATCCTACGGATCGGCAACAAAATACAAAAAACGGAAGCTCATGATTAAAAAAGCGCTACTCTCGACGCTGTTCATCGGTTATATCATCTGTCCGGCACAGGCGCAAAACACGGATACCGTCTCCCAGAAACGCGAAACGTTCGTCCTGGAAGAGGGACGCCCCGACAGATCGAAAAGCAGATCGAACCAAAGCAAGCTCGTCGTCGCGGTCAATAACTTTTCCCAAAAATCGAACTCGGATCGTCACAGCAAACTGCTGTGGAACGACGGCCACTGGGCCGGGATCGGCATCCATTACAGCGGCCTGATCACCAACCTCGGAGACATGCAGCTTCCGGACGACGCGCAATACCTGTCCCAAAGCGCCAAATCGATCGGAGTCACGCTGAATCCAATCGACTATACGCTACTGAAAAGCAGGCACGTAGGCTTGCTGACCGGGATCGGCGTCGAATTCAATAATTTCCGTTTCGACAACAACATCGCGCTGAAACAGGAAAACGGCGTCACCGTCCCCGACTATCAATACGAAGAACAACACATCCGGTTGAGCAAATCGAAACTATACACCTGCTACCTGAATGTTCCGCTACTGGTCGAATTCCAGATGGGGCGCCGCAACGACTTCTTTATCAACGCCGGCATGGTCGGCGGATGGCGAATGGGGACGCACTCCAAAATCAAAGCCTCCGACCCGCGGCTGAGCGGCAAATTCAAGAACCACAGCAATTTCGGACTGCGTAATTTCCATTACGGCTACACCCTCAACATCGGCTACAACCATTTCGCCATCTCGGCGACATATTACCGCTCCACGCTCTTCAAAGACGGCAAAGGCCCCCGGGTTCAGCAGATCAACGTCGGGCTGTCGTTTATTTTGTAATCGCCGCGCGGCCGTTCGTTTTTCGCGCCGCAATTTTGCTCGAAACGGCGGAAACGACCGTTTTCATACCCGTTTACGTACGCCGGACCGCTCCGCATCGAACGGCCCGACTTTATTTCTCCGTACCGCAAATTATCCTGCCGGTCCGGAAAATCTTACCGTTCTTCGGAAATTCCGTCGGAAAGCCGCCCCGTCCTTTCGACCCGGCGGAATGCGGCCAAACCGATTCCTCCCCCCCGGAAACTATTGAAAAATCGCCGGAAAATGCGTATCTTTGCAAAGGAAACCTTTTAACCGCCCCGAAGATGGAATACAGCAATAATCTGAAAAAGTTCGGCGCCGGACTCCCGGCCGGACAGGTCGATAAAATCGTTGCCGGTATCCGTCCCCTCGCGGAAAAGAACCGGAATACGGAGGTCTATAAACGCTGTTTCGGTTTCATCGACCTGACTTCGCTGAACAGCACCGATTCGCACGAGCGGATCGAACGGTTCGTCACGAAAGCCGTCGAATTTCCGAATCGTTTCTCCGGAATCCCGGGCGTCGCATCGGTATGTATCTACCCGGCTTTCGTCGAAACGGCAGGCCTGGTTATCAGCGACTCCAAAATGGCGATCACCAGCGTAACGGGAGGATTCCCCGCTTCGCAGACTTACTTGGAGGTCAAAATGCTCGAAACGGCGATGGCCGTCGAGAACGGCGCCGACGAAATCGACGTCGTTATCAGCATCGGAGAGTTTCTCAACGGCGAATACGACCTGATGGGCAACGAAATCGAAACGCTCCGCAAGGAGATCGGCGACGAGATCACCCTGAAAGTGATCCTCGAATCGGGCATCCTGGCCGAGCCGGAACTGATCCACCGGGCCGCCGTGATCGCCATGCTCGCCGGAGCCGATTTCATCAAAACCTCGACCGGCAAGGCTTCGGTCGCCGCGACTCCCGAAGCGGCGGTAGTAATGTGCGAAGCCATCAGGCTGTTCGCCGCACAGACCGGACGCAAGGTGGGATTCAAAGCGGCCGGAGGAATTTCGACCCCGGAAGACGCTGCGCTTTACTACACGATCGTACAGGAAATCCTGGGCGAGGAGTGGCTTACGCCGGAACGTTTCCGGATCGGCGCCAGCTCGCTGGCGAACAACCTGCTCTCGGCCATCGAGGGCAATCCCGTACACTATTTTTAACACCGGACGACCATTTTTCCGACGCCGGTTTTACGGGCAAACTGCGGGTTCTCCAGACCGGAGGACATCCCTGTAACTACTTGTGGCTTGTTCCCGTATCGGCTACCTCGACCCCGGATCGGGAAAAAATCCGAAAAGAACGACCGGATCGTTTCCGGCGATAGTAAATTACAAAAATTTTTTATAAATTGCGAGGCTTGAACTGATAATAAAGGAGGATAAAGATGGAAAAGGAATGCATAATCAGCAGATTGTCGGAATCGATTAAAACGACCAGCCGTATTGATAACGAACTTTTTACCGAATACAACGTAAAACGGGGACTTCGCAACGAAGATCATTCCGGAGTGCTGGTCGGGTTGACTAAAATCGGAAACGTGGTAGGTTACGAAAAATTGCCCGAAGGAGGACTCAAAGCGATCCCGGGACGGCTGATCTACCGCGGCATCGACGTCGAAGACCTGGTTCGGGGCATTCTGGCCGAAAAACGGTTCGGCTTCGAAGAAACCGCATTCCTATTGCTATCCGGCTACCTTCCCGACAAAGAAGAACTGGCCGCTTTCAGCAACATGGTGCACCAGTGCATGCCGCTGACCCAGAAGACCAAAATGAACATCCTCGACCTGGAGGGCCAGAACATCATGAATATCCTGGCCCGCAGCGTATTGGAGATGTACACCTTCGACGAAAACCCCGACGACACTTCGCGGAACAACCTGATGCGCCAGTCGGTGGACCTGATCTCGAAGTTCCCGACCATCATCGCTTACGCGTACAACATCATGCGCCACAGCAACCAGGGACGTTCGCTGCACATTCGTTTCCCGAAAGAGAACCTTTCGGTCGCGGAGAATTTTCTGTACATGCTGAAAGGAGGTTATACCGCTCTGGATGCCCGGACGCTGGATCTGGCCCTCATGCTCCATGCCGAACACGGCGGCGGCAACAACTCCACGTTTACGGTCCGCGTGACCAGTTCGTCGGGCACCGATACCTACTCTTCGATCGCCGCGGCGATCGGGTCGCTGAAAGGGCCGCTGCACGGCGGAGCCAACCTCGCGGTCGTGAGCATGTTCAACCACCTGAAAGAAAATATCCGCAACTGGAAAAGCGTCTCCGAAATAGACGACTACCTGCAGAAAATGCTACGCAAAGAGGTATACGACAAATGCGGGCTGATCTACGGCATCGGACACGCCGTTTATACGATCTCCGACCCCCGCGCGCTGCTGCTGAAGGAGATGGCCCGCGATCTGGCCCGGGAGAAAGGCCGCGAAGAGGAGTTCGCTTTCCTCGAACTGCTCGAAGAGCGCGCCGTCGAAAACTTCATGAATTTCAAAGGAAACAAAGTAAATAAAAGAGTTTGCGCGAACGTCGACTTCTATTCCGGATTCGTTTACGAAATGATCGGGCTCCCGAGCGAAGTCTTCACCCCGCTGTTCGCCATGAGCCGCATCACCGGATGGGCCGCGCACCGGATCGAAGAACTGAACTTCGACAGCAAACGGATCATTCGCCCGGCCTACCGGAACGTCGGACCCGAAAAGAAATTCATTCCGATGGAAAAAAGAGGGCAGGCAAAAGCCTAAGCGCAAAAACCTCACTCTGACAACCGAAAGCGGCCTGTCGGGCCGCTTTTTGCTTTTACGGCGGATCGGGCCGAAAGAAAAAGGGAAATCGTATAGGGCCGTACGAATGATTTTTATTAACTTCGCAACGGGTTTTGAACCTTCGCGTCTATGAATCGAAAACAAGATTATACGGGTCGGAGCTTTCTGATCACCGTTTTTGTCATCCTCTTTCTGCTGGGCATATCCCGGATTCCGAAAGTCACCTTCGGCAAAACGACCTTGAAAAAGATCAATATCCTGTCCGATCTGATCCAGGACGAACACGAACCGATTCCGGAAACCAATCTCTATTTCGACACTACCTTTCTGGCGGAAGGAGAAGCGCTCGAGGCCGAAGCACGGGCGGCGGCAGATTCGCAGGCAGAAAAACAAACGGCACAGACGAACGCACGGACGGTTCAGGCAACGGTTCCCCATACCCGGGACGATTCCCGACACGAGTCATCCGCAGAGGTGCAGCGCGGCGACAGCGCGGCGGAGCAACCTCCCGCACCGGTCGTCGAACGGATCGGATTCCTCGAAGATTTCGGAACGGACGGCCCGTCGATGCTCCATTTCTACGACGCTCTGTTGAAAAAAGAGGGCAAACGCCCGGTACGGATCGCGGTGCTGGGCGATTCGTTCATCGAAGGAGATATCATCACGGCCGACATCCGGGAACAACTGCAAGATCTGTACGGCGGCGGGGGCGTAGGATTCGTGCCGTTTTCGTCGCCGATCGCCCAGTTCCGGGGAACGGTGCGCCACACGTTCGACGGCTGGACGACGCTGGACGTAAAAAACGCCCGGCAGGCCCCCGAAGAGTACCGAGATAAATTTTTCGTATCGGGCAGCCTGTGCATCCCCGACGAAAGCGCTTCGGTGCAAATGAAAGGCGTCATGTTCCGCAAGCACATCGACCGCGCGTCGGTCGCCCGGCTGATCTTTACGAACCGCGAACGAACGACGATCCATGTAACGATCAACGATACGATCCATAAAGTCTACAACCCCGAACCGGGCCCGGAAGTCCAGCAGATCGACATCCACACCCCGATCCGTTCGCTCGAAGTCCGGATCGCCAATCCGGCGGGATTCATCGGTTACGGGATCGTTTTCGAAAACAAAAACGGCGTCAGTCTCGACAACTATTCGATCCGGGGCAACAGCGGACTAGCCCTGTTCGGAACCAACGCCGCAGTCAACGCGCGAATCGGCGCCATGCGCGGGTACGACCTGATTATCCTGCAATACGGCCTGAACGTCATGTCGGCCGACGTCCTGCATTACGGCTCCTATGAAAAGGCTTTCATAAAGGTAATCAATTACATGAAACGCTGTTTCCCGAACAGCAGCATACTGGTCATGGGCGTCTGCGACCGCAGTACGCAACGCGACGGGGAATTCGTCACGATGCCCGCCGTGCGGGGAATGATCGAAGCGCAGCGGAACGCCGCCCGGGAAACGGGCGTCGCATTCTGGAACACTTTCGAAGCGATGGGAGGCGAAAACAGCATGGTCGAGTTCGTCCGCAAGAACTGGGCGGCGAAAGACTACACCCACCTGGGTTACGCCGGCGGAAAATTCATCGCCGGGAAACTGGTCGGGAACTGGATGCAGGGAGTCGAAGCGGAGCAGCAGCGCCGGGACCGGATCGAAGAGGAACGCCGGAAAAACGAGATGCTGCATTACAACCGGAACGATACGATCCCCGGAACCATCGAAACGGAGACGGAAACGGATTCAGACGCGGACGCAGATACGACCTTCACGACAAACGAATTCGCACAACCATGATCCTCAAAGGAATACCATACCTGCAAACAATCCTGACTTTGCTGCTGTGCGGCACGGCGTTTACCGCGCGCGCGCAGGCGGATTCCGCCGAGCCGGCCGACTCTTGTTATCCGGAAATCATCTGTCCCGACTCGAACCGCCTCGGCGGTAACGTCGCAGCGCTCGAACCCCTTTTCCAAAAACTGGAGGCACTCGAAAAAAAGGATACGACAGCCGTGATCTCGATCCTGCAAATCGGCGATTCGCATATCCAGGCCGGATTTTTCCCCAACGAAGTGCGTGAAAACCTCCAACGCGAATTCGGCAATGCGGGGCGCGGCCTGATCGTCCCGCTGAAGCTGGCCGGAACGAACGAACCGCCGGATTACGCGATCACCTCGCCGAACAGTTGGAACCGCAGCAACTGCATCACGCGCGCCGCAACCGAAGAACCGGGCATGTCGGGCATGTCGATCGTTACCTACGACCGCCATATCGAACTGGATATCAAAACCAAGGAACCGTTCGACCGCATCTGGGCATTCCACCACCGCGAAGCGCCGCTGCTCACGGTTCCCGATTCGCTGTCCGACGGGATTTGCTGTCCCGCCCTAGACAACGACGAAATGACGCTGATCCCGCTGAGCCGGCCGGTCGAACAGATCAGGTTGTGCGCTTCGGTCGCGGACTCGTCGTTCGCCCATTCGGCTTTTTACGGTTTTTCCCTCGAAAACGGTCGCAGCGGAGTCCTGTACCACAGTTTCGGCATCAACGGCAACACCTACGCCGCCATTAACCGCAACCCGCAGATCGTCCGCCAGGCATCCGGACTGTGCCCCGATCTGGTAATCGTCTCGCTCGGCACGAACGACAGCTACGGCGCGTCTTTCGATCCGGCCGACGCGGACGTTCAGATCACCCGGCTGATCGACTCGATCCGCCGGAACATGCCCGCTTCCGTTCTGCTGCTGACCACTCCGATGGAACACTGCAGACGGATACGTTCCAAAGGCCGCACCTACCGGAAACCCAACCCGAACGCCTGCGCCATGCGGGAATGCATTCTGCGGCAGGCGGCGCTGTACCGGCTGCCGGTCTGGGATTTCTACGCGGCAGCGGGCGGCGACGGAGCAATGGGCCGATGGGCCGATCTCGGAATAGCCAACGCCGACCGGGTGCACCTTTCGCGCGAAGGATACCGGCTGCAGGGAAAACTTTTCTACGACGCGATCATGAAAGCCTACGACCACTACCGCAAACATAACGGAGAACTCAAGATTCTGCTGAATTGATCCGCTCCCGAATCTTCGTTCCCGTCCGAATCCGGAAAACGATCGAAAAACTTTTCGTATTTCTTCCGCTCCGGTAGCGGTCGTAGAAAATAATATTAAATTTGCCCGCCGTTACCCGATGTTCCGGCGACCCAGAAAAAATCAGATATATGCCCGATGTTTCGTCCGTTTGCGACAAAATAACGGAAATACTCAGTTACGATCCGCTGCACCCGATCCTGTTTTCCAGCGGGCTGTTTCTGTTCCTGTTCGCCGGCTTCGCCTTTTTCTACCAATTCATGCGGCGGGCGGTCATGCTGCGGATGATCTATGTCGTGCTGTTTTCGCTCTATTTCTATTACAAAACCAGCGGACTGTTCCTGTTCCTGCTGGTCGGCATGTCGGTCTCGGACTACGTCATCGGCCGCTTCCTGTGTGCCGCCCGGAAGCAATCGCTGCGCAAATGGCTCGTAGCGCTGAGCCTTACGATCGACATCGGCGTGCTGTGCTATTTCAAATACACGAACTTTTTCATCGGCCTGCTCAACGACGTTTCGGGACGCGACTGGCTCGATTTCCAAAACATTTTCCTGCCCGTAGGAATCTCGTTTTTCACGTTCCAGTCAATCAGCTACATCATCGACCTGTACAAACGGCGGATCGATCCGGCCGACCAGTGGATCGACTACCTGTTCTATCTGTCGTTCTTCCCGCAACTGGTAGCCGGCCCGATTGTCAAAGCGAGGGATTTCATGCCGCAAATCCGCCAGAAGCCGATCGTCGTAACGCGCGAAATGTTCGGCATGGGAATCTTCCTGATCATATCGGGTCTTTTCAAAAAAGCCATTATTTCGGACTACATCAGTTTGAATTTCGTCGACCGCATATTCGACAACCCGCTCCTATACAGCGGGTTCGAGAATTTGATGGGCGTATACGGCTACGCCCTGCAAATCTACTGCGACTTCTCGGGCTATTCGGACATGGCGATCGGACTGGCGCTGCTGCTGGGTTTCCGCTTCCCGAAGAACTTCGACTCGCCGTATAAATCGGCTACGATCACCGAATTCTGGCGCAGGTGGCACATTTCGCTGTCGAGCTGGTTGAAAGATTACCTTTACATTTCGCTGGGCGGCAACCGCAAGGGAAAAGCCCGCACCTACCTGAACCTGTTCCTGACGATGCTGATCGGCGGGCTGTGGCACGGCGCGGCGATCCGTTTCGTACTGTGGGGCGCATGGCACGGCGCGGCGCTGGCCGTGCACAAATGGACGGTGAACCGCTTCCCTTCGTTCAAAAAGACGGGCGCGGACATGGTTCCCTGGCGACGGGTAATCGGTATCATCGTCACGTTCCACGTCGTCTGTTTCGGCTGGATCATGTTCCGCGCACAGGACATGCACAGCGTCACGCTGATAACATCCCAGATATTCAACCATTTCAATGCCGCGCTGATCCCGCAGGTGGTTTCCGGTTACGGAACGATCTTCGGACTGATGGCCGTCGGGTTCCTGCTGCACCTGCTGCCCGAAGCGGCCGAAACCTGGGGAAAAAGGGTCGTTACCGCCGCCCCCGTACTGGCGCAGGCCGTCATCATCACCGTCCTGATCTGGGGAATCATGCAGATCAAATCGTCCGAAATCCAACCGTTCATCTACTTCCAATTTTAGGGTTTCCGCACCGGATGTTTGACCGGAACGGATTTTAATCGTATTTTTGGGGATCAAAACGATCCGCACCTATGGTTTGGCAATCCCTTCTGGATATCGACAAGCAACTGCTGCTGGCCCTCAACGGGGACGGCGGAGCGGGCTGGGATACTTTTTTTTACATCATTTCGGCCCGGCTGACCTGGGTTCCGCTTTATGCGGCGATCCTGTACGCGGTCTGGAAACAGTGGGGCTGGCGCCGCCTGCTGTGGGTAGCGGTCGTGCTCGGCCTGTGCGTCGGAGCGGCCGACCAGATCTGCAATTTCTTCAAACACTTCACGCCGAAATTCCGGCCGACCCATACGCCCGACATCGAAGCCTTCGTCCATACCGTGCGGGGTTACCGCGGCGGACTGTACGGCACGGTATCGGCCCATGCGGCGATCAGCTTCGCGATCGCGCTGTTCACCGCCCGGCTGTTCCGAAAAAGGTGGTATACGGTCGCTATCTTCGGATGGGCGCTGCTGCTCGCTTACAGCCGCATTTACCTCGGCGTCCATTACCCGATGGACATTCTGCTGGGGACGGCTCTCGGCCTCGGTCTCGGAGCCGGCGCGTTCGCGCTGTTCGGCCGGCTAATGAAACGGGGCGAAACGCCCCCGGAACGAACCGAAAACATTTCTTCCGATAAATGACGCTTTCAGAACGATACACCATTTTCCGTTACCGCCTCTGGCGTGCGCGGCGAAAACTGCCGCTGGTGCTGATCCCCGCCGGATGGATCGCCCTGTGGATCGCAGTGCCGTTCTCCGTTTACGACGGAATCGTCTATGCGGCGCTCTGCATCGCCTGCTCGCTGTGGGGATTCCTGATCCGCGCCCGCGCGCTCGGAACATCGGCTCCGCTGGCGCGAAAAAATGCCGAAACGGCCGAAAACGGCCCTGCCGTCTTCCCGACCGAGGGCATCTATGCCCGAATGCGGTATCCGCTCTATACGGGCAACTTTCTGGTCTGGTTCGGCTTTATCCTGTTCGTGGGCGTCAACTGGTTTATCGTCGCCGCGACAGCCGCATACGTCGCCTGCTACCTGATCGTCCTGAGCCGCGAAGAGGAACTGATGTTGCACAAGTACGGCGAAGATTTCCGCATCTGGTGCAAACAGACCCCCGCGCTGATCCCGAACCGCAGAGGCAAACGGTACCGGACGCGAAAATTCTCGTTTCTGGCCATTCTGCGCGGCGATTTCCGTAATTTCTGGGGAATGGCACTGCTATTCCTGCTGACGGCCATTCTGAAACGGCGCATGATTACCTTTTCGTGGAACGATTCGTGGCAGATAGCGTTGGCCGCCGCCGCCGCGTTGCTGCTGTTTCTGGTCGGAAGCCTGATCCGCCGGAAAAAATTTTAATATCTTACACATATCTTTATATTTGTAAGCGTTCGTTAATCATTCTGCAAATGAAAAAAACATTCCGAAAACTGCTCATATACGGGACGGTGCTCGCCGTATGCGGATGCCGCGGAGCCGGTCAGCGCGAAACCTGGGAAAAAGAGTTCGCCGACCCGTCGGACATCTACCGTCCGCAGCCGTTCTGGCACATCAACGGCACGCTGACCACCGAAGGAATCCGCAAACAACTGAGCGACGCCATCCAGGGAGACGGATTCGGCGGCGTGGCCGTCCTTCCGCTGAACCCGGGAGGCATGTGGGGCAATCAGGGCATCTGTCCCGGCACGACGCCCGTTTACCTGTCGGAAGGCTATTTCAACCGCTACCGGGACATTCTGGAATGTTCGGCCGAACAGGGAGCGCAGGTGATCCTGTACGACGACGTCGATTTCCCGAGCGGAACCGCCGGCGGCAAACTGGGCGAACAATTCCCGCAGTACACCCGCAAGAGGCTTTGTAAAACCGAAGAAGAGGCAATCGGACCGAAGAACGTAAAAATCGCCGTTCCGCTCCGGGACTCGTTCATGGGGGCCGCAGCGATGAACACGCTGACGCTCGAACGGATCGATCTCGGCGAATTCGTAACCGACAGCACGCTGGAATGGCAGGTACCGGAAGGAACATGGAAAATCATGTCGTTCGCGATGGAAAACCACGTAGACAACCACGTGGACTACATGGAGCCGAAGGCTGTCAAAGAGTTCATGAAAATGACCTACGACCAGTATGCCGAACGTTTCGAACCCTATTTCGGGAATACGATCACGAAAACGTTTTTCGACGACGTGGGCTATTACGGCATCGAGAATTACTGGAATCCGGAGCTTTCCGGCCTGTTCGAAAAACGCTATGGAAAAAAGGCGGCTCTGTATTACCCGGCCCTGTGGTACGATATCGGTCCGGAAACCGATGCGGCACGGGTCGCCTTGTTCGGACTGCGCGCCGAGGCGATGGGCGACGGTTTCCCGCTTTGCGTAGCCGAATGGTGCGACCGCTACGGGTTGCAAAGCATGGGACACCCGCCCGGAAATTACGAGCCGACGACCGTCGATATGTACGGAGACCCATTCAAATTTTACCGGCACGTCCACATTCCGCTGATGGACGCCATCCACGGCTATCCGTACGGGCGTCCCGGCTTCAAACTGATCAGCTCGGCTGCCGACGCATTCGACAAACAACTCGTCGGCGCCGAAATTTACGGGAATTATTCGGATCGGGAGACCGATTCGGCCATGCTGTACCGGGTTGCGATGGAAGTCATGGCGCGGGGCGTCAACTTCCTGGTTCCGCACGGGATGTGGTACGAACCGGATACGGTCAAGATCCCGCCGCTGATCGCGCATTACAATCCGCGGCTGGCCCCGGCCCTGCCCGGATACAACGATTTCGCCGGCCGGAGCACGTTCCTGCTGCAAGGCGGTCGCCGGGTGGCCGACATCGCGCTGCTCTTCCCGATTCAGTCGCTCGAAGCGTGGTACGCCTGGGAAACCGGACGCCCCCGGTGCGGAAAAGACGTGCCTCCCGGCACCGACTACAACCGGATCGGCGATCTGCTGACCGGGCAGATCCGACGGGACTTTACTTTCCTGCATCCGGAAGACTTCGTCACGGACAAATACCAGATCGGCAACGGACAAATCAAGCTGAACACGCCGTCCACCGGACAGACGTACAAACTGCTTATCATGCCCTCCGGAAAAGTGCTCTCGGTGGAAACCTTACGGAAAATACGGGATTACTACCGAAGCGGCGGAAAAATACTGGCGACCAACCTGTTGCCGTCCAGATCCGCCGAATTCGGGCAGGACGCAGAAGCGGTCGCGCTGGTACGGGAGATTTTCGGCATCGACCCGGAGGCTCCGATGCCTGCCCGACAGGTCTCTTCTTCCAATGAAAACGGCGGAAAAACCATCTTCCTGCCGCAGGCCGAGTCGACCGCGCTGGCCGCAGCGATCGATTCGCTGTTGCCCGACCCGGACGTCCGGGTCGATCCGGTCGAAACGCTGGCCGCAGCCGGCCTGCCGGGACAGCCGCTGTTGGGCGTAGAACGGTTCCGCGACCTGCCGGCCGACGAACTCGGTATGTTCTCATATATCCACAAGCAGAAAGAGGGACAGGATATCTACCTGTTCGCCAACTCGACCGACAAACCGGTCGACACGCAGGTGAGCCTGAAAGGAAAGCTGAAACTCGAAAAGTGGAACCCGCATACCGGCACGATCGGGAAATGGGAAGATGTCGAATACGACAGACATGCCGACGGCACGATCTATACCCGGATTCGCCTTACGCTCGAACCGGTCAGTGCCGTTTTCGCCATCGGAAAATAGTACGCACGATTCCAAAAAACGGGCATGAACTTAGGTTCATGCCCGTTTCCTATTCATACCTTCCCGTTCCCGGGAAATCCTTATTTCACATGTCCCTCCTTTACGAGGTATTCGGCGATCTGCACGGCATTCAGCGCCGCGCCTTTGCGAATCTGGTCGCTGACGCACCAGAACGTAAGTCCGTTCGGATCGGCCAGATCCTTGCGGATACGCCCCACGTACACGGCGTCCACACCGGCCAACGGCAGCGGCATCGGATAAACTTTTTCTCCCGGTTCGTCCATCAGCACCACCCCTTCTGCGCCCGCGAACGCCTTGCGCGCCTCTTCGACGGATACGGGCCGTTCGGTCTCGAGCCAGATCGACTCGGAGTGGGCGCGCATTACCGGAACGCGCACGCAGGTCGCACTGACCTTCACGTCCGAATGCATGATCTTACGCGTCTCGTTGAACATCTTCATCTCCTCTTTGGTATAACCGTTGTCGGTAAAGACATCCACCTGAGGGATAACATTGAAAGCCAATTGAAATGCGAATTTTTCGACGGTCGGTTCTTCGCCGCGCACCAACTGGGCGTGCTGTTCGGCCAGTTCGGCCATCGCGCTCGCTCCGGCGCCGCTGGCGGACTGGTAAGTCGATACGTGCACCCGGCGGATATGGGACAGATTCTCGATCGCCTTGAGCGCCACGACCATCTGGATCGTCGTACAGTTCGGGTTGGCGATGATCCGGCGGGGGGGATTGACCGCATCGGTCGGATTCACTTCGGGAACCACCAGCGGCACATTTTCATCCATCCGGAATGCGCTCGAATTGTCGATCATCAGCGTCCCGAATTTGGTGATCGTCTCGGCAAACTCTTTCGACGTACCGGCTCCGGCCGACGCAAAAGCGATATCGACCCCTTTGAAATCGTCATTATGGGCCAGCAGACGCACGGTCAACTCCTTGCCCCGGAACGTATATTTACGGCCCGCACTGCGTTCGGAACCGAACAATAACAATTCGTCGATCGGAAATTCCCGTTGTTCCAGCACCCGGAGAAATTCCTGGCCTACGGCGCCGCTTGCGCCAACAATCGCAACTTTCATAATTTTAAAGACTTTTAAACAGGAAACCTTCCCGCGGGGAAAGCTCTTTATTAAAAACGTTTCTATCTATTGTTTCGGCAAAAATAATGACTTTTTTTCGTAAAAGCCTTCTGTTTGCGACAAAGGTAACAGGTTTTATTTTAAAATAAACTATTTGTTAAATTTTTATTCTATTTGTTTTATTTACATATTTTCGAAACATCTTCCATTAAAAATCATAAGACGGAATACCGACAGGGATTACCTTTAAGTTTCGCTGCCGAGATACGAAGCAAACCGATCCGTGAATTTTTCTGAAAAGATTTTATTTCATAACTTTGGAATACGAGACGCCCGATCGACCATCCGGTAAAAACATGACCCGAACGCTGTTTGTTATTTTTTCAGGTGCAATCCTGTTGTCGGCCTGCCACCGGAATCGTCCGGCGACCGGGCTAACCGTTCTGCATCCGCCGTTGCAAACGACAGAACACCTGCTACATCTTTCTGACATTGCGGATTCATTATCTTATATCAAACTGGCTACCGATACTTCGAACCTAATAGGAGTAATCGATAAAATAATCCCGTTGAAAGACCGTATTCTAATAGTGGATAAAGATATCACGCAAACGATTTACATCTTCGATAAATCGGGAAAGTTTATCCGTAAAATCAATAAAAAGGCCGAGGGCCCGGAGAATATTTGAGCTTGAACGACGTCGCCGTAGATGTTTCTAATAAAAGACTGATCGTTCACGACGATATGGCCCAGAAAATTTCCATATTCACTTATGAAGGAGAATTTATCGAAAAAATCAGACTGGATTTTATCACGACCTCGATCGCTTATTTGGGAAACAACCGACTGGCCTGCTATTGTGACTACATCAACAATCCGAATTACAGCATCCGTTCCAAATCTCCCAATCTGATTCTTTTCGACTTGCAAACCCGTAAAACTCAATCAAAATTATTTTTCAACAGCACAATCAACCGATTAGGAATTACGGGTCTTATCAACAATCTGTCCAGCACTTATTCGAACGATACGGTACACCTAATTATGCCGCTAAACGATACCGTTTACAGTATTTGTAACAATAAGGTTCAGCCGGAATATTACGTAGACCTCGGCGTTACCCCCCAAATGCGGGAACTACAACGGACGGCAAGTAGTAGTAAATCGGCTCAAGAAACCTCACAGGAAGATTCTAAGCCTCAATATCCGGTAATTTGCAACATGCTCGAAAGCGACAGCGTTGTTTATCTCTTTTACCGGCATAACAATAAAAGTTATTACGGATTTTACAATCCCCGGCGCAAAACATTTAAGGAAGGAGTCCGCATTTGGGAAAAAAACACCGATAACCGGATTCCCGTCGTCAACGATCTGGACAAAACGATTCCGTTTATGCCTATGGCGACAGACGGTAAAAACTTCTATTATGTTATGGAATCTTTCTATTTCGATCATTTTCGAAACAGTGATAATCCTCAAATAGCGAACCTAAGCAAAACAATCACAGCAAACGACAATCCGGTCATCGTCGTAGCTCATATCAAGAATAATCCATGAAATTATATGTAACTCACGATATCCGATTAGGTATACTGGATAAAGAAAACGTTCCGTTTCTTTGTCTTATGAACAAAGATCTAAAAACGACTCAACTTTTCGTTCCGATCAAAGAAATACAGGAACACTCGGAACATTTTTACAGAATTCCATACGTCCGTTTTTTCAAACCTGCGGAAACGACTGTCGAACCGGAAATCTAATCGAAAAACTCGTCGTCGCGCGTCTGCGATGCGGGAGCATGGAGGTCGCTCTCGTCGCAGTCGTAGGAAACCGCGCCGACCGGTATCGGGAATTGGTCTTTCTGCGTGATTCCGAGCTTCGGCTCGTTGTAGACCCGCTTGATGAAATCGGCGAAAATCGGCAGCGCGATCCGCGATCCTTCGCCGCCCGAAGAGAGGTGGATGCTCCGGTCTTCGCCGCCGACCCACACGCCGGCGACCAGCTTCGGCGTCACGCCGACGAACCAAGCGTCGGAGTTGTTCTGCGTCGTCCCGGTCTTGCCGCCCATATCGGCCGTGATCCCGAGCGCCCGGATGCGGCCGGCCGTTCCGGCATTGACGACGTTTTTCAGCATACCGAGCATCGTATAGGCCGTCTGTTCGGAAATGGCATCCTGAGCCGGCGCAGTAAAATTGGCCAGCACGTTGCCGTGACGGTCTTCGATCCGCGTCACGAAGATCGGATCGATATGCACGCCCCGGTTGGCGAACGTCCCGTAAGCGCCGACCAGTTCGAACAGCGAAAAGTCCGACGTTCCGACGCACAGGGCCGGCACGGGATCCACATAGCTGTGAATACCGAACTTATGAATAAATTCGGCTACCGCTTCCGGCTGCCGCGCCTGTTTCATGATCCATGCCGAATAGTTGTTGCGGCTGTTGGCCAGGCCCCACCGCAGCGGTCTCGGATTTCCGTCGTAAACCACTTTGCTGGCCTCGCGCGGCGACCACGGCTCGTTGTAGGTTTCGATCGTGACCGGGAGGTTCGGCACCGGCGTACAGGGCGTCAGCCCCAATTGCTCGATCGCGAAGGTATAGACGAACGGTTTGATCGTCGACCCGATCTGGCGTTTGCCCTGCTTGACCATATCGTATTTGAAATAACGGAACGACGGGCCGCCCACATAGGCTTTCACATAACCGTTCGACGGGTCGAGGGCCATCAGCGAAGCCCGCAGGAAACGCTTGTAGTAATACAGCGAATCGCGGGGGGTCATCGTGGTATCCCGGTCGCCCTTGTAACTGAAAACCCGCATTTTGACTGGCGTGTCGAACGCCTGTTGAATTTCCTTCTCGGTAGCTCCCTCTTTTTTCAACATCCGATAGCGGTCGGAATTACGCATTGCGCGGTTGATAATCGCCTGTTCCTCTTCCTTGCTGAGGTTCGAGAAAATACTCCGCCGCCCCTTCAGCACCCGATCCATCATCGGTTGTACGTTACCGCCCATCTGCGCCCATACGGCCTTCTCGGCATATTTCTGCATCGTCGCATTGATCGTCGTATAGATCTTCAGCCCGTCGCGGTACAAATCGTATTGAGCGCCGTTCGCCTTCGTATTTTTCCGACACCAGCCGTACAGCGGATTTTTGTCCCACAGTTCGACGGCCGCCTTGTAATCCCAATCGCCGGCCACTCCCGGCGCAAAACTTTTGCGGTCGGGCCGATCCGAGGTCATCACGATCTGTAACATACTCCGAAAATAGGTGCCGGTACCCTCGTCGTGCGAAATCGGATGGTAATCCAGTACGATCGGCAGCGCCTTGATCGAATCGCGTTGGTGACGCGTCAGAAATCCCCCGGCCCTCATCCGGTCGATCACCGTATTGCGCCTGATAAGAGCCCGATCCGGATTGCTGCGCGGGCTGTAACGCGTCGGCGCATTCACCACGCCGACCAGCATCGCCGCCTCCTGCACGTTCAGTTCCGACGGCAGTTTGTTGAAGAAGGTCCGCGCCGCCGACTTGATGCCGTAGGCGTTGCTGCCGTAAAGCACCGTATTCAGGTACATCGTCAGGATCTCCTCTTTCGTATAGTTATACTCCAGCATCACGGCCGTAATCCACTCTTTCAGCTTCGAGATCACCAGTTTGGAACCCTTCGAAACCGGGTTGTCGTAGACGGCCGTATCGCGCGGGTAGAGATTTTTGGCCAACTGCTGCGTAATCGTGCTGCCGCCGCCCTGATTGCGGTTGCCGAGCGCCATCGTCTTGACGGCCACGCGGGCCAGCGAAATGAAATCGATCCCGGAATGGGAGTAGAAACGCATGTCTTCGGTCGACGTCAGGGCCGCCACCAGTGCCGGGGAAAGTTCGCTGTAATCGACATAGGAACGGTTCTGGACAAAAAAGCTGCCGATCATCTGCCCGTCCTCCGAATAGATTTCGGTAGCCAGGTTGCTTTTCGGGTTCTCGAGCTCTTCGAAAGTCGGCAGTTTCCCGAATACGCCGAGGCGAATCAGCAGTAGCAGCAAAACGATCAGCGCAACGGGCGATACGAGTATAATCCAGAACCATTTTACGGCCTTGGGGGTTTGAAGCTTATCGATAATCTTCTTTTGGGTCATGACGATGCAACGGTTATCTCGGGCAAAGGTACAATTTTAATCGCTATTTTAATAAACAACGTTTTTGGCGCCCGCTTATTTTACAGCCCTTTCCGATCAGATCGGAAGCGACAGTTTCACGCCGCCCACCACGCCCGAACGGTCGCTGGGCTTATAGATGTAAAACCCGACCGTCGTAGTCTTCGCCGGAATCCGCAGCGGATGCATGTCGAAGATGATCTCGCCGCCGTAGGAAGTGACCGTATGCATCCGGTAGAACGTTCTGATCACCGAAGGAATCGCCTGTCTGAACCGGGCGAAATCGTAATAGACGTTCAGCCGGATCCGGCTGAAATAGACGATGCTGCTGATCCCGCCGTCGGGACACCACACGGGGAACTGGTAGTCGGCCGACGCGGCCCCGAGCCGGGTCGCCACGATGTTGTACGCGGCTCCGCGCGGAAAAAGTTCCTTATAGAAAAAGTTCTGGGAAGCCAGGTTCTGATGCTGCAGGTTTCCGCGCAGCATCAGCGAATGATGTTTCATCACACCCGGCAGGTAGGCCCGCCCGTACAGCGAATAGAGTCGGCCGAAACCTTCCGTGAACGGGGCGCATACCATAGCGAACCGGGCCGCATAGCCCCACCGAGGCAAAAAGTCGCGGGTCGCCATCCGGACGTTGTCCGAAAAATTCAGGCCGGTCACTAACCGCTGAAACCCGGTTTTAACGGAAGAGTCCCCGCACATCAGCGCATTGATATGGCGCAGCTCCACAGACGGGGTCAACGTCCGTACGCGATGTCCCGAGGCGAGCGTCATCGGCAGGTATCCCAGCAGATTGACCTGAAAATAATTCTTCCGCTTCATCCCTTCGTACTCGAGGTTTTTTACGCCGTAAAGCAACTGCTTGCCTCCACCGTATTCGAACGACAGTTCAAATTTCGGCGCAAGTCCGTAATAGTTGATTCCTCCGCGCAGGCGGCTGCCGAATTCGGGGGCATAGCCGTAGGCCAGGTACCCGGAAGTACTGCTCAGCAGATTCTGCGACATGACGGTAGCGCCGAAACTGATGTCGATCCGGTTCTCGTCGGCGATATGGAACGGGTTGAAATCCCAGGGCGCCCAACTGTGAAGGTTAAACAGATGCAATCCTTTGCGGAATCGTTTTTTCCGCGTTTCCGCCGGAAAATCGCCGGAAACCGTCACCGTATCGATGTTCATCACGTCCCATTTGCGTCGCGGCGGATTGACCCGGTTCTCGGGCAGTTTCCGAGGCTCCACCGGAATCAGCGAATCGCTGCGAACCGATTGGCGGGCCAGCCGATATCCGTCCAGCGAGTAAGTCGTAAAATAGAGTTCTCCGCTACTGTCCGGAGCCGACGGAGCCACCGAACCGTAGCGCGAACGGCTCAGCCGGTACTCCCGGCCCCCGGTAAGGTCGAACAGGTGGATTTCGTCCTTACCGGACTGGATCGAATTGAACGAAAGCTTTCCGGCTCCCGCCCGCAAGTTATAGAGGCTCGCATAAGTCGGCTCCTTGATCGTCCGCAGAGCTCCGTCCTGTAAGTCGATCCGCAGGATCGACATCCCCGCGTCGCCGAGCGCAATCGCGGCCAGCGTTCCGGTGACCTCGTCGTAAGCGAGTCCGTGTATCGAAAGGGTATCCGGAAAATCGAAACGCCTTCCGTCGCCCGGATCGAGGCTGTAACGCCCCGCATAATCGTAACCGACCGTCGCCAGCCGGCCGTCGGGCAACGGCGTCGGGAACAGCGTCTTACCGCGTTCGCGCAAGGTCCGGCGTCGGCCGGTGCGCAGGTCGTAACTGCACGCCCGCGACGTCACGCGTTGTTCCCACAGCGTGCTGCTCCGGTACTCCGTCCAGTACAGCGTACTGTCGTACAGCACCGGAGGCGTATTGACGCTTCCCGTCCAGAACAACCGGCGTTCGCAGCCCGTCCGCGGATCGACCGCCACGACGCGGCTCGTCTTGTCCATATCGCGTTTCAGCGCCAGCAGCGTCGTATCGTTCAGCGCCATCGGGGCATCGTAGACCGTATAACTGGTAATCGGCGTCGGCAGCGTTTCGCCGCTGTTCGGTTCGACGGGCAGCGAACGCCAAAACCGAGTCAACTCGTCGAGCGTGTTGCGCGCGATCTCGTTGACCGACGTGCGGTAGTACTTATGCAGCGCCCACTTCGTCGTCAGAATGGTATAGGGATATTTCGAACCGTATTCCGCGACCCGCGACCACATATCGTCCCCGTACTGTTCGCGCGACCAGGCGGCCAGTTGATAACCGAACTGGTAGTGATCCGGAATATAATTCTTATAGGAACCGCAAAACCACTTGTCGAGCGGGAATTTCTTCGTCCCTTCGGTCAGGTAGGCGCGGTATTCGATCGTAAAAGAGGGTTGCAGCGCACGGCCGAACGACGCCATCTGCGTCTCGTTCATCACAGCGTCCCCTTCGAGGAACCAGATCGGCAACAGCACCGAACTAAGCAAACCCGCCTGCTGTCCGACCACGTAACCGACCCATTTCATGAACCGCCGGTGCAGGTTGCCGTACTGTACGGCGTGCCGGTATTCGTGCGTCACCAGTTGTTTGAGCCACGGCTCGGCGAACGGGGCCGACGGCGGAATCGCCTCCAGCTCGATCCGTTTCGGCGCCCACATCACGATCCCGTTCGCAACGAAATTTTCGGTATGCAGAATTACCGGGAACCGCAACGGGCCGTACTTGAACCCGTAGGAAACATGCGACCGCACCGTGTCCATATAATTCGCCACCCGGGCGGCCTGCGCTGAAAAATAATCCGGATAAACGATCTTTCCGGCAACGGTATTCGCCTGATTCCAGCGGATGCCCGACGGCGAACGCCCCCAGTCGTAATACTGGCCGAAACCCGCGACCGGCAACACGCACATCCACCCGGCGACCAACCGCCCGATCCACCGCTTCATCGCTATCCTCCCGCCTTTTTCGCCTTATATCCGGCTTTGACGAGCACATCGACGACCCGGTCGCGGAAATCGCCCTGAATCAGGATCTCTCCGTCCTTGGCCGTTCCGCCGACGCCGCATTTGCTCTTCAGCGACCGCGCCAGTTCTTTCAGGTCGTCTTCCGTACCGACGAATCCCCGCACCAGCGTCACCTGTTTCCCGGCGCGCTGTTTGCGATCGATCCACACTTTCAACTGCTGCTGAGCGGCGGGAAGCGTCTGTCGCTCTCCTTTCTCCTCTTCCTCGTACCGAAAATCGGGATTGGTCGAATAGACCACGTTGAGCCGGTTTTTCCAATCGTTGTTGGTCATCGCGTTCTGATCGTGCTATGAAAAATCAAAAGGGCAGGTCGTCCACCTCGTCGGCCGACGTTTCCGCAGCGCCTCCGCCGCTGAACGGCTGAGCGGCTCCCGACGGCGCTTCCGCAGGCGCAGCGGCGGCAGGACGCGGAGCGGCGCCGTAAGTGCTACCGTCCATCGGCGCGCCCGCGCCTTCGGCGCGACGACCGAGCAGCTTCATATCGTTGGCGACGATCTCCGTCGTGTAACGTTTGTTGTTGTCTTTGTCCGTCCACTCGCGCGTACGCAGACTTCCTTCGATATAGACCTGGCTCCCTTTGCGGACATAACGGTCGGCCACGTCGGCCAACCCGCGCCACAGTGTCACGGTATGCCACTCGGTATGCTCGGTCGCGGTCTGCGTCTGTCGATTATAGATCCGCTCGGTCGTTGCGATCCGCAACCGCGCGACCTTAGCGCCCCCTTCCAGAGCCCTTACTTCGGGGTCCATCCCCACGTTTCCGATAAGAATTACTTTATTGACCATGATTTATCCCGATTAAATTATATTACAATACGATACGTCTTGCCCGCAACCGCCGTACTAAAGCGCTTCGAGCATACCGACGAACAGCCGCGTCATCTTCGCTTCGGCCTTCGCCCCTTCGCGCTGCACCTCTTCGTGCGTCGACTTCATCCCGTCGAGCCCCATGTTTGTAATGATCGACACGGCGAATACCGGCAAACCCGCATGATTCGCGGCGATCACTTCCGGCGTCGTGGACATGCCTACGGTATCGGCTCCCGCCGTACGGTAGAAACGGTATTCTTTGCGGGTTTCAAAAGTCGGACCAGTCACCCCGATGTAACACCCGTACTGCAACTGGATTCCTTCCCGGCAAGCCACCTCGGCGGCCAATGCGATCAGGCCGGCGTCGTAAGGTTCGCTCATGTCCGGAAAACGCGGGCCGAGCTCCGGATCGTTGGGTCCGATCAGCGGATTCGGAATCAGGTTGATGTGGTCGGTAATCACCATCAGGTCGCCGGTGCGGAACGACGGGTTTACCCCGCCGCTCGCGTTCGACACGAACAAGCGGCCGACGCCCAGGAATTTCATCACCCGCACCGGAAAAACCACCTGCTGCGGCGTGTACCCTTCGTAATAATGGAAACGCCCCTGCATCGCGACGACCCGCCGGCCGCCGAGCATACCGAAAATAAACCGGCCGGCATGTCCTTCGACCGTCGAAACCGGAAAATCAGGTATCTCCGCATAGTCGAGCGTCGCACGGATGTCGATGCTCTCCACCAGCCCGCCGAGCCCGGTTCCGAGAATGATCCCGACTTCCGGCTCGAAATTCACCCTATTCCGGATGAAGGAGGCTGTATTTTTGATTCGTTCTGACATATAACTCCAATTGACGCAGGAATTCCGACTCGGAATCCGCCACGAATGAAACATGAATCGGTACGTAATAGAGCCGCTGCTGCACGGCTTCCGGAACTTTTTTACGGTTCGTCAGCTTCACGGCATCTTTCTCGGTCGTCAGCACGACCGCATCCGGATACGCTGCGAACAACGCTTCCAGCCGCCTCATATCGCTGAGCCGGTAAGTGTGGTGATCGTCGAAAGTCAATTCGGCCACCACGTCGAAGCGTTTCCGCAGGTTTTCCAGCAACGGAACGGGATTGGCGATGCCCGACATCGCGATCACCGGATCCCCCTCGCGGACCTTTCCGACGGCCCGGTCGGCGAACAACGGAGTAATCTCCCCCTGCCGCATCCTGGTAAAATAGAGCGATTGGTACGGGAACAGTCCGAGCGAGTTGATCACGATGCGCATATCCAGCGGATTCAGATCGTCGGGACACTTGGTCACCAGCACGAAATTGGCCCGGTGGATCTGATTGCGCGTATCCCTGAGACGTCCCCACGGCAGCAGCCGGTCGCGGTAAACCGGGTTGTTGTAGTCCATCAGCAGGATATTGACCCAGGGTTCGACGTAACGGTGCTGGAACGCGTCGTCGAGAATAATCAGCTCGATCTCGGGATGCGCCTTCCGCAGCAACCGGATCCCTTCGGCCCGCTTTTCGCAAACGGCCACCGGTACCGACGGATACTTCAGTTTCATCTGGCGGGGCTCGTCGCCGATCGTCCGTGCGGACGACGTGGGCGTAGACAGTACGAATCCTTTCGTCTTGCGGCGATATCCCCGCGACAGCACCCCGACCCGGTAATGTTCCGAAAACCGTTCGATCAACAGCTCGGCCACCGGCGTTTTTCCCGTTCCGCCGACCGTCAGGTTCCCGATACAGACTACGGGAATATCGAACTCCTCGCTCCGAAGAATCTTCAGATCGAACAGTTTATGCCTGATATGGACGACCATTCCGTACAGCCACGACAGCGGGACGGAGATCAGCGGAGGTAATTTCATAACTCATACTTATCCAATTTTCAAAAATAAATTAAAAAGATTGGATATCAAAGTTTTTAACAAACAATTATCCCCCGGAAAATTTCCGGGGGACAACCTTTTTTACCTGCTTTACCGGTTACGGCATCGCTACCCGGTAGGGCGACAACGCCTGAATACTGTTCTGGTATAACATATTACGCAATGTTTCGTAATCGCGATAAGCTTCCCCCATTTCGCCCCGGAACAATTCCGCGCGGGTCTCCGCCGAAAACAACTTCAACAACTGCGTCAGCCGGTCGGGAGACTCCTCCGGGGAGACGATCCGGAAATCGTCCGCCACGCCGGCCCGGTCGGCCGCCAGGGCCACCGCATCCCTCAACCCGCCGAAGCCGTCGATCAGGCCGATCCGCAGAGCGCTTTCACCCGACCACACCCGGCCGCCGCCGACGCTGTCTACTTGCCCTGCGGTCATGTTGCGTCCTTCGGCCACGTGACCGACGAACGCGCTGTAAACCTGCTCGACGCTATTCTGCATGAAATCGCGTTCGGCCTGGTTCATCGGGCGTACCCCGACCGCCCCGAAGACCGCCATATCCATATCGGCCGACGGATTGGTCTTAGCCACATCCACCGTAATGCCGAGTTTATCTTGAAGTCCCTTTTCGCCGTTCAGCATCAAGCCGAATACGCCGATCGAACCGGTCAGCGTCACCGGAGAAGCCAGAATGACATCCGCCGGACACGAAATGTAGTACCCGCCCGAAGCGGCCATGTTTCCCATCGACACGATGACCGGCTTGAGCTGACGGATCTGTTCCACTTCATGCCAGATCACTTCCGACGCCAGCGCGCTTCCTCCCGGACTGTTGACCCTCAGCACAACCGCTTTCACCTGGTCGTCCGTTCGTACCCGGGCCAGCCTCGCCGCCAGCGAACTGCCGCCGATCAGCCCTTCCCGGCTCTTTCCGTCCACGATCTGCCCTTCGGCATACACGACGGCGATCTTATTCCGGGATAGCTTCTGAACCGCCGTCTTCGGCTGGTCGATATAGGTTCCCAGCGATACGAATTCCGGCTCTTCGTCCCGGTCGGTCATCTCGCAAAGCATCCGCTCGACGTCGGACGCGTAAACCAGCGAATCGACCATTTTCAGATCGACCGTATTGCGGGCGCTCCGCAGAGCCAGGTCGGAAGCGTATCGCTGCAACTGAGCCGAATCGATGCCGCGGGCGTCGGAGACTCTTTTCACGACATGCCCCCAGATCGAACCCAGCAGCGCATCCATCTGCAAACGGTTCTCGGGACTCATTTTATCCAGGATAAACGGTTCGACGGCCGATTTGAACGAGCCGTGGCGGATCGCTTCGACCTGCACGCCCAACTTATCCAGAAGTCCTTTATAAAATACGACTCCGGAAGCGAGACCGAGCCAGGTCACATTGCCTTGCGGGTTCAGATATACTTTATCGGCGGCCGTAGCCATATAATAGGAACCTTGCGTATAGTAATCCGCATAGCTAACGATGAATTTCCCGGATTCTTTGAACTGCAACAACGCATCGCGGATCTCCTCCAGCGTAGCCATTCCCATTCCCATATTTGGGCTGACATTCAGGTAAATCCCGCTGATCCGGTCGTCGGTCGCAGCCGTCTCGATAGCTTTCAACACGTCGATCAAAGCGTAATTGCGGGCGACCCGCATCGATATCAGGTCGTTGAATCCCATCTCCGACAACGGGTTGCGCGACGGATCGTCGCTGATCGGCTCGGCAAAATCGAGCCGCAGCACCGTTTTCTGCTGCACGTCGGGAACCGTTTCCGAAAAAAGCGTCCCGATACCGGCCAGCACCATCACTAAAAAGACGCCGATCACCACATTGGCCACCACCAGTGCAAGCAGGCAGGCCAGAAACGTACTCCAAAAATTTTTCATTCTATCTCCTGTTTTTCGCTTTGCGGTTCATCCGAACCGTTTACTGCGCGTAAAATTACGAATTTATTCTTCATTTACACACACATATCGTTCCATAACGCAGTCCCGGCCGGTTTTCGGTCGGTTCGAGAAGATTCGGACCGAAAAAATTTCGCTCCGAACCGAACCGCATTGCCATCCAATGGTCTTCACTCCGGGAAAAGATATAATTATTTAGGCGCAAAATATCCCTGTAACGGCCTTTTTCCCGTTTAAAACGAAAGCGGCTGCCCGAAATGATTGATTTATCCGCAGGATACCGTAAATTTGTATCGAACACAAAAAACCAATCGAATGACTCAGGAAGAACTGTTCGGACTGCTGCACGAGGTCGCGCATCCCGAACTGCATAACGACATCGTCACGCTGGGCATGGTCGAAAATCCGGTGGTGACCGACGATAAAATCCAGCTCACGCTGCTTTTCCCGCGCAGCCGCGATCCGTTTGCGCTATCGATCAAGAAGCGCTGCGAAGAACTGATCGCCGCGCGGTTCCCAGATTATTCCGGGAAAGTCAGCATCTTCATCAAGGAAGCCGCGCCGAAAAAAGCCGCCGAAAAAAAGGAACAGAAACCGTTCGGCGGCGAGGACGGCGTCCGTCGCATCCTTGCCGTCAGTTCCGCAAAAGGCGGAGTGGGCAAAAGCACCGTTACGGCGAACCTGGCGGTCGCCTTGTCTCGTTTGGGATATAAAGTAGGCATTCTGGACGCCGATATTTACGGGCCTTCCCAGCCGATGCTGTTCGGCGTCGAAGACTACCGGCCGGAAGGGGAAAAAAAAGACGGCAAGGATTGGATTCTTCCGGCCGAACGGTTCGGAATCCGGATCATGTCGATCGGATTTTTCATCGACCCGGCCGACGCGCTGATGTGGCGCGGCCCGATGGCGACCAACGCGTTGCGGCAAATGATCCGCCAAACGCTGTGGGGACCGCTCGATTTCCTGCTGATCGACCTGCCTCCCGGAACCGGCGACGTACACTTGTCGATCATCTCCGAAATGTCGATAACGGGAGCCATTGTCGTCAGCACGCCGCAAAAAGTGGCGCTGGCGGACGTCGTCCGCGGCATCGCGATGTTCCGAAACGACAAAATCGACATCCCCGTCCTGGGACTCGTCGAAAACATGGCCTGGTTCACTCCGGCCGAACTGCCCGAAAACCGTTATTACCTGTTCGGAAAAGAGGGTGTAAAAATGTTGGCGGAACGGCAAAAACTGCCGCTGCTGGCGCAAATTCCATTGATCCAGAGCGTTCGGGAATCCGGCGACGCGGGCCGTCCGGTCTCTGCAAAGACCGACGCTGCGAGCGAATACTACGACTTGCTGGCAAATAATATCGTACGCGAACTGCCCTAATCCGGCCATTGATGATAATTTTTCGGCTTTTTATTTGCATTCGTTTGTTTTCCAATACTATGAATGCATTTCAAAAATGTTAATAATCTGTTAAACCGACCCGCATGAAACTGTTCGTTAAAAATATCCGATTTCGGAAAAAACGGCTTGCATTTTCGACTTCCGGATCGGTATATCAAAAAACCGTACAAACGCAAGGAAAAAATACCGGATTTTACAGAATCTTACGGACAATGAAATGAACAGAAAAAAACGGAAAAATACCGGAAACTTATTTTGTCGATTAACCCCGAAAAGGTTTTCAATATATGTTTACAACAAAACATGAATAACTTTAAATCAAAAAGATGAATCGACAGGATTCGTTTACTCATTGTTCAAAAAGTATTCGTAACACGGCATAAAAAAAGTGCGGAAAATTTACCAACAGAATGAACAGGTATTATTATTACTCTTTTTTCCTTATTTATTAATTTTAAGAAATTAAAAAGAAAAGAACTGTGGAAAACGAGCGTCAACTGATCGATAAGATCCTTCGTCTGAAAAAAGAGAAGCGCGCCGTGATTCTGGCGCATTACTATACGATTCCCGAAGTGCAACAGGTGGCCGACTTCACCGGCGATAGCCTGGCGCTGTCGGCCCGGGCGGCCGAAACCGATGCGGAAATCATCCTCTTCGCCGGCGTGCATTTCATGGCGGAGACGGCGAAAATCCTTTCGCCGGACAAAAAAGTGCTGTTGCCGGAACCCGAGGCGGGATGTTCGCTGGCGGATTCCTGCAGCGCGCCGGATTTCGAGCGTTTTTTGAGGAATTATAACGGATATACGGTCGTTTCGTACGTCAATACGTCGGTCGGGGTCAAAGCGCTGACCGATATCTGCTGCACGTCGGGCAACGCGGTGCAGGTGATCGAAAGCCTGCCGGCCGACGCGAAGATCGTATTCGCTCCCGATCGGAATTTGGGAAATTACATCAAACAACTGACCGGCCGGCAGAATATGGTCGTATGGGACGGCGCATGCGGCGTCCACGAAGAATTTTCGGTCGAAAAGATCTTGGAACTGAAAAAGGAGTATCCCGAAGCGAAGGTGCTGGCGCATCCCGAATGCAAACGGGCGGTGTTGCTGACGGCCGATTACATCGGGAGTACGGCGGCTCTGCTGAAGTACGCTTCGACAGATCCGGCCGATACGTTCATCGTAGTGACCGAAGCGGGAATCCTGTACCAGATGCAGCGTGAGAATCCGCAGAAACGGTTTATTCCGGCGCCTCCGGTCGATTCCACCTGCGGGTGCAACAACTGCGCTTTCATGAAAATGGTGACCCTGGAGAAGATATGCAGCGCGTTGGAGCGGGAGGCTCCCGAGGTGGTTATCGACGAGGAGGTGCGCCGGCGTGCGGAAGGTTCGATCCGCCGCATGTTGCAGATCGGCCGAAGCAAATAATTCGAATAACGAAAAAAACGAACGCGAAGAAAATATGAAACGGTTTATCGTGCTGTGCCTGGCTTTGTGGGCGGGCGTGTCAGGAGTCCGGGCCGACGAGGGGATGTGGCTGCTTCCCTACTTACAGAAGTTGAATATAAAAGATATGAAGGCCCGCGGGTTCCGATTGTCCGCGGAGGATATTTACGATGTCAACCGGTATGCGATCAAGGATGCCGTCGTGATTTTCGGCGGCGGGTGTACCGGAGAGGTGGTTTCCGACCGGGGATTGGTGCTGACCAATCACCACTGCGGTTTCGGTGCGATTCAGCAGCACAGCACCGTCGAGCGCGACTACCTGAAAAACGGTTTCTGGGCGATGTCCGACCGGGAGGAGATCCCTACGCCGGGGCTGACCGTGACGTTCATCCGCCGGATCGAAGATGTTTCGGATCGCATCCTGTCGCAACTGGACGATTCGCTGTCGGAGCAGGACCGCACCGTGAAGGTGGTACAGGCCATTGCGATGGTCAAGAGCCAGACGAAACTCGACCGGCCGGGACAGGAGGTGGAAATCAAGGATTTTTTCGGCGGGAACCAATACTTGCTGTTCGTGAAAGAAGTTTATACGGACGTTCGCCTGGTGGGGGCTCCGCCTTCGTCGATCGGTAAGTTCGGCGGCGATACCGACAACTGGATGTGGCCGCGGCATACCGGCGATTTTTCGATTTTCCGGATTTATGCTTCTCCGGACGGCGCTCCGGCCGATTATTCGGAAGAGAATGTTCCCTATCGGCCTCCCGTACATTTGCCGGTATCGGTAAAGGGGTATAAGCCGGGCGACTTTACGATGATTATCGGTTTTCCGGGATCGACCGAGCGGTACAAGACTTCTTACGAAATCGACTATACGCTGGACGTGGCCAATCCGAACCGGATTTTTATCCGCGGGGAGCGGCAGAAGTTGATGATGGAGGACATGCTCGCGAGCGACCGGGTGCGTATCCAGTACGCTTCGAAATATAGCTCTTCGTCGAATTACTGGAAAAATTCGATCGGGGAAAACCGCGGGTTGAAGCGGCAGCGCGTTCGGGAGCGGAAACTCGCCGAAGAAGAAAAATTCACCGAATGGGCGAATACCGATCCGGAACGGCGGGCGAAATACGGGGAGGCGCTTCCGCTGATCCGCAAAGCGGTCGAGGGGTCGGCGCCGCTGCGGGATCGGTTACAGTACTTTTCGGAAGCGCTGATACGGGGTACCGAGATCATCGGCGCGGTCGGTGCGGCGATACCGCTTATCAACGCCGAAAAGCAGGTCGATACGTCGAGAATCGGTGAAATCGCCGGCAAATTGCAGGCTTTTTATAAAGATTACAACCCTCCCACCGACCGGAAAATCGCCAAACGGATGTTCAGGCTGTTGCTCGACAGTCTTTCCGCGGAGGAACTGCCTTCGTGTTTTGCGGTGATCCGTGAAAATTTCGGCGGTGATGCGGACGCTTATATCGATTATGTCTACGACAATTCGCTGTTCGCATCGCCCGAAAAGGCCGAGGAATTCCTACGGCGTCCGGATGCGAATGCGTTTCTGAACGATCCGGCGTATAAAATGCGGCGGGAGGTGGTGAAAACCTATAACGCGCTGGTGGATTCGATCCGGGCGTTCGATTCGGTATTTTACCGGGGGCATCGGCTGTACGTGGCGGGCCTGATGGCGATGAATCCGGACAAGAAGTACTACCCGGATGCGAACTTTACGATGCGGCTTTCGTACGGTCAGGTATTGCCGTACGAACCGCAGGATGCCGTTTATTACGATTACTTTACGACGCTGGACGGAGTGATCGCCAAGGAGGATCCGCAGAACGCTTACGAATTTGCCGTGCCTGACAAACTGAAAGAACTTTACCGCGAACGCGATTACGGGCCTTATGCCGAAAAGGGAGTGCTGCCCGTAAATTTCATCACGACGAACGATATTACCGGCGGAAATTCGGGCAGTCCGGTGATGAACCGTAAAGGAGAGTTGATCGGGCTGGCGTTCGACGGGAACTGGGAGGCGATGAGCGGGGATACCGTTTTCGAACCCCGGCTGCAGCGGACCATCTGCGTGGATATCCGTTACGTGTTGTTTATTATCGACCGGTTTGCGGGCGACACCCGGTTGATCGACGAGATGACGATCGTCCGGTGACGGCCGTCCCGGATATTATAATGTCTGTAAAATTTGCAGATATTATCAAAATAGAATTAATTTTGTGCAAAATTGGTATTTTATGAGCGATTTGCACGAAGAATCAGCATCGGTTGAAGGAAAATCCTTGAATTTTCTGGAAGAAATTGTAGAGGAAAGCATCGCCGGGGGCGAGAAACGGGTGCAGACCCGGTTTCCGCCCGAACCGAACGGTTATCTGCATATCGGGCATGCGAAGAGCATCTGCCTGAATTTCGGTTTAGCCCGCAAATACGGAGGAAAGTGTAACTTGCGTTTCGACGATACGAACCCGGTTAAGGAGGATGTCGAGTACGTCGATTCGATCCAGCAGGACGTTCGTTGGCTCGGTTTCGAGTGGGCCGGCGTGCACTATGCGTCCGATTATTTCGACCAGTTGTACGCTTGGGCCGTCGAATTGATCCGTAAAGGGCTGGCTTATGTGGACGATCAGTCGCAGGAGGAGATTCGTCAGAGCCGGGGTACGGTGACCGTGCCGGGCAAGGAGAGCCCGTGGCGCAACCGGTCGGCGGAAGAGAACCTCGACCTGTTCGAACGGATGAAAAACGGCGAGTTCGGAGACGGCGAAAAGGTGCTGCGTGCGAAAATCGATATGGCTCATCCGAATATGCTGCTGCGCGACCCGATCATGTACCGGATCCTGCATGCCGAGCATCATCGCACCGGCAACAAATGGTGCATCTATCCGATGTACGATTATGCGCACGGGCAGAGCGATTCGATCGAGAAGGTTACGCATTCGATCTGTACGCTCGAATTCGATGTGCACCGGCCGCTGTACGACTGGTTTATCGAGAAGTTGGATATCTATCCGAGCCATCAGTACGAGTTTGCGCGTTTGAACCTGACCTATACGATGATGAGCAAGCGGAAACTGTTGCAGTTGGTGCGGCAGGGCACCGTGATGGGTTGGGACGATCCGCGTATGCCGACGATCTGCGCGTTGCGGCGTCGGGGTTATACGCCGGAGAGCGTGCGAATGTTCGCCGATAAGGTGGGCGTGGCTAAGCGGGATAACGTGATCGACCTCGGACTGCTCGAATTCTGCGTCCGGGAAGACTTGAATAAACGGGCCCGGCGGCGCATGGCCGTGTTGGACCCGATCCGCGTGGTGATTACCAATTATCCGGAAGAGAAAACCGAAACGGTCGATTGTATCAATAATCCGGAGGACGAAACGGCCGGGAAACGGGAAGTTCCGTTCGGGCGGGAGATCTATATTGAGCGCGACGATTTTATGGAAAATCCTCCCAAGAAATATTACCGTCTCTCTCCGGGCGGCGAAGTGCGGCTCAGGTACGCCTATTTGATCCGGTGCGACGAAGTGATCAAGGATGCCGACGGCAAGGTGGTCGAACTGCGTTGTACGTACGATCCGATGTCCAAGGGGGGACGCTCTTCCGACGGGCGTAAGGTGAAGGGGGTGATCCACTGGGTTTCGGCGCGGCATGCGGTTCCGGCCGAAGTGCGACTGTTCGACCGCTTGTTCGTCAAAGAGGATATGAACGACATCGAGGAGGGGAAGACGTTCGAGGATTACCTGAATCCCGATTCGCTGAAGACCGTAACCGGATATCTCGAACCTTCGCTGAACGAAGCTGCGGAAGGAGATACTTTCCAGTTCGAACGGTTGGGTTATTTCTGTGTGGACAGAGATTCCACGGCGGCTGGGAAGGTATTCAACCGTACCGTTACGTTGAAAGACAGTTGGGCTAAAATGGCTGCCAAATAAGAAACGGTCTCCGTTTTCCGTTTCCATAATAATTGAAGACTTGTGTAAGTTGAAAAAGTTGCTTTTATTACTGGTTTTTGCGGGGATTTCCGCCGTTTGTTTCGCACAGGCGGATAGTTGCCGCATCATCATTACTACGCCCGGTTATACGTCGATTTACCGCTATTCGGATCGGGAATTCGCCAAACAGATGGCCTGTGATTTCAAGGTGGCCGACGCTTCGGTGACCGAAGAGCCGAAAGGAGACGGCTGTTCGCTGGTGAAGCTGCGGATCGGCCAGCGAGAATACAGTTTTGCCGTATCGCCGGATGCACCGGTCGTGCGTCTGCAGTACGACCGCAATAGAAGGCTGTTTAAAGGCATGGGATTTAATTATATCGAGCAAACCGAGGCCAAGTACGAGGCGCCCTCTTTTAATGGCGTATCGCTGCTGAAATTGCCGGGGCTTTGGCGGCCGCAGATCGAAAAGTTAATTGACGACCGCAGCCTGCTCGATCCGGACAGGCCGGACGTGTTTTTACTCGAAGTCGATATCGACGAAGACGGGATCGTGCACCGGATCGTGGAGCTGGGCGGGGCGTTGAAGCAGTATTCGCAGGTGTTTATCGATAAGATTTACGATATTGCGGTGCGCGGATGGAGTCCGGCTAAACGTAACGGAGTGCCTTTCAGGACGGTAGCCCAGATTCGGTTCGTAATAGACGAAAATTGACCGATCGCTTTTTTGCGCGGACAACCGGTAGAAATTTTTATAGATAACGTTATTTCGAATCGAAAGCGGAACATACTGCGGATTCCGAAGGCATAAAAAAAGAGAGACAGACCGTCTCTCTTTTTATATAATTGATTATTAATGTATTATAAAATAGACTTCGTAATTTTCATGGCGCAGAAGTGCGGCCCGCACATCGAGCAGTGGTCGGATCCTTCGCGAATCATTTCGAAGTGCATCCGGCGGGCCCGTTCCGGGTCGAGCGACAGGTTGAACTGGTCGTTCCAGCGCATTTCATACCGGGCATGGCTCATTTGCAGGTCGCGTTCGGCCGCTCCGGGATGTCCTTTCGCGATGTCCGCCGCATGGGCGGCCAGTTTGTAAGTTACGACGCCTTCGCGGACATCGTCCTTGTTCGGCAGGGCCAGGTGCTCCTTGGTGGTTACGTAGCACAGCATGGCGGTTCCCATCCATCCGATCATCGCCGCGCCGATCGCGGAAGTAATGTGGTCGTATCCGGCTCCGATGTCGCTGACCAGCGGTCCCAACGTGTAGAACGGGGCTCCGTGGCAGTATTTGATTTGCTTGTCCATATTTTCACGGATTTTTTGCATCGGAACGTGTCCCGGCCCTTCGATAATAACCTGTACGTCGTGTTTCCATGCGATTTTAGCCAGTTCTCCGAGTACTTCCAGCTCTCCGAACTGGGCTGCGTCGTTTGCATCGGCAATGCTTCCCGGACGCAGGCCATCGCCGAGCGAGAAAGCGATGTCGTATTTTTTAAGCAGCTTGCAAATGTCTTCGAAATGGGTATACAAAAAGTTTTCCTGTTTGTTGATGCTCATCCATTTTGCAAGAATCGACCCGCCGCGCGAAACGATTCCGGTCACGCGTTTCAGTGCGGCGGGCAGGTGGCGCTGTAAGATACCGGCATGGATGGTGAAGTAATCCACCCCTTGTTCGCACTGTTCGACCAGCGTATCGTAATACACTTCCCAGGTCAGATCGGCAATTTCGCCGCCTACTTTTTCCAACGCCTGGTACATCGGTACGGTACCGATCGGTACGGGAACGTTGCGCAGGATAGCTTCGCGGGTTTGGTGGATCTCCTTGCCCGTCGACAGATCCATCACGGTGTCGGCTCCCCATTTGACGGCCCACATGGCTTTTTCGACCTCTTCCTCGATCGACGAGCCCAGCGCCGAATTACCGATGTTGGCGTTGATTTTGACCAAGAATTTACTGCCGATAATCATCGGTTCCGCTTCCGGATGCCGGTAATTGGACGGCAGTACGGCGCGTCCTTCGGCAATCTCTTCCCGTACCATTTCGGGTGTGATGCGGTCTTCCCGTTCGTTGTTCTGATTCTCCCGGATGGCGACGTATTCCATTTCGGGCGTGATGATCCCGTGTCGGGCATACCACAACTGGGTATGGAATTCTCCCTCTTTCTCCCTCTCCTTGATCCACGGTTCCCTGACTTTCGGCATTCCCTTCCGGATGTCGATTTGATAATTGTCGTCGGTATAGGCGCCGGTCGTATCGTAAACGCAGACTTTTTTCCCGTTTTGCAGCGATATTTCCCGCATACCGACTTTGATCGGATGTAGCGTCCCGTCTATATAAATCTTTTTAGCTCCGTTTTTTGATAGGTCGAAAATGTTTTTCATTTCTTTTAAATTTGTTCCACGTGGAACATTCTCCACGATGGATGTTTTAAATAAAGATTTGTTCCACGTGGAACAATTAACGTCCGAAATAAACCAACAGTACGTTGATGTCGGCCGGGCTGACTCCCGGTATCCGCGAAGCCTGTCCGATGGTAGACGGGCGGATTCTCGTCAGTTTCTGTCGGGATTCGATCGAAAGCGAAGTCAGTTCGCTGTAATTGAAATCCGGTCGGATCCGGATATTTTCGAGTCGCGTCATTTTGTCGGCGATGTGCCTTTCGCGCTCGATGTATCCGTGATATTTGATCTGGATTTCGGCTTCTTCGATCACTTCCTGCGAACACCCGTTTTCAAAAATGAAATCGGCCAGTTCGGGCAGGTATTCCGCCAGTCCGTTCAACGTGATTTTATTGCGTAAAATGATATCGTAAAGTTTTCGTCCCTGGGTCAGCGGCGTCGATTCGATCGATTTTAAATACTCCTCCAAATCGGCCGGAGTGACACTCAGTTGACGAACGAATGAAATAAGCGATTCTACGGACGATTTTTTTTGCATCGTTTTTCGATACCTTTTTTCATCCGCAAGCCCTATTTTATACGAAATCGGCGTAAGCCGGATATCCGCATTGTCCTGCCGGAGCAAAATCCGGTATTCGGCGCGGCTGGTGAACATCCGATAAGGTTCGTCGACGCCTTTGGTGACCAGGTCGTCGATCAATACCCCGATGTACGATTCGTCGCGCCGCAGTACGAGCGGTTCGTCGTCCCGCAGTTTCAGTACGGCGTTGATTCCGGCCATCAGTCCCTGTGCAGCGGCTTCTTCGTATCCTGTCGTTCCGTTCACCTGACCGGCAAAAAACAATCCGCCGATCAGTTTCGTCTCCAGCGAATGGTAGAGCTGGGTCGGCGGAAAATAGTCGTATTCGATCGCATAACCGGGCCGGTAAAGTTGTACATTTTCGAATCCTTTGATTTTTTGCAGCGCCGCCACCTGAATATCCCATGGCAACGACGACGAAAAACCGTTCAGGTAGTATTCGTGGGTGTCGGCTCCTTCGGGTTCGAGAAAAAGTTGATGGGAATCCTTGCCGGCGAAAGTCCGCAACTTATCTTCGATACTCGGACAGTAGCGTGGTCCGATCCCCTTGATAGTGCCGTTGAACAACGGCGAATCGGCGAATCCGCTCCTCAAAATATCGTGCACTTCTTTCGATGTGTAAACGAGATAACAAGGAATTTGTTTTTTAATACACTCTGTATCAGTAGAATATGAAAATTTACCGGGTGTTTCGTCTCCTTGTTGCTCTTCGAGTCGGCTGAAGTCGATCGAACGGGCGTCGAGCCGGGCCGGAGTGCCGGTTTTCATGCGTCCGACTTCGAAACCGAGTCCGGCCAGTTGGGCGCTCAGCCCGTGCGAAGCGGGATCGCCGGCGCGACCGCCCGGAACATGCGTCCGGCCGATGTGCATCAACCCTTCGAGGAAGGTTCCTGCGGTCAAAATAACGGCTTTCGAGCGGAATTGCACTCCCATCCGAGTCGTAACCCCGGCGACCGTATTTTGTTCGATCTGAAGGGCGGTTACGGCGTCTTGCCACAGGTAGAGATTTTGCGTGTTTTCGAGCATTTCGCGCCACAGCAGCGAGAAGCGCGCCTTGTCGCACTGCGCGCGCGGACTCCACATCGCCGGCCCTTTCGAACGGTTCAGCATACGGAATTGCAGCGTCGTACGGTCGGTGACGATGCCCGTATAACCGCCCATCGCATCGATCTCCCGGACGATCTGTCCTTTGGCTACGCCCCCGATGGCCGGATTGCACGACATCTGGGCGAATTTGCCCATGTCCATTGTGATTAACAGCGTCCGGCAGCCCATATTGGCCGCCGCCGCCGCCGCTTCGCATCCGGCATGTCCTCCTCCGACGACGATGATATCGTATTCGAATTTCATTTTTTTTGTTTTTCCGGCTCCCCTTTCCGCTTCTTGTCTACCCGACGCGGCGCGGACCCGGGGATTTCGTTGTAAAACAGGTCCAGGTATTTGTTTTCCAGACTTTTCATCCGTGCGGCTTCTTCGGGCGTTTTGTCGCCGTAGCCGCACAAATGCAGAATACCGTGAATGATCACGCGCTGCAGTTCGTTTTCGAACGTCGTTCCGAAAGCGGCCGCGTTATCGCGCACGGTACCGATTCCGATCATCAGGTCTCCGGCGATCTTTTTCTTCTCCGGATCGCTGTAATCGAACGTAATAATATCCGTAAAGTAGTTGTGGTTCAGGTATTTGTTATTTACTTCCAGCAGCCGTTCGTCCGAACAGAAGACGACCGATACGGCTCCTGTGTCCCACCCCTCCGTCCGGGCCGTTCGCCTGATCCATGCGGAGGTTTTTCTTTTGCCCCTGAATATGAAGTCGCACGCTTCGGTGCAGTAATTTACCGGCATTGTTCGTATCGTAGTTTAATTCGTTTTCGGGTTACCGTCTCAGCCATTTTTCCGGATTCAGGTTGACGGGATTGTTCTGCGCGTCGAGTTTCCACACTTCGAAATGCAGCGTGCAATCGTTACTGTCTTCGGACGAAGCGATCCGCCCGATCGGCTGGTTCAGCGTGACCCGGTCGCCCACCTTGACGTTGACCGAAGCGAGGTTGCTGTAAAGGGTCAGGTAGTTTCCGTGACGCAGCAGGACGACCTTGTTCGTCCATTGGTTCAACAGCACCTGGCTGACTTCTCCCTCGAACACGGCGCGCACTTCGGCTCCCGGTTCGGCCGCGATGTCGACGCCCTGGTTCTTTTCGACGACGCCTTTGATCGCAGTGTGCGAGTGGAGTCCGTAGTTATTTACGATGACTCCCCGCACCGGGTAGGGCAACTTGCCGGTATTCTGTTCGAATTGCCCGGAGAGCTTGACGTCGAATTCCCGTTGTTCGGACGTTTGCGGTTTCGCTTTGTTTTTGCGCGATTCTTCGGCGATAATCTGCCGGATCTGTTTCTGCATCTGTTCGATCCGCTTCCTGTTCGCTTTGATGATCGAGTTCAGTTTGCCCGCTTCCTGCTGCAGTTTCTGCGACGAGGTGCGGTACTGCGTTTCGTCCTTGTCCAGCGAGGTCAGCTCTTCGTTGCGGCTGCGGCGCACTTTGTCGAGTTCCTCCTTCTGACTTTGCAGGCTGGATATTTCGCGTCCGACCGAGGCCGATACCGAATCGATTTCGGCGGCTTTCTGTTCCCGCATCCGGTTGTAGCGGTGCATATAGGCGATCCGCAGCGTAGCGTCGTTGAAATCCCGCGATGCGAACAGAAAGAGCATGAAGTTGTTCAGCTTGTAATTCTTATAGGAATCGTAAACCATCGCGGCGTATTCCTGCCGCAGCCGGTTCAGATCCTGTTCCAGCGACCGGATCGTCGTGTTTTTCGCACCGATGTTGTTTTCGATCAATCCCGACTGTTTTTCGAGGTTCGAGATGATGTTCTTCCGGTTGCGGATCTTATTGCGGATCAGGTTTAGCTGCCGGTCGGTCGTTTGCTGGTTTTTCTGCGTTTTCGACAGCAACTGGTTGGTCATTTTGATCTCCTCTTCGGCTTGCCGGATCTCTTCGCGCAACGATTCCAACTGCTGGGCCGGCACGCTCAGCGTCGCAAGGGCAAACAAAAGGGTCAGCAACAGTCTTGTCCGGGTCATCGTTATTCGATTTGTTTAAGCCGTTGTTCGATCTGCTCCGGATCGTAACCGCTTTCCAGCGCCTTTTTCCAGTAAATCGAAGCCATGAAGTTGTCTTTCAGTTTATAGAGGATGTCGCCGTAGTGCAGGAACAGTTCCTTGTTGCCGGTACGATCGAGCGATACGGCCTGCCGCATCGGCGTCCGTGCTTCTTCGTACCGGCCCAACTGGTAGAGCACCCATGCGTAGGTATCCAGGTAGGTCGGGTTGTTCGGCGACAGCCGGATCGCCTTTTCCGTCATCGCGAGCGCCTTGTCGAGCCGCTCGTTGCGCAGGCTCAGGAAATAAGCGTAGTTGTTGTATATGACCGCATTGGTCGTATCGAGCTTCATGCCTTTTTCATACGATTTGAAGCAGTTTTTGTAGTCGCCGAGCGTTTGGTAATTGTCTCCCAGCACGCCGTAGATCACACTGCGCAGCGAGTCGGTTTTAGCGTATTTGAGCGCTTCGCGGTAGGCCGGTTCGGCTTCTTTCGGGTTGTTCAGCATGTAGGCCGAAATAGATCCCTTGCGCAGGTAGAGCTCCGGGTCGGACGGGAAGCGCTGTAAGGCCATTGCCGTGTATTTGGCCACCGAATCGGGCCGTTTCTGATACGCTTCGATCTCGATGACGGTGTTGAACGGCTCTTTGCGGTCGGTCGAATCGTTCAGGTGGGATTTGTACAGACTGAGCGCGTCTTCCAGAAATCCTCCGGCGATCAGGTGTTTGGCATACAGTTCGACCGTCCGGTAGTCTTCGGGATAAGTGATCGCCAGCGACGAAGCCAGTTCTCCGAGTTGGACGTAATAGTCGCGGTAATAATTCGGCGTTTGGGTGAGTTCTTCGAAAAATTTCAGTTTTGTTTCGAGCGGGAACTCTTTCGACCGGAAAAGTTGCGCAGCCGTCGACAGGAAGCGGACATTGTCGTTCGTGCGCTTGTAAAAATCATTCAGCGACGCGATGACGCGCAGACTGTTGGGATTGATCTCCTGCGCTTTCCGATAAGCTTCCTGCGCCTGCGCGAGCTGTCCGAGCGTGGTGTAGAGTTCCGCCAGTTCGACGTAGTTGTCTTCGTCGTAAGGGAAATTTTCCACCATGGCTTTCGCCTCGACCAAGGCCCGATCGTACTGTTTCATGTTCAGCAGCAGTTGCCGCTTATACCCCGCCAGCATTTCGACGGCGCCGAGTTGGCGTTCGGCCGAATCGAGGATGATCAGCGCCTTCTCGGGATCGCCTTTCTGTTCGTACAGCATGGCGATCAGCCGGTAGTTGTCCGGATTGTTCGGAGCGGCCTTCAGCAGCGAATTGTAAACCGTCATCGCCGAGTCGTAGCGCTGCGTGGCGATCAGCAGCCGTCCGAGCTGGGTGCGGTACCAGATGTTGCCCGTGTCGGCGGCATTGGCCCGCAGACTGTACCGGAGGGCGGTTTCGGGCTCGGATATCGTGAGCGTGGCCAACTCGAAAAGGGTCGGCGCATGCGTCGAATCGATCTCCAGCACCTTTTTGAAAAGGTCTACCGACTGTTGCGGATCGCCGTTCATGATGTTGTTCTTGATCCCTTCGGTGTAATAATAAGAAGCCGTCTGCTCCGGCGAATATCCCCGGTCTGTCCGCGCTTCCGGTTTCGAAGCATAGGCCGGACGGGACGGGCCGCAAAACAGCAGCGCCGCAGCGGCGGCACCCACGCAAAGAGATTTTGTCAGTTTCGTCATAAACAGCCCCTCCGGGTTTTTTAGAAAACAGAATCGAACTGGCGCAAGAAACGCGCGTCGTTTTCGAAGTAGAGCCTCAGATCCTTGACGCCGTATTTCAACATGGCGATCCGTTCAACTCCCATGCCGAATGCGAAGCCCGAATACCGTTGCGGGTCGATGCCCGACGCTTCGAGCACGTTCGGATCGACCATCCCGCAGCCCATGATTTCGAGCCAGCCGGTATGTTTGCATACGTTGCATCCTTTGCCTCCGCACAAATTGCACGACACGTCCACTTCGGCCGACGGCTCGGTGAACGGGAAGTACGACGGGCGCATCCGGATCTGCGCCTTTTCGCCGAACATCTCCTTGGCGAAATACAGAATGCTCTGTTTCAGGTCGGCGAACGATACGTTTTCGTCGATATAAAGTCCTTCGACCTGGTGAAAAATGCAGTGCGCCCGGTACGAAATGGCCTCGTTGCGGAATACCCTCCCCGGGCAAACCACGCGGATCGGCGGTTTCTGACGCTCCATCGTGCGCACCTGGATCGAACTGGTGTGCGTCCGCAGCAGGATATCCGGGTTTTTGCGGATGAAAAACGTGTCCTGCATATCGCGGGCCGGATGCTCCGGCGGAAAATTCAGCGCCGAGAATACGTGCCAGTCGTCTTCGATTTCGGGCCCTTCGGCGACCGTATAGCCGAGCCGCGCGAAGATGTCGACGATTTCGTTCCTTACCAGCGAGATCGGATGCCGGCTGCCGATCGGGTCGTTCGATCCCGGACGGGTCATGTCGATGGCCGCGTCCGAGTCGGTTTCGGTATTTTCCAGAGCGGATTTCATCTCCGCGATTTTGTCGTTGATGCGTGTTTTCAGCGCGTTGATCTTCTGGCCGAGCTCTTTTTTCAACTCCGGCGCCACTTTCTTGAACTCTTCGAACACGTCGTTCATTTCCCCTTTGCGTCCGAGCATTCGCACCCGGAACTCTTCGACCTCGGCGGCGGCCTGCGGTTTGAACGCTTCGACCCGCTTCAGCAAATCGTTTATTTTGTCGATCATCGTTGGTGGTTTATGTTTTTATCGCTATTTTTACCCGATAGATTTAACGAACAAAGTTAAGAATATTTTATAAATGACGCGCATAAAAAGCATAATTACCGGTTTGTCGGTATGGATCGCAATATCGGCGTCAGCGCAAAAAGTGGGTGTGGTGATGAGCGGCGGCGGGGCTAAGGGATTGTACCACATCGGAGTAATGAAGGCTTTGGAAGAGAACGGGATTCCGGTCGACTACGTTTCGGGCACGTCGATGGGATCGATTATCGCGGGGCTTTACGCGATCGGGTACACGCCCGACGAAATGGCCGAAGTTTTCAAATCGGATCAGATCAAATACTGGATGAGCGGCAAGATCAAGCCGCAGTATATCTATTATTTCCGGCAGAAACAACCCAATGCGGCGATGGTGTCGTTGCGGCTCGATCTGCGTAATCGCAACAAAAAGATGGTGGCCCAGTTGCCCACCAACTTGATCCCGTCCGACCAGATCGACATGTCGTTCGTGGAGTTCTTCGCAGCGCCGAACGCGCAGTGCGGAGGCGATTTCGATAAGCTTTTCGTCCCGTTTCGTTGCGTGGCAACCGATGCGGCCGCGCAGAAGGAGGTGGTGTACCGCAACGGAGACTTGGGTAAGGCGATCCGGGCTTCGATGACCATTCCGCTCGTTTTCAAACCGCTGAAACAGGATTCGACGCTGCTCTACGACGGCGGCATGTACAATAATTTCCCATGGCAGGTGCTGAAAGAGGATTTCGGTCCGGAGGTGCTGATCGGAAGCAAGTGCACGGCCGGCAATACCAAGCCCAGCGAGGACAACGTGGTGGACCAGATCCTGGCGCTGACGATGATGCATACCGACTACAAATTGCCGTCGGACAGCGACATTCTGATCGAACACGCTTTCGAGGATGTGTCGACGCTCGATTTCGGCAAGGTGGAGTATGTGATCAACCGCGGTTACAGCGACGCCATCGACGCGATGCCGCTGATCAAGGAGCGCATTACCCGCCGCGTGGACCCCGATTCGCTGTCGGCGGCTCGGAAGGCTTACCGGGCTTCGTTGCCGAACCTGTTTTTCGACAAGTACGAGATTTCCGGGCTGAACGATAACCAGACGATGTATGTTAAGGAGTTGCTGCAACTGGACGGGCCGAAAAACGCTAAAAAGAAGAAGGACCGAGCATTCGACCTCGAAAAATTCCGTTCCGGTTATTTCAAGATTTTGTCGGACGGGGATATCGAAGGAAATTATCCGGACGTGACCTACGACGATTCCTCGAAATTTTTCAAGCTCGACATCGAGATGAAGACCAAACCGAGCTTCAAAGTGATGTTCGGCGGCAACGTGTCGTCGACGTCGATGAACCAGGCCTACGTCGGACTCGAATACCGGCGGATCGGCCTCAGTTCGCAGACCTACAATTTCGACGGTTATTTCAGTCCGCTCTACTCCTCGTTGTCGCTGCGGGGACGTACCGATTTTTTCATGAAGGCGCTGTTTTCGCTCGATTACGGGTATAACTTCAACTATTACAACTATTTTAAAAGCAATTTCGGCGGGATCGCCAAAAAGACCGACCTGACCTACTCGAAGTATATCGACACGTATGCGACGGCCGCGCTGACCGTACCGGTCGATCGTTATTCGGTGCTGTCGCTGCGCATGAACGGAGGTTACGACCGTTACAGTTATTTCCAGACGACCGACTATACGGACGACGACGTGATGGACCGGACGCAGTTCCCGTTCTTCGGCCTGAAGCTGGAACTCGACCGCAACGGCCTGAACTACCTGCTCTACCCGACGCGGGGTATCCGCCAGACGATATCGGCCATTTTCGTTACCGGCAACGAAATGTACGCTCCCGGAACCCGGTCGCCCGATCAGGTCCCGAGGCGCAGCGGCGATTCGCGGCACTGGTTCGGGGCGCAGTTCGTCCGCGAGCACTATTATCCGGTGTGCAAATGGTTCTCGGTCGGATACCTGGCGCAGTTGGTCGTGACGAATCATCCTTCGTTCACAAACGAGTACGCGACCAACATCTCTTCGCCGGCTTTCACGCCGACTCCGCACAGCCGGTTCGTGTATATCAAGGAGTTCCGCAGCAATTCGTTCATCGGACTCGGCATTATGCCGACGTTCGAGTTCGCCCCGAAGTTCTACCTGAAAAACAGCGCCTACGCCTTCCTGCCCGGCGACAACAACAAGGTGAAAGAGAATATCCACAAGCGCGTGCGCTACATGTTCAATTCGTCGCTGGTCTATCAGACGGCTTTCGGCCCGGTCAGCTTGACCCTGTCGAAATACGACGTCACCAACAAAAACAACTGGTTCCTGACGTTCAATTTCGGGTTCACGATTTTCAATCGTAATGGATTATTTTATTGATTTTCAGTGTTGTAGTGGGCGATGGATCTTCGGTTTTCATTTTTCGGAAAAAAAAACTACTTTTGCAACCTAAAACAATTCAATGCAATGGCAACGACAGCAGATATCAAAAACGGAATGTGCATCGAACTGGACGGTAAAACGTTTTCGATCGTCGAATTCCTGCACGTAAAACCCGGCAAAGGCCCGGCCTTCGTCCGCACCAAACTGAGAAACCTCGAAAACGGGCGCGTGCTCGACAAAACGTTCTCGGCCGGCGAGAAGATCGAACCGGTTCGCGTGGAACGTCGTCCCTACCAGTACCTTTACGAAGACGATCTGGGCTGCAATTTCATGCATACCGAAACGTTCGAGCAGATCCATATCGACCGCAATCTGATCAATAATTCCGACCTGATGCGCGAAGGACAGGTCGTGGAGGTGATGTTCCATACCGAAAAGGAAACCGTCCTTTCGGCCGAACTTCCTCCGGTAGTGGACATGGAAGTGACTTACACCGAACCCGGCGTGAAAGGCGACACCGCTTCGACCAATTCGCTGAAGCCGGCTACGGTCGATACGGGAGCTACTGTGAAGGTGCCGTTGTTTATCAATACCGGCGACAAAATCCGCGTGGATACCCGTACCCGCGAGTACAACGAACGGATCAAAGAATAGGTCTCGAACTTACGATTGGCAAGCCGCATTTGTAAAAATGCGGCTTTTTTGTGCCGTTTCGGAATAATTTCGGTATCTTTGAAAACGTGCACGGCGATTGTTTCGGATAAGAGGGCCGTTTTTTGGAACGTGTATGGGTTGCCGTCGCCCGTTTTGTCACCGCGGACGGAGGTATGCGTCGTTTATGGAAATTTTCCGTGCGGTACGGATTCTTTTTTAACGTTCAATAAAATAGATTTATGTTCAGAAAACGCGTTTTTCTTATTTTACTCGCATCGTGCGGTCTGGCCGTTTCGCTTTCCGCGAAAAAGGCGGAAGCGTCTGTTGCCGTTCCGCAGTCACAGATCGATGCTTGCCGCGCATGGGTCGATCGGCAGTTTGCCGTCGGCGGACCGCTGCCGTTCAGTTTCGTTTACGACGGGAAATCTTCCGGCGAATTTTTAAGCGGCTGCAAATTGAAAGTGAAAACCGGTTCGGCGGATGCCGCCCGCGAACGGGAGGCGCGGACTTATACCGATCCCGCTTCCGGCCTGGAGGTGCGCTGCGAGATCGTTCGTTATGCCGATTACCCGGCCGTGGAGTGGGTCGTCTATTTCAAAAATAACGGCAGGACGAAAACCGGAATCCTCGAAAACCTGTTGCCTTTGGACGTTCCGTTCGGATTGGACGGGAAAGACGACGTTTACCTGAACTACAACGAGGGAGGGCACTCTGGAGCGAAGGATTTCCAGCCGAACCGGATGAAGCTCGGCCGGCAGGAGGCCAAAGAGGTCGGCGCTTTCTGGTACGGTTTCCCGACGGCCGAGAACCTGCCGTTCTTCAATGCGGAGTGGAACGGCGGAACCCGGGGCGTGATGACCGCCGTAGGTTGGCCTGCGCAGTGGAAAGCTTCGTTCGACAGGAAGGCCGACACGACGCTGAACGTTCGCATCGGACAGATTAAAACGCGCTTGTACCTTGAACCGGGCGAGGAGATTCGCACGCCGCTGGTCGTAGTGATGTTCTGGAACGGGACGCGCGACGCGGCGCAAAACATGTGGCGCGGCTGGATGTACGACCATAACCTGCCGCGTCCGGGAGGCCGTTTGCCCGAACCGATCCTCGAAGCGGCCAGTTCGGCCTATTTCGCCGAGATGTTCCATGCTACGGATAAAGACCAGATGGAGTTTATCGACCGTTACCTCGAAGAGGGTGTGAAGTTGGATTACTGGTGGATGGACGCCGGCTGGTATCCGAACCGGGGAGGTTCGTGGCAAGATCTGCTCGGAACGTGGTATCCCGACCCGAAACGTTACCCGAACGGACTGCGGGCGATCAGCGACCACGCCCATGCGAAAGGGGTCAGGTCGTTGCTTTGGTTCGAGCCGGAGCGCGTGACGGCCGGCAGTTGGATTTATGAAAACCATCCGGAGTGGACGCTCGGCGACGGCACTACCCGCTTTTTCAACTACGGAAATCCCGAAGCGCTGGCTTGGATGACCGATCATGTGGACAGTCTGCTCAAAAGCGAGGATATCGACCTGTACCGTCAGGATTTCGCCGTCATGTCGTCCGATTACTGGAACGAGGAAGACCGCAAAAATCCCGACCGGCAGGGGATCGCCGAAATCAAGCACGTAATCGGTTACCTGAAATACATGGACGAGCTGCAACGCCGCCATCCGGGGATGCTGATCGACATCTGCGCCGCCGGCGGCAAGCGGCTCGAACTCGAAAACCTGCGGCGCGCCGTACCGCTGTGGCGCAGCGACTACGCGTTCGAACCGGTCGGCGTGCAGGGACAGACTTACGGACTTTCGGCCTGGATTCCGTTCTCCGGCGCCGGGGTCAACCGGATCACGGCTTACGATTTCCGCAGCAACATGAGCCCGTCGATCGTGCTGAATCTCGATTCGCGGGTCAAGGACGCCGATTACCCGTTGCTGCGCAGATTGCTGGCGCAGTGGGAGGAGGTGCGCGGCGACTACCGCGGCGACTTCTATCCGCTGACTGCGTACAGCTTGCAGGACGACGTGTGGATCGGCTGGATGTTCTTCCGTCCCGAGACGGGTACGGGCTTCGTGCAGATGTTCAACCGGGCCGGGTCGATCTACGATTCGGGCGTATGCCGGCTGAAAGGGCTCGATCCGCAGAAACGGTACCGGGTTACCGATATGGATACGCAGCAAAGCGTATTGCTCGGCGGCCAGGAGCTGCTAGGCCAGGGGCTGCGGTTCACTTTTACGCAGGCTCCGGAGTCGAAATTGATCCGGATCTCCGAAGTCGACCGGCCGTAATGCGTCGGCCGGAAGGAGCGCTCCCGAAAACGAAAACGGAAAAGATTCCGCCCCGCCGGGCGGAATCTTTTTTATTCGGGGTCCCGTACGGGTTGCCGGGACGGTTGCTCCGTTCGCAAGGGTTCCGACGCTCCGCCCCGTTCCGGCGGCGAGGATTTTCCGAACGGTGCCGTCTCGGAAAAATTTCGGGGCCGGACGGAATGCACGGAATTTTATTTACTTTTGCCTGAAAGCGGTTCCGTACCCCGAACGAAACATTCTTGTCCCCGCTGTTCTATCGAATGAAAATCGACGGGAAAAACGGAACCGCTTTTTGCGCTCTGCGGCAGGCGGGCGGAGCCGTTATCCGCCGTTCATGTACGCTTCGATCCCGGCGGTCGTTACCGGGGGGCGGTTACCGCCGAGCATCCGGTTGCCGTAATAAGTAATCAGCATGTCGTCCTCGATCCGAATACCGCCGAAATCGAGGTATTCCCGCACTTTTTCGAAGTCGATGAACCCGCCGCCGAGTCCTTCCCGTTCCCATTTGGCGATCAGCGCCGGAATAAAGTAAATGCCCGGCTCGACCGTGATGACGAAGCCTTCTTTCAGCCGTTTGCCCATTCTGAGCGACGAAAGCCCCGGCGTCGAGCTGCGCAGCGTCTCTTCGTCGTAGCCGACGTATTTTTCGCCGATATTCTCCATGTCGTGCACGTCGAGCCCCATCTGGTGTCCCAACCCGTGCGGCATGAACAGCGCCTGCGCTCCCACCCCGACCGCGTCCTGCATGTTGCCGCGCATCAGGCCGAGCGATTTGAGTCCCTCGGCGATCACCATCGACGCTTCGTTGTGCATCCGGTAGTAGAACGTGTCCGGCCCGGCCAGTTCGAACGTGCGGTCGTTGGCCGCCAGCACGATGTCGTAAACGTCTTTTTGCCTGCCGGTGAAACGTCCGTTGACCGGGAATGTCCGCGTGAAGTCGCTGCAATAGTTCATCGCCGTCTCTGCGCCGGCGTCGATCAGCATCAGCCGGCCGCTTTGCAGGACATGGTCGTAATCGTGGTTATGCAGCGTTTCGCCGTGCTGCGTTACGATCGACGGGAACGATACTCCGGCTCCGTGTTGCAGGGCGACGCCTTCGATCGCCCCGGCGATTTCGCGTTCGGTAATCCCCGGACGGCACATGCGCATCGCCAGGCGGTGCATTTTGCCGGCGGTCTCGCAGGCCCGTTCGATCTCTTCGATCTCCGCAGGCTCTTTTACCTCGCGCAACGCGACGACGGCGCGCGCCAATTCCGCCGAAGCGTAGGACGCCAGCCGGTCGGCGCGGATGCCGAGCAGTCGGCTCATCGTCGAACGGGTTTCGCCGCGATACGGCGGCAGGAAGAGGATGCGGCGGCCTTTGGCGACGGCCGCTTCGATCCGCTTCTGCAGGTGGGCGGCCGACTGTGTTTTTTCGACGCCGACTTCGCCGGCCAGTTCGGCCAGGGAAGGCTGGGGCCCCGTCCAGATAATGTCTTCGAGGGTCGGGTCGTCGCCGAACAGGACGTCTTCGCCGGAATCCAGATCGAGCAGGCCGGAGCAGCCCGGGCGGTTCAGCCCGAAAAAATACAGGAACGTGCTGTCCTGCCGGAATCGGAACGTATTGCCCGGATAGTTGGCCGGAGATTCGTCGTTGCCCGGTAGCAGCACGAGGCCGCCGGACAATTTGGCGTGCAGCGCCTTGCGGCGGGCGATATAGGTTTGTTTGTCGAACATGGCTTTTTCGGTTGAGGTTTTACGCCGCGCCGCCGGTGTGCCGGACGGCGGCGGCATGTTTTCAAAAGTAGGCTTTTTTTGTCGGAATCGGAACGGGGAACCTTCATTTTTTCGATAGGCGGCCGTCGCTTCGGGCGCGCGGTTGCGGACGGCGGAACAACAAAACGTGCAAAAATCGCGTTGTTTTGACAATTGAAGCAAAAAAGCTTACTTTGCGAAAATTTTCCGGAGGTTCCGGCCTGCTCCGTGCAGTATAAAATAACGCTTTTTTACGGTATCGCGTATCCGCCGGTACGCTTTATCCGGATATAACGGACCATGTACATACGACCGCCTAAATTCATACGACGCCTGTTTCCTTCGCTGATCTGGTCGATGCCCGAAAGCGACCGGGTTTATCTGACGTTCGACGACGGCCCCACGCCCGGCGTTACCGAGTGGATTCTCGACCAGTTGGCCGAGTACGACGCCAAAGCTACGTTTTTCTGCCTCGGCAAAAACGCCGAGCAGTACCCGCACCTGTACCGCATGATCGTGGACGCCGGACACGCCATCGGCAACCACACCTACAGTCACCAGAAAGGTTGGGGCATGAGTCTCGAACGTTACCTCGAAGATGTCGATTTCGCGAACGATATCCTGCATACCGATCTGTTCCGTCCGCCCTATGCGCGGATCAAGCCGTCGCAGGCGCACCGCATCAGCGAACGTTACAACATCGTGATGTGGGACGTGCTGAGCCGCGATTACAGCCGGCTGATCTCGCCGCGGCAGTGTCTGCACAACGTTACCAGACACGTGCGCGGCGGTTCGATCGTCGTATTCCACGATTCGGTCAAGTCGTTCCGCAACCTGCGTTACGCGTTGCCGCGCACTTTACAGTATTTGCAAAAACAGGGGCTCGAATGTTCCGTAATCGAATTATGAAGATGGACGGACGACGAAAAATCATCGTAGCGGTGACCGGAGCCAGCGGTTCCGTCTATGCCCGCCTGCTGTGTGAAGCGCTTTCCCGCGTCGCGGAATTGGGCGAGATCGCGCTGATCGTCACCGGGAACGGCCGCCGCGTCGCTGCGTTCGAAGACCGCGACGAATGGCTGTCCGACAGCCGTTTTACCCGTTACGACGACGACGACCTGTTCGCCGCGCCGGCTTCCGGTTCGGCTTCGTACGATGCGATGGCGGTGATTCCCTGTTCGATGGGTACGGTCGGACGGATCGCTTCGGGCGTTTCGGACAACCTGGTGTGTCGGGCGGCCGACGTGATGCTGAAGGAGCGGCGGCGGCTGATTCTCGTCACGCGCGAGGCTCCGCTCAGCGCGATCCATTTGCACAACCTCTTGCGGCTGACCGAGGCCGGCGCGATCGTCTGTCCGGCGTCGCCGTCGTTCTATTCGAAGCCGGCGACTGTCGAACAACTGTGCGGAACGATCGTCGAACGCGTCTTGTCGCTGCTCGGCGTCGATGCCCCGCATTACGAATGGGGAGCCGAGCGGTAGCGTATTTCGGCAAATAATCGTTATCTTTGCAGCGTCAAGCCGAACCGATGAAAGATATCCGGAACATAGAGACCGACCTCGATTTCGAGAACAAGATCCGCCCGCAGGAACTCAAAACGTTCAGCGGACAGGACAAGATCGTCGACAACCTGACGGTGTTCATCCAGGCGGCGCTGATGCGCGGCGAATCGCTCGACCACGTGTTGCTGCACGGGCCTCCGGGACTCGGCAAGACGACGCTCGCGAATATCATTTGCAACGAAATGGGGGCGACCCTCAAGATGACCTCCGGGCCGGTGCTCGACAAACCAGGGGATCTGGCCGGTTTGCTGACGAATCTCAATGCCGGCGACGTGCTTTTCATCGACGAAATACACCGGCTCAGCCCGATTGTCGAGGAGTACCTGTATTCGGCGATGGAGGACTACAAGATCGACATCATGCTGGACAAGGGGCCGAGCGCCCGTTCGATCCAGATCGAGTTGAACCCGTTCACGCTGATCGGCGCTACGACTCGCAGCGGATTGCTGACGAGTCCGTTGCGGGCCCGGTTCGGGATACAGTGTTACCTGGAATATTACGATAGCCGTGTTTTGAGCGGGATCGTCCGCCGTTCGGCCGGTATCCTGAACATCCCGATCGACGATCAGGCGGCCCGGGAAGTGGCGCTACGCAGCCGCGGTACGCCGCGGATCGCCAACGCTCTGCTGCGCCGGGTGCGCGATTTCGCAATGGTCAAGGGCGGCGGGCATATCGATCTGGAAATTACGCGCTATGCGCTGAATGCGCTGAATATCGACGCGCGGGGACTCGACCGGATGGACAACAAGATCCTCACGACGATCATCGACAAGTTCGGCGGCGGCCCGGTCGGCCTCGGCACGATCGCCACGGCTGTCAGCGAAGATACCGGCACGATCGAAGAGGTTTACGAACCGTTCCTGATCAAAGAAGGTTTTCTGAAGCGCACCCCCCGCGGACGCGAAGCGACCGAGCTGGCTTACGCGCATCTCGGAATCATTCCGCCGACCCGGCAGGATACCCTGTTTTAACCCGTTTTAAACGTCCGTTTTTTCAGGCTTCGCCCCCGATGAAGCTCATGGCCATGCTGGTCTCTTCGGACGGCATTTTGGGCAGGTTAATGGTGCCTACGACCGCTTCGTAGCGTTCGATGTTCTCTTGCAGCGACAGCAGCAGCCGTTTGGCGTGTTCCGGAGCCAGGACGATCCGGCTTTTGATCCGCGCTTTCGATACGCCGGGCATCATCCGGACGAAGTCCAGTACGAATTCCGACGTGGAATGCGAGATGATGACGAGGTTGGAATATTCGCCTTCGGCGATTTCGTCGTTCAGTTCGATATCCAGTTCCCGGCTTTCCGGAAATTTATGTTCGATCATGTTTCGCGTTTTATAGGTGTGGGTGTGTTGGTTCCCGTTTTTTCCCGTTAGTCCGGGAAAGGGCGCCGTTTCGGGATGCCTCCCGACAAACGCCCGTTCCAAGACCCGCGGGGAATCAACCGTCCGCGACTCGCCGGCTGTGACGAACCCGGTTTCCCGGGAGCCGGTTATCCGCATTTGGAGTAACCGCAGCTCATGCAAACCGGACAGCTGTTCTGATAAACCAAGGTTTCCTGTCCGCAGTTCGGACACTTCTCTTTGGCTTTGGTTCCATTGGCAATGTATTGTTTCAGCGCACGTGCCACGCCGTTTTTCCACGTATTGATGCTCTCGCTGTTCAGGTGCAGCGATTCGATCAAAGTCACCACGTCCAGAATCGGCATACCGTTGCGCAGCACGCCCGAAATCAGTTTCGCGTAGTTCCAGAACTCTTCGTCGAACAGGCGCGAGATGCCGCCGATCGTGTTCGTGTACCCGTATTTGTCCTTGTACTGGAAGTCGTAGCGTTTGTTGCCTTCGGCGTCCTTGACCTTGATGATCACGCCTTTTTTGATTTTCTGCGGGATGAACATCGCATCCTCCTCGATCTTTCCGGTGAAAATCTCGTAGGGACGGTCGTTGTAAATGCCGACGAACGAGATCCAGTCCTCCTCGCCGTTCTTGAAGCGAACGATGTCGGCGGACAATTCGAGCGGGCGTTTGAGCGGCGGCCGGTATCCGTCCGGATTGACCGGAGCTTCCTCCGTCTTGGCTCCCTTTTTCTTCTTCTTGTCGACCAGCACGCCGGCGCGCGATCCGTCGCGGTAAACGGTGACGCCCTTGCAGCCGTACTCCCAGGCCGTCAGGTATACTTTGGCGACCAGTTCTTTGGTCACTTCGTTCGGCAGGTTGACCGTTACCGAGATCGAGTGGTCGACCCATTTCTGAATGGCGCCCTGCATCTTGACCTTGCTGACCCAGTCGATGTCGTTCGCCGTCGCTTTGTAATAGGGCGACAGGGCCACCAGTTTGTCGATTTCGGTCATCGGCATGTTTTTGACCTCTTCGATGTCGTATCCGTTCACTTCGAGCCAGACGAGGAATTTGTGGTGGAATACGTTGTATTCTTCCCAGGAATCCCCTACTTCGTCCACGAAAGTCACTTTGACATCCTTGTCGCCCGGATTCACTTTGCGCCGGCGCGTATAGACCGGACGGAATACCGGTTCGATGCCCGAGGTGGTCTGCGACATCAGACTGGTCGTTCCGGTCGGGGCGATCGTCAGCATCGCAATGTTGCGGCGGCCGTGTTTCACCATTTCTTCGTAAAGGGCCGGGTCCGCCTCTTTGATGCGTTCGATCATAGGGTTGCCCTCTTCGCGCCCGGCGTCGTATATCGGGAATTTACCGCGCTCCTGCGCCATCTTGACCGATGTGCGGTAGGCTTCCACTGCCAGCGTTTTTTGTATTTCGACGGCGAAATCAGTCGCTTCGTCGGTTCCGTAGCGCAGGCCCAAGGCTGCCAGCATATCGCCTTCGGCCGTGATGCCCAGGCCCGTACGGCGTCCTTGAAGCGCTTTTTCGCGGATTTTCTCCCACAGTTTCACTTCCACCTGGCGGATGTCCTCGTCTTCGGGATCTTTCGAGATTTTTTCGAGGATCGCTTCGACCTTTTCGAGTTCGAGGTCGATGATATCGTCCATCATCCGCATGGCTGCGGCGACGTGCCGCCTGAATTTATCGAAGTTGAACGAAGCCTCCTTCGTGAACGGCTTGTCGACGTAGCTGTACAGGTTGATCGCCAGCAGGCGGCAACTGTCGTACGGGCACAGCGGAATTTCGCCGCACGGGTTCGTCGAAACGGTGCGGAATCCGAGGTCGGCGTAGCAGTCCGGCACCGATTCGCGCAGGATGGTGTCCCAGAACAGCACGCCCGGTTCGGCGGACTTCCATGCGTTGAAGACGATTTTGTTCCACAATGCGCGCGCGTCGATGTCTTTCTCGTACATCGGCTTGTCGGAATCGATCGGGAACTGTTGGTGGTATTTTTTGCCGTCGATTACGGCGTGCATGAATTCGTCGTCGATCTTGATCGAAACGTTCGCTCCGGTTACTTTGCCGGTTTCGACTTTGGCGTCGATGAAGTTTTCTGCGTCCGGGTGTTTTACCGACAGCGACAACATCAGCGCGCCGCGCCGTCCGTCCTGCGCCACTTCGCGCGTCGAGTTCGAATATCGCTCCATGAACGGCACGATCCCCGTCGAGGTCAGCGCGCTGTTCAGCACCGGGCTGCCGGTGGGCCGGATGTGCGACAGGTCGTGCCCGACGCCTCCGCGGCGTTTCATCAGCTGCACCTGTTCTTCGTCGATGCGGATGATGCCGCCGTACGAGTCGGCCGGATGGCGGTGTCCGATCACAAAACAGTTCGACAGCGACGCGATCTGCAGGTTGTTGCCGATGCCGGTCATCGGCCCCCCCTGCGGAATCAGGTAGCGGAACTCTTTCAGCAGGTCGTACACCTGTGCGGCGGTCATCGGATTCGGATAGCGCCGTTCGATCCGTTCGATTTCGTCGGCGATCCGGCGGTGCATCTGCTCCGGAGACTCTTCGTAAAGATTTCCCATCGAATCTTTCAGCGCATACTTGCTCACCCATACCGTTGCGGCCAGGTCGTCGCCCTTGAAATATCGTTTGGCGACCTCTACGGCGTCGGCATAGTTGTACGTCTTCATTGCGTCGGTCTTGCTGTTGTTTTGTGTTTTCTCAGACATGATCAATAACTCGGTTAACCGTCCCGTGTTCGTCAGGGTTCGGCGTTACAAGATTACGAACTCTTTGTTTTTTCCGGAAGCGCCGGTGGCGAATCTTATCAATATTTTATCAACACTTTCCGGAATGCCCTATTTCTCAAGGCTTACCGAAACGCGTTCGATTTTTCCGCCCAGCGGCGGCGCCATTTTCGAGACTTTGACCCGCACCCGTCGTGTCGGCGGGAATCTGCGGTAGATCGCGTCGATGATGCGCCGGGCGACGTGTTCGAGGATGTGCGATTTGACGGCCATCTGTTCGCGGACGGTTTCGTAGACGTGCAGGTAGTTGATCGTGTCGGCCACGTCGTCGCTTTCGGCGGCCAGCGACAGGTCGGCTTCGATCGTAACGTTCACCAGGAAACGGTTTCCCACTACTTGTTCGAGCGGGTAGCAGCCGTGAAATGCCTGGAATTCCATGTTTTCCAGTTCGATAACAGTCAATGACATTGCGTTTCGGTTTTTATGCATACAAAGGAATGTATAATTGTCCGGTCTTTCCGGTTTCGGCGTGTGAACTTATTGACATTTTATCGGCAGCGGACTCCCGGAAAGAGCCGGATATCGTTGCCGATACAATATTTTATTCAGATTCTCAGGTCAATTCGATTTTTTTAGTATAACTTAGTACCGGCAAACAAAGCTACGAGTGATGAGTCGGATGCGGTTCTTTAAAAAAAACAGGCGTTCGTCCGGTGCTTCCGGATCGCAGAGCGTTTCGCAGATGCAGCAGGACAATATGCTCAGTACATTGTCCGTGGGACTTTTGGCCGTCGACGCATCCGGAAAAATACGAAGGATCAATACCCAGGCGCTGAGTGATTTGAAGTTGGACCGATACGAGGTGTCCGGTCGGGAGATGCAGGAGTTCTTCGGAATTTTCCACGACGGGCGCAATATTCTTTCCGAGTTGATGGAGCGTATTGTCAGCGGAGAGCAATCCATTGAGTTGCCTGTGAATACATACGTTCGTAAGTTGGGGTCGGAAGATAAATTCTATGTCAAAGGTCAATTCATCGGAGAATATGACGGCAGACGACTAATCCGGATATTTTTCCTGTTCCGGAATATCGAGGAAGAACTGACCCGGGAATACGTTCTGGAAATGGCGTTGACCGATGCGAAGATTTTTCCCTGGTTTTTCGATATCGAACAAAACAAAATGATCATCGACGCCCGCTGGTTCACTCATCTGGGTATTCCGGTGGGAGACTGTACGCTGACGGCCGACGAATTTGCCGCCAGGGTGCATCCCGAGGAACGGGACGGCCTGATCGAAGCGCTGATGTCCCAGATAGCCGGGAAATTGAATACGGATCTTTTCACCTACCGTTTGCAGCGCGCCGACGGAACCTGGGAATGGTTCCAGGAGAAATCCGTTTACCTGGGTCGGACGGAGGGCGCTCCGTACCGGATCGTGGGAGTTTGTCAGAGCATCCAGAATCATAAGATCGTCGAGCAGAACCTGATTGCCGCGCGCGATCGGGCGCAGGAGAGCGACCGGCTCAAGTCGGCGTTTCTGACCAATATAAGCCATGAGATCCGTACTCCGCTGAATGCCATCGTCGGTTTTTCAAATCTGTTGACACACGGAGATATTGCTATCGACAGTTCCGAGGGGCAGGAATTCGTCAGTCTGATCAATACCAACAGCAACCAGTTGCTGGCTTTGATTTCGGACGTGCTCGATCTGTCGAAAATCGAGTCCGGGACGATGGAATACAATTTCGCCGAATGCGGGCTCGGCCGGTTGTTGTCCGATATTTATCACAATTATTTGCTGGATATGCGTCCGGACGTACGGTTCGATCTGATGCTTCCGGATGAGGATATGAAAATTACGACCGACGCCGTGCGGTTGCGGCAGGTGCTCGACCACTTGCTGTCGAATGCGGCGAAATTCACCTTTGCCGGGCACATCGGCCTCGGTTATGCGATCGCTGCGGACGTACGTACCGTGGAGCTGTTCGTCGAAGATACCGGTTGCGGAATTCCTGAAGATAAGCAGCGAGACATTTTCAAACGCTTTTTCAAAGTGGACAGCTTCGTGCAGGGTGCCGGGCTGGGCCTGCCGATTTGCAGGACGATCACCGAGCGGCTCGGCGGAACGGTGTCGTTCGTATCCCGGTTCGGGGAGGGTTCCCGCTTTGCGGTGACGCTGCCGCTGGACGGCGAATCGTGATTTCCGACCGGAGATCGGGATTCGTTCATCGCTATTTGCCGACAAGTAAACAGTTTAATAATGAGGACTTTGTAATCAAATGAAGAGGGGCGCGGGAATAGTTCGACCGTAACGATATTGTGATTTGCTTCTTACCGTTCCCGGATGTCCGTCAACCGGGCGATCTCTTTTTCATAAAGATTCCAGAGTTGCGTATTTCCGATCGGATTTCCTACGATCAGCGGATGATTGCCGCTGTCCAGTAAAAACGTTTGGAGTACCGGAGTACTGATCCGGTTGTTCGTACGAAACAGGCCGGCCGTATCGTACACTACCGGGAACCGCCAGTTTATGCTTTGCAGTCTGTATCGTGTCGACGGGATGTCTTGTGTTTCGCATACCAATACGACCGGAATCCGGAAGTGCTTATGGACTACCGACCATAATTTCAGATCGCTGAATTTGCAACTGATGCATCCCGAAGAGTCGACGTAATGGATTAGTTTCGGTTTTGTTCCGAACAGGAGGGAATCGGCCGCCCGATCCGGTGAATACGTATGGTCGAAACGAACCGGGCGGGACAGAAATTCTACGATGTACTTATCCTTTTCGGCGATCCGCCTTTGGCAACCGGTCGGCGCCGTCAACACGATCGCCCACAACAAAAGGTGCGAAATTTTCATACGTCGGCTCAGAACGGTTTGAATCTGTAATAGATAATCACAGGGTTGGCATCGGGTTCCATTCCGTTGATCATATCGAGGTATTTGCCGGAGAATTTGTAATAGTCGCTCAGGTTTTGCATTGTGATCGCATTGTGCGGCTGATAAAACCATTCTCCTTGTTGGGCCATGGCGGACTGCGTTAAAAATTTCAGCGTACTGTTACCCTCTATTTTCATCGGGTTGTATAAATATGATTTTCCGCTTTGCGGTGAATAGAGGTAACGAAGGCTTTCTCTGGAATTGAACGTAATTGAGATCGGGGTTCCGTTATCGAATATTTCAAAAGGAAGGAGATAACCCTTTTCTTCCCAGGAATCGTAACGGTGGGACGGGTTATTTTCGTCCGATTCGATTTCGTTTCGTTGTCGTTCCGATAATCCTTTGATATGTTTGCCTTCCATCTCCAATATGTAGGATGGCTTTATGGTTCCGTCGGCCGATATGTTATAGACAGTATCGCCGAATATGGGTAAAAAAGAGATACTACCGTCTGCATGTGAAGAGGTTGCATGAGTACCTAAGATATTGTGTTCAGGAGTCCGGTTTTTGATATAACCTCCCGTCGTTTTTCCCGTCATGTCGATAATATGCAGATCAAACTCTTTAAGTAGACCGGGAGGTTCTTGCTCCTTGTTTACATAATTGTAATGGATTAGTTTTTGGTCGCGGAACGCAATGACGATTCGGGGACGGAAATCGGTATGCACGATTTTTTCCAACTTCAGGTTTTCATCATAAATGAGTATTTTATTCGAAAATCCATTGACGGCCAGAACCTTATTGGTGTAAGGATCCGTACGCATCCAGTCCAGCATGATATACTCATTTGGTCCTCTTCCTTGGGCTGAAATTTTTCTGAGAAATTTTCCATTTTTGTCGAAAGACAGAATAGTCGTTCCTTTAAAATCGAGGATATAAAATTTGTCATTCAAGATTTCCAACCCTCGCATGTCTGCAAACAGGGATTCGGGGGTCGTTTCCAATTGAATATACCCGACCGAATCTATCAGGTTTTCAATGGATAAGTCCGGGTCGATATCGTGTACATGCAATATCGTGATTGAGTCCGATGTCGCCACTTTGTATTTGGAGTTATTGGTATTGCAGGAAAATAATCCTGCAATACCAATAACAGGTAGAATTGATTTCCAAAGTTTCATTTATGGTATGATGTTTTGCCAATTATATTGAACAGTCGGGGCATCCTGAGTGTTGTGATCCTGAAATACAGGTATCTTTTGTCCCTGGAATATAGGTTCCTTCTTGCGTGGGATTTTGTTTATTTGCAACATAGACTGAACAATTTATTGTGGGAGGAACCCAATCAAACTTATTTGTCGACTGTTCAGGGTCGGCCAATGCTTCAATGTTGGAAAACAGTAAATCGGTTTCAGATTTGTGAAATTTTTGGATATAAGCTGAAACCGCTAAAGCTCCGGCGATCCCGACACAAAACAATTTAATAGTTCTTTTTTTCATGATTTTTGTTTTTAGTGATTATGTTAGTTTGTTAAATAAGGTTATTGTCTAATATTTTTGATTCCAGAAAATATATTAACGAATATAAGACGAATATATTAGCGTTATTTGTTTATTCAGGTCTAAATATAGTATAGAAAGGCTAATGGATTATAAAAAAAACACTCCGAAATAGGTCGGAATGTTTTTTTATAACTAGCCTAAAGACTGCCCTCGCGCCGGGCGGGCGGTCGCGCGGCGACGCCGCGCGATCAGTTTTTGAAAACCAATCCCTCCTTGCCGTCGGCGTCGACGGTGATCGTGCTGTTGCGGCCCACCTTGCCGGCCGAGATCTCTTTTCGGGGATTTATAAGGTTGATTTGTTTATTATTAATTGTTTTTCAGCCGGAAAAACAGGGCCCAATTATTGTCGTTATCATTAATCGACGCACTTGCGACGGTTTCGATGAAAGGGTATTGTCCGGTATATTTTTTCACAGCCGGGACCAAAGCCTGGATTTGGTTGATGGAAACGATCGAGAAATATTCATTGTCGTCGTTTATTGCCAAAGGAGCTTGCCAAAAGAAAAGACTGTAAGGAAATTTCAACTCGTTGAATACATAATAGACTTGTGCATTTTTGTTGTAATAGACAGGATAGCGCGCATCGAATGTTATCCAATTTCGTGTTTCGGTAAAGTTTTCAATTTGTTGAACGCTCTTGTCTTTTGCTATTTTTTGCATGAATGAAGCCGGATCGGATACTTCGAGTAGGTCGTCGGGCATATTTTTCACCCCGAAGTCATAACGGTATTTGATTTTTAGCTCGTTGTTTTTCAATGAGTAAACATTGTAGTCGAAAAAATTGAGAATGAATGTTTCGTCATTATAGGAGAGGATGGATCTGTTATTGCAAAATGCGCTCGGGAGGTTGATTATTTTTGATTCGACGGGTAGGTATTCGCCGGTTTTTTCTCCCTTGTCGTTGAATGTGTAGACATGGTATTTGTCCGCGACGGATGAATAAACGATGTAGCCGCCTGCCGGATTAACCGCGATTTGATCTCCCTGGCAAACGGGTATTGTTTTTACATAGTTTCCCTGAAAGTCGTAAAATTGTAATTGCGATTTGTTGTTGTCGAAAACAATAAGCGTATTGTCCTGTACGATAAAATCGTCTGCCGTGATATATTCCTGGCCTGAACGTCCCTGTCGGTTGATTTTCTGTCGGAATTTGCCGGTTGTATCGAAACAAAAAACGGTGTTTTGCATTTTGTCCAGAATGAAAATCGACCGGCCTTTTACGATTACCCGGTCGTACTGCCCGACGATGCAACTGTCGTTCGTTTCCAGAGGAACCAGACGGATATCGTCTACGATGCTTTCCAGTTGTTCATTGCCGTAGCTGCGCGACAGGTCGATCCGGATCGAATCGGGATTTTGATCTTCCCGGGAACAGGAATACGATACAAGCAATAGAAAAAAGAGGAAATAATATCTCATAAGTCAAATTTAAGAGATTGGCAGTTCCTTGATTTGTCGGATTATTTCAAATGATAGAAAAAAAGAACGGGATTGTCTGACTCATTGCAAGAATTTACTTTTTGTACGAACGGGTTATTTTTTTGCTGACCTTTATCGAGATCCACTTCGTTTTTCAATTCCATCATGTTTTTGCAGAAACAGATCCATTCGTTATTTTTATCTTCGGTAGCGATCATCATGGAGTGTCGGATGCCGGATTCGCTGTCTGTGATCTCCGGGATGTGTTGAACGGTGAAAGCCGTTTTAGAAAGTCGGTATAATCCGGGTGAAGAAGTGTTGAAATAAATGTGCGAGTCGTTTTCCTTCAAATTGACGATCGAATAAATATATCCTTTCGATGCAACCTTGTCGATAAATTCTTGCAATTGGAGTTTCTGCTGTAACAAACCGTCCGGAAGATTCGCTTTTCCGAAATCAATCGTGTATCGCAAGGTTACGCTTCCGTTTTCCACGCTGTAAATGGAATTGTCGAACCGTTTCGAAAAATTGATGCGTTTGCTTTTGGTAAGCTGGCGACCGGACACGAATACGTCGCTGTAATCTTGCTGTGCCAGGGGGACGGAAGTTTTTATTTTTAGCGGGTCGCCATTTTTTTCGGCAAGTACTGAAATGCAGCACTCCGGATCGGCAGTTCGCGCATTGAAACAGACAATTTGTTCTCCGGAATTCACGGTTTCGTAAAATAAAGCCGGAGCTTTCATGACTCGGGTGGGTTTCAGGTTGTAATCGTAAAACAAAAATTTAGAAGGGTCCGCATACAGGACGATTTGTTTCGATTCCCTGTCCACGAAAAAGTCCATTAGGTTAATGTATTCGTTTGCAGCCCGTCCGACTGCCCGAATATGCCCGATATAATTCCCTTGCATGTCGTATATCCATACCGCATCGGTTTGAGTGTCTAATAAATAAATCCTGTCGTCACACAGGACGATTCGTGAGATGCTTCCTATCATGCAGGAATCGGACGACAAAAAAACGATCCGCTTTGCATCGAATAATACGGAATCGTCGATCGGTTTGTGTTCAACGACGGGTATTGACATCGTCGCCAAAGGAGAAGACGTGCACGAATACAACAGGATAGAAAAAAAAGAAAAAAGGATTCGCTTCATGAGCTAGGATGCCTGCTAGTCGTAAACTGTTACCGTTTGTCCTGATACACAATATACTTCGCCTTTGCCAATACAAGCAGTAGTGGTATATCTAGTGTATGCGAGAGTAACTTTTTCCCCTTTGTCATTCTCGATGGTTTCTGATCCTCTCGTGACAGAAATCATCGCTTCCGCTACTCCTGTTTCAGATTCACCCCGGGCTAACGCTTCGATATTGGCTTGCAAAAGATCAGTTTCATTCAATCTCGTAAAACTTGTGTAGTTCATGGTGGATACGGCTACAACCAGCGTTGCAAGGGCTGAAATAGATAAAATTTTCATAATTATTTAAATTTAATTAATAATATAACGAAGTCATTTTGAATACGAAAATAAATTAAAATTTTGATATATCAAAATTGAATTAAGAAATATAAGCGGGAAAATCTGTTTTTAGATAAGATTTTTAGGGACGGACAACGATTATAGTGTTGCGTTTTGCGTTGCCTGCCGGAATGAATATCTGAATTGGAACGAATAAAAAACACTCCGAAAAAAACTTTTCGGAGTGTTTTTATGAAATTAACCTATGGATAGCCCTTGCGCCGGGCGGGCGGTCGTGCGGCAACGCCGGATGATCAGTTTTTGAAAACCAATCCTTTGGCGTCGGCGTCGACGGTGATCGTGCTGTTGCGGTCTACCTGGCCGGCCAGGATCTCTTTCGAGAGTTCGTTGACCAGGTACCGTTGCAGCGTCCGTTTGACCGGACGTGCGCCGAACATCGGGTCGTACCCTTCTGCGGCGAGCCAGTCGATCGCTTTGTCGGTCACCTGCAGTGCGATGCTGTTCTGGGCCAGCATTTCGTTGATTTGGCGAATTTGCAGCACGACGATCTGGCGTACGTCGTCGCGGGTCAGCGGCGTGAACATCACGATCTCGTCGATACGGTTCAGGAACTCCGGCCGGATCGTCTGTTTCATCAGGTCGAAAACCTCTTTTTTAGTCTCTTCGAGCACGCTTTCGGGCGGCGTATCGTCGGTGTATTTCGACAGCCGGTCCATAATGATGTGCGAACCGATGTTCGACGTCATGATGATGATCGTGTTGCGGAAATCGACCGTGCGGCCTTTGTTGTCGGTCAGCCGGCCGTCGTCGAGCACTTGCAGCAGGATGTTGAACACGTCCGGATGCGCTTTCTCGATCTCGTCGAGCAGTACGACCGAGTAGGGCTTCCGCCGCACGGCTTCGGTCAGTTGACCGCCTTCGTCGTAACCGACGTATCCCGGAGGCGCTCCGATCAGCCGCGATACGCTGTGCCGCTCCTGATACTCGCTCATGTCGATACGCGTCATCATCGTGTCGTCGTTGAACAGGTATTCGGCCAGCGCTTTGGCCAACTCGGTCTTGCCGACGCCGGTCGTGCCCAGAAAGATGAACGATCCGATCGGCCGGCGCGGATCTTGCAACCCGGCCCGCGAACGCCGCACGGCGTCCGAAACGGCCGCGATCGCCTGATCCTGTCCGATTACCCGGTCGTGCAGCTCGCTCTCCATCTTCAGCAACTTCTCACGTTCGCTCTGCAGCATCCGGCTGACCGGAATGCCCGTCCAGCGGGCGACCACTTCGGCGATGTCCTCCGCATCGACCTCCTCTTTGATCATCGCCCCGGCCTCGGCGTTTTTGTTCACTTCGGCCTGCAGTTTCTGAATCTCGGTCTCCGTCTCGCGCATTTTGCCGTAACGGATCTCGGCCACGCGGCCGTAGTCGCCGTTGCGTTCGGCTTCGGCGGCCTGAACCTTCAGATCGTCGAGCATTTGTTTGTTCTTCTGTATCTTCTCTAAAATATCCCGTTCGCTCTGCCATTTGGCGCGCAGGGTCGTGCGTTTGGCGTTCAGTTCGTCGATCTCGCGCGTCAGCTCTTCGATCCGACCCTTGTCCTTCTCGCGGCGAATCGCTTCGCGCTCGATCTCCAATTGGCGTACCTTCCGGTCGAGTTCGTCGATCTCTTCGGGCACGGAGTTCATTTCGAGCCGCAGCTTGGCCGCCGCTTCGTCGATCAGGTCGATCGCCTTGTCGGGCAGGAAGCGCGACGTGATGTACCGGTGCGACAGTTCGACCGACGCGATGATCGCCTCGTCTTTGATCCGCACCTTATGGTGGTTTTCGTAACGCTCTTTCAGGCCCCGCAAAATCGAAATGGCGTCCACGGTCGTCGGTTCGTCGACCATTACCTTCTGGAAACGCCGTTCGAGCGCTTTGTCCTGTTCGAAATATTTCTGGAACTCGTCCAGCGTCGTGGCGCCGATCGCGCGCAACTCGCCCCGCGCCAGCGCCGGTTTCAGGATGTTGGCCGCATCCATCGCGCCGTCGCCTTTGCCGGCTCCGACCAGCGTATGGATTTCGTCGATGAACAGCAGGATCTCGCCTTCGGCCGAAATTACTTCTTTGACCACGGCTTTCAGCCGCTCTTCGAACTCGCCCTTGTACTTCGCTCCGGCGATCAGCGCGCCCATATCCAGCGAATAAACCTGTTTGCTTCGCAGATTCTCCGGGACGTCGCCGTCGACGATCCGGTGCGCGATTCCTTCGGCGATGGCCGTTTTGCCGACGCCCGGTTCGCCGACCAGGATCGGGTTGTTTTTGGTTCGCCGCGACAGGATTTGCAGTACCCGCCGGATCTCCTCGTCCCGGCCGATCACCGGGTCGAGTTTGCCTTTGCGGGCCTGTTCGTTCAGGTTGATCGCGTATTTGCCGAGCGCGTCGTACTCCTGCTCGCTGGTCTGGCTGTCGACGGTCGAACCTTTGCGCAGCTCTTTGATCGCCGCGATCAGTTCTTTTTCGGTCGCGCCGGCGTCTTTCAGCAGCCGTCCGGCCTCCCCTTTTTCGGCGATGATACCGAGCAGCAGGTGTTCGACCGAGGCGTATTTGTCGCCGAACGTTTTCGTGAAATCCGAGGCTTTCTGAATGACCGCGGAACTTTCGCGCGAAAAATAGGGGTCGCCGCCTTCGACTTTCGGCAGCCGGTCGATTTGTTGTTTCAGTACGCTTCGCAGCGCCCCGACGTTTACGCCGAGTTTTTGTAGCAGAAATACGCCCAGGCTGTCGTCCTCGGCGACAATGGCGCTCAGAATGTGCATCGGTTCGACGGCTTGGTTGCCGTTGCCCGACGCGAGGTTCATGGCGCTTTGCAGGACTTCCTGCGCTTTGATTGTCAAACTGTTGATGTTCATATCTTATTCTCCTTTTATTTTCGTGTTTTATCCGTTTTTTCAGGAAAGCAGCAAAATGGCTGCCAGAGAACGGTTTGTGAAAAAATGACGCAGAATACCGGACAAAAATGACAGAACGAACTGTCCGGAAGACATATCCGTGGCATAAATCCTGCCTAAATGACAGGACGGTCCTTCCTGTTTTCCGGAATGCTACGGATTTGTTTTCTAAACTATTTTCGATCGTTTGTCCAAAATATAATAGTTATATTTACGTTATTGAATTATCACGCTGATAAATAATGAATTACTCGCGTCGAACGGGAAAGGAGAAAAACGATAAACGGGTCCGGATTGTCCGGGTTCTAATAACCTAAAAACTTCAGATTATGGCAAATGCGTTTTTTCATTCGGAGCATGCCGGACGCGTCGTCGTCCGTTGGTTCGCCGTTGCGGCGTTTTCGGCTTTTTCGGCTGGCTGCGGCCGGCCGGCTGCCGTTTCCGACGGCGTGGCCGAGCGGGTGGTGATCGGTGCGGATACCGTGGTCGTCTGCGACCTGAACAAGATCCGCGATACGATCGACCTCCCGCTGAGCGAACTGACCGCCGAAAAACTGAGGATCGTAAAACTGGAAACCCGTCCCGAGGCATTTTTCAAGCCGTCCAAAACGTTCGTTTCCGAAAATTACATCGGGGTCGTAGGCTACGAACCGGCCTCTTTCAAACTGTTCGACGGGAATGGGAAATTCCTGAACGATATCGGGACGCAGGGGCGCGGTCCCAACGAATACCGCAACATTTACTGGGCTCAGATCGACGAGGGCTCCGGCCGCGTGTTTATCCTGCCGTGGCAAAGCGACCGGATTTTGGTCTTCGGGCTCGACGGGTCGTCGCTGCCGTCGATACCGTTGCCTTGCAGGTCTCCGAAAGGGATTTTCCGGGCGAACCCCGACTCGACGGTTTCGGTAAGCGTCCTGCCGTTCGAAAACGCGGGAATCGAAAGTTTCGTCTGGAACCAAGATATGCAGGGAAACGTGGTCGCCCGGATCGATGCGGCCCCCTTCCGGATCAAGGCGGATTTCGGGAATGAAATGGCGTCCGGAAGCGCAACCCGTTTCGAACCCGTTCTGATGTATTCCGACGGTCACCGGCCCGATTCGTTGCGTTATTACGATCCGCAGGCCAACCGCCTGGTGCCCGTATTTGCCGTTCGGCATCTTGCCGAACGGAAGCCGATCTATCCGAAGTACGCCGAGACGGGCGATTATTTCTGGGCGTCGTTTAGCCAGACCATGGAACAAACCGGGGCGCACTCTTTTACTTCGTCGGCTCCCGTATTCTTTCTGGTCGATAAAAACGACCTTACCGGGGCTTATTTCAAACTGAAACTGGATGAACTGGCCGATATCGCCGTCTGGCCCGGTCATTTGCAGGACGGCTATTTTCTTTGGAACGTTCCGGCCATTACGCTCAAAAAGTCTTTGCGAGGGATTCTCGATGCGGGATACGACGCCGATCCGCAGGCGGTCGAAAAGATCCGGCGACTGGATGCCGAACTCGACGACGAGGATAACAACGTAGTCATATACGCCCGTCTGAAATAGAAAAAGCGACCCGCCTTGTCGATTCCGGTCGAATTTCGTATCTTTGTTTCCGGAAAGGAAAATTATGGATAATTTCATCGTATCGGCCCGGAAATACCGTCCGGCGACCTTCGCATCGGTCGTCGGACAGTCGCATATTACCTCGACGCTGAAGAATGCGATCAGCCGTCGCCAGTTGGCGCATGCGTACCTGTTCTGCGGGCCGCGCGGCGTCGGCAAGACGACTTGCGCGCGGATCTTCGCCAAAGCGATCAACTGCCTGAATCCGGGGCCCGACGCCGAAGCCTGCAACGAGTGCGAATCGTGCCGTGCGTTCAACGAGGGCCGGTCGTTCAATATCCACGAACTGGACGCCGCGTCGAACAACTCGGTGGACGATATCCGCAACCTGACCGACCAGGTGCGTATTCCGCCGCAGATCGGTCGTTACAGCGTCTATATCATCGACGAGGTGCACATGCTGTCGGTGCAGGCGTTCAACGCGTTTCTGAAAACGCTCGAAGAGCCGCCCGCACATGCCGTGTTTATCTTGGCTACGACCGAAAAGCACAAGATCATTCCGACGATCCTGTCGCGCTGTCAGATTTACGATTTCAACCGGATTCGCGTCGAGGACGGCGTGGAGTACCTCAAATACATCGCTTCGCAGGAAGGAGTGACCTACGACGACGAGTCGCTGCACCTGATCGCCCGCAAGGCCGACGGCGGAATGCGCGACGCGCTGTCGATGTTCGACAAGGTGGTTTCGTTCTGCGGGCAGAATCTGACGGTCGCCCAGGTGGCCGCGACGCTCAACGTGCTCGATTACGATACCTATTTTACGATCGCCGAACAGATCCTGGCCGGAGACTATACGAACGCTTTGCTGCTTTTCGACGAGGTGTTGCGCAAGGGTTTTTCCGGACAGACTTTCGTGGCGGGGCTGAACAGCCATTTCCGCGACCTGCTGATGTGCAAGAATCCGCAGACGTTGCCGCTGCTTGAGGTGACGGGCAGCGTGGCCGAACGTTACCGGACGCAGGCCGCACAATGTCCGGTGCCGCTGCTGTTCGAGGGGATCAATCTGCTGACGGCGGTCGACGCGTCGCTGCGGACGGCTACCAACCAACGATTGCATGTCGAACTGGGTCTGATGAAACTTTGCGGACTCGGTCAAAAAAAAAATGACGAAGCCCTGACGCCGTCGCTGCCCGATCTGGGCGGTTCCCGGAACGTTCCGGACGGTTCCGCGCGACAGCCTGCGCCGGCCGCAGCGACCGTAGTCCCGCCGCGGGACGGACAACCGTCGTCGGCACTTGCCGGGACTGCTGCGGAAAAACCGGATCCCGGCCGCGAAACCCGTAAGCCGGTTTCCCCTGTTCCTGTTGCTTCGCCGCCTGCGTCGGCCGTTTCGCAGTCCCGCCCCGCCGGAAAAGCCGAACCGGGGCCGTCCCGTCCCGCGCCGACGACGGGGGGCGTTTCGCTGTCCGGCCGTTCGATCCTGTCGTTGCTGAATACGAGCCGCCCCGCCGCGCCCGTTTCGGGAGATGCCGATCCGGCGGAAGATCCGGAGAACCTGCCCGATGCGGATGAAGCGGTCGAAGAGGATGTCGAATCCCGTTTGCAACAGGGATGCGAATTGCTGACCCGCGAATTGCTTGCGGAGCGGCCCCGGCTGGGGATCGCGTTCCAGGATGTCAGCATACGCGGGAACCGGATTCTTCTGAAAGTGCCGAACGAATCGCTGTACGACGAGGTGACCAATCACCTGACCGATATCCGCAAACGGCTTTGCGACTTGGGCGATGTCCGCTCGGCGATTGAATTTCAGGTCGAGATCAGCGAAAACAAGACCGGCCTGAAACCGATCAAAGTCGAAGACCGGCTGCGTTACCTGACCGAAAAAAATCCGCTGGTCGCCAAACTCCGTCGCGACCTCGACCTCGATATCGAATAGCGGCTTTCCCGAAATTGTTGTGTTTCGCGGAATTTGACTACCTTTGCACGGATCGCGGCAGCCGGCCGCGAACGATCCACTAAAAATCTGCTAAAAGCACATAAAACCGATGAATTTTGTAGAGGAACTCAAATGGAGGGGCATGGTGCACGATATCATGCCGGGAACCGAGGAGCAATTGAACAAGGAGATGACGACGGCTTACGTCGGAATCGACCCGACGGCGGACTCGCTGCATATCGGGCACCTTGTCAGCATTATGATCCTTAAACACTTCCAGCGGTGCGGGCATAAGCCCATTTTCCTGGTGGGCGGGGCTACCGGCATGATCGGCGACCCGTCGGGCAAGTCGCTTGAGCGCAACCTGCTCGACGAGGAGACCCTGCGTCGCAACCAGGAGGGGATCAGAAGGCAGCTCAGTCACCTGATCGACTTCGAGTCCGATGCTCCGAATGCGGCCGAACTGGTCAACAACTACGACTGGATGAAGAATTTCACGTTCCTGGAATTTATTCGCGACATCGGCAAATGCATTACGGTCAACTACATGATGGCCAAAGACTCTGTCAAGAAGCGCTTCAGCGGCGAGGGCGACGGCATGTCGTTCACCGAATTTACGTACCAACTGGTGCAAGGAACCGATTTTTTGCATCTTTATCAGCATAAGAACTGCAAATTGCAAATGGGCGGTTCCGACCAATGGGGAAATATCACCACCGGAACCGAGTTGATTCGCCGCAAAACAGGCGGCGAAGCGTTCGGGCTGACCTGCCCGCTGATCAAGAAGGCGGACGGGACGAAATTTGGCAAAACCGAGGCCGGGAACGTATGGCTCGATGCGCGTTATACGTCGCCGTACCAGTTCTACCAATTCTGGCTGAACGTCAGCGACGAAGATGCCGAACGTTATATTAAGATATTCACGATGCTCGATCGGCAAACGATCGATGCGCTGATCGCCGCGCACCGGGAGGCGCCCCATTTGCGCGAGTTGCAGAAGACGCTGGCCCGCGAGATTACCTGCATGATTCATTCCGAGGAGGAGTACCGCAAGGCGGTCGAGGCTTCGGGTATCCTATTCGGAAATGCGACGGCCGATGCGTTGCGCCGGATCGACGAGCGGACGTTCCTACAGGTTTTCGACGGAGTTCCGCAGTTCGAAGTGCCGGCTTCGACGCTTGCCGGCGGAGTGAATTTCATCGCTCTGTGCACCGAACATGCGTCGGTTTTCCCGTCGAAAGGCGAAGCCCGCAAGCTGATCCAGGGAGGCGGCATATCGCTCAACAAAGAGAAGGTTACCGCGGTCGATGCGATCGTTTCGGCCTCCGACCTGATCTCCGGTAAATACCTGCTCGTGCAAAAGGGAAAAAAGAACTATTTCCTGATCGTTGTCAAATAACCGTAAACGCCCGATAAGATGACATTGATAAAACCTTCCGGATACCGCAACCTGCTCGAAAACGTCGAGAACACCGAAAAGGCGATCAAGCATGTAAAGGATATGTTTCAGGAGAACCTGTCCGCACAGCTCGCTCTGCTGCGGGTGACGGCCCCGATGGTCGTACTGACCGGAACGGGGATCAACGACGACCTGAACAGCGTGGAACGTCCCGTTTCGTTTCCGATCCGCGATATGAACGAGCAACGCGCCGAAGTGGTGCATTCGCTGGCCAAATGGAAAAGACTGAAGTTAGGCGAAATGAAAGTGGCTCCCGGCCGCGGGATTTATACCGATATGAACGCGCTGCGTCCGGACGAAGAGCTGGACAATATCCATTCGCTGTACGTCGACCAGTGGGATTGGGAGAAGGTGATCACGCGCGAACAGCGCAACATCGCTTTCCTGAAACAAACGGTGCGCCGTATCTACGAGGCGATCAAAGTGACCGAAAACAAATTGTACGTCGAGTTTCCGCAGTTGGTTCCGTCGCTGCCCGAGGAGATCCATTTCATCCATGCGCAGCAGTTGCTCGACCTGTATCCCGGCAAAAAACCGAAAGAGCGCGAGAACGAGATCGTACGGCGATACGGCGCCGTATTCGTGATCGGGATCGGCGCGGCCCTTTCGGACGGCGAGCCGCATGACGGCCGCGCCGCGGATTACGACGACTGGAGTACGCCGAACGAAGAGGGTTACAACGGGCTGAACGGCGACCTGCTGCTGTGGAATCCGGTGCTCGGAAACGCTTTCGAGGTGTCGAGCATGGGGATTCGCGTGGACGAGACGTCGCTGGCGCGGCAGCTCGAAATACGCGGGCAACAGGCCAAACGCGATCTCTATTTTCATAAAAAGCTGCTGGCCGGGGAGTTGCCCTGCACGATCGGCGGCGGGATCGGGCAGTCGCGGTTGTGCATGTACCTGCTGCGCAAAGCCCACATCGGCGAGATACAAAGCAGTATCTGGCCGGAATCGATGCGCCGCGAATGTTCCGAAGCGGGTATCGAGTTGGTTTGATTCTTAGGAATAATTGTTTATAAATGCCGCCGTGCGGGTTCCGGAAGGGATCCGCGCGGTTTTTTTGCGTCTGCCGTTTACCGGGTGGTTTTTAAAGCGCGGCGATCCGGGATTCTTTCGGATAGAGGTTGTTGCACCGTCCGCCGATCCGTTTGATCCATCCGAGCGGCAGGCCGTTGTAGCAGACCATGTTGATGCCTTCCTGCAACAGGGATGGGTCGATTTCGTTTTTACGCAGGTAATCGAGAGTCTGCGGCAGGTCGAACTCGGCCTGCGGAACCGTTTCGCGCGATACGTCGTGGAACAGGGCCAACGCATGTTCGGGTTTGAATTTCGCGCCGAAGAGCTGTCCGGCGGGAATGCCCGAATGGATGACCGTCAGACTCTCGGAAATCTGCCGGACGGCTCCGAACGCTTCCCGGTAGTAGGCGTAGGCGGTGCCGTTGACCTTCGCGAAGCGCATGTATTCGGGTTGGGCCACCCATTGCGACAGGATGTCGGTTTCGGGGCGATTGAGCGCCGAAAAGATCGCTTTGCGCGGCTTCGGCGTACGTTCCCGCCGCCGTCCGTCGCTTTTGCGGATTACGGCTGCGAAAAAGCCTTCTCCCTTCACCCGGTGCGGATAAAACCGGAACGTATTGATCCCGTCCGTTTCTCCTTTTACGACGCCCCATGAAGGATCGACGGCGATTTCGACCGGTTCGCAGTCGTATTCGCCGCACAGCCAGGCGATGTTTTCTTCGTTTTCTGCGGCGTTGAACGTACAGGTGCTGTATATCAGGATTCCGCCGGGACGCAGCGAACCCCAGATGTCGCTGAGGATGCGTCGCTGGCGTGCCGCGCAGAGTTTGACGCCCTGTTCGCTCCACTCGGTGCGCGCCGCCGGATCTTTGCGGAACATGCCTTCGCCCGAGCACGGAGCGTCCACGGCGATCAGGTCGAAATAGTGTTCGAACGGGGCGAAATGCGCCGGGTCGTTGTTGGTCACCACGATGTTTCCGATCCCCCATTTGACCGCATTTGCGGCCAATACCGAAGCCCGTTGGCGGATCACCTCGTTGGCGACGACCAGGCCTTCGGCTCCGGCCAGGGTCGAAAGAAGCGTCGTCTTGCCGCCGGGGGCCGCGCACAGGTCGAGTATCCTGGGAGCGGCGTCCGGCTCGAAAATCTGCCTGAAAATTGCTTCGAGGAACATCGAACTGGCTTCCTGGACGTAATAGGCGCCGCCGTGGAACGCCGGGTCGAGCGTGAATTGCGGGCGTTCGTCAAGGTAGTAGCCGTAACGGCACCACGGAACCTGCCTGCCTCCGGGTTGCGACCCGATTTTGTAGGGGTTGAAACGGATGCTGACCGGCGATTCGCCGTTGTCCAGCGCGGCGAACAATCGTTCCGCTTCGGAAGTCCCGAGCGACTCCGTCGTCCGGCTGCGAAAAAGTTCGGGCAGCGGCAGGGTCATTCCTTTTCGGTATTTTTGAACGATCCGATCCGTAACACGAGATCGTCCAGCGACGACGGATCGGCGATAAAGTCGGTGTGGTCCACGTCGATCGTCAGAATTTCTCCGTCGTAGTTGCGGCCGATCCACTCTTCGTATTTCCGGTTCAGCCGTTCGAGGTACTCTTCCTGTATGCTCATCTCGTAGGCGCGGCCGCGTTTGCGGATCTGGTGGATCAGCGTCGGTACGCTCGCTTTCAGGTAGATCAGCAGATCGGGCCGGGCGATCAGTCCCGTTGCGAGGTCAAAGATTTTCAGGTAAGTATTGTAATCCCGCGTGGTCATCAGCCCGCTTTCGTGCAGGTTGGCGGCGAAAATATACGCGTCTTCGTAGATCGTACGGTCCTGGATCAGGTCGCTGCCGGTAGCCAAGATCTCTTTGGCTTGCCGGATGCGCTGTCCCAGGAAGTAGATCTGCAGGTTGAACGACCAGCGGTTCATGTCGTCGTAGAAATCGCCGATATACGGGTTGTCGCTCTCCTCGAAATAGGCTTTGGCGCCCGTTCTTTCGGAGAGGATCTTGGTCAGCGAGGTCTTTCCGCACCCGATATTTCCGGCAATGGCGATATACATTTCAAATTTTTCGAGGTGCCCGGATCTTTTTCCGGGAAACACATTTTTGCAAATTTATTATTTTTATCCGGTTTATCCGGCTTTCTCGGTTTTTTTCGCGTTTTCGCAGATCGTCCGGTAAAGCTTTTGAAAATTTTCGGCCATCCGTTCCCAGGTGAATCGGACTTTGTAGTTGCGGATGTTCTCCCTGAATTTTTCGGACAGGTTTTCGGAGTAGTAACGGTCGATCGCCCGGGCGATGGCCTGCGGTTTCGGGTCGACCACGAAACCGACCTCTCCGTCCGGGACGATCTCGCGCAGTCCGCCCACGCCGGTCACGACCATCGGGACGTCGAAAAAGTAAGCCACCTGCGTTACGCCGCTTTGCGTGGCGCTACGGTACGGTTGTACGACCAGGTCGCTGACCGAGAAGAAACGGGCCACCTCTTCGTCGGCCACGAAGTAGTCGAACAGAATCATCTCGTCCCCGATCCCGAGCCGTTCGATCTGGTTCATGTAAGTTTCCTTGCCGCTGTAATATTCGCCGGCGATGATCAGCCGGTGTCCGGCTGTTTTGCCCTGTTCGCTGAGCAGGGCCCATGCGTCGAGCAACAGGTCGAGTCCTTTGTAGTCTCGTATGAAACCGAAAAACATCGTATAGCGCAGTCCGGGGTCGAGCCGCAGCAGGCGGCAGGCCTCTTCCCGTTCGATTTTTTCGCCGTAGTTCGTGTACATCGGATGCGGCGAGAAGACGGCCGGTTTGTCCGGTCGGAACGACTGCAGGTCGCTGTGCACTTGTTCGGACATGTAGACGAACCCGTCGATCGATCCGAGGAAGTAACGGGTCAGCAGCGTGTCCATCGGCCGTTTTTCGTGCGGAACGACGTTGTCGAGCAGCGCGATGGTTTTGATCCCTTTTCGCCGCGCGATCCGGCATACGGTGCCCAGGGCCGGGGCCATTTGCGGAATCCAATAACGAACGATCACCGCGTCGGGCCGTTCGCGCCGTACTTTCAGACCGGTGCGGATCCAACTCAACGGATTGACCGAATTCAGCATCCGCGTAATGTCGAGTCCTTCCGGCGCCGGGCCGTCCGCATACTGGCTCTTACCTGGGAATAAAAAAGAAGGATATTGCACCGTGAATGTGAAAATCCGGCAGCGAATGCCGCAACGGATGAACGTGCGGGCCAGCGTCTGGTTGATTCCGGCCAGCCCTCCGCGGTACGGATAGGCCGTCCCGACGATAACGGCGGATTTCATTTCGTTCATAGCAGGCGGATTAATTGGTCGATATAAGTGCGGTCGTTGTAGAGTCTGGGGACTTTGTTTTGGCCGCCGACTTTGCCTCGCTCTTTCATCCAGCGGTAGAAAGTGCCTTCCGGCGCGACGGTCAGCGTGGGGCGCAGCAGCGTGGTATCTTTGAAACGTTTGGCTTCGTAGTCGGAGTTGACCTGCTGCAACGCGCGGTCCAGTTCGTCGGCAAAGCGTTCCGTGTCGGCGGGCGGCACGCTGAACTCGACGATCCACTGGTGCGATCCTTTGGATTGGCCGGTCATGTAGACCGGGCCGGCCGTATATTCGGCGATCCGGGCGCCGGTGGCTTCGCACGCGGCCTGCAGCGCCGTTTCGGCGTTGTCGACGATCACCTCTTCGCCGAAGGCGTTGATGAAATGGCGGGTGCGGCCGGTAATTTTGATCTTGTACGGGGCGAGCGAGGTGAACTCGACCGTGTCTCCGATCATATACCGCCACAAGCCGTTGCAGGTCGAGATGATCAGGGCGTAGTTCACGCCGCGTTCGACCCCTTCCAGCGGGACTGCGCGCGACGGATCGTTCAGGTGCTGCATCGGCAGGAATTCGTAGTAGACCCCGTAGTCGAGCATCAGCAGCATGTCGTCGGTCGCCGGATCGTCTTGGATGGCGAAAAAGCCTTCCGAGGCGTTGTAAGTTTCGATGTATTTCATCCGGTCGGACGGGATGATCTGGCGGTACTGCTCGCGGTAGGGTTTGAAGTTCATACCGCCGTGGGCGAACAGTTCCATGTTCGGCCATACCTCCAGGATGTTGTTCTTGCCGGTATATTCGAGTATTTTTTTCAGCATCACGAGATTCCACGACGGGACGCCGGCGAACGAGGTGACGTTCTGCGAGACGGTTTCCCGGCAGATCGCTTCGACTTTCCGTTCGAAATCGGCGATCAGCGCCGTCTCGGGTTTCGGAACCCGCATCCGGAGGCCGAATCGCGGGGTATTCTCGATCAGGATGGCCGACAGGTCGCCTTCCTGGGCCGTCCCTCCGGTATTTTCGAGCCGGTGGCTGCCGCCGAGCGTCAGCGTTTTGCCCGAAAATACGCGGCTTTCCGGATAGCGGTCGGCGACCATGCAGACGATGTCCATCGGACCCCGCAAATGGCAATTCCGCAAACCTTCGCGGCTGACCGGGATGAATTTGCTTTTCGATGCGGTCGTTCCGGACGATTTGGCGAACCAGCGGATGTCCGTGGGCCACGTGACGTTGTTCTCGCCGCGGCGGATACGGTCGATGTAGCTGCCGAACGCCGCGTAGTCCGTCACGGGAATCCGTTCGCCGAATTGACGTCCGTCGCGGATCTCGTCGAAACGGTATTCCTTTCCGAAAGCGGTTGCGGATGCCTGTCGCAGCAGTTTTTGCAGTTGTAGTTGCTGTACTTCCGCAGGGTGCGACCGGAAGCGGTCGATTTCCCGTAGGCGGCGTAGGAAAAACAGGCGTACGAGCTGTGTGAGCAGAGGCATAATTGGTAAAGTCGTTGTTTTACAGGATCGTATTCCGTTCGACGGGAATACGGGGGTGCAAAATAATCAAAAAAACGGATCGTCAGTTAAAGAACTTGCCGATCCGCGAGATGGCCGACGGCAGCGAAAAGACCACCACGCGGTCGTAGGCGTTGATCTCCATATTGCCGACGGCGATGAACGTTTTGTCGCCGCGGACGATCCCGCCGATGATCGCGTCGTGCGGGAAATCGAGGTCTTTGATTTTTCCCTTGGTGGCCGGCGAATTCGGTTTGACGATGAATTCCAGCACTTCGGCGTCGCATCCGGTCAGGCACTTGATCGCCTGCACGTCGGTGCTCATCGTGAACCGGAAGATGTTGCTGGCCATGATCAGTTTTTTGTTGATGATCGTGTCGATACCCATATTCTCGGCCAGGTTGATGTAGTTGAGGTTTTCCACTTCGGCGATCACTTTTTTTACGCCGAGGCGTTTGGCCAGCATTGCCGCCAGGATATTGGTTTCGGCGCGCCCGGTGACGGCCAGGAAAGCGTCCATGTTGCTGAGGCCCTCTTCGATCATGGCGTCGGTATTGCGTCCGTCCTCGTTGATGATTAGCGTCCTTTCGAGCTGTTCGGCCAGTCTGTAGGCTTTTTCGGGCGTGTAGTCGACCAGTTTGATGTTCACTTCGTCCTGCAGTTCGGAGGCTACTTGCACCCCGATTTTGCTGCCGCCGAGGATCATCATGTTCTTGATGTCGATGTCGGTCTTGCCCGAGAAAGCGACGACCTCTTTTTCCGCGCTCTGGTTCGCGATCACATAGATGTTGTCGCCCTCCTGGAACCGGTCGTTGCCGCGCGGGATGATCGTTTCGCCGTCGCGCGAAATGGCGACCGTGCGGTAAGGCAGGCTGTCGCGGTCGCCGGTGATCTCGATCAGCGACTTGTCGATCAGCGGCGACGCGGCGTCGATCTTGAAGACTACCAGCGAGAGTTTGCCGCCCGAGAAGTCGACGTATTCGGTCGTGCTGGTATGCCCCAGCAGGTTGATGACCTCCTGCGCCGCGGCTTTCTCCGGATAGAAAAGGTAGTCGATGCCCATGTTGATGAACATCTCCTTGTTGTTCGGTTCGAGGTATTCGTTGTTGTCGATCCGCGCGATCGTTTTACGGGCGCCGAGCTGTTTGGCCAGCATCGCCGACACGACGTTCGAAGTCTCTTCGGGCAGTACGGCGATATACAGGTCGGCTTTGCGGACGGCCGCTTTTTTCAGGGTCGCAAAAGTCGTGCAATCCCCTTCGACGACGATGACGTCCACCATTCCGGCGATCGACTCGAGCCGTTTCGGGTCGTTGTCGACGACCGTTATTTCGTGGTATTCGCTGCCCAGCATTTTGGCCAGGTGGCTGCCCACTTCGCCGACTCCGGCGATTACGATTTTCATATTCCGTTCGTTTTATTTTTCGTCTTCGAAAGTAAGTACCCGTTCCAGCAGTTCCTCCGGCAGTTCGAACTGCGGGTCGAACCGGTCGCCGGCCGCGTAATTCAGCAGGCTGCTTTTCAACTGCCGGGCCGCCGGCCGGTTCGCCGCGTCGGTATCCAGATCCATCGCGCAGACGAGCAGTTTGCCCGGCCCTACGCGTGTTTCAAAAATCGAACCCAGTTTGTAGTTGCGTTCGTAGTTGTCGATCACCTGTACGATCGGGCGGTAATCGTCCGGCGTGCCGTTCAGTACGATCGCCTTCGACCGATTGCGCACGTCGCCCCATGTTTTTTCGCGTTCGTCGCAATAGGACGGCGGAGCTCCGGCCGTCCGGAACGATTCGGCGGCCGAGAACCGTCCGAGCAGGTCGGCCCACTGCCAGTCGCTGTGCGCCTCGGTCGGGAATCCGTCGAACGCCGGATGCGCCGGATCGCAAAGGATGCCGAGCGTTCCTACCTGATTGAACAGCCGCATATTCCAGAATGCCGGCATGAAGGTTCCCTCCAGTGCATTCTGCCCCGGTTTTACTTCGAACAGGCGGATTTCATCCGGCCCGAGCATCACTCGGTCGATTTTGTAAAGTCCTTTGGTCGGGTCGGAAAACAGCAGTACGCGTTCGCCGCGCGCCAGCGCGTCGCGGGTCGTCCGATCGTATTCGTAGGCGATCCGTACTCCGGCCGGCGTTTCCGGCTGCCGGGCCGGATAGACCCATATGTTCCAACTGTTCGACGTGCCGCCGGCTTTCAGCGTCAGCGTCAGGCGTGCCGCCTCAGCGACCGTTCGCAGCGGGGCGGAGATTTCTCCGAGTCCGGAGACTTTTCCCGTCTCGGCGACGGTCGCCGGCAACGAGCCGCCGGCTATCGTCCGGCCGCTCTCGTCGGCGAGCGTCCATTCCGGTTTGATAGGTAGGTTTTTCGGGCCGTAATTTGAGATTTCGGCAACGGCCTTGAACGTTTCGTCGCAGGTGTAAACCCGTTTCGGCATTTGCAGCAGAGCTACCGTCGGGCCGCAAAAACGGCGGAACTCTTTCGGTTCGATCAGTCCTTTGGAATCCCAGAACGCGTCGAGCCATCCGACGATGGCCGTGCCCTGCCCCGGGTAGTCGCGGGCTTCGAGAATCTGAAATCCTCCGTGCGGATAGGTGCGAAGGCTGGCTTCGATTTCGTCCTTGTAGAGCAGCACGCTGAACAGGCCGCTGGCCCGGGCGAAATCCTTGTTCTGGTCGAGCATTCCGCGTTCGGCCAGCGAACGGCGATATCCTTCGTAATTGTATGCGCGCAGCGTGCCGGTATATTTGTCGATCTCGTCGAAATCGGGGTACATGGCCCATTGGCCCACTTCGTGCGATAGCGTCGGAACGGGAGCGCCGGTCGTACGGTTCACGCCGTCGTTCTCGCCGCCCGCGATCCATCCCCCGGCAGACCAGCGGTCCCAGTCGGTACGCGGGCCTGCGATGCCGCGTTGTCCGGTTTCGAAGAAATCGCCGTCCTGTTCCGTGTCGCCGTTTTCACAGCGGTAGAGCCGCCGCGGATCGGCGGAACGTCCTTTCTGCACCAGTTCGCCGAGCGTTCCGGCCGATTCGTTACCCATTGCCATCAGCGCGAAGGACGGGTGATTGCCATAGGCTTCCAGAATGCGATCCAGTTCGTCGACGATGAACCGGTCGCGTTCGGGATGCTGTCCGAAATGCGGGGCGTCCATCGTCCACAGCGGGATTTCGACCTGGAAAAAGAAGCCCAATTCGTCGGCTGCAGCGAACGCCGCTTCCGGCGGACACCACGAGTGGAAACGCATGTAATTGAACCCGTATGATTTACAGATCGACAGCACCCGCATCCATGCCGCTTTGTCCATCGGCGGATAACCGGTCAGCGGGTAGACGCATTCGTCGACCGGGCCGCGCATCAGCGTCGGCCTGCCGTTGACCGTGAACTGTTTGTTTTTCGTGCCGAGTTTCCGCAATCCGTACGTAACGGTTTTGCGGTCGCCGTATTTCCCGGCTTTCAGCACGACGTCCAGTTCGTGCAACGCCGGCGAAAATTCGTCCCACGCCTTTGCGTTCGGCGCGAACGGCAGCTTTACCGAGATTCCGCCGGCCGGAATGGAGCAGGAGGAACCTTGCACGGTCGCGGATACCGGTTTCCCGGTATTGTTCCCTAATTTGACCTGCAAATGGTCTTCGAAAACCTGCACGTCGCGAATCCAAACCGGGTCGGTGGCCCGCAGTTCGATGCGGCCGACGATCCCGTTCCAGTTCCCCTGCGTGTCTTCGGTGATCGCGTGCGCCCAGGTTCCGATCGGGATTTTATACGTGTTGTCGATGCAGACGGTCAGCGTGTGCCGGCCGGGCGACAGTGCGCCCAGGTCGTACAGGTGCGGCGCCGACAGGCTGTTTTGCGTGCCGACAGACTTGCCGTCGATCCAGACGTTCGACTCCCAGTGGCAGCGTTCGAGCAACAGTTCGATTCGTTTGCCGGCCCACTTCTGCGGAACGTCGAAATCTCGCTGATACCACGCTTTCCCTTCGTATCGTACGACGCGGGTCAGCTTCCCGACGGTCGGCTCAACGGCTCTGACGCCGAAACCGTTCTGTTCGCACGAGCCGGGAAGCGTTACGGATTCGGCCAACCGCGTATTGAACCAGCAACCGTCGGTTCCCCGGTTTTCGGGATCGAGCGCGAAACGCCATGTTCCGGCGAGCGACTGTATGGCCTGCTGGGCGAAGCTCGTATGGACGGTCAATAAGCACAGCGCGGCCGTCAGCAGTATTCGGATCGGGTTGTTCATAGTTTCCGACGTTGAGTTTATCAAATGATTACGATATACAAAGATATAACTTTCCGGACAAAATCTCTTTTTTCTATCCGGCGGACGAAATATTGTTGGTTTTTAGCGGCGTTTGTACGAACTTTGTAAAGATTTGAATCGGAGTAATCAAAAAACAGAGTTATGTCGTCCGGATTGTTGATTTTCTTGATCGCCGCGGGTGCGGTCGCCTTTTTCGTAATCGGGTTGTCGCTGACGATTATTTTCAAGGGACACTATATGGATTCCGAGATTGGCGAGAACCGACACATGAAAAAACGGGGGATCCGGTGCGCCGCGCAGCAGATGCGGGCCGAAGAGGAGAACCTGCGCGGGGAGTGCGCGTCGGACGACGGGTGCGCCGGGACGGGCTGCGCTTCTTGCACGGCGGCGGACTGTAAGGGAGTTCCGGACAAAAAGCCCGGAAAATGATCGGCCGTCCGCGTCCCGTTTTCGAAAAAAAACTGCTAAAAAACCGAATGCTATGAAGATTTCCGTGGTTATCAATACGTTCAATTCGGACCGCTTTCTGGACCAGTGCCTGCGCTCGGTCGAAAAGTTCGACGAAATCGTACTGTGCGATATGCACAGCACCGACGGCACGATCGCCATTGCCGAGAAATACGGCTGCCGGATCGTTTACCACGAGCGCACGGGCATCGTCGAGCCGGCCCGCAATTATGCGATTGCGCAGGCCGAAAACGAGTGGGTGCTCGTGCTCGATTCGGACGAGGTGGTTCCGGACGCGCTGCGGGAATACCTGTACCGGTTCGCCGAAACGGCCGAGCAGCGGGGCTACGCCGCGCTGAAAATGGCGCGTAAAAACTATTTTCTCGGGCGTTTCATGCACGGGGACTATCCCGATTACATCATCCGGCTGATCCGCAAGTCGAAGACCTACTGGCCGGAAACGATCCATGCCCGTCCGGTGATCGACGGCGGGATATTCGCCATTCCGAGCCGTCGGCGGGAATTGGCGGTCGAGCACTTGGCCAACGAAAGCGTCTCGTCGCGGATCGCCAAGATCGACCTCTACTCCGATAAGGAGCTGTTGCGCCGCGCCGACCAGCGTTTTTCGGTCTGGAAGGCTTTCTCGAAGTGTTCCTGGCGGTTCCTGCGGTTCTATGTCGTCAAGGGCGGTTTCCGCGACGGGAAGGCTGGTTTTACCTATGCCGTGCTGAACGCTTGTTACAAGTTCGCGACGATCGCCAAAATCTGGGAGCGTCAGTCTTCCGAGGATTAAGAGGGGCGCTTGCGGTGCGCCGGCCGTTTTTGGAATATTTGCGGCTTATTGTTACATTTGACTGAAATTCGTCCCGTATGCAGGGACAATCGTTATACGGAAAACTGTTTATGGCAACATTTGAAGTGAAGGGAGGAACGCCGCTCGAAGGCGAGATCCGTCCGCAGGGGGCCAAGAACGAGGCGTTGCAGGTATTGTGCGCCACGTTGCTGACGCCGGAGAAGGTCATTATCCATAACATTCCCGCCATCGTCGACGTGCTGCAACTGATCGAATTGTTCGAAAAGATGGGGGTGATCGTCCACCGGCTCGGCGAGGGCTCTTACTCGTTCGAGGCGAAGGAGATCGATTTCGATTACCTGCAGAGCGACGACTACCGCGACCGGGCGGCCCGGTTGCGCGGTTCGGTGATGATTATCGGGCCGCTGCTGGCGCGCTACGGAGTCGGTTACATCCCGAAGCCGGGCGGCGACAAAATCGGACGTCGGCGGCTGGACACGCATTTCATCGGTTTTCAGAAGCTCGGGGCCGAATTCGATTTCGATACCGGCACGAACTTTTTTTCCGTTTCGGGCAAAAACCTGAAGGGATGTTACATGCTGCTCGACGAGGCTTCGGTGACCGGTACCGCCAACATCGTCATGGCGGCCGTGCTGGCGAAGGGCCGGACGACGATCTACAATGCGGCCTGCGAGCCGTACGTGCAGCAATTGTGCCGGATGCTGAACCGCATGGGGGCGCTGATTTCGGGGATCGCGTCGAATCTGCTGGTGATCGACGGGGTCGAAAGTTTGCACGGGACCGCGCATACGCTGCTGCCCGATATGATCGAGGTGGGCAGCTTTATCGGCATGGCCGCGATGACCCGCAGCCGGATCACGATCAAAGACGTTTCGTTCGAAAACCTCGGGATCATTCCGGCGCAGTTCGCGCGGATGGGAATCGAGTTCGAGCAGCGCGGCGACGATATCTACATTCCCCGGCACGAGCATTACGAGATAGAGAGTTTTATCGACGGTTCGATCATGAACATCGCCGATGCGCCGTGGCCGGGCTTGACGCCCGACCTGCTGTCGGTCTTCCTGGTGGTGGCTACGCAGGCCAAGGGATCGGTGCTGATCCACCAGAAAATGTTCGAAAGCCGGCTGTTTTTCGTCGATAAGCTGATCGATATGGGCGCGCAGATTATCCTGTGCGACCCGCACCGTGCGACGGTCATCGGGCACGACCATAAAATCCGGCTGCGCGCCACGACGATGACTTCGCCCGATATCCGGGCCGGGGTCGCGCTGTTGATCGCCGCGATGTCGGCCGACGGACGTAGCATTATCCAGAACGTCGAGCAAATCGACCGGGGGTATCAGAATATCGACGGGCGGCTGAACGCTCTCGGCGCCTGCATCCGCCGGATCGGATAATACCGCGCGCCGCGCCGGGAGCGAGCGTCCCGTTGCGCTGCGGTTTCAGGGGGCGTTCTGCCGTCCCCGGCGCCTGATTTTCCTGTCCGGACGTTCGTTCCGGCGTCGGCGGACACTTTTTTCTGTTTTTCAAAATCTTTCGTTTGTTTCGTTTCCTGCCGGATAAAGGTATAAAAAAGGAATGGAATGCTATTGATTCCGTCTTTTTGGAACTATACTTTTGACGTAATAAAATAATAATATTCTTTATTATATAAGAATTTATCGAATAATTTATTTGGGGATATGGACCGGATTTCATACTGGGATTGCGTAATCCGGCTCATATCCCTTGATTAGGGGTGTTTATGAAAGTGAATTAAACGAAGTTTTGAGACGAAAAAGGTCCGGTTCGGTTTTTCGATTAATGTCATGGCGAGGGTATTGTCGGAAAGTCGGACCGGGCTTTTTTTAACGACGGGATTCCCTTTCTCTTTGAACTTACCTCGAAAGAACGGGTGTTTTTATACGAACCTGACTTCCGGCACGCGGAGGTTCGTATCGGCCGCCGGTATTTTTATGTCCTTTTCCGGCGCGCGCCGGAAAATTAGGGGTTGGTACCCGGCCTGATATTTCGTCTTTTCCGGGATCGTTTCCGTTTTCGCCGTAAAAACAAAAGGGGCGGCGTCATTGACGCCGCCCCTTTCCGGGTTCCGGAAGATCCGGAGCGTTTCGATTATTTATCGCCTTGTTTCAGCGCTGCGTGAGCCGCTGCCAGACGTGCGATGGGCACGCGGAACGGAGAACACGAAACGTAGTTCAGGCCGGCATAATGGCAGAATTCCACCGAGCTCGGTTCGCCGCCGTGCTCGCCGCAGATACCGCACTTGAGTTTCGGTTTTACGCCGCGGCCTTTGAATACGGCTTCGCGCACCAGTTGGCCGACGCCGTCCTGGTCGAGCACCTGGAACGGGTCGTGCTTCAGGATGCCTTTTTCGATGTAAACGGGCAGGAATTTCGCTACGTCGTCGCGCGAGAACCCGAGCGTCATCTGCGTCAGGTCGTTCGTGCCGAACGAGAAAAATTCGGCCTCTTCGGCGATCTCGTTGGCCGTAACGGCTGCGCGCGGGATCTCGATCATCGTACCGATCATGTAGTCGATCCGGTCGTTGCGTTCGGCGAATACCGATTCGGCGGTAGCCTTGATAACGTCTTTCTGGTATTTCAGCTCTTTCACGTTGCCTACCAGCGGAACCATGATCTCCACGTGTACGTCGATACCCTTGTTCTTGCGGGTGTTCAGCGCAGCTTCGATGATGGCGCGAGCCTGCATTTCGGTAATTTCGGGATAAGTATTTCCCAGACGGCAACCGCGGTGTCCGAGCATCGGGTTCGATTCGGCCAGCGATTCGACCTTGTTCTTAATCGTTTCGAACGGAACTTTCAGGTCGTCGGCCAGTTCCTTCATCTCTTTTTCGAAGTGAGGAACGAACTCGTGCAAAGGCGGATCGAGCAGGCGAACCGTTACGGGCAGCCCGTTCATCGCTTCGAACAGACCTTCGAAGTCGCCGCGCTGGATCGGCAGCAGCTTGGCCAGCGCCTTGCGGCGTCCGGCTTCGTCGTCGGCCAGGATCATTTCGCGTACGGCCTTGATGCGGTCGCCTTCGAAGAACATGTGCTCGGTACGGCACAGGCCGATACCCTGAGCTCCGAATTTGAACGCGGTCTGCGCGTCGCGCGGCGTGTCGGCGTTCGCGCGCACCTTCAGGCGTGCGTATTCGTCGGCCAGTTCCATCAGTTTGGCGAAATCGCCGCTCACTTCGGCGTCGATCGTGCTCACTTTGCCTTCGTAGATGATGCCCGTCGATCCGTCCAGCGAAATCCAGTCGCCTTCTTTGTATTTTTTGTTGCCTACGGTAATCGTGCGGGCCTTGTAGTCGATCTGCAGGTCGCCGGCGCCCGAAACGCAGCACTTGCCCATGCCGCGCGCAACGACGGCCGCGTGCGAAGTCATACCGCCGCGCGCGGTCAGGATGCCGTTTGCGGAGTTCATGCCCTTCAGGTCTTCCGGAGAGGTTTCGATGCGGACGAGGATCGTCTCTTTACCTTGTTCGGCCCATTTTTCGGCGTCGTCGGCGAAGAATACGATCTGCCCCGAAGCGGCGCCCGGGGAGGCGGGCAGTCCCTTTGCGATGATGTTGGCCTGTTTCAGCGCTTTCTTGTCGAATACCGGGTGCAGCAGTTCGTCCAGCTTGGCCGGTTCCACGCGCAGAACGGCGGTCGGAGCGTCGATCAGACCCTCTTTGAGCATTTCCATCGCGATACGAACCATGGCTGCGCCGGTACGCTTGCCGTTACGCGTTTGCAGCATCCACAATTTGCCGTTTTGGATCGTGAATTCCAGATCCTGCATGTCGCGGAAATAGTTTTCGAGGTGCTGCTGGATTTCGTTCAGCTCTTTGAACGCGGCGGGCATCACCTCTTCGAGCGACGGATATTTCAGCGCGCGTTCGCTTTCCGAAATGCCCTGCAGTTCGGCCCAGCGGCGCGAACCTTCGAGGGTGATCTCCTGCGGCGTGCGGATGCCGGCTACCACGTCTTCGCCCTGTGCGTTGACCAGGTATTCGCCGTTGAAAATGTCTTCGCCGGTAGCGGCGTCGCGCGTAAAGGCCACGCCGGTAGCCGACGTTTCGCCCATGTTACCGAATACCATCGCCTGTACGGTTACGGCGGTGCCCCATTCGGCCGGGATGTTGTTCAGCTTGCGGTACAGGATCGCACGCTCGTTCATCCAACTGCTGAATACGGCGCAGATGGCGCCCCAGAGCTGTTCCCACGGATTGGTCGGGAACTCTTTGCCGGTATTCTTCAGGATGGCGGCCTTGAAACGTTTTACCAGTTCTTTCAGGTCGTCGGTCGTCAGTTCGGTATCGTTCTTTACTTTCTTTTCCTCCTTGATCGCATCGATGATCTCTTCGAACGGATCGACGTCCTCTTTGCTCTGCGGTTTCATGTCCATCACCACGTCGCCGTACATCTGTACGAAACGGCGGTACGAGTCCCATGCGAAACGCGCGTTGCCGGTCTTCTTGGCGATGCCTTCGACGGCTTCGTCGTTCAAGCCGAGGTTCAGGATCGTGTCCATCATACCCGGCATCGAAGCGCGCGCGCCCGAACGTACCGACAGCAAAAGCGGATTCGTGCTGCTGCCAAACTCCATGCCCATGTTCTTCTCGACCTGTTTCATGGCGGCTTCGACTTCGGGCTTGATCATCTTGATCACTTCTTCCTTACCGTGCTGATAGTACTCGGTGCAGACCTCGGTGGTGATGGTAAATCCCGGAGGAACCGGAATACCGACCAGGTTCATTTCCGCGAGGTTAGCTCCTTTTCCTCCGAGCAATTCTCTCATCTTTCCGTTACCCTCGGCCTTCTTGTTGCCGAAGGTGTAAACTCTTTTTACGTTTGGCATCTTCTTTTTACGTTTAATCCGTTTTGAATTTATTTGTAGTTATTGAATTTTTTAAATAAATACGACCGCTTTCGGTAAAAAAGCGGCGAGCCGGTAAATAGGTGTGCAAAAGTAATGATTTAATTTAATATCTGCAAAAATTTATCGGACTTCCGGCGATTCGGGTTTTTTGTTTTCAAAGTCCAGAAATACCGGCAGATGGTCGCTGTATCCTCCGGTGTACCGGCCGGCTTGGAAAGTCCGGATCGGATAGCCTTTCCATGGGCCCGACCGGTGGATCAGGTAGTCCCGGACGAAAATGCCGCAACGGCCTCCGTAGCGCAGGCCGTTTCCGGAAGCGAAAGCCCCGCTGACCAGAATGTAGTCGAACAACTGCCGACGGTCGCGGTAAACCAGCGTGCCGTAGCCTTGCCGGCGCAGGCCGACGAACGGCGTGTAGAGCGCGGACGGGTCGGCCGGAGCGTTTCGGAGAGCGGTTTCGGGTCGGACGTGCAGGATTTTACGGGATTCGCGAGCGTCGGGTTCGGCGTTGAAATCGCCCAGAACGACCAATTTCCGTTGCGGCGAGCCGGTCAGCAGCGAATCGACCGTCCGGCGCAGCGAGCGGAACGCCTCGGCGCGGTAGCGCGCGGCGTTCATCTGCGAGGGCAGGTGGCAGAGGATCAGCGTAACCGATTCGCCGAGCAATTCCCCGTCTACCGTAAGCAGGCTGCGCGTCAGCCCTCGGCCGAAAACCTGCCGGACGCGCGTCGGAAAAAAGCGGCTGCCCCGATACAGCAACACCACGTCCATGCCGCGCGGATCGCCGCTGTTGCGGTGGATGTAATTGTAGTCCGACCGCATGGCGTACATCAGGTCGCGTACGACCGCTTCGTTTTCGACCTCCGCGAGCGCCAGCAGGTCGGCGTCGAGGTCGTCGATCACGCGCGATATATGGTTGATCTTCATGCGATACCGCTCGGTGTTCCAGCGTCGGGGACTGTGCGGGGTGAACTCCGCGTCGCCAGCCGACGGATCGGGTACCGTGTCGAATAGCGATTCGACGTTATAGCAGGCGATCCGGATGCGGTCGGGTTCCGTTCCGGCCGCCGTCTCGCAGCAAAATGCGGCGGCGCACAGCAGGACGGACAGCAGGCGGATCGGTCTCATGGGATACGGGTTTCATGCAAATTTAGGATAATATATCCGTTTTTTGCCCTTTTTTAGCGCGTTTGACGAACTTTTGCCCGGGTTTTTACGTTATAAGCAATAAAAGGCGCGGCAAAAATCCCCGTTAAACGCGTTTTTAGGGGCGTATTTTGCGTTTGTCCAAAAAATGCGTAAATTAGCGACCTAAAACGAAGGCGACTCATCGCTTCACAACAAAGGACTATAAGCTCAAATCATGGCAGAAGAAGGAACAAGCGAAAGAATCATCAAAATCAATATCGAAGAGGAGATGAAATCGGCCTACATCGATTATTCGATGTCGGTCATCGTGTCCCGTGCGCTTCCGGATGTGAGGGACGGCATGAAACCCGTTCACCGCCGGATTCTGTACGACATGAGTAACGAACTGAATCTCTATTCGGACAAACCGCACCGTAAGTCGGCGAGAATCGTCGGCGACGTGCTCGGTAAGTTCCACCCGCACGGCGACTTGTCGGTCTACGAAGCGATGGTGCGTATGGCACAGGAGTGGAGCCTGCGCTATATGCTGGTGGACGGGCAGGGGAACTTCGGTTCGGTCGACGGCGACGGTCCGGCTGCCATGCGTTATACGGAGGCCCGGATGAAAAAGATCGCCGACGAGGTGATGGCCGATATCGAAAAGGATACCGTCGAGTTTCGTCCGAATTTCGACGAGACGATTCCGGAGCCGACCGTGCTGCCGACCAAGATCCCATTGCTGCTGGTCAACGGCGCGTCGGGGATCGCCGTCGGGATGGCGACCAACATGCCGCCGCACAACCTGTCCGACACGATCGACGCGATTTGCGCTTATATCGACGATCCGAATATCGAAGTGGCCGACCTGATTAAGCATATCAAGGCTCCCGATTTTCCGACCGGAGGGATTATCTACGGTTACGAGGGCGTGAAGGAGGCTTATGAAACCGGCCGCGGCCGCGTGATGATGCGGGCGAAGACCGAGATCGAGCATACGGCTACCGGCCGCGAGTGCATCGTAGTGACCGAAATTCCCTACATGGTGAACAAGGCCGAGATGATCCGCAAGATCGCCGACCTGATCAACGAAAAGAAAATCGAGGGAATCGCCTACATCAACGACGAGAGCGACCGGAACGGGATGCGTATCGTGATGATCCTCAAACACGATGCGGTCGCCAGCGTCGTGCTGAACAACCTGTTCAAGTACACGGCTCTGCAGACGTCGTTCCCGGTCAACAACATCGCGCTGGTCGACGGACGGCCGATGTTGCTGAACCTGCGCGATTTGATCCGCTATTTTGTCGAGCACCGGCACGATGTGGTGGTGCGCCGTACGCGTTACGACCTGGCGCAGGCCGAAAAACGGGCCCACATTCTGGAAGGTTTGCTGATCGCCGTCGATCATATCGACGAGGTGATCCATATCATCCGCAGTTCGCAAAGCCCGGACGAAGCCAAGATCGCATTGATAAACCGGTTCGAGCTGTCGGAAGTGCAGGCCACTGCGATCATCGACATGCGTCTGAGGGCGTTGACCGGTCTCGAACGCGATAAGCTGAAACAGGAGTACGACGAGCTTTGCAAGCGGATCGCCTACTATAAAGAGGTGCTCGAAAGCGTAGCGTTGCAGATGCGGATCATCCGCGACGAGATGATCGAGATCAAGGAAAAATACGGCGACGAGCGTCGCACGGAGATCGTGCTGAGCGCCGAGGAGTTCAATCCGGAAGATTTTTACGCCGACGACGAAATGGTGATTACCATTTCGCATATGGGCTATATCAAACGGACGCCGCTGACCGAGTACCGCACGCAGAACCGCGGCGGCGTCGGCGTAAAAGGCAGCGCGACGCGCGACGAAGACTTTATCGAGCACATCTATGTGACCACGATGCACAACACGATGTTGTTCTTCACCGAAAAAGGACGTTGCTACTGGCTGAAAGTTTATGCGATTCCGGAAGGGGCGAGGGCTTCGAAAGGCCGCGCGATCCAGAACGTGATCCAAATCGAGCCGGACGACAAGGTGCGCGCCTACATCAACGTCCGTCGCCTGGACGATAAGGAGTATGTGAACAGCAACTATATCATCATGTGTACCAAAGCCGGTATCGTGAAAAAAACGCTGCTCGAAGCCTATTCGCGTCCACGGCAGAACGGCGTGAACGCCATCACGATCAAAGAGGGCGACCAATTGCTCGAAGCCGTGCTGACCAGCGGGCACAGCGAAGTGATTATCGCTGCGAAGAACGGCAAAGCGATTCGTTTCAACGAAGAGGTCGTCCGTCCGATCGGTCGTACCGGCGCCGGCGTCAAGGGGATTACCATCGACGACGACGACGAGGTGGTCGGCATGATTTGTGTCGAAAAGGATGTCAAGGAGGATATTCTGGTCGTTTCCGAAAACGGTTACGGCAAACGCACCGACCTGGACGACTACCGTATTACGAACCGCGGCGGGAAAGGGGTCAAGACGCTGCAGATTACCGAGAAAACCGGCAAGCTGATCGCCATCAAGTCGGTGACCGACGAGAACGATCTGATGATCATTAATAAATCGGGGCTGACGATCCGTATCCCGGTCGGGGATATCCGTTTGGCCGGCCGCGCCACCCAGGGTGTGAAAGTGATCAACCTGCGCAATAACGATGCGATCGCTTCCGTTGTTCCGGTACCCAAGAGCGAGGAGGACAACGATTCCGAGGCAGGAGTCGCAGAAGAGTCCGGCGGGAACGGTGCTCAACCGACGGCGGACGCCTCTGAAAACAATATTGAATAATTATTAAAAAGCTGAATCATGAAACGTCTGTTTTTGTTCGTTGCAGTTGCCGCGCTGGGAATTACGGGTACCGCGCAGGCACAGGAGGCCAAGTTCGACGAGGCCGCCATTATTAAGAAAGTGGAAAAGCTGGAGCTCGACAGCCAGACTCCGAAACGGGGCGCGCGGGCCAGTTCCTGGATCGATCTGGGAAATGCTTACCTGGAAGCCGGGACGGTTGCGGCTACCGGACTGTATCGGGGACTGGATCAACTGACCGCGCAGGTTCTTTTCCCGAAGCCTGAGGAAGGAACCGAGAATGTAGCCGGAACCGAGTATGTGAAATGGTCGTATCCCTATTTCGATCTTTACCTGAAAGACGGGGCCGTTTATTTCTGGAAAATGAAAAAAACGATTGTCGACAATGCGCTCGAAAAGGCTGCGGCTGCCTATAAGAAGGCTTACGAGCTGGAACCGAAGGATGCGGAGGCAAAGGTTGCCGAGGGATTCAAAAAGATTGCGGACGCTTATAAGCAGGATGCCGACAACCTGTATGTCATGCGTGAATTCGACCCGACGGCCGATGCGTTCGCCGCGGCTTACGATGTGCAGAATCAGGCTCCGTTGAACAAAATCGATACGGTCTGCTGTTTCAATGCCGGCTACCTGTATACGCTCACCGGCAAATTCGACAAGGGGGTCAAATACTTGAACGATGCGATCGCCAACGGTTACGAAAGCAACGGGGAGGCTTACTATTATTTGTATCACTGCTACCGGGCGCAGAAGGATTTCGAAAAAGCGAAAGAGGCATTGGTTACCGGCCTTGGCAAATATCCTAAAAACAACCAGATCCTCGAACAGCTGATCGTGCTGTATTCGGAGACGGGCGAAGATCCCAATACCATTATTCCTTATATCCAGCAGGGTATTGCCAACGATCCGAACAATGCCGAGTTGTGGGCAGGCTTGGGTACTATTTACGACAAACTGGGCAATACGCCGGAAGCGTTGAAGGCTTTCGGCAAGGCGCTCGAATTGGCTCCGGACGAATTCACGAATAATTTCAACTATTCGCTGATGCTGATCCGTCAGGCCGACCTGAAAACCGAGGAATTCAACAAAAAATCGTTCACCAGCCGCGAAGAACGCGATGCGGCGATGAAGGAGGTCGATCAGGCTTATGTGGATATACTTGCTCCGCTCGAAAAAGCGCATGTGGCCAAGCCGGACGATCCTACGACCGTCGAATTGCTGAAAAGCGTTTATTTCCGCCTGCGCGATACTTCTCCCGCGATGATGGAGAACTTCAAGAAATACGACGAACTGTTCAAAAGCATGCCGCAGCAATAGTTGCTGAGCATGGCTGATAAGGGCCGGGAAGGCTTTCCGGTTTCGGCCCGGCGGACGGAGTTCCGCCGGGCCTTTTTATGCGTGCGCAACGGACGTTGCCGGAGAATCGTCGGGAAGAGTCGGATCGGGGATGATTTTGTCTGCAAAAGTGTAAAAAATTGAGTACTATTGTATCCTGAAGAAGGATTGGCGATGTGAAGGACGGTTTTTTCGGAGAAAGCGGAACATACCGGGTCGGCGGCGGGTACGGAGGAGAGAGACCGTTTTGTTCCGGGGAACGGGGCGGCTCGCGTTTTTTGGCTTAAATTCTGCATGGGCATTTCGCAGGAAGACATAATTTTGCAGGATAGCTTCTTGTGGTTTACCTTTGCGGAAATTATGGATTGTTTCCCGGATTGATTCTTAAAATTAAGTCGGATGGAAGAGAAAGACGATATACTGAACGAAGTCACCAACGGTGAGTATAAGTACGGTTTTGTGACCGACATCGATACCGAAACCATTCCCAAAGGATTGAGCGAGGAGGTCGTCCGGATGATCTCGGCCAAAAAAGGCGAGCCGGAGTGGATGACCGAATTCCGGCTGAAGGCTTACCGGCACTGGTTGACGATGACGATGCCGCGCTGGCCGCATCTGGATCTGCCCGAGATCGATTTTCAGGATATTATTTATTATGCCGCGCCGAAGCAGAAACCGAAACTGTCCAGTATGGACGAAGTCGATCCGGAGCTGAAGGCGACGTTCGATAAGCTCGGCGTGCCGCTCGAAGAACAGATGCTGATGGCGGGCGTGGCGGTCGACGCGGTGATGGACTCCGTGTCGGTCAAAACGACGTTCCGCGAAACGCTGGCCGAAAAAGGAATCATTTTCTGTTCGTTCTCGGAAGCGCTGCGGGACTATCCCGAGCTGGTGCGTAAGTACATGTGCAGCGTGGTTCCGTACACCGACAATTTCTTCGCCGCGCTGAATACGGCCGTTTTCTCGGACGGTTCGTTTTGTTACGTTCCCAAAGGAGTGCACTGCCCGATGGAGCTGAGCACTTATTTCCGGATCAACGCGGCCGGAACCGGCCAGTTCGAACGGACGCTGATCGTGGCCGACGAAGGAGCTTACGTCAGCTATATGGAGGGGTGTACCGCGCCGCAGCGCGACGAAAACCAACTGCATGCCGCCGTCGTCGAAATCGTTGTGATGAAGGACGCCGAGGTTAAGTATTCGACCGTGCAGAACTGGTATCCGGGCGATAAGGACGGCAATGGCGGAATTTATAATTTCGTGACCAAACGCGGCATGTGCCGCGGCGAGAACGCCCGGCTGTCGTGGACGCAGATCGAAACCGGTTCGGCGTTGACGTGGAAATATCCGAGCTGTATTCTGGCCGGCGACAATTCGGTCGGCGAATTCTATTCGGTGGCGGTGACGAACAATTTCCAGCAGGCCGACACCGGAACCAAGATGATTCATCTCGGGCGGAATACCCGCAGCCGGATCGTCAGTAAGGGGATCTCGGCCGGCCGCAGTCAGAATAGCTATCGGGGATTGGTCAGGGTCTCGCCGAAGGCCGAAGGCGCGCGTAACTTTTCGCAGTGCGATTCGCTGCTGATCGGCGACCGTTGCGGGGCGCATACGTTCCCGTACGTAGAGGTGAACAACCGCAGCGCGGTCGTGGAGCACGAGGCGACGACGTCGAAGATCGGCGAAGACCAGTTGTTCTACTGTAACCAGCGCGGACTGTCGACCGAAGACGCCGTCGGCCTGATCGTCAACGGGTATGCCCGCGAAGTGCTGAATAAGCTGCCGATGGAGTTTGCCGTCGAAGCGCAGAAATTGCTGTCGATCAGCCTCGAAGGCAGTGTCGGATGATTTTCGCGGGTGAAAATTTGGATTTGTAAATCGTTTTCCATATTATTGTGATATCATTTTGATATTACTTTTAAAAAGGGCGGTTATGGAAAAGAATGAAAAGAAATTTGCCGGGTTCCGGATGTCCGGTTTTTCGATGCTGGCAGTCATGTTATTGCTGCTCGTGGGCGGCGTCTGGCTCTTGACGCAGGCGATGCCCGTATGGGGCGGATTGTGTTTGTTACTGTTCGTGCTGTGTCTTCCGGGATTTATGATGATCGAGCCGAACGAGGCGCGCGTAATGCTTTTTTTCGGGGTCTACAAAGGGACGTTGAACGACAACGGTTTTTGGTGGGTGAATCCTTTCTACGCGAAGAAAAAAATGACGTACCGGGCCCGCAACCTCGACATCGAGCCGATCAAGGTGAATGACAAGGCCGGCAATCCGGTGATGATCGGGCTCGTGCTGGTATGGAGGGTGAAGGATACTTATAAAGCGATGTTCGAGATCGACAGCCAGGAAACGTCCGGCGTCAGGGCGGTTCCGGTGAAAGGCGGCGTGGTCGCCGTGCAGCAGCGCGAGACGCTGGCGTCGCGGATGGCCGCTTACCAGAATTTCGTCAGCGTGCAGAGCGATGCGGCGCTGAGGAGTCTGGCCGGGGAGTACGCCTACGATAACAACGAGTCGTCCGACGAAGTGACGCTGCGTTCCGGCGGCGAGGAGATCAACGATCGGTTGGAGCACGAACTCAATTCGCGGCTGGCGATCTCCGGGATCGAAGTGGTCGAAGCGCGAATCAATTACCTGGCCTATGCGCCGGAGATCGCCGCGGTGATGCTGCGCCGGCAACAGGCTGCCGCGATCATTTCGGCCCGCGAAAAGATCGTGGAGGGAGCGGTGACGATGGTGCAGATGGCGCTCGATAGGCTGGCCGCCGAAAAGGTGGTCGATCTCGACGAAGATAAGAAAGCGGCGATGGTAAGTAATTTGCTGGTGGTGCTCTGTGCCGACGAACAGGCGCAGCCGGTCGTGAATACCGGAACGCTGCACCAGTAGCGAAGAGAGACAAGGCGGATGGCTAAAGAGATAAAACAAAAAACGTTCGTACTGCGGATCGATTCCCGGCGGATGGAAGCGATCGAGAAGTGGGCCGCCGACGAGTTTCGCAGCGTGAACGGACAGTTGCTCTACATCATCGACCAGGCGTTGAAAAAAAGCCGCCGGATGCAGAACGAAGGCGGGGCCGTTTCGCCGCCGGACGAAAGAGGAGATTAACGGATCGGACATTCGCGCTCCGGGGATACGGAGTGCGGACTACCGCTTAAAAGATACTTTATATGTTGGAGGTTAAGAATCTGCACGCCGTAGTAGACGGCAAGGAGATACTCAGAGGAATCGACCTGTCGGTGCGGGCCGGCGAAGTGCATGCGATCATGGGGCCGAACGGCTCGGGCAAAAGTACGCTGGCTTCGGTGCTGGCCGGGAACGAACGGTTCGAAGTGACCGAAGGCGAGGTGTCGTTCGACGGAATGAACCTGCTGGATATGAGCGTCGAAGACCGGGCCCGGGCGGGACTGTTTCTCGGATTCCAGTACCCGGTCGAAATTCCCGGCGTCAGCATGGCCAATTTTTTGAAGTATGCGGTCAACGAGAAGCGCAAATACCAGGGGTTGGAGCCGCTATCGTCGGCCGAATTCCTGAGGATGATGCGCGAGAAGGCCAAGGTGGTCGAGATCGACAGCAAGCTGACCAGCCGCGCCGTCAACGAAGGTTTCTCGGGCGGAGAAAAGAAGAAAAACGAGATTTTCCAGATGGCGATGCTCGAACCGAAGCTGGCGATCCTCGACGAAACGGACAGCGGGCTCGACATCGACGCGCTGCGGATCGTGGCTACCGGAGTGGCCAAGCTCAAGCGGCCCGACAATGCGACGGTAGTCATTACGCACTACCAGCGGTTGCTCGATTACATCGTTCCCGACGTGGTGCATGTGCTCTACAACGGTCGGATCATCCATTCGGCCGGCCGCGAATTGGCGCTGAAACTGGAAGAGCAGGGTTACGATTGGCTGATCAACGAATATAAATAAGCGATGGAAAGCTCATTGGAGAAACAACTGGTGGAGCTGTACCTGGCGGGTGCCGACATCATCGGCGAGGGATTGCCCGCGCCGTTGAACCGTCCGCGCGCGGGAGCGCTTGAGACGTTCAACCTGCTGGGTATTCCGCCGCGCGGTTCGGGGTACGGCGACCGTTACCATTACACCGATTTGCGGAATCTTTTTCAGCAGGAATACGAACGTTATTTCACTCCGTCCTATCCGTCGGCGGCTTTGGCGATGCCGGAAACCGAAGGCGAACGGCTTTCGTTGCTGAACGGGTTCTGTACGTCGGAACAACCGCTGACACGATCCGAAAATGGGGTAATTTTCGGGTCGCTGGCTGCGGCCGCGAAAGCTTATCCGGAACTGGTGGAGCGTTATTATAACCAACTTGCCGAGTCGCAGGGCGACGCCGTGTCGGCGCTCAATACCGTGTTCGCGCAGGACGGCGCGTTCGTATACGTGCCGCAGGGAGTTCGGGCGGAGCGTCCGTTCGTGATTTCGTTCTCGTATTACAGCGAGGGCGAGTCGTTGGCCGGATTTGCCCGCAACCTGTTCGTTTTCGAATCTGGAAGCCGGGCGCAGGTGGTGATCGAAAACCGTTCGGCGAGCGATGAGACCTATTTCGACTGCCAGGTGCGCGAGGTCTTTGCCGCCGAGGACGCCCGTGCCGATATCGTCGAACTGTTCCGGCTGAACGGCCGTTCGTCGATCGTGTCCGGCAGCTTCACCGAGCAGCAGGCGTCGAGTCGCGTGCATACGCTATCGGTGGGACTGGAGGGTCGGCTGATCCGGGGCGATCAGCATGTCGCGCTGAAAGGGCGCGGAGCCGAGAACCATACCGACGGGTTGATGCTGAGCGGCGCGGGACAGCATATCGACTTTACGACCGATATCCGGCATATTTCGCGCGATTGCACCAGTTACGAAGTGTTCAAGGGGATTGCTTCGGACGGCGGAACCGGCGTATTCAGCGGCCGTATTTACGTGGCGCAGGACGCCCAGAAAACGCAGGCTTACCAGCAAAGCAACAACCTGCTGCTCGGCGACCGAGCGCATATTTATGCGAAACCGCAACTGGAAATTTATGCCGACGACGTCAAATGCAGCCACGGGGCCACCGTCGGGCAGTTGAGCGAAGAGGCTGTTTATTACATGCGCCAGCGTGGGATTCCCGAGCAGACGGCGCGGCGGCTGCAAATGGCCGGTTTCATTAATCAGGTGGTCGAGCGGACGCCGGTCGAAGGCCTGACCGAGCGGATCGAACGGCTGGCCGCGGATAAAATCGAACGGATGTAATGGAATTCGATGTTCAGAAAATACGCGCCGATTTTCCGGTGCTTTCCCGCCGGGTTTACGGTAAGCCGCTGGTCTATTTCGATAACGGCGCTACGGCCCAGAAGCCGTATGCGGTGATCGATAAGGTCGATTACCTGCACCGCGAGATGAACGCCAACGTACACAGGGGCCTGCACTTTATGAGCGAAACCTGTACGGACGAATACGAGGCCGCGCGGCGGGACATCGCGGCGTTTATCGGGGCCGGTTCGACGCGCGAGGTCGTGTTTACGGCTGGAGCTACGGCGGCGATCAATACGGTGGCGTATAGCTTCGGGGAGCGTTATATCGGACCCGGCGACAATGTTGTCACGACCGAGATGGAGCATCATGCGAACATCGTTCCGTGGCAGTTGATCTGCGGGAGGAAAGGAGCGGAACTGCGCGTGGTGCCGTTCGCGGACGACGGCCGGCTCGAAATCGAGAAACTGCCCGGACTGATCGACGACCGCACGCGGATCGTCTGCGTCACGCAGGCTTCCAACGTACTCGGAACGTGCCCCGACCTGTCTGCCGTAATCGCTATGGCGCATGACCGCGGCGTGCCGGTGCTGGTCGACGGATGTCAGGGAATTGTTCACGGCGGAGTCGACGTCGCGGCATTGGATTGTGATTTTTACGCGTTTTCGGGCCATAAGTTATACGGGCCGACCGGAATAGGCGTCTTGTACGGGAAAGAGCGTCTGCTGGACGAAATGCCGCCGTTTATGGGCGGCGGCGATATGGTCGGGACCGTGTCGTTTTCCGGGACGACCTATGCCGAACTGCCGCTGAAATTCGAAGCCGGAACCACGAACTATATCGGAGCGATCGGACTGGCCGAGGCGATCCGTTACCTGAACGGGATCGACCTGCAGGCGGCGCACCGCCATGAAACGGCGCTGAAAGATTATGCAACGCAGCGTCTTTCGGCAATCCCCGGCGTGCGGATTTACGGGACGCAGCCCGGGAAATGCAGCATCGTGTCGTTCGGCGCCGAAGGAGTGCATCCGTACGATGCGGGGATGATTCTCGATAAGCTGGGCGTGGCCGTACGCACCGGAACGCATTGCGCCGAACCGGTGATGACGCACTACGGCATCACGTCGATGATACGCGCGTCGCTGGCGATGTACAATACGATCGAAGAAGTGGATGTTTTCGCGGACGGACTGATCCGTGCGCTGGATATGCTGCGGGCGTAGCCCCGGCGGTAAACGATAGAAACCGAATCAATAAATATGTCGCTGATTGTTCTCGAAGGGCTCGACGGAGCCGGAAAATCGACCCAGATCGACCTGTTGCAGCAGTTGCTCGCTTCGCGCGGCCTGCGTTACGAATACTTGCATTTCCCGCGTTTCGACGCGCCGATTTACGGCGAGTTGATCGCCCGCTTTCTGCGCGGCGAATTGGGAGCAGTGGATGCCGTCGATCCGTATGTGGTCGCATTGTTGTACGCGGGCGACCGCGCCGACGCCGCGCCGGTGATCCGGCGGTGGCTCGACGAGGGGAAATTCGTGATCCTCGACCGTTACGTCTATTCGAACGTGGCGTACCAGTGCGCCAAAATCGGAGATGCGGCGTCCCGCGAGCGGTTGCGGGACTGGATCGTCGATCTGGAGTATGATTATCATAAAATTCCGCAGCCGGACGTTTCGCTGTTTCTGGACGTTCCGTTCGGATTTACCCGGCGTAAACTCGAAGAGGTGCGCGAAGGGGACGACCGCGGTTATTTGCACGGAAAAAAGGATATTCACGAGGCGTCGCTGACGTTGCAGCAACGGGTGCGCGAGGTGTATCTCGGTCAGGCGGAGCGCGACGACCGGTTCCGGGTGGTGGACTGCGCCGGCGACGACGGGACGATGCTGCCGCCGCCGCAGATTTTCGAGCGGATCCGGGCTGCATTGGCCGGGGTCTTCGGAAATTAGCTTGCGAACCGTTTTCGCGCCGGCGGTACGGCCGCGGCAGGGATCAAACGAAAAGGGATTTTCATGCGGAAAATCCCTTTTCGTTTGATTGATGATCCGTACCGGTCAAATCGTCGGGTTCCGCCGCAGGTATTTGTTGCGCCACACGAGGAACAGGACGAATATGAACAGGGTAACGGCTCCGCCGAGCCAGTAGGCCAGTTCTTGCGGCAGGTGCAGTCCCTCCCGTGCGATCAGGATATAGGTCGAGCAAACGGCCGTCATGAACAGCGCGGGGATCAGCGTGATAACGTACGGTTTGCGTTTCTGGGTCAGATAGACCGTCAGCGCCCATAGCGTGAAGACGGCCAGCGTCTGGTTGCACCAGGCAAAGTAGCGCCACAGTACGGAGAAATTGGCGTGCAGGATGATGTAACCCGCGACGAACAGCGGAACGGAGATCATCAGCCGTTTCAGGATCGGTTTCTGGTCGACGCGCAGGAAGTCGGCGACGATCAGCCGGGCCGAGCGGAAAGCCGTATCCCCCGAGGTGATCGGTGCGGCGATGACGCCCAATATGGCCAGGAAGCCGCCCACGACGCCCAGCCACTCTTTGGTGATCGAGTCGACGATGACGGCGGCGTTGTCGTTCCCCGATCCGGCGGCGAACAGCGCGCTGCCCTCTTCGGTGTGGAAAAAGTAGGTTGCGGCAGCGGCCCAGATCAGGGCGACGATCCCCTCGGTGATCATGGCGCCGTAGAATACCGGCCGGCCGTATTTTTCATTGGTCATGCAGCGAGCCATCAGCGGCGACTGCGTGGCGTGGAATCCCGAAATCGCTCCGCAGGCGATCGAAATGAACATCATCGGGAAGATCGGCAGGCCGTCCGGATGCGTATTGGCGATGCCGTCGGTCAGTTCCGGCAGGGCGGGATGATGCCAGAAGATCATAAAAAGAATGCCTGCTGCCATGAATATCAATGCAATGGCAAATATCGGGTAGATCTTGCCGATGATCTTGTCGATCGGCAGCAGCGTAGCCAGCACATAATAAACGAATACGACCGTCGCCCAGAACGACAGGTCGAGGCTCTCCGGGGTCAGTTTGGCCAGCAGACCGGCCGGCCCCGCAACGAATACGGCGCCGACCAGCACCATCAGCAGCACCGTAAAGCCGCGCATGAATTGTTTGAAGTTGACTCCCAGGTAGCGGCCGATGGTTTCCGGCAGGCTCTCCCCGCCGTTGCGCAGCGAGATCATGCCTGCCAGAAAATCGTGTACGGCGCCGGCGAAGATGCTGCCCAGCACGATCCATAAGTAAGACGCCGTCCCGAATTTGGCTCCCATGATCGCGCCGAAAATCGGCCCCAATCCGGCGATGTTCAGGAACTGGATCATGAAAATCTTCCACGTCGGCATCGGGATGTAGTCTACGCCGTCCTGTTTCGTATAGGCCGGCGTTTTACGCGCCGGATCGACCCCGAATATTTTTTCGACGAATTTGCCGTAGAAAAAATAGCCTGCGATCAGGGCGAGCAATGCAATGGTAAAAGTGAACATAGCATAATGTTTTTAGAAAGCGCGGGGCCGGACGAACCGGCGCCGCGCACCGGTCGATCGGCGGTTATTCGCCGTAACGGTAGCTGACGGTCTGTTTGCAGTCCGGGTGCAGCGACTGGGCGACCGGGCAGGTAGCCGCGGCCCGTTCGAGAATCTCGCGCTGTTTCGGATCGGCGATCGGTTTTGGGAAATGCACTTCGACGACGATTTCGCCGATCCGCCGCGGCGATGCGCTCATGATTTTGGTGATGTGCAGTTTCGTGCCGTCGATGTCGATACCGTGCGTCTGCGCGGCGATGCCCATGATGGTCATCATACAGCTTCCGAGCGCCGTGGCTACCAGATCGGTCGGCGAGAAGGCTTCTCCTTTGCCGTGGTTGTCGGTCGGAGCGTCGGTCAGGATTTTCGTTCCGGACTGGACATGGGTGGCTTCGGTACGGAGACCGCCCAGATAGATCGTTTCTACAGTTGCCATAATTTTGCGTTTTTGAATGATTCGTCGTTTTTACGATAGCCGGCACCGGGACGGATATCCCGCTCCGTCCCGTTTATCCGGGGAACGGTCCGGCGTGTCACGTGCAAAGATAAAAAATAATCCGCAGCGGTGTTCCGCCTCCGGCGGGCAGGGCGTGCGAAACCCGGATTTTTCGTTACCTTTGTAAAAAATCAGTCCGTATGCACATCTCTTCCGCCGTTTTTACTGTCAGCAGCCAGAAGTTGAGCCAATGTCCGACGGACGGTTTGCCGGAATTTGCGCTGATCGGCCGCTCGAACGTCGGCAAATCGTCGCTGATCAACATGCTGACCGATCGTCCGGGATTGGCCAAAGTTTCCTCGACTCCCGGTAAAACCCGGTTGATCAATCATTTTAAAATCAATGCGAAGTGGTATCTGGTCGATTTGCCCGGATACGGCTATGCGCGCGTTTCGAAAAACCAGCGCGGGGAGTTCTCGAAGCTGATTACCGATTACGTGCAGAAACGGGAGGCGATGGTTTTCCTGTTCGTGCTGATCGATTCCCGGCTCGATCCGCAGAAGATCGACCTCGATTTTATCCGGATGCTCGGCGAACACGGCGTGCCGTTCGGGTTGATATTCACCAAATGCGACAAACAGTCCGATGACCGCACGTCGTCCAATATGGCGAAATTCCGCCGGAAAATGCTGGAAACATGGGAAGAGCTGCCGCCGGTGTTCCGTACCTCTTCCGAAAAAAAGACCGGGCGGGACGATGTACTCGATTTTATCGGACATTGTTTGGAGACGGTCGGGGATACGGAATGAAACCGTTCGGATTTGTCGCCCAGCCTTTTTGCGCCGGATTCCGATATTTTATGAATAAAAAGTTAAAATTAATCCCCCTTTTTCCACGAAATTGGCGTACCTTTGCGCGCAAATGAAATTCTTCAGATAATGGCAATTCACAAGCTTAAAATTTTTTCATGCCGTGGTTCCCGTTACGTGGCCGAGAAGATCGCTGCGAATTTCGGGGTCGATCTGGGCGATTCCCAGGTTTTGGAGTTCAGCGACGGCGAATTCCAGCCCGCGTTTGACGAAAGCATCCGGGGATGCACCGTTTTTATCGTGCAGTCGACCTTCCCGCCTGCAGACAATCTGATGGAACTGTTGCTGATGATCGATGCGGCGCACCGGGCGTCGGCGCACCGGGTGATCGCCGTGATGCCCTATTTCGGTTGGGCGCGGCAGGATCGCAAGGACCGTCCGCGGGTTTCGATCGGAGCCAAATTGGTTGCCAATCTGTTGCGTGCCGCCGGCGTCGACCGGATCATGACCATGGACCTGCATGCCGACCAGATTCAGGGATTTTTCGATATCCCGGTCGATCATCTCTATGCGAGCGGCATATTCGTTCCCTACATTAAAAATCTGAATATCGAAAACCTGTCGATCGCCGCGCCGGACATGGGGGGGGCCAAACGGGCGAACGCTTATTCGCAGCACTTGAACGCGCCGATGATCATTTGCCACAAGCAGCGCGAAAAGGCCAACGTCGTAGGGAAAATTACGGCGATCGGCGAGGTCAAAGACCGGAATATCATCATCATGGACGACATGATCGATACGGCGGGCACGATTACCAAAGCGGCCGATATGTTCATGGAGCTCGGCGCTTCGAGCGTCCGCGCCGCCGTGACGCATCCGGTACTGTCGGGGCCGGCCTACGACCGAATCAATAACAGCGCACTGTCGGAAGTGATCGTAACGGATACGATTCCGCTGAAAAAAGACGAAGATACCTCGAAATTTACCGTGCTGACCGTGGCCGACATTTTTGCCGACGTCATCGAACGGGTGCACGATTATCGGGAGATCAGTTCGAAATTTATTTTTTAGATCGGAGGGCGATTTGTCCGGCGAGTCGGGTGCGGTGACGCACGGGCAGTCGTTCCGAAAAAGCCGGTCTGCCGGGGACCGTCCGGAACTTTAGGGATTTATTTTTCCGCGCGTCGAAAAAAGATTTGCGTTTTTGAAAAGTAAACCATACTTTTGCACGGTAATTATTTCAGGCTATGGCCACGGAGAGGTGGGTGAGTGGCTGAAACCAGTAGTTTGCTAAACTGCCGAGCTGGGCAACTGGCTCCACGGGTTCGAATCCCGTCCTCTCCGCTGAACTGGTAATGTATCAGATTAGGGCACAGAACTGCAACTAACTGATAATCATTACAAGGACTTAAAGAAAAACATAAAAAGAAGACGACTTTCGGGTCGTCTTCTTTATTTTTGTGCCCAAAAATCGGCTGAAAATCGGCCGAGGGTTCCGGATAGGAACCTTCATGTATCAGATTAGGGCACGAAAAAAATGACTTGCAAATTTTGCGGAGGAACTTGTATAAAAAATGGTTATCAAGCAAACGGTAAGCAACGCTATAAATGCAAACACTGCCATAGGAAACAACAGGCGGATTATTCTTACCAAGCCTATATCCCGGAATTAAACCGGACGATCTCGGAATATATCAAAGAGGGCGTCGGGATCAGAGGCATCGCAAGGTTACTGGAAATATCGACGACGACTCTCATTAAAAGAATTATCTCCATCTCCAAAGATATAACAGCTCCACATGTAACAGCCAATGCAGAGTATGAAGTCGATGAAATCAAAATCTTTGTCGGCCGTAAAAAAGATCATATCTGGGTGGCCTATGCTCTGAACTGCGCTGACAAATCCGTCGTCTGTTTCTCTGTTGGACCTCGTACCAATGAAACGCTGAGTAAGGTTACCGATAAACTGACCAATGCCAGATTGATCTATACGGATAAACTCCGGCAATATAAATTCCTCATCTCCCCGGAAATCCATAGGACTGCTCACCGCGGCACCAACCACATCGAACGGAACAATCTGACCATCCGTACACATATCAAGCGCCTGGCCCGTCGCACGATCTGTTTCAGCCGGAAAGCGATAATGCTTTATGCGGTATTGAAGATTTATTTTTGGGGATAGTATAATCATTTAACAATACGAATGTGACTATTATATCAAATAAAGAAAATAGTCCGACAAAGCAAAATAATCCGATACTACTCTTTCTTATACTTTAAAAATCGTAGAAACCCGAATTAATCGCTATATTTGTAACAACTTAGGTGTAATATACACACTTTTAAAACTGTTATGAATCGGGAAAAACAGATAGAAGAAAGTTTTATTCGGAAACTGACGGAGCAACTAAAATATGTCTATCGTGATGACATTCACG